>JBNMQW010000009.1:0-224961 GCA_050205485.1 Mycolicibacterium vaccae | reverse complement strand
GCCGCCCCCACCGCCGCCGGAATCCGCCGCCGTCACGCGTCGATAGTCCCGGGCCTACTCCCCGGTGCCGTGGACCGCGGCGAAGATCAGCAGCGACATGAACAGCACCAGGACGCCGAGAACGCCGCCGATCACCGCATCCCGCCGATTGGTGGCCACCCCGCGGCCCACCCGGTCGAACCCGACGAACCCGGCCACGACGGCACCCACGGCAGCAGGAATCGAGACGAATTCGCCGATGACCGGGACGAAGACGAACGCGAGCGCCACCACGCCCAGGATCAGCGCGGCATGCCCGGCCCGGTTGCGTGGGTAGGGGCTGCGGACCCGGCAGATCTCCAAGGAGCCTCCGAACTTCGCGCCGACAGGTGCGACCGAACGTTACCGGCCAGGAGCGCTGCGCGCCGCCCGGCCGACGGTCAGTCGACCGGCGCGACCCGGATCAGGTTCCCGTCCGGGTCGGCGACCAAAAAGGTGCGACCGAAGACGTCGTCGTGAGGCTCCCTGACGACGGTGACGCCCTTGCCGAGCCAGTGCCCGAACCGCTCGTCGATCGCTCCGGGACCGCCGCCGAGGGTCAGGCACAGCTCGCTGGTCCGGGTGACATCGAATTCCGTTGTGCCCCTGGACCACAGCGCCAACTGCACCCCGCCGCCCAGATCGAACGCGATGAACGCCGGGCTCTCGAAGATCGGCGACATCTCGAAGAGGTCCGCGTAGAAGCGGGCCGACGCCGCGGCGTCGGAGACGTAGACGATGAACATGTTCGGCGCTGTCATGAGGCTCCTTCGGTGGTCGGATACGAAAACGGCACCAGCGTGGCGCGAATACCTGACAAGTTCTGTCGTGTTTTCTGCCAGGGTGTGGTGATGACGCCGGATCGGTTCTTCTCGCTGGTGCTGGTGCTGCAGACCCGCGACGACGTCACCACCGGGGACCTCGCCGAACAGCTCGGCGTCTCGGTCCGCACCGTGCTGCGGGACGTCCAGTGGCTGCAGGACGCCGGGTTCCCGATCATCGTCACGCGCGGACGCCACGGCGGCGTGCGCCTGCTGCCCGGCGGCGCCCTGGACACCTCCAGGCTCACACCGCAGGAACGCGACCACCTCGCCCTGCACGGCCTGGACGACACACAGCGACAGCAACTGGGCACCGGTGCGGACAGCGACCGGGCGCGCGCCAAACTCACCGCCCGCCGCCCCGTCGCGGACGTCCTGCCGCTGAGCGCCGTCATCGTCACCGACAACGCGCCGTGGTTCGGCGGTGACCCGCGGGGGACGGACCCCAGCGCCCTGATCGGCGACATCCGCCGGGGTGTCCGGCTGCGTATCCGGTACCGCCGCTCGACGGAAACCGAACCGACGTGGCAGGTCGTCGACCCGCACGGACTGCTCGCCAAGGCCGGCCGGTGGTACCTGGTGGCCGAACACCAGCGCACGCCGCGGTTGTACTCCCTGGAGCGGCTCGCCGGCTGGCGTGCGCTGCGGACACCGCGACGACTGCACCACGGCCCCCTGGCCGACGTGGCCGGGCAGTTGACGTCGCACTGGCAAACCGGCGATACCTTCGACGTCCACGCCCTGCTCGACGCCGAACAACTCGAGCGGGCCCGCCGGATCCTCGGCTCCCGCTTGACCGCGGACGAACCCGCCGAGCCGGGGTTCGTCCGCCTCACCGTCGCGTGCCGGGACGTCGAGGACGTCCGGCAGCTGTTGCCGTTCGCGGGCAGCCTGACCGTCACCGCTCCGGCGGCGGCCCGCACGCGCATGCGCGACCTGGCGAGAGAGATCGCGGCCCGTTACCCGCCACACCCGACCGAACAAGTCACAAGTACTTGATACTGTGCATGTGATGCCCGACACGATCCTTCGCGCAAAGAAGGACGCCGCCAGCACCCCAGGGGAGAGGACCTCCACATGACCGACTTCGACACGATCGACTACTTCACCGATCCGTCACTGGTTCCGGACCCGCACCCGTACTACGACCACATCCGCGCCAAGGATCCCGTCTGCTGCCCGATCAACAACGGCGTTCTCGCAGTCACCAACTGGGAGGCAGCTCACAAGGTCTACAAGGACAGTGAGAACTTCTCGTCCTGCGTGGCGGTCATGGGGCCGTTCACCCCGATGCCCTTCACCGTCGAGGGCGACGACATCAGCGAACTGCTGGAGAAGCACCGCACCGAGATCCCGCTGTTCGAGCACATGGTCACGATGGACCCGCCGCAACACACCGACGCGCGCTCGATCCTGGCCCGGCTGCTGACGCCCAAGCGCCTCAAGGAGAACGAGGACTTCATGTGGCGGCTGGCCGACCGCCACATCGACGAATTCATCGCCGACGGCAGGTGCGAGTTCCTCGCCGCCTACGCGAAACCCTTCTCGCTGCTGGCCGTAGCCGACCTCTTGGGCGTACCGGAGGAAGACCACAAAGACTTCCGCGAGGCCTTCGGCGCCGAGCGTCCGGGCACCAACATCGGCGGCCTCGACCACGAGGTCATCGTCTCGAATCCCCTCGAGTGGGCTGACGAGAAGTTCTCGCGCTACATCGAGGAGCGGCGCGAGAACCCGCGCGACGACGTGCTGACCTCGATCGCGACCGCCAAGTACCCCGACGGGTCCACACCGGAGGTGGTCGACGTGGTGCGCACGGCGACGTTCCTGTTCGCCGCCGGGCAGGAGACCACCGCGAAGCTGCTGGGCGCGGCGATGCGGGTGCTGAGCGACCGGCCCGACATCCAGCAGCAGTTGCGCGCCGATCGCAGCCTCATCCCGGTGTTCATCGAGGAGTGCCTGCGGATGGACAGTCCGGTCAAGAGCGTGTTCCGATTGGCCCGCAAGTCGACGACGCTGGGGGACACCCCGGTGCCGGCGGGCACCACCGTGATGGTCAGCCCCGGCGCGGCCAACCGCGACCCCGACCGCTTCGAGAATCCGCACGAATTCCAGTTGAATCGCAAGAACGTTCGCGAGCACATCGCGTTCAGCCGCGGCATCCACTCCTGCCCCGGCGCGCCGCTGGCCCGCGTCGAGGGCCGGGTCTCGATCGAGCGACTCCTCGACCGCCTCGCCGACATCACGGTCAGCGAGGAAAAGCACGGCCCGATCCACGACCGCCGCTACGTCTACGAGCCGACGTTCATCCTGCGCGGCCTGACCGAGATCAACATCGAGTTCACACCGCAGGGCTGACCGACCGGTGTCGTGGAAACGCGACACGATCGAGTACAGGAGGCTCACCATGGACGGAGGCAGACAGCACGGCCAGAAGGTGGCAAGACCATGCCGGAGACCATCGCGGGCATAGACATCCCGGCCACACCCGCTGCGGACGTCGCGGCGCGCCTCGCGCAGGCGATGACCAGTCCGCTGCTGTACCACCATTCGCGCCGGGTCTACCTGTTCGCGGCGCTGCACGCCGACCGTCTCGGATTGCAGCCGGATCCCGATCTGCTCTACCTGGCCGCGCTTTTCCACGACACCGGGCTGACCACACCGTTCTCCACGACCGAGCAGCGATTCGAGGTCGACGGGGCCGACCACGCCCGGAAGTTCCTGATCGAGCACGGTTTCCCCGATGCGGCAGCCGACACCGTGTGGGCCGCGATCGCCCTGCACACCACGCCGGGCATTCCGGACCGCATGGGCGCAGAGATCGCGGCCACGCACCTCGGTGTGCTGACCGACGTGATCGGCCTCGGCCTCGACCGGCTGGACCCAGACCGGGTCGAGGACATCGTCGCCGCCCACCCCCGCCGAGACTTCAAGCAGGAATTTCTGCGGGCCTACTTCGACGGGCTGAAGGACCGCCCGGAGACCACCAATGGGACGGTGAACTCCGATGTGCTGGAACATTTCCTGCCCGGATTCCGACGTACCACCATGGTGACGCGGGTGCTCGAGTCGGCCTGGCCGAGCTGACATGAGAGCCGTCATCGCACGCGACCGGGCCGCCGGGGCCGAGGGACTTGCGCTCGCCGAGCTGCCGTACCCGCACGTGGCGGAGAACGACGTGGCGGTGCGCGTGCACGCCGCCGGCTTCACGCCCGGTGAACTCGACTGGCCGGCCACCTGGACAGACCGCGCCGGCCGGGACCGCACCCCGACCGTTCCGGGTCACGACGTCTCCGGTGTCGTCGTCGAGTTGGGCTACGGTACAACAGGACTGACCATCGGACAGCGCGTGTTCGGTCTCGTCGACTGGGCCCGCAACGGATCCCTGGCGGAGTTCACCGCCGTCGAGGCGCGCAACCTCGCCCCGCTGCCCGCCGACATCACCCACACAACGGCTGCCGCACTGCCGATTTCGGGACTCACCGCCTGGCAGGGACTGTTCGTTCATGCCGGGCTGGTGGCCGGCCAAACCGTTGTCGTCCACGGCGCCGGCGGTGCGGTCGGCTCGGCGGCAGTGCAGCTCGCGCGTGAGGCCGGTGCCCATGTCGTGGGCACCGGACGCGGCGACGCCCGGGAGACCGTGCTCGGTCTGGGCGCCCACGCATTCGTCGACCTGCACCGTGACCGACTCGAAGATCTCGGTGAGGTCGACGTCGTCTTCGACGTCATCGGTGGTGATGTCCTGGCACGGGCGGCCGCGCTGGTCCGTCCGGGTGGCGCTCTCGTGACGATCGCCGCACCGCCCCCGGTGTGGCCGGAGCGGGCACGGGCCGTCTTCTTCGTCGTCGAGCCGGATCGGGCGCAGCTCGTCGAGGTCGCGCGCCGCGTCCGCGACGGCCGGCTCACGGTGCACGTCGGCGCGGTGTTACCGCTCACCGAGGCGGTCGGCGCGTTCACCCGCCGGAGTGGAACCAGCGGTAAGACCATCATCGACGTGGCCGGGGACGATCAGTCGTAGATGACGGCCTTGCCCTGGCGGCGCAGCTCCTCCAGGCCTGCGCGGAAGGCGTCGAGGTACTCCGCGGAATGCCCGACCCAGTCGGTGATCTCACCGACGACCTCGAAAGGCCGGCGGCTGCGGTAGGAGTGCGTCGGGTTCCCCGGGAACTTCTTGTCCGTCACGTTCGGATCGTCCTCGACGTCGCCCTGGGGCTCAACGATGTACACCCGGGGCGCGCCCTCGCCGAGGGCGAGCTCCGCGGCGAGCACCGCACCGTCGAGAACCTTGGTGACGTAGACGTGGTTGGAGACGCGCCCGGACTCGAAGTTCGACGGCCGTCCCGGCACCAGTAGATCCCCGATCCGCAGATCGGCTTTCGTGCCGTGGAAGTACGCCCCGGACTCGTGGACGCGGAACCGTTCCGGCATCTCCGTCATGTGAAATCCCCTTGCGTTGTCGCGGTCGAGCGATTCTGCAGGAGGACCGGGGCCTTGCCGCAAGCCCCCACCCCGGCCATATAGTGAGAGTGGGAAGACGCGGGCACCCGACTTACGGCCTGATGACGATCTTTCCGCTCAGGTGTCCTTGCCGGCTGTCCTCCATCGCCGCCACCACGTCCGCCAAGGAGTAGGTGCGGCTGATGTTCACCGTCAGCGCGCCCTCGGCGAAAAGCGCCGCGAGTTCTCGGAGTGCCTGTGCCAGAAGATCTCCCGGCCCGTCGGTGTGCAGCTGGATCCCGGAGTCGGCGGCGTCGAAGGCCACCAGGGACAGGATCTTGGCGGGGTCGCCGGTGAGCTCGATCGACATCGGGATCTCGCCGCGGCCCGACGTGTCGAGCACCGCGTCGACGCCCTGCGGAGCCACCGCACGGACTCGCTCGAGGAGCCCGTCGCCGTAGGTGACCGGGGTGGCGCCCAGCGATCGCAGGTAGTCGTGGTTGCGTTCGCTCGCGGTCCCGATGACCCGGACATCGCGCGCCCGCGCCAGCTGTGTCGCGAAGCTGCCGACCCCGCCGGCCGCGCCGTGGATGAGCAGGGTGTCCCCGGCGCTCAGGCCGAGCTTCTGCAGCACCGTGTAGGCCGTCCCGCCCGCTCCCGCCAGCGAACCCGCCGTCTCCCAGCTCATGTTGGCCGGCCTGCCGACGAGGTTGCCCACTTCGGCAAGCGCGTAGTCGGCGAACGACGGCGTCGCAGACGCCCCCAGCACCTCGTCACCCACCGCGAATTCCGTGACTCCAGGCCCGATCTCGTCGACGACACCCGCGACGTCGGAACCCGTCCCCGCGGGCAGCCGCAACGGGAACTGCTCGCGCATGAATCCCGAGACGATCTTCCAGTCGATCGGGTTGACACCCGCGGCGCGCACCGCGACGCGCACCTGGCCGGGCCCGGGCGCCGGGACGGCGGTGTCCGCCAGCTTCAGGACATCGGGTTCGCCGTACTCGGCGAACTGGGCGGTGCGTGGCATCGGCTTCTCCCGTCGGTGGCGGTTGCCGCGGGTACAACCGTCAGGCGCGCCGGTTTACTCCGCACGGCCACCCGATCAGGCCAGGGCCCACAACCCGAGGCTGATCGCGAAGGCGCTGAGACCCAGCGTGGTCTCCATGACCGTCCAGGTCTTCAGCGTCGTCTTGACGTCCATGTTGAAGAACCGGCTGACCAACCAGAATCCCGAATCGTTGACGTGGGACAGGACCGTCGCACCGGCTGCGATGGCCATCACCATCGCGGTCAGCTGGAGATTGCTCAGATCGGCCGTGGCGACCGCCGCGCTGAGCAGACCGGCGGTGGTGGTCAGGGCCACCGTGGCCGAACCCTGTGCGACGCGCAGCAGCGTGGAGATGATGAACGCCTGCAGGATCAGCGACATCCCGAGGTTCGACAGGGAACCGCTCAACGCATCACCGATGCCGCTGAGGCGCAGCACGCCACCGAACATGCCGCCGGCGCCGGTGATCAGGATGATCGCGCAGATCGGTCCGAGCGACTTGTCCAGGATGTCGCTGACTGTGGCCATCGACCGTCCCCGCAGTCCCAGCACCAGGGTCGCCACGAGGACGGTGATCAGCAGCGCCACCGAGGTGTTGCCGAGGATCATGAGGTACTCGGCCCAGGTCGCGTCCTCCTCGATGACACCCGCGGTCATCAGGGTGTTCAGCACGGTGTTGAACGAGATCAGCACGAAGGGCAGCAGCAGCACCCCGAGCACGGTGATGAACGACGGCGTCGTCCGGGTTGTGGTGGTGGCACCACCGCCGGAGACGTCAGCATCGCCGGAGGTGCCGTCGGTATCGCCGCGGCCGTCGTTGAGTTCACCGAACAGCGTGGTGGGAATGTCGACGTGCACGCGGCGCCCGATGGCCTGCGACACCAGGAACGCGCCGACGTACCAGGACGCGATGGCGACGGGGACACCCACGATCAAGGTGAGACCGATGTTGGCGCCGAGCAGTTCGGCCGCGGCGACCGGGCCGGGGTGCGGCGGGACCAGTGCGTGCATCGCCGCGAACGCGCCGGCGGCAGGGAACGCGTACAGCAGCAGCGACCCGCCGAACCGGCGTGCGACGGTCATGATGATGGGCAGGAACACCACCAGTCCGGCGTCGAAGAAGATCGGGAACCCGAAGAGCAGGGCGGCCGCGCCGAGGGCGAACGGGGCGCGCTTCTCACCGAATCGGTTGATCAGCGTGTCGGCGAGAACCTGTGCCCCACCGGTGATCTCGAGGAGCCGCCCGATCATCACACCGAAGCCGACCAGCAGCGCCACCGAGCCCAGCGTGTTGGAGAAACCGAACGCGAGCGCATCGGGCACGTCGCCGATCGGGATCCCGGCGGCGAGTGCGGTCAGCAGACTGACCAACACCAGCGCGACGAAGGCGTGCAGCTTGACCTTGATGATCAGGAACAGCAGCAGCGCGACCGCGCCGGCGGCGATCAGGAGGAGTGTTCCGGTCCCGTAGGCGGGGTCGATGGCCTCCATTGACAATTCCTCGTTCCACGTCCGGATGTGTGTGCCGTCACAGAGTTTGCATCAATAGTCATACGATTACAAGAGTCGTGACGCTATTAGGCAACTCATTACCGCACTGAACCAGGTCTGGCATGATCATTGCGTGTCCGATCAGCCGACCGTGGGAGCCCTGCACGAGAGCGTCGTGACAGCGCTCGGGACGGGCGTCGTCTCCGGGCGGCACCCGGCCGGCAGCGTTCTCACGCTGGAGGCGATCAGCGCCGAGCACGGGGTGTCGCGCAGCGTCGCCCGCGAGGCGGTCCGTGTGCTGGAATCCATGGGCCTGGTCGAGTCGCGCCGCCGCGTCGGGATCACCGTGCAGGCCGCGGACCGGTGGAACGTCTTCGACCCGGTGGTGATCCGCTGGCGCCTCGAGGTCGGTGACCGGGTCGCACAACTGATTTCGCTCTCCGAACTGCGGCTGGGGTTCGAGCCTGTTGCCGCAGCGCTGGCGGCGCGCCGCGCCAGCGCGCACCAGTGCCGCCTGATGGCCACCGCGGTGTCGGACATGGTGGTGCACGGCCGAAGCGGCGACCTCGACGCATACCTGCAGGCGGACAAGTTGTTTCACCAAACGCTGCTGGAGGCCAGCGGCAACGAGATGTTCCGCGCGCTCACCGGCGTGGTCGCCGAAGTGCTCACCGGCCGCACCCACCACGGCATGATGCCGAGCAAACCCAACATCGACGCGATCGCGCTGCACGACGAGGTCGCGCGGGCGATCAGGATGGGCGAGGACGAGCACGCCGAGCGGGCCATGCGCGCGATCATCGTGGAATCCGCCGCGGCGATCACCGAGGACACCGGCGCTTCCGGAGATGACGGCTCGTAACAGGGCGGGAATCCGGATCGATAATGAGGCATGACGCTTCCACGGTCCATCGGCGTACTCGCCGCCGTGTCGACGGCTGTTCTTCTCGCCGCGGGCACGCTCTTCGTGGGTGTCGCGCACGCCCAGCCGACCGCGCACCTCGAGCCGGTTCCGGTTCGACCGTCCCCGACGTGCGGCGGCACTGTTGGTGCCGAGGCGATGGTGACTCCGGTGCAGATCGACTACGAGGTGGAGAACGGGGTCCGCGTCGCCGTCAACTATGACGCCGGCGTCTACGACGGCTCCTGCTCGCTGACGGTGCAGGCGCACTGGAGGAATCTCGACACCGGAGCGTCGGGCAGCGGGGACATCACCGCGGTGTCCCGCATCGACGGGCACTACGGGTTCATCGGCTACGCCAACACCACGTTCTACACCGGGCCCGGCACCGTCATCGTCACCCTGAGCTCACACCCGGGCGCCGAGCTGACCGTCACGCCCTGACCGGGCTCAGACGTACCGGGCGCGCCCGGCCAGCGCGCCGAGCACGACCTGCGCCAGATAGACGCCGAGGAACATCAGCCACGGCACCGTCCACCCATGGGTCACGTCGTGCAGCGTGCCGAACAAGAACGGGCCCACCCCGGCGATCAGATAGCCCAGTCCCTGTGCCATGCTCGACAACTGGGCGGTGTCCTCGGCGTTGCGAGCCCGCAGCGCGATCACCGCGAGTGCCAGGGCGAACACGCCCATCCCGATACCGATCAGCGCGCTCCACAGCAGGGGCTGCGCGGCGGGGGCGACGGTCAGGCCCACCGCACCGACCAGACCCACCAACCCGAGGCCGACGATCCACGCGCTCTGGCTCGGGCTGCGCGCCGCCAACGGCGCGATGAACAGCGCGATCGGAACACCGACCAGGGAGGTCAGCCCGACGAGCAGGCCCGCGTCGGTGGCGTCGATGCCGTTGTCGATGAAAACCTGTGGCAGCCAACCCATCACGATGTAGGCGAGGAACGACTGGCAGCCGAAGAACAGTGTCACCGTCCAGGCCAGGCGGTTGCGCAGCAGTGAGCGACGCCCGGCGGTCGGGGTGGTGCCGGCGACCCAGGTGCCACTGTGGCGGCGCGACGCCGGTATCCATACCAGCAGCGCGATGAACGCGACCGCCGCCCAGGCGGCCAGCGCGCCGCGCCAGCCGTTCATCGGGTCCTCCAGTCCCGGCGTCAGCGCCGAGCCCAGGGCGCCGCCGCTCTGCAGGGCGGCGGTGTAGATGCCGGTCATCAGACCGACCCGGGCGGGGAAGGAGCCCTTGATGACGACCGGGATCAGGACGTTGGCCAGGGCGATACCGGCGCAGGCGACGAGCGTCGCCGCCATCACCACGTGCGGTCCCGACACCGTGCGCGCCAGCAGTCCGACGGTGATGGCGGCCAGCGCGAGGGAGATGGTGCGGTCCAGGCCGATGCGGGCGGCCAACCGCGGCGCCGTCAACCCGGCAGCGGCGAAGCACAGCGTCGGCACGGTGGTCAGCAGGCCCGCCCAGGTGGCCGAGACCCCCAGGTCGCCGCGCATGTCGCCCAGCAACGGGGCCACGCTGGTGACCGCGGGCCGCAGGTTCAGCGCGGTGAGCACCACCGCGAACGCCAGCAGCGCACCGCCGGCAATCACCGGAACGGCCCGGCGTTCCTCGGCGGCGACGGTGGCCGAGGGGTGGTTCACCTCGGAGACCTCGCTGCTTTCACCCTGCCGACCACGCGCCATCCTGCTACCGTGCCATACATCCCATGATTGGTTGAAAGGGTTATTTGTGCCTTTGACCACGGCGCGGCGCTCGGGACTGGTGGACCAGGTCATCGAGCAACTCCGGATGTCGGTAGGGAACGGCGAGTGGGCAGTCGGGCAGCGCATCCCCAACGAGGCAGAACTGGTGCAATCGCTGGGCGTCGGCCGAAACACCGTCCGGGAGGCGGTGCGCGCGCTCGCGCATGCCGGGATCCTCGATGTGCGCCAGGGCGACGGCACCTACGTGCGGGCCACCAGCGAGGTCTCCGGCGCGCTGCGTCGGCTGTGCGGAAGCGAGCTGCGCGACGTGCTGCAGGTGCGCCGCGCACTCGAGGTCGAAGGCGCGCGGGCCGCGGCCGCACGCCGGACCGCCGACGACGTGGCCCACCTGCGCGCGTTGCTGGCGCACCGCGACGCCTGCCTCGCCGCCGGGGACACCGACGAATTCGCCAGGGCGGACGCACGATTTCACCTCGCGATCGTGACGGCTTCACACAACCCGACGCTGACGGAGTTGTACCGCGGCCTCATGGAGGCGATCACCGCCAGTGTCGCCAGCGGCCACGACTCACCTGCCCGCGTCGTCGACCACGGTGTGCTGCTGGAGCACATCGTCGCCCGGGACGTCGACGCCGCCGCGGCCACGGCGGCCGAGCTGATCGACGTGCTGCTGGCCGAGGTGACCCAGGCCTCGTGAGCTGTGCCCGGATGCGCTAGCCGCGCGGTAGCCTGCGCGCCATGGCCGGCAACGACAGTCTGTGGCGGGGTACCTCGCCGGAGGAACGTTCCGGTGACCGCCGCGATCGACTGATCGCGGCTTGTCTGCAACTGGTCGGCGCGGAGGGCACGGCGGCGTTGGCGGTTCGGGCGGTGTGCCGGCAGGCCAACGTCAGTCACCGGTACTTCTACGAGCACTTTCCCGACGCCGACGCCCTGCTCGTCGCGACCTACGAGCGCGCGGTGCAGGAGCTGCTCGCCGCCGTCACCGCGGCGATCCCCTCGGGCGGCGAACCCGCCGACGCTCTGCGCGCCAGTTTCGCTGCCGCCGCCGACTTCCTGGAACAGCACCCCTTGCACGGGCGGCTCATCTTCACCGAAGCGCTGACCCACGACGTGCTGCGGGACCGCGCCGTGCAGGTGCTGCCCGGATTTCTGTCCGCCGTCCACGGCGTTGCCGTCACACCCGGCGGCGGGCCGCCCCGCGCGCTCCCGACCACCATGCTCGCGGGCGGTCTGGCGGCGCTGTTCACCGCATGGCTGTCCGGGACAGCGGAATTCACGCGCGACGAGCTGGTCGACTACTGCACCGCGGCGACGGTGGCGCTGCTCTCGACCGAACAGGATTGACACCCGTCACTCCTTGGGACACACTCGTGTCCCATGTCGATGGGTGATGTCGAGAGGGTCGAGGGGTACTTCTCGGCGGACTCGGTGACGTGGGAGGTCCTGACGGCGCCGGCCACGGCGTTGATGATCGCCCAGATCACCAACCTGCTGGAGGTACCGCACCTGGACTTCCAGTCGGTGCTGCTCGACCACGACCCGCTGTTCCCGACCAACGCCAAGCGGCAGCGCGGACGCCGGGCCCGTCGCCGCAAGGCCGGGCACTTCCACGACCGGCTGCGCCGCACCCTGAGCGTTCCGTTGCCGATCGTGTTCGGCGACAAAGAAGCCGCGGTGGCCTGCGCCAACCACCTGTTCGACTACCACCGTCCGATGTCCGGGGTCGGCCCGGACGGTGCGACGCGGTACTCGGCCACGGCGCCGGAGGCGATGCTGTTCGCCGCGGTCACCATCACCCACGCCGCCCTGCTGGCCTACGAACGGTTCGCCTTCCGCGACGGCGAACCGCCCCGGCGTCTGGACCCGGCGCGACGCGACCGGTACTTCGCCGAGATGGCGCAACTGGCCATCCTGATGGGGGTGCCCGCCGCCGACATCCCCATCAGCAGCGCCCAGGTCGCCGACTACTACGCCGAGATCGGGGAGAAGTTCGCGACCCGGCCTGGATTTCGTCTCGCTCAGCTGAGAACGGCTGCGGCACTGATGATTCCGGACAGCCGAGCCGATCTGGGCCGGACACTGGCGGATCTGGGGCTGATGGCCAGCGCGCTGCTCGCCTACGCGGCGCTGCCGCGGCCCTCCCGTCGGCTACACGGCGTGCCGGCGTTCTGCGACCCGCTGCTCGCAGCGCTGCGGCTGATCAGCCTGCCGGGTTTCGCGCTCCTGAGCGTCCCCGCCGTGGGCGAGGCAGCGTTGCGGTGGTACCTCGGTGCCGCGGACACCGAGATGCTGACCGGAGCGCGCTCGCGGATCGGGAAAACCTCGGCGCGCGTAGCGTAGAAGTATGGACCAGTCGTCGACCCACCCCCCGGTGCTCCTCTACGACGGGGTTTGCGGGGTCTGCAACACCGCCGTGCAGACCATCCTGCGTTTCGACCGCCGTGGCACGCTGAGGTTCGCGGCGCTCGACAGCGACTTCGCCCGTGGTGTGATCGCGCGCCATCCCCAGTTGCGCGACCTCGATTCGGTGGTCTACGTCCGCAACCCCGGCTGCTTCGACGAGAAGGTCGACATCCGCACGGCAGCACTGCTGCAGGTGGCGGACTACCTCGGGGGCTACTGGAGATTGGCGCTGACCGCGCGGGTGGTTCCGTCGGGCCTTCGGGACTGGCTGTACGACCGGTTCGCGGCGTTCCGCTATCACGTTGGCGGACAGTACGATACGTGTCCGATACCGTCGCCCGAGGTGCGCAGCCGGTTCCTCGACGCCGCGTACGGCTGACGGCTCAGCGCCGGCGGGAGTACTTCAGATAGAGGTAGTCGCCATGGCTCAGCGCGTGGCTCAGTGCCAGCGCACGCGGAGCGGTCAGGGCATTGCCACCGCGCCCGATGTCCTGGACACCGGCGAGCGTCGGTGACACCGTCACGCACAGTTCGTCGACCAGGTCGGCGGCGGTCATCTCGTCGAGCAGCGTCGGCCCGCCCTCGCAGAGGATGCGGTGCAGGCCCCGCGCGCGCAGTTGCCCGACCGCGGCGGCGAGGTCGACCGACTCGTCACCGGCGACGAGAACGTCACGCCGCTCGTCGGGGGTGAGTCCGTGCTCGGCGACCGACTTCGCGGTCGTGACCAGGATGTGCCGCTGCGCCGGGTCGGCGAACAGTGAGTCCGGCAGTGCGCCCGAGCGGCTCACCACGGCGATCGGCGGCAGGGGCCGGGTTCCGTTGGCGCGCAGGCGCACCGGGCCGTACTGCTCGGCGCGGGCGGTCCCGGCCCCGACGAGCACCACGTCGGCGAATCCGCGCAGTTCCCGCAGCAGCGTCTGGTCCAGCGGTTCGGACAGTGGGCCGGCGCGTCCGGCGAAGGCCGCCGCACCGTCGGCCGAGAAGATCATGTTGGCCCGTACCCCCGAGGGCGGGGCTGCGTAGAACGTGAGCAGCTGGTCGAGGCCGTCGACGGTGCCCAGGTGCGGTCCGGTCACGCGTCGTGCCCTGGCTCCAGGTCGCGGACGTCGGCGAAGGTGACCCAGTCGGTGAATCCCTCGGGAGCCTCCCCGGCCACCGGCTCCAGCACATGGGCGACGTGGTCGCCGACGTCGAAACGGTCGCGGATCTTCCCGACGAACCATGCGCCGGCGGCGTCGAGGACGGGAATGCCCTCGGGGCCCTCGTGCCATTCGCATCGCGCGAATTTGTCTGTCTCGTCGCCGGTTTCACTGCCGAACAAGCGAGCGACCTCGACGTTGTGCCGTGGCATCACGTGCACCGCCAGGTGGGTGGCGTCCTTGGCGATGCGGAATGTCCGGTTCTTCTTGGACAGCCCGACCATGAAGCGCGAGGGGTTGATGCTGGTCTGGCTGCCGAACCCGACCAGGCAGCCGGCGTTCTCGTCGCCGGCGCGCGTGGTGACCACGAACATCGGATAGTCGAGCAGCGACACCAGTGCTTCGAACGGCTCAGTACCTGACTCGGGCATCACGCCAGTATTACTCAGGCGGCGGTCGCCGGGGTGTGCGCGTCTGCTCGCGGGGAGAGTGGGGGACGCAGCACCAGGGCGGTGGCGCCGACGGCGGCGACGACGACGAACGCCGTCGGGTAGCCGAGGTTCTCCGTGAGCGCCCCGGTCAGGGGAGCACCGAGGGCCTGGCCGGCCGCCAGCGCGAAGAACGACAGCCCGACGCCCAGCGACGCGGACTCCGGATACACCCGCGTGCTCCAGATCAGCAGCAGGCCGCTCATGGTGATGTAGGCGGCGCCGAAGACGGTCACCGCCACCAGGACCGCCGCGGGGTTCCGCACGGCGACGGCCAGCAGGACCGTGGCCGCGGACATGGCCGCGACGACGCCCACCCAGGCTGGACGGAAACCGAGCCGCCGCACCAGGTCGCCGCCGAGCGCTCCGGCGATACCCGCGGCGCCGAGCGCGATCCACGCCGCGGTCGCCAGGCCGCCGGTATGGGCCTGGCTGATCGCGTCGCGGCCGAAGTTCCAGATCGCGATGCTGCCGAGACCGCACAGCAGCGACGCGGCGAGCAACGGGGCGGTCTCGCGCCGGAACCAGCCACCGAGGCGGGCCGAGTCGCCGCTTCCGCGCGCGGGGGTGCGCAGCGCGACCGCGACCCAACCGGTCGCGCAGGCCGCGACCACGGCGTACACGCCCCACGCCAGCCGCCACTGATCGGTGAGCAGATAGGCCACCGGACCCGAGGCCACCACCCCGACGCCGGTGCCGGCGTTGACGAACGTCTGGGCGCGGTCGGCCACACTGCCGGTGAGCCGCTGGGCGACCGCGGCGGCCAGCGGCGGCGACGCCAACCCGGTGCTGCTGCCGCCGATCAGGATGCCGACCGTCAGTGCGAACGCCGAGGGCGCCGTCGCCACGACGGTCAGACCCACCGTCGCGACGACGCCCGCGGCCACCGCCATCCGACGTGCGCCGATCCGGTCGGTGAGCACCAGCGCAGCCACGATGGCCACGCAGTAGCCCACGTAGCTGCCCGCCCCGATCACGCCGATGACCGTCGGCGTCAGCCCGAACTCCGCGGTGAACGCGGGCACGAACAACCCGTACGCGAAGCGCGCGAAGCCGTACGAGCAGCCGATCAGCGCGATCCCCGCGGCCACGAGTGAATAGAACGTTCGTTGCATTCAGCTAGGATGGCAACATGCCGCGAAGCACGCAACCCGCCCGCGACCGGCTCCTGCGGGCCGCCGACGAGATCTTCTACAACCAGGGCATCGCCGGCACCGGCGTCGACACCGTGATCGAGAAGGCCGGCGTCGCGACCGGCTCGCTGTACAAGAACTTCGGCGGAAAGGCCGACCTGGTCGCGGCCTACCTGGCCGACCGGGACCGCCGCTTCGGCGAACTCTGGGAAGCACAGATCGCAGCCGAAAGCGATTCGCGCGCCCGGCTTCTCGCCCTGTTCACCGCACACCGGACGTGGACGGCGCAGACTGGCGCGCAGCGCGGGTGCGCGCACGTCGCGGCCGCGACCCAGCTGCCCGCCGACCACGCCGGGGTCGCGGCGGCGGTCGCCCACAAACGGCGGCTGATCGCGCGCCTGACCGAGCTGGCCGCGGCGGCCGGCGCCCCGGAGCCCGGCGCGCTCGCACACGACATCGCACTGATCTACGACGGCATGCTCAACGCCCAGGCCATCGGCCTGGATCCCGAACCCGTGGCGCGCGCCCGGCGCCTGGCCGAGCGCGTCGTCGACGCGGCTCTCAGCGCTGCACCGGGTGCACCGTCTGCGTCCCCCGGATCCCCTTGAACTCCGCGGTCTGCGGAGCGCCGAACTCCAGCCCGTCGACCCCGTCGACCGCGGACCGGACGGCCTCGCTGACCAGGATCTGCCCGCCGTCGGCCAATTCCGCCACCCGCGCCGCGGTCGCCACGTCCAGCCCGAACAGGTCGTCGCCGCGGCGCACCGACGTGCCGACATGGACGCCCATGCGCACCCGGATACCGTCCCAGCGACGGTCGTCGGCCGCCAGGGCGCGCTGGACGGCGATGCAGCACCGCAGCGCGTCGGCCGGTTCGGCGAACGCGATCATGAACCCGTCGCCCTGGTTCTTGACGACACAGCCGCGGTGCTCGGCGACCACCCGCTCGACGAGCTTGTTGTGGCGCTCCAGCAGCTGCACCCACGCACGGTCGCCCATCGCCTGGTTGCGTTCGGTGGACCCCTCGATGTCGGAGAAGACCAGGGCGACCGACCCCGACGCGGTGATCCTCCCCAGATCCGGGCGCTCGATGCGGGCCCATCCGGCGAGGTCTTCGATCGAACTACGGACCTGCCCGCCGATCCCCTTGCGGAGGATCGCGTCCGCGGTCTGCACCGTGTTGGTCACCGCGCGAACGGCCAACGGCGCGACCCCGATCGGCTTGCGGCGCCGCTGCGGCCGCTCCGGGGTGCGCTGCCGCGCGAGTGCCCGCCGAGACTGCTTCACCTGCCGCCGGGACACGACGAGCAGGATCGCGAGCACGACCAGACCGGCGGTCTCCACGGCGATCACGATCCACAGGGCGACGGTCATCCCGTCGATTATCGCCACCGCGGGCCGACGCATCGCCGCGCCGCCCGTTTACACATGTGCACGCCGGGAAACCCTCGCGTGACCGCGCCCGAGCAGCCGCTCGAACCGACGCGGGTCCACAGAGGGAGAGTGCCATGGCGATCAACGACGACGACATCACGACGACTCCGGGCGGCGGCGAAGGCACCGCGGACGGTGGTTCCAACCCCGAGGGCCACGACGGCGGAGCCGACGGCACTGCCGGCGGTGAGGGCACCGCCGACGGCGGCTCGAACCCCGAGGGCCACGACGGCGGAGCCGACGGCACCGCGTAGGACCTGATGCTGAGTCGCTGCATCGGCATCGACCCCGCGGAGTTCGCGCGGACGTACTGGGGTCGGCTGCCGTTGCTCACTCGGTCCGGTGCGCTGCCCCGCGACTTCGACGATCTGCTGTCGGCGCCCGCCGTCGACGAGTTGCTCGCCGAGCGCGGGGTGCGCGCGCCGTTCATCCGCCTGGCCAAGGACGGCAGCGTGCTGGCCCGCGACTGCTACCTCGGCCCCGCAGGGTTCGGCGCGGAGGTCACTGACCAGGTGGACTCCGCCAAGGTGCTCGCCCAGTTCGCCGCCGGCGCGTCGATCGTGTTGCAGGGCCTGCACCGATTGTGGCCCCCGGTCATCGACTTCGCGCGCACGCTGGTCGACGACCTGGGGCATCCGGTGCAGACCAACGCCTACATCACCCCGCCCGCACACCGAGGCTTCGAGCCGCACTACGACGTCCACGACGTGTTCGTCCTGCAGACCTCGGGGCAGAAGCACTGGACCGTCCACGCGCCGGTGCATGTCGACCCGCTGCCGTCGCAGCCGTGGACCGGACACCGCGACGCGGTCACGCGTCGCGCCGCCGAAGAGCCGGTCATCGACACCGTCCTCTCACCCGGCGACGCGCTCTATCTGCCCCGGGGATGGGTGCACTCCGCACGCGCCCTGGACACGGTGTCCATCCACCTGACCGTCGGTGTCGCGCCGACCACAAAACTCGACGTCCTGCGGACTCTCATCGACCAGCTGGCCGCCCAGGAGCAGTACCGCGGCTCGTTGCCCCTGGGCGGCGATCCCGCCGACCGCGACGAGATGACCGCCACCGCAACGAAATACCTGGCGGAGCTGATGGAGACGCTGCGGGACGGCACGACCGAACTGGGAGAGGGGATGGCCGAGCGGCTGGCGCAGCGGTACGCCGAGCAGACCCGCCCGGTGGCCGTGCGGCCCCTGGCGGCCTTCGCCGCATCGTCCAATGCCGCCACCGTCGCGGTGCGCTGGCGGCACGGGCTGGTGGCACGAGTGGAGGACGGCGACGGTCGCGTCCGCCTGTGTCTGCCCGACCGGACCATCGAGTTTCCCGGGGTGTGCGCCGAGGCAGTGCGCGCGCTGCACCGGGGACGGAGCGCCCGTGCGGACACGCTGCCCGGCCTGGACGCCGCGGACGGCGCGGTGGTCATCGGCAGGCTCCTGCGCGAGGGGGTCGTCGCCCCCGTCGATTCCGTCGATTCCGTCGACTCTGTCGACCCTGTCGACCCTGTCGACCCTGTCGACGACGACTCGACCGCATGAGCGCGCCCGCAAAGCGCGTCCCCTGTAGCGACCAGTCGCTCGCCCGTGCCGATCCCATCTATGGCACCGCCTCGGCCGGCCACGCCTGGCTGCTGCTCGAACTGGAGGGCGGGTGGGGCCCGATGGCGTTCTTACAGTCTCCCAACGTCATCGATCCTCAGCTGGGCCGCGCGGTGGTGAAGCGCGCCGAGGCCGCAAAGATGCGTATCGCGGCGATCCGTCGCCCCGGCCGCCGTTCCGGCGCTCCGCGCTGGCGGTGGTACGTCGCGCACACCGGCCTGGGTGAGGAGACCCTGCACCACGGCGAGGTGAGCGACCCGCGCGACTATCTGGACATCGCGCTGGACGGCTCGGACGGTCAGCAGGTCGACGGCCCGCTGGTCGCGGTGTGCACGCACGGCAAGCACGACCAGTGCTGCGCGGTGCGTGGTCGGTCGGCGGCCGCCGCGATCGCCGTGACCTATCCCGAGATGACTTGGGAATGCTCACATCTCGGTGGGGACAGGTTCGCTGCGACGATGCTGATCCTGCCCGCCGGTCTGTGTTACGGCCGCGTCGACTCCGCCGACGGGGCCGATCTGGTCACGCGCTATCTCGATGGCCGGCTGGACGATCGGTTCCTCCGGGGCCGCACCTCGCTGCCGCATGTCGTGCAGGCTGCCCAGCACTATGCGCGCACGGAATTCGGCGACGACCGGATCGCGGCGTATGCGCCGCTGGAGGTTGATCCCGGCGACGGGACGACAAGGGTGGTGCTGGCGTGCGACGGTGGTTCGATCGAGGTGACGGTACGCGAGGGCATGTCCGAGCCGCTGCTGTCGCAGTGCAGTGCCACGACGCCCGGCCGCGTCCGCACCTACGAACTGGAGAACATCAGCCGGGTGTGATCACGGTCCCGAATGTGCCGCGGGGGGCGGCTGCCAGCGGCTTGCCCGCGCCATGGCGGCACCGAACAGCGGGTCGGGAAGCATGCCGATGAACAGATCCCGGAGATGTTCGGCGACAGTACTTCTCGGTAACGCCGCAGCGGACCCCAGCCGCGACCCCCAATACAGCGTCAGCATGCGTCGCCGTCGGCGGTCCAGCTGCCTGGAACCTGCCCGAGCCAGGGTGAGCGCGTCCTCCATCGCCAGGGCTGCGCCCTGCCCGAAGGTCGGACGCATCGCGTGTGCAGCATCGCCGATCAGTACCACGCGCCCGCGGCTGAGACGGCGCGGTGGTCGGGACTCCACGAGTTGCACCGAGGGCAACGCGTCGGTGTCGACCGCGTCGAGTAGGGCCGGCAGCGGATCGGGCCAGTCGCGGTAGGACGACAGGTCCGTGTGTCCGAAGCGCGCGCCGCCCCACACGTACGTCCGCCCGTCGTGCAGGGGCAGGATACCGAATTCCGCTGTCCTGCCCCAGATCACGCCATAGTCATCGACCGGCGCGTCCACGATCCACGTCCACGCGGTGATGCCGGTCATGCGCATCGGACGGGCATCGGCCCAGATCGAAGCCCGCACGCTGCTGTGCGCACCGTCGGCGGCGACCACGAGATCGAAGCGCCGGGCTTTGCCGTCGACCTCGACGTAGCCGTCGACCGTCGCGCGCGTCACTGCCGCCGAGTACTGCACACAGTCGCCGGGAAGTCGGTCGGCGAGAATCCGGGTCAGGTCGGCGCGAGGGACGACGGCGAACTCGCTGCCGCCGGCGATATGGCCGAGCGTGCGGCGCACCAGGATTCGGCCACGGCGGTTGCGGATCGTCGCCGATTGGGTGGCCCATTCCCGGGTGTCGATGTGCTTGCGGGCGCCGAGCGCTTCCAGGCAGGCCAGCCCGTTCGGCGACACCGCGATCGCACCACCTCCGGTGAGTGGACCGTCGGCGCGTTCGAACACGGTCACCTGATGGCCCATCTGACGCATCGCGATCGCTGTGGCCAGGCCCGCGAAGCCCGCTCCGATGACGCCGACCTGCATGACGGCGATACTACGTGGCGTAGTAAGCGTCCGGCACCGGTCATTCATATTCCTTGACAGGAATATGTTGGTGGGCCTACGGTTGCGCCATGCAGTCGACAGTCTTCGCAGCGCTGGCCGAGCCCAGTCGTCTGCGCATCGTCGAACTGCTCAAGACCGGCCCAATGTCGGTCGGCGAGATATCCGAAGTGCTCGGTATCCGGCAACCGCAGGTGAGCAAACACCTTCGGGTACTGAGTGATTCGGGAGTCGTCTCCGGTGAAGCGCTGTCCCGGCAGCGGATCTACCACCTGGAGGCAGAGCCTTTCGCGCAGATCGCCGATTGGCTGGAGTCGTTCGAGCAGCTGTGGGAAACCCGACTCGACGCGCTCGGCGACTACCTCGACACGATCACCGATTCCGATCAGTAGGAGACCCCGCATGCTCTTGCAGTTGCTCAAGCCCAAGAACCTGAACTTCGAGCGGACCTACCGGGCGCCGCTGGACACCGTGTGGCGCGCCTGGACCGACCCGGACATGCTGAGCCAATGGTGGGGTCCTGAAAAGACTTTCGTGCCGGAGTGCCGGATCGATCTGCGTGTCGGCGGGGAGATCTACATCGTCATGGAGGCCGGCGAAGGCATGGGCAAATACCAGGGCACCCGGTGGCCGATGGCGGGTCAGTTCACCCGCATCGACGAGCACACGCTGCTGGCCTATGACGCCCGATCGTGGACCGAGGGCGAGGAAGCCGGGTCCACGATCCACCACGCCACCGAGGTCACTCTCGCCGAACGTGACGGTGCCACCGTCGTCACGCTGCGCATCACCATCACCAAAGTCGGACCCAAGGCGAAGATGGCCGCGTTCGGCATGAAGTGGGGCTACAAGGCGCAGCTCGACAAACTGGAGAAGTTCCTGGCCGACCGCTGAGACGGCCGGGCGTCAGCGGAAGCGCACGTGCAGCGTGGCGAGCCCGAAGATCTTCTTGCCGCCGGCCTTGGCGCCCACCAGCACGACACCGCTGCGGGTCTCCGGGTCCAGCGACTTGACCTTGCCGGTGAACTCGATGTCGGCGCCGTCCTTGGCCGACACGATGGCCGGCTGGGACAGCCGCACCGAGTAGCGCGACACCGCCCCCGGGTCCCCTGACCACGACGACACGAAGCCGGCTCCCAGGCCCATCGTGAGCATGCCGTGGGCGATGACGTCGGGCAGCCCGGCCAGCTTGGCGATGTCCTCGTCCCAGTGGATCGGGTTGGCGTCACCGGCCACGCCGGCGTAGTTCACCAGGTCCCCACGGGAGAGCCGGGTGTGGTGCGCCGGGATCTCGTCGCCGACCTTGACGTCGTCGAAGTTGCGCGTGCCCGGTGTGCGGGTCTGCGTGCCGTCGGAGATCTGGATCTCGCCGTCCGGGCGCACGGTCTTCTCGTAGTCGGCGTCGTTGCCGCCGATGTCGAGAATGTTCATGTCGTGCATCATCGCCTTCTGCACCGCGGTCTTGACCCCGGCGTCGATGTCCTCGGCGGTGACCCCGACGACGGTGGTGTGCAGGGTGTGGACCCGCTCACCGGTGGCGATGTCGGTGAAGGTGTTGGTGACGGTGATGAAGTCCCGCCCGGCGGTCCGGCGCACCGAGGTCAGCTCGACGTCGATGATCAATTCATCGCCGGCGACGATCGGCCGGTGCTGCTCGAAGACCTCTTCGGTCTGCAGGTAGGTGTCGTAACCGACGACGATCTCCTCGAACATGCGGCGGTTGCACTGCATGCCCGGGGCTGATGTGAACGTCAGCGGCGCGATGACGTCGCGGTACCCCAGCTCGTTGGCCGCGGCGACGTCCCAGTGTGCGGGGTGGTAGTCCTGCACGGCGCGGGCGTATTCGCGCAGCTTCTCGCGGCCGACGAGGTAGGTGCCGGCCATCTGGTAGTGGTGGCCCACTCGCGCTTCCAACGGCGACGTATCTGCTGGTGCAGTCATAAAAGTGCTCAACTCTTCCGTCGGCTGCTCTGAAGACCGACCCCAGCACAGTAACGCGCCGCGGGCTCGGTGCCCGCTGTCAGGGCGGTGACGCCGGGCCCGTCGACGTCGTCGGTGCCGTCCGGAACGCGGCGGTGATCTCGGCGACCCTCGGGTCGGTTCGGAGTTGCTCCAGGGACATCGGCAACGGCAGGCGCCAGTTCGGATACTCGTCCACTGTCCCTGGCAGATTCGGCTGCCGGACCTCGCCGACGACGTCATAGGGCGAGATCAGCTTGAGTCGGCTCGGCGTCGAGGCCAGGAAGCGGTGCATGGCGAGGACGATCGCGGTCTCGTCCGGTTCACCGCCGTCCGGCGACGGCAGCATCCCCTCCGAGCGCAGCAGGGCCAGCCACTCGGCGCGTTCCTTGTCGGCGTTGGCCTGTTCGGCGGGGACGTCGTCGAGCAGGCCGAGGTCGGCGCGGGCGCGGACATGCTCGCCGCGCAGGAATCCCGCGGCGGTGGGCAGGTCGTGGGTCGAGAGGCTGGCGGCCGCTCGCGACGGCCAGTGGGCCGACGGCAGCAGTGGCTCGCCGGGTGCGGACTGGTCGCGGGTGAACCAGGACACGGCGCACCCGAGCATCTCGTTGGCGGCAAGCGCCTCGGTCACCTCTGGCTCGACGGTGCCGAGATCCTCGCCGACGACGGTCGCCCCGGCACGGTGCGCCTCCAGCGCGAGCACCGCGAGCATCGTGTCGGCGTCGTAGTGCACGTAGGTGCCGCGGTCGGGAGTGTCACCCGGCGGGATCCACCACAGCCGCCACAGTCCCGCGACGTGGTCGATGCGCAGCCCGTCCGCATGGGAAAGGACGGCGCGCAACATGTCTCGCAGTGCGGCGTACCCGGTGGCGGCGAGCCGGTCGGGCCGCCAGGGCGGCAGTCCCCAGTCCTGGCCGCGGGGTGTGAAGTTGTCCGGCGGTGCGCCGACGCTGACGCCCGCGGCCAACACGTCGGCCAGGGCCCACGCATCGGCGCCGTCGGCGTCGACCCCGACGGCGAGGTCGTGCAGCACGCCCAGGGGCATCCCCGCGTCGTGGGCCGCGGCACGCACCTCGGCGAGCTGCTCGGCGCACCGTTGTTGCACCCAGGCGTGGAACGCCAAGCGCGGAGCCAGCTCCCGGCGGGCCGACGCCACGGCAGCACCGGCGACGTCGCGTAGCGACTCCGGCCACCGGGACCACCGGCCGCCGTGCCGTTCGGCCAGCGCGCAGTAGGTCGCGAAGTCGCGCAGCCCGGGCGACGTGGCCGCGTCGGCCAGCGGGTCGGGCCGGCCCTCGGCGCGCCAGAGCAGTTCCAACGCAGCTCTTTTCGCGGACCATACGAGGTCGTGGTCGATCCGCTCGGTGGTGGGGGAGACCCGCAGCGCGTCGACTTCCGCACGGATGTCGGGTGCCGCCCGGCGGTACGCGTCGAGGTCCTCGATCCGCAGGGCCAGCGGGTTGGCGAACCGGCGACTGGACGGGGTGTACGGGGAGGGCTGCACGGGATGCGTCGGGCCGGGCGCATGCAGCGGGTTCAGCAGCACCGCGCCGGCGCCGTGTTCGGTCGCGGTCCACTTCACGAACTCCGCCAGGTCGCCGAGATCGCCGATGCCCCACGACCGCGCCGACCGCAGCGCGTAGAGCTGCAGCATCCACCCCCATGTGGACGGTGCAGGCGGCACGCGGGCGGGGGCCGCGACCAACGTGGCCTCCTGCCCGTCGCGGGTGTGGATCCGGTACCACCCGGGCGTCAGGTCGGCCGGCACCTCGTCAGCGACCTCGGTCTGGATGCCGTCCTCGCTGGTCAGGGCGACCGCGCCCGGAAGTGGCCGGGACTGGCCGGTCAACCGGACGGCGACGGTCGGCGCCAGCACCCCGGCGCGGTCACGGTCGGCCAGCTTCGCGAGCTCTGCGCTGCGCTCGGCCGCGGTGCCGGCCTGCACGTCGAGCAGGCCGAGCACCCGGATCACCACATCGGCGTCGACATCGACCGGTTCGCGGCGCTCGTTGCGATAGCTGGTGGCGACCCCATGGGCGGCGGCCAGTCGGCGCAGGTCATCCGGCGCGGGCCGCGGCTGCCCGGTCAGCGGAGCCCCGCACAAGGGCGGGCGGTGGCGTGATGAAGTGAGAGCACGCCGCCGCTATACCCCGGTGACGGATTTCCACACCCGCCGACGGAGGCCGCCTTAGACGGTGAAGCCTCCGTCGACGTTCAGGGCCGCACCGGTGATGTAACCCGATTCGGGACCCGCCAGGAAGGCCACCAGAGCGGCGACATCGTCGGTGTGCCCGTAGCGGCCCTGAGTGCCGAGCCGCTTCAGGCTTTCGGCGAAGTCGCCCGTGTCGGGGTTGGCGTCGGTGTCGACCGGGCCGGGTTGGACGTTGTTCACGGTGATGCCGCGCGGGCCGAGGTCGCGCGCCAGGCCGCGGGTGAGCGAGGCCACGGCGCCCTTGGTCATGCCGTACACCGACGCCCCGGGTGTCGGGATCCGGTCGGCGTTGATGCTGCCGATGTTGATGATGCGCCCGCCCTCGCCGAGGTGCTTCACCGCCGTGCGGGTGGTCCAGAAGACGCTGCCGATGTTGATGGCGACCTGACGGTCGAACTCGTCGCCGGGGAAGTCGTCGATGAGCGCGAAATGAGCCACGGCGGCGTTGTTCACCACGATGTCCAGCCCGCCGAGTTCGGTGACTGCCTGCTCCACCGCCGCGGCGGACTGCGCGGGATCGGCGGCGTCGGCCTTCAGGGCCACCACGGTGGCGCCCTTTGCGGTCAGTTCGGAGGCCAGAGCCTCGGCCGGTTCCGCCGAGGCCGAGTAGGTGAACGCCACCGCGGCGCCCTCGCCGGCCAGGCGGCGGACGATTCCGGCGCCGATCCCGCGCGACCCTCCGGTGACGAATGCTCGCTTTCCGATAAGTGGTGCTGTGCTCATGGTGTGGACCTCCCACGTAGTTGCGAACCGGAGCAATTTCGAACCGGAGTGTTACTTAGTACGCTGAGGTCAAGCCGCCGCGCAGGGACGGGCATTCCCCGCTGTGAGCGGCATCACACCCGGAGGTGGTTCCCATGGCAGTCGGACGGCCCCGCGAGTTCGACCCCGACCTGGTCGAAGAGACGGCGATGCGACTGTTCTGGGAACGCGGCTTCGACGGCGTGTCGATCTCGGATGTGACCGAGGCGACCGGCGTGAACCGGCGCAGCATCTACGCCGAGTTCGGCTCCAAGGAGAAACTGTTCGAGCGGGCGACCCAGCGTTACCTCGCCGGACCGGGCGGTTACCTGGTCACCGCGATGGCCGAGCCGACCGCCCGCGCCGTGGCCGGGGCGCTCGTGCACGGCGCAGCGGACACGGTCAGCGGGAAGCCGCACGGGTGCCTGACGGTCGGCAACGCGCCCGGTCTGGCCGAGCTGCGCGGCGACGCCGTGCACCGGCTCGCCGAGCGGTTCGACACCGCCGTGGCCGACGGCGACCTGCGGGACGTCGACACCCGGGTGCTGGCGCGCTGGCTCGCCGCGATCTGCCAGGGGCTGGCGGTGCAGGCCCGCAGCGGGGCGAGCCGAGCCGAACTGCACGCCGTGGCCGATCAGGCCCTCGCGGGCTGGCCCGAACCGCCGCGCCCGGGCGGTGGTGTGAGATGAGGCCATGACCGCAACGCTCGTCGCCAAGAACCTCGCCGGCGGGTTCGCCCACCGCACGCTGTTCGAGGCCGTCGACCTGACCGTCGCCCCGGGCGATGTCGTCGGCGTGGTGGGCGCGAACGGCGCCGGCAAGAGCACCCTGCTACGGATCCTCGCCGGCGAGCTGGCCCCACTGGAGGGTGCGGTGCACCTCGCGCCCGCCGACGCGTTCGTCGGCTGGCTGCCCCAGGAGCACGAGCGGATCCCCGGTGAGACGGTCGCCGCCTACATCGCCCGCCGCACCGGGTGCGCCGCGGCGACCCAGGCGATGGAGGCCGCCGCCGCGGCGCTCGACGACTCCGGCGCCGGCGCCGAGGCCTACTCCGCGGCGCTGGACCACTGGCTGGCCACCGGCGCCGCCGACCTCGAGGACCGGATCCCGGCGGTGCTCGCCGATCTGGGCCTGGACTCCGAGACGGTCTCGCCGGGGTCGACCCCGATGTCCGCGCTCTCCGGTGGTCAGGCCGCGCGGGTCGGGCTGGCGGCGCTGCTGCTGTCGCGTTTCGACATCGTGCTGCTCGACGAGCCGACCAACGACCTCGATCTCGACGGGCTGGACCGGCTCGAGCGCTTCGTCGGTGAGCTGCGCGGCGGTGTGGTCCTGGTCAGCCACGACCGGGAGTTCCTGTCGCGCACGGTGACCCGGGTCCTGGAACTCGACCTGGCGCAGAACACCACCACGGTGTTCGGCGGCGGATACCAGAGCTATCTCGAAGAGCGTGAGGTCAACCGACGGCACCGGCGCGAACAGTACGAGGAGTTCGCCGACAAGAAGGCCGACCTGGTGGCCCGGGCCCGGGTGCAGCGCGAGTGGTCGAGCCAGGGCACCCGCAACGCGATCCGCAAGGCACCCGACAACGACAAGATCCGCCGCCGCGCGGCCACCGAGTCGAGTGAGAAACAGGCCCAGAAGGTCCGTCAGATGGAGAGCCGCATCGCCCGTCTGGAGGAGGTCGAGGAGCCGCGCAAGGAATGGACGCTGCAGTTCACCATCGGGGCCGCACCGCGATCGAGCGCGGTCGTCGCGACCCTCGACAAAGCCGTCGTGCGGCAAGGCGATTTCGTGCTGGGTCCAGTGTCGCTGCAGGTCGAAGCCGGGGAGCGGATCGGCATCACCGGCCCCAACGGTGCCGGGAAGTCGACGCTGCTGCGCCTGCTGCTCGGTCGCCGCGCACCCGACGAGGGCCGCGCGAGCCTGGGCGCCAGCGTCGAGATCGGTGAGATCGACCAGGCTCGCGCGGAGTTCGCCGGGCCGGGCCGGCTGCTCGAGCGCTTCGAACAGCACGTGCCGTCGTGGCCGACCGCCGAGGTGCGGACGCTGCTGGCCAAGTTCGGGCTCGGCGCCGACCACGTCGAGCGGGAGGTCGACCACCTCTCACCCGGCGAGCGCACCCGCGCCGGAATGGCGCTGCTGCAGGCACGCGGCACCAACGTGTTGGTGCTCGACGAGCCGACCAACCACCTCGACCTGCCCGCGATCGAACAACTCGAGCAGGCGCTGAAGAGCTACCAGGGTGCGCTGCTGCTGGTCACCCACGACCGCAGGATGCTGGCCAACGTCGAGTTGGACCGGTCCTGGCGGGTCGAGGGCGGGCGGGTCGTCGCGGAATAGCGTTCCCGGTCGCGATCAGGGCCACGAGCACAGCCATGGCTTCACTTTCGCGGGGACCGGCGAGCGGTCTATTCGACGCGACCGCGAGCGGTCTATTCGACGCGACCGCGAGCGGTCTATTCGACGATGAAGACCGGGATCTGGCGGTCGGTCTTGGTCTGGTACTCGGCGTAGGGCGGATAGGCCTCGACGGCCAGCTTCCACCAGTGCTCGCGCTCGTCGCCCTCGAGCTCGCGGGCGGTGCCTTCGGTGACCTTGTCGCCGTCCTGCACGGTCACCGCCGGGTTGGCCTTGACGTTGAAATACCAGGCGGGGTGCTTGGGGTCGCCGCCCTTGGAGGCCACCATCGCGTAGCGGCCGTTCTCCTCCACGCGCATCAGCGGCACGTAGCGCTTCTTGCCCGACTGCGCTCCGGTGGTGGTGAAGAGCACGACCGGGCGGTCGAAGACCTCGACGCCGTCGGTGGTGCCCTGCTCGAGGATGCGCTGGGTCTGTTCGCGGACCCAGTCGGTGGGACTCAACTCTGCTTGCTCACTCATGCTGTCTCCAATCGTCGTCTGATGATCCGTATTCCCCCATGGTGCCCGCAGGTGCCATCCGGTCGATCAGCGCCAGTTCGGCGGTGCTGACCCAGGACGGGTTCGCCTGCTGCGGCGAGCGGAACACCTCCATCGAGCCCAAGCCCGGGACCGCGGCCAGGTCCGCCGCCGTCAGCGGCTCGTCGAACAGCGGGATGTGCACCGGCACACGCAGCCCGCCGCCGTCGTCGGCCGGGTGGCCGGCGAGGTGGCCCGCACCCCAGAACCCGCGCCGCGGGTGCGCTGCGACCCAGAACAGCACGCGCTGGCCTGGCCGCATCAAGCGCGTGCGGTAGTTCGGGGCGACGCACCACCGCGGTGTGGCCTGCCCGGCGGCGCGCATCGTCTCGACCGGCGTGCGGCGCGGGTGGCACTTGATCACCCACGCGCCCAGCGTCTCCGGCGTCACGGTGCGTCGCGCGACCACAACCGTTACACCGTCCAGCCGGTTTCCTGCGGCCACGTCTCGACGTCGGTGCCGCCGCACCGCAGCCGGATGGAATCGTGGCCGTGCTCGGCGGCCTCGGCCACGGTGTCGGCGTAGACGCGCCGCGCCTCGGCTTCCGACCCGCGAACCAGGGATGTCTCCTGGGCGCCTGCGCTCGGGTCGCCGCGGTCGTACGCGTCGGCGACGACCACCTCCCACAACTCGTCCATGAGCTACCTCCTTCGGTCGGCAGGACCTATACCCCGTCGCCGCGAGAACATTGCTATACGTCTGTACAGCGGCTGGGTTATGCTGCGCGCACCGAGCGGAGGAGACCACGGTGAGCGAGCTGTACTACGACCCCTGGGACGTCGAGATCGACCTCGACCCGTACCCGACGTACCGGCGCCTGCGCGACGAGTCCCCGGTGTACTTCAACGACAAGCACGACTTCTGGGCCATCAGCCGCTACGCCGACGTTGACGCCGCGCTCAAGGACACCGCCCGGCTGAGTTCGGCCAAGGGCGACATCCTCGAGGTGGTGCTGACCGACCCGGTGATCCCGCCGGGCGTCTTCATCAACGAGGACCCGCCGGTGCACACCATCCACCGGTCGATCGTCGCGCGCGCCTTCACCCCCAAGCGCATGCGCGCGATCGAGGACCAGGTCCGCGCGTTCTGCGTCGCATGCCTGGACCCGCTGGTCGGCGGCGACCGTTTCGACTTCGTCGTGGACCTCGGTGCTGAACTGCCGATGAAGACCATCGGCATGCTGGCCGGCATCCCGGACTCCGAGCAGCCCGCGGTGCGCGCACACGCCAACGAGGTGCTGCGCAACGAGGCCGGGAAGCCGATGGCAATCGACAAGGACCGCTACTTCACCGGCGAGATGTTCGGCGAATACATCGAATGGCGCGAGAAGAACCCCGGCGACGACCTGATCACCGAGTTGCTCGCCGTGGAGTTCGAAGACGAGACGGGCACGACGCGCAAGCTGACCAAACAGGAACTGATCATCTTCCTCGCCGTGGTCGCCGGGGCGGGGGTGGAGACGACCGGCCGGCTGTTCGGGTGGATGGGCAAGGTGCTCGCCGAACACCCCGACCAGCGCGCTGAACTCGCCACCGACCCGTCGCTGATCCCGGGAGCGATCGAGGAGTTGCTGCGATTCGAACCGCCGGGACCGCACGTCGCCCGCTACGTCGCCGCCGAGGACGTCGCCTTCTGTGGCCAGATGATCCCCGCCGGCAGCGCCTTGTTGATGATGCTGGCGTCGGCCAACCGCGACGAGCGGCACTTCGCCAACCCCGACGCGTTCGACATCCGCCGCAAGCCGGGCGGTCACCTCACCTTCGGCCGGGGCGCGCACTTCTGCGTCGGAGCGCCGCTGGCCCGGTTGGAGGGTCGCGTCGCACTGGAGGAAGTGCTCCGACGATTCCCCAAGTGGGACATCGACATCGACAACGCCCGACGCTCACGTACCGCTACGGTGCGCGGCTGGGACGCCATGCCGGCCGTGGTGGCCTGATCAGTTACGGGCCGCAGGCAGGTTGTAGGCGAACGACTTCTGCTGGCGTTGTTCCATCTTGCGCAGGCACTGGTGATGCTTGCGCGCGTGGTAGGCCAGTGGGAAGTAGGTCAGTCGGTCGGGCAGCACCCGGTAGGCGGTGCGGACGACCTTGTAGATCCGGACCAGTTCCCGCTCCTCGGCGGAACTCCATGTCACACCGAGCTTCTCCCGCAGCCGCGGGTCGAGCAGCCCGATGATGGACAGGTAGCCGAACCGCGCGAACGGCCGCAGTGCGGGAAGGATCAACGGCACCAAGGCTTTCGGTACCGACGGCCCGAGATCGACCTTGCCGGTACGTAACTCCTCGATGAGCTGTTTGGCCTGCGGCGTACCTTCCAGTCGTTCGGTGATCATCCGCTCGTAGAACGCGGTCATCTCCTCGTGGGTCACGGGATATCCGCGCATCGGTGTGTGCAGCAGACGCGCGAGGCGCCGGTTGTCGCGCAGCAGTTCGGCGCGCTCGGCCTCGGTGAACGGCCGCCCCATCGACAGTCGGCCCGCCTGCTCGGTCACGAGGTAGCCGGTCGCGATCACCCACTGGTAGGCCTCTTTGTCCAGCGCGCTGATCTGCTTGCCGGTGTGCGCGCTGGTCATCGTGATCGGCTTGTGCAGGGCCCGCACCCGATTGCCTTCGGCGACCGCCTCGTGCAGCCCGTAGGTCCACCGCAGGACCGAATCCATCGACCGGATGGCGCGCCCGCCGGGGTCGCCGTTGAACGACGCCGAATACCGGCCGGTGACCTCGGCGATGACCGGGTGCATGGCCTGCATCATGAACGCCGCACCGTCGAGGATCAGGAAGGTCCACCGGCCGGTGTGCTCGGCGGTCAGGGAATCCATCGGGACCAGGTCGATCTCGTCGGTGTCCTCGCTGCGCGGACGGACGTCGGGGCTGACGGTCATGGCAAAGCCTCTCCTCGCGGACTGGGCCGAACGCTAATATGACCAAAAGGTCGTATTCAAGTCGCATCAGGAGATGCCGTGACGCGCGAAAAAGCCAGTTCAGCGCCGCGCAAGGCGCCGACGCAACAGCGCTCTCGTGCAATGGTCGCAAAAATCGTCGCGACGACGGCGGACCTGCTGCATGCGCACGACCCGAAGCAGATCACCACCAACCTGATCGCCGAGAAGGCCGGCGTCAGCAAGGGATCGATCTACCAGTACTTCCACGACAAGGACGAGATCATCCACGCGGCGATCGAACAGCTCGCCGCCGAGCAGGCGCCGGTGATCGAACGCGTGCTGCGGTCGGTGACGCTCGACGAACCGGAGTCGGCGATGGAGTCCTCGATCGACATCCTGATCGACTACACGATCGCCAACCGTCGGCTCATCCGCTATCTGGCCGAACGGCCGGACTACACCCGTACGTTCGACAACATCTCCGGCCTGCACGCCACGCTGCTGGCGATGACCACGCTGCACATGAGCCACTACCGGCAGCACTATCGCGACGAGCTCAGCCCCAGCGCGCTGGCGTGGCTGTTCTTCAACATGGCCGTCGCCACCACCATGCGCTACATCGAGTCCGACGACCCGATCCGGCTCGACGAGCTGCGCGCCGGGCTGAAGTTTGCGTCCCGCGGGCTGTTGGCCGGCGCCGACGACGGCGGCGCGCGACCCCGTCACGACGCCGCCCCGGCATGATGAGCACATGGCCGCACGCAGCCGGGACGAGACGGGCCGGCCCCGCAACGCCCGCCCCCGCGACGCGCTGGGCAGACCCCTGCCGCCCGGAAGCGAAGGCGTGCCCCGGATCCCCGACGACCTGGAGCTGCCGCCGGACGAATTCTTGAGCTACGCACAGGATCTCCTCAACAGCGGCAGGGCATTCCATGCGCACGAGGTGCTCGAAGCCGCGTGGAAGGCACGGCCGGAGCAGGAACGGCCGCTCTGGCAGGGCCTCGCCCAGCTCGCCGTCGGCATCACGCACATCCAGCGCGGCAACCCCGTCGGCGCCGTCGCACTGCTCCGGCGCGGGAGTGCCCGCCTGGGCGAGGCGCACTGCCCGGCCGCGCACGCCGTCGATGTCGACGGGCTGATCGGCTGGGCCGCGGAGCTCATCGACGACGTGGGACGCGAGGTCCCCGTCTCACCGCAGCGGCTACGGCCGGAGCTGACGCGCCGGGACTGACCGCGTACTCGCCCGTCTGCGCGACCGGTGCGTGGCAGGGTGGAGGACATGAAGAAGCGGACCATCGCCGCGCTCGCACCCGCAGCCGCTCTGGCCGGCATGGCCTTGCAGGATCTGCTGCAGAAGGAGCACGCGCTGCGGCGCAACTACCCCGTCATCGCGCGGGCCAGATACCTGCTCGAGTCGGTCGGCCCGGAGCTGCGCCAGTACATCATCACCGGCAACGACGCCGAGCGTCCGTTCAGCCGCGACCAGCGGCGCTGGGTGTACACCTCGGCGAAGAAGGAGAACAACTACTTCTCGTTCGGCACCGACAACGACATCGAGAACTCCGCGTACCCGATCATCAAGCAGGCCACGTTCTCCGACGTGGTGCCCGCCTCGCCGATCCACGGCCGCGACATCGAACTGCCCGGCGCGAAGGTGCTCGGCGGTCCCCGTGGACGCCGGTACGCGTTCCGGCCGCCGTCGGTGGTCAACGTCTCGGCGATGTCGTTCGGCTCGCTGAGCCCTCAGGCGATCGAGGCGATCAACAAGGGCGCCAAGATCGGCGGCTTCCTGCACAACGTCGGCGAGGGCGGGCTGTCCGACCACCACCGTCAGGGCGGCGAGCTGGTCTACCAGATCGGCACGGGCTACTTCGGTTGCCGCGACCGGCACGGCAACTTCGACCTCGATCGCCTCGTCGACGTGGTCGGCTCCGCGCCGGTGCGTGCCATCGAGATCAAGCTCAGTCAGGGCGCCAAACCCGGCCTGGGCGGCCATCTTCCGGGCGCCAAGGTCAATGCCGAGATCGCCCGCATCCGCGGCGTCGAAGAGGGTAAGGACGTGGTCAGCCCGTCACGGCACACGGCGTTCCGCAACGTCGACGAGATGCTCGACGTCGTCGAACAGATCGCCGATGCCACCGGGTTGCCGGTCGGCATCAAATCAGCGGTGGGCGAACTGGGCTTCTGGTACGACCTTGCCGACCGGATGGCCGGCGGTGGGCGCGGGGTGGACTTCATCACGATCGACGGCGGCGAGGGCGGCACCGGAGCGGCGCCACTGGTGTTCTCCGATCACGTGTCCTTCCCGTTCCGGGTCGGCTTCACGAATGTGTTCCGCATCTTCGCCGAGCGGGACATGTGCGACCGCGTCACCTGGGTCGGGTCCGGAAAGCTGGGTCTGCCGGCGAACGCGATAGTCGCGTTCGCCCTGGGCGTCGACCTGATCAGTGTGGCCCGCGAGGCGATGCTGGCGATCGGCTGCATCCAGGCGCAGAAGTGCCACACCGATCACTGCCCGACCGGCGTCGCGACCCAGAATCAGTGGCTGGCCCGGGGATTGGACCCGGAGCAGAAGTCGCACCGGCTGGCCAACTACGTGCTGACGTTGCGTCGCGACCTGCTGAAGGTGTCCGAGGCCGCCGGCGTCCGGCACCCGGCCATGCTCGGGCCGCACGCCGTGGAGATCCTCGACGGCGATCGCGGACACCGACCGCTCACCGAGGTGTACGGCTACCGGGACGGGTGGGGTGTCCCTGACGCGCAGACCTGCCGCGACATCGACGAGTACATGAAGCGCTACGACGACCCGACCGGTACCCACGAGGTCGTCCAGCACGAGCCGCTGAAGGTCACCGAGGACCCCAATCAAGCTGCGGAATAGCGGTTTTCACTCGTCTCGGTCCTCGCCGTGCGCAAGTGCCACGGCGGTGACGATGGCCTGCAGCATCCGCTCGAGGTGCGTGGTGTCGGTGACGGGCTGATCCCCGGCGGCGAAGCGGGAGAACAGGCCGGCGATGAAGGTCGTCACCGCGTCGCTCTGGGCCGCGCGCAGCGCGGTGTCCTCCGAGGCGGGCTGCGCGGCTGCCAGGGCGTCGTGCGTCATGGCGATGACGCGCGCGACCGGTCCACCGGCCAGGGCCGCCAACTCAGGGTCCCGCATCGTCGCCAGCATCAGTTCCTGCCGGGCCCGGTTCAGCGCCAGGCCCTGCCCGTGCGCCTGCATCATCACCAATTCGGCGAGGAACGCCCACGGTGACGCACCCGGTTGCTCGTGTTCGGCCAGGGATGCCAGGTTTGCCATGTCGATCTCGGCGACTCGTTGTCCGACCCCTCGAAACAGTGCATCGCGGGTGCGGTAGTAGTACGACGTGGTGCCGGCGGGCACGCCGGCGGTGCGGTCCACCTGCTGATGTGTCAGACCGCGCGAACCGTGCTCGGCCAGAACGGCTATCCCGGCGTCACACAGCTGCTTCCGACGTGCGGCCCCGTCACGCTTGCGTGGTGTCGGCGACGCCATGGCATGTCCTCTCAGCGCAGAACCGTCCCGCCGTCGATGTTGACGACCTGGCCGTTGATCCAAGCACCCTCGGCGGAGAGCAGGAAAGCCACCAGCGAGGCGATGTCTGCCGGCGCACCGACCCGGGGGCCACGGATACGCTCGAGCGCCGAGGCCTCGAGTTGTGGCCACTGCGGTACGGACCGGATCGCCTCGGTGGCGGTGAAGCCCGGCGCCACGGCGTTGCAGCGCACGTGCTGCTTGCCGAAACGCGACGCGACGTGACGGGTCAGGGCGCCGATCCCCGCCTTGGCCGTGGCGTAGGCGGGACGCGCCGGCTCGCCCTGGAACGCCGCCGCCGACGACATCATCACGATGGCACCGCCGCCACGCGAAAGCATCGGCGGAATGGCGTATTTGAGCGCCGCGACGTAGCCGCGAAGGTTCACGGCCATCACGCGGTCCCACAGATCGAGGTCGATGTCGACGACGTCACTGTCGCCACGCAGCGCCGCCATGTCGGCGCCGACGACGAACAGGCCGTCGATGCCGCCGTATAGCGCGACCGCCGTGGACATCAAAGCGGCAACCGAATCCGGCTCAGCGAGGTCGAATTCGACGACGGACCCCGTCTGGCCGGCCGCGGTGATCTGCTCCACGGTGCGTGCGGCGGCGCCGACGTCGATGTCGCCGACGACCACACGGCAGCCTTCCTCGGCCAGTCGCAGGGCGGTGGCCGCGCCGATTCCGGTCGCACCGCCGGCGACGACGACGACCGAATCCTCCAGCCCACGTATCGGCATCGGCAACGTCCTTTCGGATGGACCATTGACATTGGCTGTACACCCGTAGAGTATTCCTCTACATCTGTAGAGGACAAGCGGAGCGGGAGCTCGGGTGGCAGGCATATATCGGGAACGACCGGGCGCGGCCGAGTTGGCCGCCGCGACCGCGGCGCCGGCGATCGCGCTGGGCGAGGACATCTGGATGTCGCCGGGAGTGTCCAACTCCTATGCCGTCGCGACGAGTGCGGGCCGCGTGATCATCAACGGCGGACTGTTCTTCGAAGGTGAGTTGAGGCGGCGGGCCTTCGCCGACGTCCCGGGACCGACCAGGGCGATCGTGGTCACGCAGGGCCATGCCGACCACTTCGGCGGTGTCTATGCCCTGCGGGAGCCCGACACCGACGTGATCATGCACGCCAACTACCGCTACTGGCGCGACGACACCCAACGTCTGGGCGGTTACCGGGCGCCCAAGACCGCGTTCGCGTTCGCGAAGTTCACCGAGGCGATCGCCGAGTCCCTCAAAGACATCGATCCGGCGACCATCGACTTCTCGTTTCCCGAGCCGACGACCACATTCGACCACCGCCACGAACTGACCGTCGGCGAGCGCCGGATCGAACTGATCTGGACTCCCGGCGGTGAGACCACGGACTCCCTGGTCGTCTGGCTGCCCGATGACCGGATCCTGTTCACCGGCAATCTTTTCGGACCGCTGTTCGGTCACGTACCGAACCTCATGACGATCCGCGGCGACCGCTACCGGGATCCTGTTCTCTACATCGAGTCGCTCGACAGGGTGCTCGAGCTCGCGCCGCGACGGATGATCACCGGCCATTTCGACCCGATCGAAGGCGCTGACCGCATTGCCGAGGAGGTCACGGCGATGAGAGACGCGATGCAGGCGGTGCACGACGCGGTCATCGAGTACATGAACGGTGGCAAGGATCTGTACACCGCGATGCGCGAGATCCGGGTGCCCGCTCACCTCGACGTCGGCGAGGGATACGGCAAGACGTCGTGGAACGTTCGCGCCATCTGGGAGATGTACGCCGGATGGTTCCAGCACCGATCGACCACCGAACTGTACGGCGTGCCCGCGTGGTCCGTCGCGTCCGACGTCGTGGCCGCAGCCGGCCCCGACGCGTTGACCGCGGCCGCGCGCAACCACACCGCCAACGGAAACCCGGTGCAGGCCCTGCATCTCACCGATCTCGTGTTGCGCGCCGACCCCCAGAACGAGAAGGCCCGCGCCGCCGCCATCGAGGCCCACGAGGCGCTCCTGGCGGGCACCGACAACTTCTGGGAACAAGCGTGGCTCACCCACACCGTCAACCAATTGAGGACACCGTCATGAACTCTGTCGCCTTCGATTTCACCGGAACCAAAGTTCTGGTCACCGGCGGAACCAGTGGCATCGGCAACGCGATCGCCGCCGACTTCGCCCATGCCGGAGCGGAAGTCACCGTCACCGGTACGCGAGCCTCGGCGGCGGACTACCCCGAAACCGATCTCAGCCCCTTCGCGTATCGGCAGTGCCAAGCGTCCGACACCGGTTCTATCGACGCGCTGACTGACTCCCTCGGAGATCTCGACGTCCTCGTCAACAACGCCGGCGGGCCCTATGCGGCCCACAAAGACGAGTGGGATCCAGACGGCTACGCAGGTTCGGTGGCGGTCAACATGTTCGCCCACGTGCGCCTCACGATGGCCTGTCACGATCGCCTGAAGGCCAGCAGTGCGGCCGGTGGTGCCAGCGTGATCAACATCATCTCGATGTCGGCGTTCGTCTCGGCAGTCGCGGTACCGGCCTACAGCTCCTCCAAAGCCGGCATGGTCGCGTTCACCAAGAACTTGTCACGCCGATGGGTCGACGACGGCATCCGGGTCAATGCCGTGGCACCGGGACTCATCGACACCCGGATGACACACCCGGTGCTCGAGATCCCCGAGCTGCTCGAGATCGAGATGCGCCACACACCCATGGGCCGGATGGGCATGCCCGACGAGATCTCACCGGCCGTGCTGTTCCTGTGCAGCGACGCGGCACGCTACGTCACCGGCACGACCGTCGCTGTCGACGGTGGATACCTGACGGTCTGAAGGGAGCCCCCAGTGAGTGAATTCGATTCTGTCGCAACAGCCGAGGACGTCTTCGAGCTCGCCGCCAAGCAGACGGGATTGTCCGAGATCGACTCGGACTCCTGGCGTGAGGGTCTGGACATCGTCGTCGACGAGGTCAACACGTGCCCGGCGTTCTCGCCCTATGGGCGCGAGCGGATCCTGACCGACTCGGTGAACGCGCTGGCCCGGCGCCTGCAGGTGCATGACCACATCCGGTCACATCCGGAGGTACTCGACACCGCGGTCGCCAAACCGCTGATCATCCTCGGGATGCCACGAACCGGCACCACTGTGGTCAGCTACCTGCTCGACCAGGATCCGGCCCGGCGCTCGCTACTGCTCTGGCAGTGCATGCATCCGGTTCCGCCGGCACAGGCCGACGCGCTGCGCACCGACCAACGGTGCCTGGACATGCTCGAGGAGCAGCGCAAAACCCTGGAGATGGTCGCTGCGGCGAAAGTCCCACTGCCGCACTGGGAAGACGCCGACGGGCCCACCGAGGACATGTTCATCCACAACCAGGACTTCAAAGCGCTGTCCTGGGACGCCTTCCTGCACACCTCGCGGTACTACGAATGGCTCTTCAGCACGGCCGACATGACCACGACCTACGAGTACCAGAAGCGGTATCTGCAGGTGCTGCAGTCCACCGCTCCAGGCACCTGGAGCCTGAAGATGCCGTCGCACTCGGTGCACATCGAGGCACTGCTGAAGGTCTTCCCCGACGCGCGGCTGGTCTGGGCCCACCGCGATCCGTACCAGGCCACCGCGTCGCTGGGAAACCTGCTGAAACTGCCCAAGAGCATGACGCACAACGCCGGCGCCGTCGACCTGCACGCGATGGGTCGCGACGCCAAGGCGCAGATGAAGGTGCACGTGGAACGGCCGCTGCGGGCCCGCGACCGCATCGGCGACGACCACTTCTTCCACATGTACTACTCCGAGATGATGCGCGATCCGATGGACGTGATGCGGCGCCTCTACGACTGGGCGGGCGACCCGCTGACGCCGGAAACCGCAGGGCGAATGCAGGATTGGCTCGCCGAGCATCCGCAGGACCGGTACGGGCGCAACTCCTACAGCCTCGAGCAGTACGGGCTGTCGGTCGACGAACTGAAACCGGTCTTCGCCGAATACCTCGACACATTCGACATCGAACTGGAGGGCGCACCGTGACCACCTCCGACCTCGTTGCCGGGGACCTCTACCACACCGGGCTGATCGTGGCCGACATCGAGTCGGCCACAGAGAGATTGAGCGCCGCAGCTGGATACACCTGGACCAGGCCGGTCGAGGCCACGCTGACGGTGAGCACCGCCGACGGCGACGTCGACGTGCCCTTCAGGTTCGTCTACTCCCTGCAGGCGCCGCACCTGGAAGTCGTGCAGGAGGTGCCGGGCACGGTGTGGACGGCCCCGGTCGGCGCCGCCGCCCACCATCTCGGCTACTGGGTGGACGATCTGAGCGCCGCGAGCCGGCGACTCGAGGAAGCCGGATACCGGCTGGAGGCACGTCCGGCAGGGGAATCCCTGACCAGCTTCGCCTACTACCTCGATGACACCGGAGTGCGGATCGAGATCGTGGATCGGGCATTGTTCCCGGATTGGCCGGCATTTCTGGAGATGATGTCCGGATGAAGGCGGTGGTGGTCACCGGCCCCGGCTGTGCCGAAGTGGTCGAGGTACCCACACCGCGCGTCGGTGCGCAGGACGTCCTGGTCCGGATGCGCGCCTGCGGCATCTGCGGATCCGACGCCCTCTATATCGCCATCGGTGGCATCCCCCCGCGGGAAGGCGCAACCCCGCTGGGACATGAGCCTGCCGGCGAGGTCGTCGAGGTCGGCGCGGCCGTCACCGGTATCGCGGTGGGGGACCACGTGGTCGTCAACCCGATGGCGGCGCCGAGCGGGATCATCGGCAACGGTGGTGCCCACGGCGCTCTTGCCGATCACCTGCTGGTGCAGAACGCCCTGCGTGGCCAGACCCTGCAGGTCATCCCTGAACACATCCCGTTCGAGGTGGCCGCGCTCAACGAACCGATGGCCGTGGCCCGCCACGGTGCCAACCAGTGCGCACCGAGACCGGGCGACAAGGTCGTCGTGTTCGGCGCCGGCCCGGTCGGGCTCGGCGCGGTGCTGGCGTTCCGATCGCTGGGTGCAGGGCACATCGTGGTGGCCGATCTCGTCCCGGCCCGACTGGAGAAAGCCCTACAGGTCGGTGCCGATGCGGTGATCGACGCCGGCACCCAGGATGTTGCCGCCCGCTTGCTCGAGCTGCACGGGGAAGGCGAAGCGCTGTTCGGCGGCCGGGCGGGCACCGACATCTTCCTCGACGCGGCCGGTGCACCCGCCGTGATCGAGGCCGCCCTGGCCGCGGCGAAGAAAGGCGCGACCCTCGGAATCGTCGGCGTGCACAAGGAACCGGTTCCAGTGGACTTCACCAACATCATGAGCAACGAGATCACCATCGTCGGTTCCATGGGGTACCCGAACGAGTTCTTCGACGTCACCGAGGATCTGATCGCCAACTGGCAGAAGTACGCGGTGATCGTCAGCCACACGGTGGCGTTCGAGAACGTCGGGTCGGCGTTCGAGTTGGCAGCGACCCCGGGCGCGGCGGACAAGGTCGTCGTCACGTTCTGACCGCACTGAGGAGGGAGGCGAACATGGCCGAGCCGGATTCACCGGTGGCCGGGCGCAAGGTGCTGGTGACCGGCGCCGCGACCGGCATCGGAGCTGCCGCAGTACGTGCACTGGTGGAAGCCGATGCCCTGGTGGTGGCGACACACCACCGGTCGCCGCCCCTCGCGGATGTGCCGGCGCACTGGCAGCTTTGCGATGTGCGCGACCCCGAGGCCGTCGATCAGATGGTTGCCTCGGCGCAACAGTTGCTCGGCGGACTCGATGTGGTCGTCCACGCCGCGGGTCGGTGGGAGCCGGCTGTTCCGGGTTCCATCACCGGCGACGAAATCGACCGTCAGATCGACACCAATCTCAAGTCGACGATCTTCGTCAATCAGGCGGCCTACACCGCGATGCGCGGAAAAGGCGGCCAGATCATCAATTTCGGGTCCGCGGAGGCCGCAATGGGCAGTCCGATGTCGGCGGTGTATGCGGCTGCCAAGGGCGCCGTGCAGGCCTGGACCCGGTCCGCGGCCCGGGCGTGGGGCCACGACCACGTCACGGTCAACGCGGTCGCACCGGCTGTGCAGACGCCCGGGGCCGACCGGCTGCGCGAGTATCTCGGGCCCGACGCGGCACCGCTGATCGACCAGCAGCTTCAGATGAGCATTCCCTTGGGCGGTCGACTCGGTGACCCGACCACCGATGTGGTCCCTTTGTTGCTGTTTCTCAGCAGCCCCGGCGCGCGGTTCATCACCGGACAGTTGATCGCCGCCGACGGCGGTCTGATGATGGTGGGCGGCTGAGCGCGGCTGTTCAATCCGGTCTGACCGACCGCTACTCTTCGGAATGGACCCGGCGCCCGGCCCGGCGCGATGCCCTACCTCGAAGGAGCCCGACATGAGCGACACGGACCTGCAGAACACCGCGGCCAGCGCCGGCGCGGCCATCGAGGAGGCCGTAGCGGTGTTCATGCTGCATCCGGAGACGTTCGCCGGCAGCACCGCTGCCGGCTACGAGAACCCGTTCGCCGGTTACGTCGCCGGGCGAGGCGGGGTGCTGGGCGAGGCCAGCGGCCCCACGGTGAGTGCGGTCTTCGCGGTGTTCGAACCGACCGGAGTGTCGGCGCTGTGGGACGAGGGTGTCGCGGTGCGTGGCGCGGCCGGCGCGGCGCAGCTCTACTGGGACCAGACCGCCGAGTTCGGCCGCAAGTACCTGACCGGTGCCGAGGGTCTGGACCGGCTGGCGGCGCTGGGGGAGAAGGTCATCGCGGCCACGCCGATCGCCGGACTGCCGCTGTTCGCCGGCTGGCGCGAGATGCCGCTGGCCGACGACGCGCCCGCCCGCGCGCTGCAGGTGATGTTCGTGCTGCGGGAATTGCGCGCCGGAGTTCACTTCGGCGCGCTGGCACTGTCGGGCATCTCCCCGATCGAGGCGCACATGCTCAACAAGGGGCCGCAGTACGCGGCGATGTTCGGCTGGCCGGAACCGTACGACGACGGCGCCGACAAGAAGGACCGATACGACGAGGTCGAGCAAGCCACCAATCGGCGGATGACCGAAATCCTCTCCGCTGCACTCGATGCCGCCGAGATCGACGAACTCGCCCGGCTCAGCACCTCGGCTCTGGCGACGCTGCGCGGGAACGTCCCGAGCTGAGCGCGGTGGGACGCCGACTCGCCGACCCGCCCCGGTCGCTCTCGCAGGCGATGAACGTGGGTTCGGCGGCCGAACACGAGGCCGCCGAACAGTCGCCCTTCCTCACCGAGCTGTTGACCGGGCAGGTCGGCCGGCACGGTTACGCCGAGTACCTGGTGCGGCTGCGGTCGGTCTACGAGGCACTGGAGACCACGGCGCGGTCCTGGCGGGACGACCCGCTGGTCGCGGCGGTCTACGACCCGGCTCTCGAACGCGTGGGCGCCATCGAGACAGATCTGCAGTACTGGTCCTCGGGGCCCCTCCGTGAGGTGGATTCGCCTGCGGTGCAGCGCTATCGGGAGCGACTCGCCGAGCTGAGCTGGGGCGGCGCCGTCGTCGCCCACCACTACACGCGCTACCTCGGCGACCTCTCGGGCGGGCAGGCCATGGCCACGCTGCTGGACCGCGAGTTCGGTCTGGACGGTGCCGGGCTCGCGTTCTACGACTTCGGGTTTCGGGTCAAGCCGTACAAGGACGCTTATCATGCCCGGCTCGATGCCCTCGGCCTGGACCCGGAGGAGACCGACGCGGTGGTGGCCGAGGTCAAGGTCGCGTTCGGTCTCAATCAGGAGCTGCTCGACGAGCTGGGCGCCGAACTTCCCGACTACCGGCGCTGAGCGTCTCGGGCACTCTGCGCGAAGCGGGCGGACAGGGAACTCACAGGAAAGCCCGGTCCGGTCGGTGTTTGGCCACCCCACCTGAGGGTAATGACAGCCCGCCGCGTCTTTGAGCGCCCAGAGACACCTCAGCCAGCCGCGCACCGACGGGTGATCGGTCAGTTTGGCGCGCCAGCGACCGTCGCCCGAGGAGACCAATGTTGCGTATCGCCTCCGTACCGGCGTCTCACATCTACGTGCGGCACCTGGCCGACGCTGGGGGCCGTGACACGGTCCGCAGGCTTCCGGACCCGGTGCCCGCCGACGGCCGGACCGTCCCGGGTGGGTGGTGGCCGCCGCTGATGCTGGAGCCGGGCTGGGTCAGCGACAACCATCACCGCTTCGACGTGTTCCACATCCATTTCGGGTTCGACGCCGTCGGTGCCGACGTGCTGACCGCGGTGACGCAGGAGTTGAAGTCCGCCGACAAGCCGCTGGTCTACACGGTGCACGACCTGCGCAACCCGCACCACCCCGACCCGCAGGAGCACAGCCTGCAGCAGGATGTGCTGGTCGCGGCCGCCGACGCGTTGATCACCCTGACGCCGGGGGCCGCGAGTGAGGTGCGCCGCCGCTGGGACAAGCACGCGCACGTCCTGCCGCACCCGCACGTCCTGGACCGCGGCCACGTCGACGCCCCGCGTCCCCCGCAAGCCCGGTTCGTCGTGGGGGTGCATTGCAAGAGCCTGCGGGCGAACATGGATCCGCTGCCCGTCCTCCGGGTTCTCGCCGGTGCCATCGCGGAACTGCCCGGCGCGGTGCTGCAGATCAACATCCACGACGAGGTGTTCGCTGCGGGCAACCACTGGTACGCCCCGGATGCCGGTGCGGCGGTGACGGCGTTCGGTCGCCACCCGCACGTCGACGTCCGGGTGCACCCGTACTTCTCCGACGCCGAGCTGTGGAGCTATTTGGCGGAACTGTCGGTATCGGTACTTCCGTACCGGTTCGGGACCCATTCCGGGTGGCTCGAGGCGTGCTTCGACCTCGGCACCGCCGTGATCGCGCCCAGTTGCGGGTTCTACGCCGAGCAGCGGCCGTGCGGCGAATTCACGTTCACCGAAGACGAATTCGACGAGGACTCGCTGCGTCATGCCGTGCGGAGGGCGTACGACCGGTGGCGCGACGACATCCCGGCCCCGCGCGCCACGTGGTCGGCCCGGATGGTCGAACGCGCCCGGTTGGCCGCCGCGCACCGCGACGTCTACCGATCGGTGCTGTCGTGACGGCGCTGCGTATCGCCCTGATCGCGTCCTGCCGGTTCCCGATCCGCCAGCCCTTTGCCGGCGGACTGGAAGCCCACGTCTGGCACCTCGCGCGGGCGCTGGCCGGTCAGGGCCACGCGGTCACCCTGTTCGCCGCGCCGGGCTCCGATGCCGACCTCGGGTGCGGGTTCCTCGAGGTCCGCGAACTGGAACTCAGCGACGAGGCCCGCTCCGACGTGTCCATGCCAGCCGCGGACTTCATGGACGACCACCACGCCTATCTGTCCCTGATGGTCGCACTGGCCGGTCCGCACGCCGAGTCGTTCGACGTCATCCACAACCACAGCCTGCACTACCTGCCGGTCGCGATGGCGCCGACGCTGTCGACTCCGATGCTGACCACCGTGCACACCCCGCCGACGCCATGGCTGGAGTCCGCGATCAAGGCGACCGGCGGCGCGGGCACGCGGTTCGCCGCGGTTTCCGAGCACACCGCACGGTCGTGGGCCGCCGTCGCGGGACGGTTCCAGGTCGTGCCGAACGGGATCGACACCCGGTGCTGGCCGCTGGGAGCGGGCGGGGATGGAGCCGTGTGGTTCGGTCGCATCACGCCCGAGAAGGCGCCGCACCTGGCCATCGAGGCGGCGCGCCGGGCCGGGCGGCGCCTGATGTTGGCCGGTCCGATCTCCGATGCGCGCTACTTCGCCGACGCCATCCGGCCGCACCTCGGCGACACCGTCGGATATGCCGGCCACCTCCGACAGCACCGACTGGCTGAACTCCTGGGATCCGCCGCCGTCGCGCTGGTGACACCGACCTGGGATGAACCGTACGGTCTCGTGGTCGCCGAGGCGATGTGTTGCGGCACACCGGTTGTCGCGTTCGACCGCGGCGGGATCCCCGAGCTCGTGACCGCCGAGTCCGGATGCCTGGTGCCTGCCGGCGACGTCGCCGCGTTGGCCGGGGCCATCCCCGTCGCTGCGGGACTGCCCCGCCGGGCGGTCCACGGCCACGCGGTCCAGCGGTGCTCGGCCGACGCGATGCTCACGGCGTACCTGAACCTCTACCGACAGATGACCACGGCCGAAGGCGATGACGATGATCGGGTACTACATCCACCACCACGGCTACGGCCATCTCGCACGGGCCGTCAGTATCGCAGCACACATACGCAGGCCTGTGACGGCACTGACTTCGGCGACTGTGCCACAACAACATCCGTTCACCGAGGTGGTCGCGCTTCCGCGTGACGACCAGGCCGCCGAGGTCTCGGAGCCGACCGCGCACGGCGCGCTGCACTGGGCGCCGCACCACGACGCCGGGTTCGGCGCGCGCATGCAGGCTCTTGCGCAGTGGGTGGCCGACGCGCGGCCGGAGGTGTGTGTCGTCGACGTGTCGGTCGAGGTGGCGATGCTCCTACGGCTACTAGGCGTCCCGACCGTGGTGGTCGCGTTGCCCGGTGAGCGCACCGACGTCCCCCACGTGCTGGTGCACCAGGCCGCCGACCACATCCTCGCGGCCTGGCCCGCAGCGCTGCACACTCCGCGCTGGCTCGCACCACATGCGCGAAAGACCAGCTACGTCGGTGGGATCAGCCGCTTCGCCGGGCGCGCTGCGACCGCGGTGACGTCCGACGACGGAGATCTGCGCCTGCTCCTGCTCGGCGGCGCCGCCGACGCGTTCGGGGAATCCGCCTGCTGGGACACGCTGGGCATGACGTGCACGGCGATCGGTGGCTCGTCCGGCACGTGGGTTGACGACCCGTGGCCGCAATTGTGCGACACCGACGTGGTGATCAGTCACGCCGGGCAGAACAGCGTCGCCGACATCGCCGCGGCGCGCCGGCCCGCGGTGATCATCCCGCAACAGCGACCATTCGGCGAACAGTATTGCACTGCAGCGGTTCTCGAACGGTACGGGCTGGCGGTGACGAGTTCGGGGTGGCCGACTGTCGATGCGTGGCCCCAGCTGCTGACACGTGCGCGGGCGGCAGATCCCGCGCGGTGGCGCCGGTGGCAGGTCGACGGCGCCGGGGCACGCGCAGCCGAGGCGATCGAGGCGACCGCAGCGCGGTGCCGGGCCGGGTCGGGGCGGCCGTGAGAACCGTGGTCGTCACCGCGGTGCACGGTCGTCATTCCCACCTGCGCAACCAGATTCGGGGCATCACCCGCAGTGCACAGGCCGCGGACCGCCATGTCATCGTCGCGCTCGGTGACCCCGACATCGTCTCGGTGGTCCGGCAGGAGGAATACGGCGCCCAGGTGGTCGACTTCCCTGCGGGCGCACCGCTGCCGCTGGCGGCGGCCCGTAACGCCGGTGCCCGCAGCGCCCTGGCCGCCGGCGCAGAACTGTTGGTGTTCCTCGACGTCGACTGCATCCCCTCGCCCGAACTGGTCGGCCGCTACCGCCGGGTCGCCGCGGCGCCCGAGCACCGGGGCGCTCTGCTGTGTGGGCCGGTCACCTACCTGCCCCCCGCGGGACCGGGCGGTTACGACCTCACCTCGCTCGATCGCATGGTGCGACCCCATCCCGCACGTCCGCATCCACCGGACGAAAGCGTCGAGCCGTCAACCGATTACGCGTTGTTCTGGTCGCTGTCGTTCGCGGTGGGCGCCGACGCCTGGGAGCGTGTCGGTGGTTTCTGTGAGCAGTATGTCGGCTACGGCGGCGAGGACACCGACTTCGCCCGGTGCGCCGCCGCCGCAGGAGTGCCGATGAGGTGGGTCGGTGGGGCCCACGCCTTCCACCAGTACCACCCGGTGGACGATCCACCGGTGCGTCATCTGCACGACATCGTGCGCAACGCGCGCATCTACCACCGCCGGTGGGGCACTTGGCCGATGGGTGGATGGCTCGACGCCTTCGAGCGACTCGGGCTGATCATGCGCGGGCCCGACGGAACCCCGCAGGTGGAGGCGGGAGCGGTCGCGACCGACGTAGGCTGATCGGCGATGGGCGGATATCGACGATGACGCGCCACGAACCAGCAAAGCCGGGTCTGCCCGCGGAGCGCACTCTGCTGTCGTGGGAGAGAACCTCGTTCGGGTTCCTGGTCGGCGGCGCGCTGGTGTTACTGCGCGAACACGGGCCGCTGGGCCCGGGACGCACGGTGCTGGCAGTCACGGCCGCGCTGCTGGCACTGCTGGTCCTGTGGCTGGGCCGTCGCCGGTCGCGCTCGATTCGGGACAGTTCGGACACGGCGGCAGGGCCAAGGGAAGTGATGGTGCTCGGCGCCGCCACGGTGGTGTTCGCCGCGACGGTCGTCGGTGCGCTGTTGTTCCTGGTCAGCTGGTAGCCGAGGAGTAGGCGCTTCGATCGTGTCTGCACCCACCGAGCGATCAGGCCAGCGCCAGGAAGAGCTTCTCCAGCTCGGCTTCCGTCATCGGCTGCTGACCGTCGGCGGTGTCGCCCGTCAGGCACTCCCGTAACCCGGTGGCGACGATTTTGAAACCGGCCCGGTCCAGCGCGCGCGAGACCGCTGCCAATTGGGTGACGACTTCCTTGCACTCGCGGCCCTGCTCGATCATCGAGATCACCCCCGAGAGTTGACCCTGGGCCCTGCGGAGCCTGTTGAGCACCGCTGCGATCGCATCCTCGTCACCGACCATGGAGCGACTCCTTTCCTCGAATGGGTACAGCCATGTTACCCACGGGGGTATTCCCGGGGACCTACGATGTCTCCATGGCGCACGGTATCCAGACCATCGACTGCCGTGGCACCGCTCCGGTCGAGGAAGCCCCGACCCGATGAGCTCCGAGGAAGAACCGGACTACCGCTTCACGCTGGCCAACGAGCGGACCTTCCTCGCGTGGATCCGCACGGCACTGGCGTTGATCGCCGCCGGCATCGCCGTCGTTCAGTTCCTGCCGTCGTTCGGAATCCCGGGAGTGCGCCACGCGCTGAGCCTGACGCTGACCGCCGCCGGCGGACTGTTGGCGATCCTGGCCGTTCGGCGCTGGCAGCAGGTCCAGTCGGCCATGCGCCGCGGGGACGACCTACCGGCGACCCGCGTGCCGGTTCTGCTCGGTGGCACACTGCTGGTGCTGACCGTGGCGGTACTCGTCGTGATGGTGGTGTGGCCCCCGGCCGGGGTGTGAGCGGGTAACAGCTCAGCGCGGCACCGCATCTGCGTCGGTATCCACGTCGGCACTGTCGAGTCGACTGGCGGCGAACGCGGCGCCCTGCTGGGTCAGATTGCCGTTGTAGGTATTGGGGTGGTGCATGGCGAAGTTCAGGCCGTCAGAACACACCGGATCCTCGAAGGCGCACAGCGTCGCGGTCTTCGACACGTACAGCGGACCGATGGTCACCGGCGGCTCGCCCAGGAAGTTCATCGCCCGGGGATTCGGCATCCCGAACAGCACGACCGCCGCGACGTGGTCGGCGACCTCGGGTTGCAACGGCTTGGGGACGGTATTGGGGTCGACGCCGTCGGGCACTGCCGCCGAGGTGACGAAGCCGGCAACCGCCGCTCCCTGCGAGTAGCCGCCCAACACCAGATCCGTAGTAGGACAAGTACTTGACATCGACAGGATCCGGGTGCTGGCGTCCCGGACGCCGTCGACACCGGTCGCCCATTGGTCGATGGCCGGATAGTTGACCGGGTACACGGCCAGCGATCTGTCGCCGATCTGCGGCCGTAGCGCGTCGATGAATGCCTCTCCGGTCGGACCCACCCCCGGTGCCTCATGGGTGCCGCGGGCGAAGATCACCTCGACATCCGGGCACTCCTGCGCCGACGCGGGTATCGCCGCGCTCCCAACAGCCGCCATCGCCAGTGCCACCGCGCCGGGCACCGCCGAAGCCTTCGCGAAAATGGTGCCGATTCGCTTGTCAATCCCCATCGCCAACCCCCTCTGGGTTCTGAACCCATTGACGCGCCGCGTCGCCGGCGGCGATTCACAGAAATGAATTATGTTGTTGCGCTGTGTTTTACACGCAAAGAAACACGGCCGTGCCGCATCGGCGTCGATGGGGCACCGATCTGGACAGCGCCGCTCCTCCCTTCTTATCGCATTCCGGGTCGATACGGAGGACGTTTTCCGCGCTGGTTACAGCGAGCCCTTGCTGTAGTCAGCTGACTACAATAGAGTGTAGTCGGCTGACTACAATGCGCATCCGATCTTCGTCCTGATGTCCGCTGCGTAGGCCGGCAATCCGTGTCACAGCGTCGTCCCACGGGTGTTGATTCCGAAACCCCTTGTGGCACAACAGGAGGTATGGGCGCACTGCGTGCATCCCGCCTCGCTGGAGGAGAGACGATGGCAAACGACACGCTCACCGAACGCAGCTCTGCAGACACCGACCGCTGGCTGAGGTCCTACTACGCCCTGCGCGGTGTGGTTTCGTTCGTCTGGGTCGTCGCCGCCGTGGCGGTCGGCTCCCAGTCGACGATGGTCGCAGGCGCCTTGCTGTTGGCGTATCCGGCCTGGGATGCCCTGGCCAACCTCGTCGATGCCCGGCGCAACGGCGGTCACCGACGCAATCCCACCCAGACGTTCAATGCCGTGGTCAGTGGCGTGACCACCGTCGCCGTGGCCTGCGCTCTGGCGGTGAGCATGAACGCGGTCCTGGGCGTCTTCGGTGTCTGGGCCGGTCTGTCGGGGCTGTTGCAGCTCGCGACGGCGGTCCGCCGGTGGAAGCTCGCCGGCGGCCAGTGGGTCATGATCGTCAGTGGCGCGCAATCGACGTTCGCCGGGGCGATGTTCCTGCGGGAGGCCGGTGCCCAGCAGGTGCCTGGCGTCGCCGACATCGCTCCGTACGCCGCGTTCGGCGCCTTCTACTTTCTGGTCTCGGCCGGTTGGTTGACTGTGACATCCGTGCGGCGGCGCCGACATATCGGCGGCTCCGGTGCGGGCGATCCCACCCCCGGGAGGAGTCGCTGACGAGGGCTGACGGCGTCTGTCGATTCACCCTGTCGGAGCCGGCTCAGTCCCGAGGCAGGCCGCGTGGGTCGGTGAGACGGTCGCCGAGCGCACCGGCAACCGGTTTCGGAAGGGCACGCCCACGACGCTCGGACAGCCCGGTCGCGGTCCGCAGGAACGGGCCGAACAGCCGCCAGCCGAGTTGGAGGGCGAGCGCATCGGCGGTGGCGACCCGGGCCGCATAGTCGTCGTCGCAGTCTTCGCGGGCGGCCGTGACGAGTTGCTCGATGTTGGGGAATCGATGCTGCAGCCCGCCGACGTCGTATCCGTCCAGTAGCGCACGGGCGATGACCCGCCAGCTCCGTTCTGCCCGGGCTTCGATCTCCTCCGGCGGCATACCGGTGTCACGTGCGGTCACCAGGTCGGCGGCGAGGTGGTCCAGCACGGCCGCCACCACGGCGTCCTTCTTTCCGATGTGACGAAAGATCAGGCCCGCGTTGATCTTCGACCGGGCGGCGATGTCCCGCAGGGTTGTCGCCGCCGGGCCGCGCTCGGCGAAGAGATCCGCCGCATGGGAAAGCACGATCGGTCGGATGCGTGCCGCGGCTTCGGTCGGACCATCCGCTGCGGTAGTCACCCGGCTACGTTAGCGCGCCGTTCGGGGCGCCGGAGGGGTCTGGTTCCCGGTCAGGTCACGCGAGCGCCAGGAACAACTTCTCCAGCTCCGCCTCGCTCATGGGCTCCCGACCGTCGGCGGTTTCCCCGGCCAGACATTCCCGGAGGCCGCTCGCGACGATCTTGAAACCGGCCCGGTCCAGTGCCCGCGACACCGCGGCGAGCTGGGTGACGATGTCCTTGCATTCGCGCCCCTGCTCGATCATCGAGATGACGGCGCGCAGCTGGCCCTGAGCCCGGCGCAGCCGGTTGAGCACAGCGGCGACGGCTGCTTCGTCGCCGCCCATGGCGCACCTGCGCTCGGTGGCCGGCGCCGGACCGGCCACGGCGGCTGTGTTCGTGTCGACGCTCATGCCGGCGATCCAGCGGAGGGTCCGCCGGGGGAGAGGCGGCGCAACGGGCAGTGCGCTGTGCGAGCGCAGGCCAGGGTGACGGCTCCGGCGACGGCGGTCAGCGCTGCGGCGGCGATACCGACAACCGGATGGATCTCCTGGGCCAGGATGACCGACGACATCCCAAGGACGAACCAACCGAACGCCTTTCGCAGCGAGTCGGGGTCGACCTTGGCTGTCAGCCGGGCGCCGATGAGGCTGCCGACCACGGCCGCCGCGGTCACCGCGAGCGCCACGGTCCAGTTGATCTGGACGCTGGACAGGTAGCCGGCCAGGCCGGCGAACGACTTCATCGCGATCACGATCAGCGAGGTGCCGACGGCGATGGGCATCGGCAGTCCGCCCAGCAGCGCCAGCGCCGGCACCACCAGGAAGCCACCGCCCGCGCCCACCAGGCCGGTCACCAGACCGACCACCAGGCCCTCGGCGATGACCTTGGGCACTGGAAGGCGTTGGCCCTGCGCGGGCGCGTCGACGTTCTTGCGTCCGCGCAGCATGGCCGCCGCGGTGGCGATCATCATCACCGCGAAGCCGATCAACAGGACGGTGCCGGGGATGAACCGGGCGAGCAATCCACCGGCGTACGCGCCGGCCATGCCCGCGGCGCCGAAGATGAGGCCGGTGCGCCATTGCACCCGCCCGGCGCGGGCATGGGAGATCGCCCCGACCAGGCTGGTGACGCCGACCACCAGCAGCGAGGTGGCGATGGCCTGCTTGGCGTCCATCCCGCCGACGTAGGCCAGCAACGGCACGGTCAGGATCGACCCGCCGCCGCCGAGCAGTCCGAGGGCGATACCGACGAAGACGGCCAGGCCGACGGCCAGCGCGATCACCGTTCCACCAGCTGGGCAACGACGTTCGGCGCGTCACAGGCGTTGCCACGGTTGTAGGGCAGCTTGCCCAGCAGCGTGCCCATGGCGCAGGTGTTGGACACCGCGGCGAAGGTCAGTCCGCCGCCGATGGCGCCGGCGACCCACTTGAGCTTGGGCACGGCGATGCTGCCCAGGATGCTGGTCAGGACGATCGAGCCGGCCACCAGGCGCACCTGACGCTCGAGGTCCCAGCGCTGAGTCCCGCGGTTGACGGCGAAGCCCTTGGCCTCCCAGGCCGTGATGCCGCCGTCGAGGATGTGCACGTTGCACAGCCCGGCCTCGCGCAGCGTGGCCTCGGCCTGACCGGCGCGCTGGCCGGACTTGCAGACCAGGACGACCTGCTGGTCGAGGTGCTCGGCGATCTCGTCGCGGTGCTCGCGCAGCAGGTCCAGCGGCACGTTATAGGAGCCGGCGATGTGGGCGGTCTCGAACTCGCCGGGCGTCCGCACGTCGATCACCCGCAGCGGGGTGTCCGAGGTGAGCAGCTGGTCGAGGTCGTGGCAGTCCACGGTGGCCGGGGTCGAGGCGGCAGAAGTCACGTCGCGGTCCTTTCGGGGTGGGGAGGCGGTGGGTCGGACGGATACCACCGGGGGTATGGTGACAACGAGGTTACACATACCCCCAGGGGTACATGCAAGCCGGAATGCGCATACCCCCTAGGGTACTTGACATACCCAGAGGGGTATAGGCACCCTGGGGTCAGGAACACGACCCGACCACCCGAGACGAAAGGTCCGTCACCGTGAAGTTCATCCAGTACTACCTGGACTGCCTGTCGCATGCGTCCTATCTGGTTGCCGACGAAAAGACCCGTCGTGCAGTCGTTGTCGACCCTCAGCGCGACATCGCCGAGTACCTGGCCGACGCCAAGGACAACGGCTACACCATCGAGCTGGTCATCGAGACGCACTTCCACGCGGACTTCCTGTCCGGCCACCTGGAGTTGGCCGAGGCCACCGGCGCCAGGATCGTGTACTCCTCGGTCGCCGAGACCGAGTTCGAGTCCATGGGCGTCGCCGACGGCGAGCGCTACTCACTGGGTGACGTGACGCTGGAGTTCCGCCACACCCCCGGCCACACCCCGGAGTCGATGAGCATCGTGGTCTACGAGCACGCCGGCGACGAGGTGCCCTACGGCGTCCTGACCGGAGACGCGCTGTTCATCGGCGACGTCGGCCGGCCGGACCTGCTGGCCTCGATCGGCTTCACCCGCGAGGAGCTGGCCGAGAAGCTGTACGACTCGCTGCACAACAAGCTGATGACGCTGCCCGACGAAACCCGGGTGTTCCCGGCCCACGGCGCCGGTTCGGCGTGCGGCAAGAACCTGTCCACCGAGCTGTCGTCGACCATCGGCGAGCAGAAACAGACCAACTACGCGCTGCGCGCCGCGGACAAGGCCACGTTCATGGCGCTGGTCACCGAGGGGCAGCCGCCCGCACCGGCCTACTTCGTCTACGACGCGGTACTCAATCGCAAGGACCGCGAGCTGCTGGCCGAATCCGAGGTGCCGGCCGCGCTGAGCTACGACCAGATCCGCGAGGCGATGGACGCCGGCGCGATCCTGGTGGACGGCCGCGGCCCCGAGGAGTTCGCGCTCGGTCACCTGCGCGGCGCCATCAACATCGGGCTGGAGGGCCGCTACGCCGAGTTCGCCGGCTCGGTGGTGCCCACCGAGGTCGACATCGTGCTGTTCACCGAGCCCGGAGCCGAGCTCGAAGCCAAGACACGACTGGCCCGCATCGGCTTCGACCGGGTCGTCGGTTACCTGAAGAACCCGTTCGAGGCGATGTTCGACCACTCCGACGACGTCGTGGTGGCATCCCGTCTGACGGCCCAGGCGTTCGACGAGCGTACGGCGGCGCTGCCCGACCTGCAGGTCGTCGACGTGCGCAACCCCGGTGAGATCGCCGCGGGAACGGTCCCGGGCGCGGTGTCGATCCCGGTGGGGCAGTTGCCGTCCCGGCTGGGCGAACTCGACCCGGCCAAGCCGACCGTCGTGTACTGCGCCGGTGGCTACCGCTCGTCGGTGGCCGCAAGTCTGTTGCGGCGCAACGGATTCGTCGATGTCAGCGACATCCTGGGCGGCTACGGCGCCTGGGAGGCCGCGCACCAGAACGCCTGAGCATCACGGGGAAGAACAACTGATATGACAACTGCGAAGCACAAAGTCGTCATCGTCGGCGGTGGCACCGCCGGCATCTCGGTAGCAGCCCGACTGCTGCGCAAGGGGCACTCCGACGTCGCGGTCATCGAGCCGTCGGACGTGCACTTCTACCAGCCGCTGTGGACGCTGGTCGGCGGCGGTCAGGCGAAAGCCTCGACCACCGCCCGCCCGGAGGCCTCGGTCATGCCCAAGGGCGCGACCTGGATCAAGAAGGCGGCCGCGTCGGTCGACCCGGACAACAACACGGTCACCTGCGCCGACGGGACGGACTACGAGTACGACGTAGTCGTGGTCTGCCCCGGCATCCAGCTGGACTGGGATCGCACCGAGGGGTTATCCGAGGCACTCGGCAAGGACGGGGTGTCGTCGAACTACCGGATCGATCTGGCGCCGAAGACCTGGGAGTTCATCCGCGAGCTGCGTTCGGGCACAGCGGTCTTCGGGATGCCCTCGGGTCCGATCAAGTGTGCCGGCGCGCCACAGAAGATCGCCTACCTGGCGGCCGACTACTGGCGCGCCCAAGGCGTGCTCGACAACATCGACGTGCACCTGGTGGTACCGACACCGCGGTTGTTCGGGATCCCGGCGATCGCCGACAGTCTGGATACGATCGCGGCGGACTACGGCATCACCGTCCACACCGCGAGCGAGGTGACCTCCGTCGACGCGGCCGCGCACAAGGTGGGTGTCACCTCCGGCGCCGAGCGCGGGACCGAGTCGATGCTGGCCTACGACGTGCTCCATGTGGCGCCACGGCAGTCGGCTCCGGACTGGATCAAGGCCGGCCCGCTGTCGACCGGTGACGCAGGAGGCTACGTGGAGATCGACAAGCACACGATGCAGCATGTGCGCTACCCCAACGTGTTCAGCCTCGGTGACGCCGGGTCCTCACCGAACTCCAAGACCGGTGCCGCGATCCGCAAGCAGGCGCCCGTGGTGGTCGAGAACATCGAGGCACACCTGGCCGGCCGGCCCCTGACCGCCAGGTATGACGGCTACGGATCGTGCCCGATCGTCACGTCCGCACGCGACATGCTGCTCGCGGAGTTCGACTACGACCTGAACATCACGCCGTCGTTCCCGCTGCTCGATCCGGTCAAGCCGCACCGGGCGTACTGGTACCTGAAGAAGCACGGGCTGCCCTTCATGTACTGGAACCTGATGCTCAAAGGCCTGGCCTGATCCGGCCGCCGCGCCGCCGCCGGAAGGTCAGCGTGCCACGACGGCGGCCACGGCCTGCTCGAAACGCTGTGCGCCGAGGGTGATCTCCTCCTCGGTGACCACCAGAGCCGGGATGAGCCGGATGACGTTGCCGGCCGGACCGCACGTCAGCGTGAGGAGCCCGTGGCGGGTGGTCTCCTGCTGCACGGCCGCCGCGGTGGCAGTGTCCGGGGTGCCGTCTGCGGCGGTGAACTCGATGCCGAGCATCAGTCCGCAGCCCCGCACATCGCCGATGACGTCGAAGCGATCACCGATGGTCTTCAGCTCGGCGAGCAACTGATCGCCGCGCTTGCCGGCGTTCTCGACCAGTCCCTCCTCGTCGATGACCGCCAGGGTGGCCACGCCCGCGGCCGCGGCCACGGCGTTGCCGCCGTAGGTGCCGCCCTGAGAGCCGGGCCATGCCTTGGCCATCGTGTCGGTCGACGCCGCGATTGCCGAGATGGGGAAGCCCGAGGCGATGCCCTTGGCGGTGATCACGATGTCGGGCCGCACGGTGGAGTGCTGGTGGCCCCAGAACCGGCCGGTGCGGCCCACGCCCGCCTGGACCTCGTCGACGATCAGCAGGATCCCGTGCGCGTCGGCGCGTTCCCGCAGCCCCTCCAGGAAGGCCGGGGGCGTCGGCAGGTAGCCGCCGTCACCGAGTACCGGTTCGATGAGCATCGCCGCGGTGTCGTTGGGTGCGGTGCGGGTCAGGAAGAGGTAGTCGAGCTCACGCAGCGCGAAGCGGACCGCCTCGTCCTCGTTCATGCCGTAGCGGTACGCGTAGGGGAACGCCGTCATGTGGACGCCCGCCATCAGCGGGGCGAATCCGGCGGAGAACTTGGTGCCCGCGGTGGTCAGCGACGCGGCCGCGACGGTGCGGCCGTGGAAGCCGCCCTGGAACACCACGATGTTGGGGCGGCCGGTGGCCATCCGGGCGAGCCGGATCGCCGCCTCGACGGCCTCCGATCCCGAGTTTGCGTAGAAGACCGAGTCGAGTCCGTCGGGCAGCTTCTCACCGAGCTTCTCGGTCAGGGCCAGCAGCGGCTGGTGCATCACGGTGGTGTACTGCGCGTGGATGATCTTGCCGGCCTGCTCGCGTGCGGCTTCGACGACCTTCGGGTGGCAGTGGCCCGTGCTGGTCACACCGATGCCCGTGGTGAAGTCGAGGTACGCCTCGCCGTCGGTTCCGTAGATCCAGCTGCCCTTGGCGTGGTCGACGACCACGGGGGTGGCTTGCTTCAGTGCCGGACTCAGTTGTGCCATCAGTGATGTCTCCGAACAGTCGGTGGCGAGCCCGCCCACGGCAGCCGAGCAGATGGCGTACCGGGGAGATGGGGCGCTCGCCGGGCGAGAAGATGTTGAATGTAGACAATACACAACACAAGCAGGCTGCGCGGTTCGGGCGGAGAAGGGCGTGGGCGCACGCGGAATCGGCCGGTCCCGGAGCGGGCCGGCGCGGCGAGGAGGCCTGTTACTTGGCGGCGGGCGGGTCCACGGCCGGACGCACGTGGGAGTAGGCGTCGCCGTAGTAGTTCAGGTTCTCGTCGAGTTCGAAGTGCTGGTCGATCCTCGCCAGCACGTCGGCCTTGTCGCCGCGGCGCATCGCCGCGATCAGGCCCTTGTACTCGGCGCCCAGCCCCTTGACCCAGGTGGAGTCGCCTTCGAGGAACGCGGCCATACACAGCTGCGTCTCGGCGGTCAAAGTGCGGAACATCCGGCTCAATCGTTCACTGCCGGCTTCGGCGACCAGCACCTCGTGGAAATTGAGGTCTGCGGTGACCATCTCGTTCCAGTCGCCGTTACTCACCGCCTGCCGAACCTCGGCCAGCGCCCCTTCGAGGGCTTTGAACGCGCGGCTCTTGTCCGGACGGCTCATCACCCGGATCGCGGCGGTGCCCTCGACGGCCCGGCGGGCGAGATAGATGTCAGGGACGTCGTCGGTGCCGAGCTCGACCACGAAGGTGCCGTGATGTGGCTTGGTCCAGAGCAGTCCCTCCTGGACCAGACGCTGCATCGCCTCGCGGACCGGCCCACGGCTGACGTTGAGGCGTTCGGCCAGTTGCGACTCGGTGAGCTGCGCGCCCGGCGCGAAGCTGCCGTCCAGGATCGCAGAACGGAGCAGGTCCGCGATCCGGCCGGGCGCCGTTGTCAGCGAGAGTGACTGGATTGAATCGAACGCCATTGCGCCTTCCTCCGACCAAGCTGCTCCCTTACGCCGACGCCTGTTGGGCTCCCCGCGCGATGGACATAGAACGGCTCATTGTATCGGCCGCCGGGAACAAACGGCGGACGACGGGCCTGTCGGCGCTGCGGGTTGCCATGCAGCCGGGCCGAACGCAGAGCTGCCGAAGCCTCCGGTTCATCCTGCGCACCGATTGGAGATTGTTTACAATCGACGATCAAGGGGATAGTGTTCCCCCCACGTGACGCAACGGATGGGCTCGCCGTAGACCTCCGTCCCGACCCCCCCGGCAGCGACGAACTCGCCGACAGAGGAGACCCGCCCATGGCAGACAAGACGTACGACTACATCATCGTGGGTGGCGGCTCGGCAGGCTGTGCGCTGGCCAACCGGCTGACCGCCGACGGTTCGGCGGAAGTCCTCGTCATCGAGGCGGGACACCGCAGCTCCCGATTCGACCTGCCGGTCCGCGTGCCCTCGGCGTTCCTGTTCATGTTCGGAAAGTCGTTCTACGACTGGCAGTTCAAGTCCGAGCCCGAGCCGTGGCTCAACAACCGTCGCATCGAGCACTACCGGGGCAAGCTCATGGGTGGCTCCAGTTCCATCAACGGCATGTTCTTCCAGCGTGGCAACCCGCTGAGCTTCGACCAGTGGGGCGAACTTCCCGGTTTGCAGGACTGGGACTACGCCAGCGTCCTGCCGTACTTCAAGCGCTGCGAGCGCTACCTGTCCTCCGACGTCAACGACGTGTACCGCGGCCGCTCCGGGCCCATCCCGGTCTCCGCCAGCCCCGCCGACGGTCCGCTGTTCGGCGCCTTCTTCGACTCCGTGCGACAGGCGGGCTACGAGGTCGTCGACGACGTCAACGGCTACCGCCAGGAAGGGTTCTCGTCGTTCGACCGCAACATCGCCGGGGGCGAGCGGTACTCCTCGGCGCGCGCCTACGTCGACACCGTGCGAGACCGCAAGAACCTGCACGTGGTGACCGGCGCGCTGGTCACCCGCGTGGTGTTCGAGGGCACCAAGGCCGTGGGTGTGGAGATCGCATCGCGCCGTGGCGGAAAGCGCATCATCCGCAGCGCCGAGGTCATTCTCTCCGGTGGGGCGTTCAATTCACCTCAGCTGCTGCAACTCTCGGGCGTCGGCAACGCCGAGGAACTGCGCCGCCTCGGTATCCGCGTGGTCCACGATCTGCCCGGAGTGGGCGAGAACCTCCAGGATCACCTGGAAGCCTTCGTGATGTACGCCTGTACGCAGCCGGTGTCGATCATGCCGTACCTGAAGCCGGTGAACTGGCCCAGCATCGGGCTCAAGTGGCTGTTCGGCCGCAAGGGTGTCGGCGCCACCAACCATTTCGAGGCGGGCGGCTTCGTGCGGTCCAACGACGACGTCGTGATGCCCAACCAGATGCTGACCCTGCTGCCCGTCGGAGTGCGCAACGACGGTTCGCCCGCACCGACACCACACGCCTACCAGATCAACATCGCACCGCAGACCCCGACGTCGGTCGGCCACGTCAAGCTGCGTTCGGCCGATCCGTCCGCACACCCGATCCTGAAGTTCAACTACCTGTCCACCGAGCAGGACCGCAAAGAGTGGATCGAGGTCGTCCACATCGCACGGGACATCCTCAACCAGCGCGGATTCGCCCCCTTCAACGGTGGCGAGCTGTCGCCCGGCCCCGGTGTCAAGACCGACGAAGAGATCCTGCAATGGGTGGCGCAGGACGCCGAGACGTCCTACCACCCGTGTGGCACGGCCAAGATGGGTATCGGCGAGGACGCGGTGGTCCATCCCGACACGATGCGGGTCCACGGTGTGGACGGCCTGCGGGTGGTCGACGCCTCGGTGATGCCGATCATGCCGAACGCCAACCTCTACGCCCCGGTGATGATGATCGCGGAGAAGGCCGCCGACCAGATCCTGGGCAAGGGAATGCTTCCGCGCGAAGAGGTTCCGTACTACCGCCACCAGCCGACCGCAGCCGTCGAGTCCAACGGCAAGGCGCCGGCGAAGCGCCAGACCGGCAAAGCCGCCGCGTCCCGGTAAACCGTCGGAACCGCCCACGGCGCCGCGTGTACGGCCATCGACGAGACCCCCTGCGCGCGTTATCACCACAGGAATCTGGAGATTCACCATGACGAAGAAGACCGGCGCGATTCCGCTCACCGGGGCCGTCTACTGGCTGGACGAGGCCATGAGCACCGAGGATCAGCCGGCATGCCCGCCGCTGGTCGGGGATGTCGCCGCCGACGTGTGCATCGTGGGCGGCGGTTACCTCGGCCTGTGGACCGCGATCGAGATCCTCGAGCAGGCTCCCGACACCCGGGTGGTGATCATCGAGGCCGAGGCGTGCGGGTTCGGGGCCAGCGGCCGCAACGGCGGACACACGACGGGCTGGCACGACGAGCTCGACGTGCTGATCCGGCTCTACGGTGTCACCGAGGGGCTGCGGCTGGCGCAACGCTCCTCCTGGGCGATCGACCGCGTGGTCGACTTCTGCGAAGAGCACGGTATCGACGCGCAGATCCGCCGCAACGGCATGACCAAGGCCGCGGTCACGCAGTACCAGGTCGGCAAATGGCGCAACGCGGTGGCGGCATGCAAGGAACACGGGCGCGGCGATCTACTCGTCGAGGTTGACGGTCCGGAACTGCGGCGCCGCACCGGATCTCAGATGCCGCTGGCCGGTGCCACGCAGACCGACGGCGCGACGCTGCAGCCGGCGATTCTCGCCCGCGGGCTGCGCCGGGTCGCGCTGCAGATGGGCGCCAAGATCTACGAGGGCACCCCGATGACCGGGCTGGACCGGGGCAAGCCCTGCCGGGTGCGGACCTCGGCGGGCTGTGTCACGGCCGATCAGGTCGTGCTGGCGATCGGTGCGTGGATGGGCAGCGTGCGCGAGTTGCGCCGGGCCTTCGTGCCCATCGGCAGCTCCATCGTCGTCACCGAGCCGCTGGGCGACCGGATCCTCGATCGGGCGTTCGCGCAGTGCGGCTTCGGCGACCAGCGGCTGTCTGTGCACCACATGCAGGTCACCCCGGAAGGCCGCTTGGTGTTCGGACGCGGCGGTGGACCGCTGGGTCCCGCCGGCAAGGTCACCGCCCCCGTCCTCTACGACCCGAAGTCGATGCGGGCCATCGTGCGCGACATGCACCGTTGGTTCCCGGAGTTCGCCGACGCGAAGATCACCCACGCCTGGAGCGGCGTGGTCGACCGGGCTCCGTCGCACCTCCCGTTCATCGGCAGTCTCGGCGACCACGGAACCGTCCACTACGCCAGCGGCATCTCCGGCAACGGCGTCGCGCCGACGGCCTACCTGGGCCGCGTGCTGGGCCGGCGGGTGCTGGGGATCAAGGACGCGGACACCACCTCACCGCTGACCCATGGGCCCTCGGAATACCTTCCGCCCGAACCGTTCCGCTCCGTCGGCGGCGCCGTGGTGCGGTTCGCGGTCGAGCATGTCGAGGACGCGCAGGAACGCGGAGTGAACATCAACGTCAACAAGGTGCTCAAGAAGTTGATCACCACCACGACGCCGCGAATCATCGAACCCCGGTTGTGGCGCAGACGCGGGCGATGACCGCCTGACGACGCGTTGTCGCCGGTTCCCCACAATGGAAGGAACATGTCATGTCGCCGATCAACCTGATGCCCAACGCGTTCGATCCCAACTCCGCCGAGGAGTTGTCGCCTCAGCTGCGCACCATGGTGGCGCGCAGGCAGGAGGTCCTCGGGCCGAGTATGAAGCTGTTCTACCGCAAACCGGTCGAGGTGGCGCGTGCTTCCGGCGTGCACCTCTACGACTCGGAGGGCAACAGCTACCTCGACGCATACAACAACGTGCCGTGCGTCGGGCACTGCCACCCGCGGGTCGTCGAGGCGATCGCCACCCAGGCCGCGGTGCTCAACAGCAACACGCGCTACCTGACCACTCAGGTTCTCGACTACAGCGAACGCATTCTGGCGACGCACTCCGAGGGCCTCGACAAGATCATGTACGCGTGCTCGGGAAGTGAGGCCAACGACCTCGCACTTCGAATCGCACGCTATGCCACCGGTAACGACGCGGTGATCGTCACCTCCAACGCGTATCACGGCATCACCGCGACCGTCGCGGAGTTCTCCCCGAGCCTGGGCAAGAACGTCCCGCTCGGATTGCGGACGGTGACCGTACCGGCGCCCGAGGGCGTCTCCAGCGGTGACGTGACCGAGGCGGGGAACCGCTTCGCCGCCAGTGTGGAAGCCGCTGTGGCGCAGATCGAGCGGCACGGCATGCGCCTGGCGGCACTGATCGTCGACCCGCTGTTCGCCAGCGACGGCCTGGTGCCCGAGCCGGCGGGATTCCTCGCCCCCAGCATCGACATCGTGCACCGTGCCGGCGGCCTGTTCATCGCCGACGAGGTGCAGTCCGGATTCGCCCGTAGCGGCGACGAGATGTGGGGCTACCAACGGCACGGTCTGACGCCGGATCTGGTGACCATGGGTAAGCCGATGGGCAACGGCCTGCCGATCTCGGCGGTGGTCGCGCGCGGCGAGCATCTCGTGCAGTTCGGCAGGGACATCCGCTACTTCAACACCTTTGCCGGCAACAGCGTGTGCATCGCCGCCGCCACCGCGACGCTGGACGTGCTCGAGCAGGAGGGTCTGCAGCAGAACGCGCAGACGGTGGGCAAGCAGATGCGGGAAGGTCTGGTCGAGCTGTCGCAGCGCTATTCGTTCCTCGTGCAGCCGCGTGGCGCCGGCCTGTTCCTGGCTGCCGACCTCGTCGATCCCGAGACCGGTGCTCCCGACGAAGCGGCGGCGCTGGCCGTGGTCAACGGGTTGCGCGATCGCCGAATCCTGGTCAGCACCAGCGGAACCGACGAGAACATCCTCAAGGTCCGGCCGCCGCTGCCTTTCAGCGCCGCCAACGCCGAGCAGTTCCTCACCGAGCTCGACCAGGTGTTGCGCGAACTGAGCTAGCTCACAGAAACGAAACGGCCCCACATGCTCGATGAGCATGTGGGGCCGATTCGTTCCTGCGACTCAGAGGTCCTGACGGCCGATCCGCTGGAAGACCTCCGGCTTGGTCTTCCGGTACACCGTCGCGAGCACCGCGCCGGCGACGATCACCAGGTACGTCAGGATCACCAGGGCCACTGCCAGACCGCCGGTCAGGCCGCTGATCAGGTCCATGTTCGTCGTCGCCAGGTACAGCACGAGGCCGAAGCCGGCGATCGCGACCATGGGCGCCACAGTGGTCTTCAGCGGGGAGGCGTCGGGCTGCGGGTTGCGGCGGAAGAACACCAGGACGGCGATGCTGGCGAACATCATCAGCACGGCGACGGCGTAGGTTCCGACACCGATCATCTTGGCGTAGAGGTCCATCGGCTCGGATGCGATGAAGATGAACGGCGCGCCGAGCAGGCCGATCATCGCGGTCACCACCAGTGAGGCACGGTAGGGGGAGCGGTGCTTGGGGTGGGCCTGTCCGAGGGATCTGGGCAGCACGCCGTCGTTGCCCAGCGAGTACAGGTACCGCGACAGCATGTTCATCAGGGCGATCTGCGAGGCCAGGACCGAGTTCACCACCAGAATCGCGCAGATGTCCATGAAGATCGGCGCGGCGTAGGCGCCGAGTGCTTCGTCGAACATCCCGGCCGAGTTCTCCTCGACGACGTCCGCGACGTCGTTCTGGCCGTAGGCCAGGATCATCAGCGCGACGCTGATCGCGTAGAAGACACCCACCAGCAGCACCGAGAGGTACATGGCCCGCGGAACGGTCTTCTCCGGGTCACGTGCCTCCTCACGGAAGATCGCCGTCGATTCGAAGCCGATGAAGCACAGCACACAGAACAGGACGGCGATGCCGATGTTGCCGGAGCTGAACGTCTCGGAGGTGATGAGCGGGATGCCCAGGCCCTCGGATCCACCGCGAGCAATCACGGCGATGTCGAAGACCAGCACGATCGCGACCTCGAGCACCATCGCGACCGTGAGCACCTTGGCCGACAGTTCGATGTTGCGGTAACCGAGGAAACCGACGAACACCCAGCCGATGATCTGCCACCAGTACCAGGCGATGTCAGGTCCGCCGAAATGCACGATGAGCCGGTTGGTGGCCGACCCCAGGAACGCGTAGCTCGCCGTGGACATCAGCCAGTAGGCGAAGATCGCGAGGAACGCGCCGCCGAGGCCCGCGCGTTTCCCGAGGCCCGAGGTGACGTAGGCATAGAAAGCGCCGGGATTGGGCACGTACTTCGACATCGTGGCCAGGCCGGCGGCGAATGCCACCAAGATGCCCGTGGCGATCAGATAGGCGATCGGCGCGGCGGAGCCACCGAAGCCGATGACGACCGGGAAGACCCCGGACACGCTGGCCAGCGGCGCGGCCACGGCGAGCACGGTCAGGACGAGGGCCGTCGTCCCCATCCGGCCCTGCAGGCCGGGCTTGGAGGATTTCTCCGGTATGGCAGTGGTGCTGCTCGACGCCGACTGTAAGTCAGACAAAGGTCGGGCCTTTCTGTGCTGGCACGCCGTAGAGGCTACGGACGTTCTCGGGGTTATTGACGGGGTGGTCGGTCGGGCCGACCAGGATCGGGGGGACCGCGGAGCACGACATCTGTCGGCTAGGGAATTCCTGACATGTGCCGGCCCTTTCTCGTGTCCACCGGGTGCGAAGAGCCGAGGGACACACTTCAGACGTCACGTGAGCTGGATCACGGTATGTCGTGGTACGTAGGATTGTCAACAATCTGCTATTGAAGTGGCGAACTGCGTGCGGTCAGAGTAGTAGATGGTTGACAATAGGCAACCCGGGTGCTGGGCAGTTAACTTGAACTTCACGCAGTTCAGGCCGCCGTAACAGCTGTGCCGTAGATCGGAGCGCACGGGTTGTCGCAAGTAGAGAGACAGATGACCGTCGACGGTCTGCTGTTGACAGCCCACCGGGCCGTAATGTGTCACGTGTTCGGACCGGGCGGCGGCGTGAGAAAGGGCAGTATGGCGATCGAGGGCATCGGGCCGCTGGCAGTCGCCACCGCACCGGCGCGAATAGCCGACGTCCTGCGCGCCTCGATCCTGGACGGAAGCATCCCGGCGGGAAGCCAGCTCACCGAGGGGCAGTTGGCCGAACGACTAAACGTCAGCAGAGGGCCGGTCCGGGAGGCGATCCAGCGACTCGTCCAAGAAGGGCTGCTCTGGACGAAACCCCATCACGGTACGTTCGTCATCGAACTCGGCGAGGACGATGTCGCCGACATCTACCTGGCCCGCCGCGCAGTCGAGGGCACCGCCGCCGTCAGGATGATGGGGCGACACGACATCACCGGCAATCTGGCCGAGCTGGACGCCGCCGTGGCCGACCTCGCCGCCGCGGTGAGTGACGGCGGGTGGCCGGGCATTGTCGAGGCCGATGTCCGGTTCCACGAACGACTGGTGGAGGCCGCCGGAAGTCCGCGACTGAACAGGATGTTCCGCACGCTCACGGCCGAAACGCGGCTCTGTCTTGCCGCGTTCGTCGGTGCTCACCCCGACTGGCTGAGAAGGGCGGTTCACGAGCACGAGAGCCTGGTGACCGCGCTACGGCGGCGCGACACGGCTCTGAGCCTCGACCTGATCGACCGGCATTTCCAGCTCGACGAGTCGCTCAACCTGGTGGGCGACCAGATGGCGGTGCCGCGCGGCTGACCGACCAGATCGCGGTGATCACGATGACGCAGCCGGCCAACTGGGTGGCGCTGGGCCGCTCGGCGAGAAAGATCATGCCCGCTGCCAGCGCGCCCACCGGCGTGATCAGCAGCAGGGTCGCACCGGTTTCGGCGGGCACCAGGGGAAGGCCGTGTGCGATGAGCATCCAGCCGACCACCTGTCCGCCCAGCGCCACGGCGCACAGCCACCCCAGCGCGCCCCAGCCCGGTGTGAAGTCGACTGTGCCCCAGGATGATGCGGTCAGCCCGCCGACCACGCAGGCGGACGACGTCGCCAGGAACAGCGCGGTGGCCGGATGCCGGGCGGCCGAGGATTGGCCGATGATGAACAGGTAGACGGCGTAGGCGACGCCGGAACCCAGCGCCATCGCGAGACCGGCTACGCCGTCGCCACCGGACAGGCCGCCACCGAGCAGGACCATCCCGAGCAGGAACACCGGCGCTGCTGCCACGAACCGTCCCGGGACCCGTCTGCGGAGGAACACCCAGGCCAGGAGCGGGACCACGACGATCTGGACGTTGGTCAGCACGGTCGAGACACCCACCCCGATCAGGGTCAGTGCCTGGGTGGCCAGTGCGAAGTCGATGCCCATGACCCCGCCCGCCGCCAGGCACAGCGCCACGGTGCGGGCCGGCATCGGGCCGCGATCGCGGATCTCGTTGGCAGCCAGGGCGGCCAGCACGGGAAGCGCCAGCAGGCACCGGAACACGACGACCGTCGCCGAGGAGACCTCGGCAAAGCTGATGAACACGCCGTTCATCGAGATCCATCCGGCACCGAGGACGACGGCCGTAGCGCCCCGGGCCGGATTGCCGCGCAGGTGCCGATCGACGATGCCCGTTGCGGGCGTGGTGTTCTCGACCGACATGGCGTACCCCCAGATTGTGGAAAGGACCGGACTGAACGAAGGACGGGCGAAAGACAAACGAAAGAGCCAGCGAGACCGACAGTCTCGCTGGCTCTTTCGCTTCCGGGCTGCGGAACTACTTCAAGCTGAACTGCTTTGCGAGCTGTCGCATACCGTCCTTGACCTTGGGCAGGGTCAGCTCGGGATCCGAGATGCTGCTTCCGTGTGCGCCGCACACGAGCTTGGTCGGGTACTCCACGTCGAGCATGTGGTTCAGGCGCGCGATCTTGGGCTCGACGCTCTTGAGTCGGGACCAGTACAGCGCGTACTCCACGAAGATGCCGGTGAGCTCGGCGATCGGAAGGTCGGGGATCTCCTCGGCGAACTTCCCGCAGTGCTCCTCACCGTGGTAGTGGCCGAAACCCATGCCGTCGCTGGAGAACAGCACCTGCTCCTGCACGTCGTAGCCCCACAGTGAGTTCAGCAAGTCACGGAACACTGCCTCGACAAACTTGAACTCTCGGTTACCCAGGTCGATCGAGTCGCCGGCAACCTTGTGGATCATCCGGTCCTCGTGCTGCGGGAAGATCAGGTGCTGGTCGCGCATGTCGCCGACAGCCACCGCGTCGGGGTAGCGGTCGAGCAGCCGGCCGAGGTTGCCGCCGTGGGTGACCTCGGGGTGCGTCGGGAAGATGTACTTCAGCGGCGCCAGGCCCTTGGTGACGAGGAGTTCGTCGAGCTGCTTCTTCTCGACCTCCCAGTCCTTCGGGTGGCCCGTGTCGACGAGCAGGCTGGCATCGTCGCCGGACACCAGGAAGATCGCCGTGTAGGAGTGCTCGAGCTTCTCCTGGCCGGGCCACAACATGCAGTCGCCGAGCCAGTGCACACCCGGTGCGATCTGACGGGGCAGGACCTTTCCGGCAGTGTTGTCCGGATCGTCGACGACGCCGAACTGGTTGATGATCGCGGTCACAGGATGTCCTCCATTTCCTTGAGCTGGCCCAGCGCGGTGTCGATCAGCTCGTAGTGTCGTTTGACGGTGTCGCGTCCCTGCAGCACGCAACCGATGGTCGGGGCGATCGCGGTGACGTCGTGGTTGGCGAAGACGTCGGCGAGGAACGTGCGTAGTGGATCGGTGAACGCCGCTGCCAGCCAGTCGTATTTGGTCAGCAGCTGCGCCTTGACATCCTCGGCGGTGGTGGCGTCGTTCTCGGCGGTGAGCACCTGCACGCCCGGCTGCGGGGCCATGCCGTGGGAGAACGCATCCGAGGTGAACAGGATGCCGGTCGCGGGGTCGAACACCCACGCGCAGGCGAGCAGCTTCAGGCGCGCGTCGACGAGTTCCACCGGGCGCCCGGGGATGGGCTCGATGGTGGTGTTCTTCTTGTAGACCCGCGCCTCGAACTCAGGCACGCCGTCTTCGTCGCGGAACGTGGTCCAGTCCTGCGGCGGGAACATCAGCTCGGCGTAGACGGTGTCGACCTTGAAGTTCCGCAGCAGATGTTCGGTGTTACCCATGCTGTCGAACTCGACGGGCCGGGTCATCAGGATCGTGAGGCTGTCCAGCTCCAGGTCCTGAAGCTGGCGCACGATCGCGTCACCCATGACGGGCATCGAGGTGTCGATCATCAGACCTCGATTGCCCTCCTTGAGGACGAACGCGTTCAGCGCGGCAGAACCCTTTGTGTCGGGCGGGATCCAGCTGATCCGGTTCTCGTGCTCAACGGTGCCGCCGAGCACATAGGCCTTACCGTCAACCAGGGTGGTGGGGGAGGGGGCGGTGTGCAACTTCATGAGCAGCACGCTATGGCGCTCACGCGTACATTGTCAACAATTTACAGTAACTGAACAACGCCGTTCAGCTGGTGTTATGGGTCGCGTCGCGGGTGAGTGGTTGCGCCCGGGAACGCCGATACGTAAATTGTCAACAACTTACAACCGGCATCACTGTCGCGATCGGCAGCGCGCTCGGATCCCAGACCGGAAGGCTCCTCACATGACCGTCCTCGACAACGTTTCCCCGGTCGGCGCGACAGCCGACAGTGCCGACGTGCTGCACGTGGTCAACCCGGCCGACGCAACGCTGATCGCCGAGGTGCCCTGCACCGCCGTCGACCCCGCGGTGCAGGCCGCGGCCGGTGCGGCGAGCGCGTGGGGAGCCCTGACCCCGCAGGAACGCGCCCAGTACCTGCTTGCGCTGGCGGACAAGATCGAAGAGCACGGCGAGGAACTGTTCACGCTGGAATCCCGCAACGTCGGAAAGCCGATCGCCGCAGCGCTCGAGGAGATCGCTCCGACCGCAGACGCCCTGAGGTTTGCCGCGGGTGCAGCGCGCGCCGCGCACGGTCTCGGCGCAGGTGAGTACACGCCCGGAGCGCTGTCCTATGTGCTGCACGAACCCATCGGCGTGGCCGGTCTCATCACGCCCTGGAACTTTCCGCTGCTCGAGGCGGTGTTCAAGCTCGCGCCCGCCCTGGCCGCCGGGAACACGATCGTGCTCAAGCCGTCGGAACTGACGCCGCTGACCACCATGCGGTTCGCCGAGCTCGCGGCCGAGGTGTTGCCCGAGGGTGTCTTCAACATCGTGCTCGGCGACGGCCGAGTCGGCGCCGAACTCGTCAGTCACCCCCTGGTGTCGGTCGTTTCGCTCACTGGTGATACCTCGACGGGCGTGAAGGTGGCAGCCGGCGCCGCCGACGGGCTCAAGCGGGTTCACCTGGAGCTCGGTGGGAAGGCTCCCGTCCTGGTGTTCGGCGACACCGACCTGGAGGCCACCGTCGACGCACTCGTCGGCAACGGCTTCGGCAATGCCGGCCAGGACTGTTGCGCCGCCTGCCGCGTGATCGTCGCCGACGAGATCTACGAGCAGTTCGTCGAGCTCTACGTGCGACGTGCCGAGGCGATCGTCGTCGGCGATCCCGCCGACCGGCGCACCGAGATGGGCCCCTTGGTGTCGCAGAAGCAACTCGACCGCGTCATCGCCATGGTCGAGCAGGCCAAGCAGGACGGCGCGACGATCCGTTGCGGCGGAACACGTCTGGATCGTCCGGGCTTCTTCTATGCGCCCACGGTCATCACCGATGTCGAGCAGGACTGGGAGATCATCCAGAAAGAGGTCTTCGGTCCGGTGGTCACGATTCAGCGTGGTGGCAGCGACACCGAGATGCTGGCGATGGCCAACGATGTCGTCTACGGTCTGGCCGCCAGTGTCTGGACGTCCAGTCTGGAGCGCGCGCAGGTGTGCACCTCGGCTCTGGCGTTCGGCACGGTGTGGGTGAACCAGCATCAGGTCACCGTCCCGGAGATGCCCTTCGGTGGATTCGGCCGCTCGGGTTACGGCAAGACGCTGTCGATGATGTCGCTCGACGACTTCACCAACGCCAAGCACGTCATGGTCAAAGCGCGGCCGTAGGGGATCCGCTTACGTCGACGGCACGACTCTCGGAAGGACAACGGTGTTCGACGGTATCGAGCCGATCTCTATCGCGACCGCTCCGGGGCGCATCGCCAAGGTGATTCGCTCGTCGATTCTCGACGGGACGTTCGCCCCGGGGACGCAGCTCACCGAAACCCAACTGGCCGAACGTCTCAACGTCAGCAGGGGACCCGTGCGGGAGGCGATGCAGCGGTTGGTGCAGGAGGGGCTGCTGTGGACCAAGCCCCATCACGGGACCTTCGTTGTCGACCTCGGCCACGAGGACATCGCCGATATCTACCTGGCCAGGCGTGCGGTCGAGTCGACCGCGGCGATCCGGGTGATGGACTCGGCCGACCGCGATGCCGCGCTGGTCGACCTGGACCATGCGGTGGCCGCGATCGACGAGGCCGTGCAGAGTGACTCCTGGCCGGCGATCATCGACGCCGACTGCCATTTCCACGAAACCCTCGTCAACGCCGCCCACAGCCCGCGGCTGACGCGGATGTTCCGGACCCTGACGGCCGAAGCCCGGCTCTGCATGCTGGCCAGCGTCGAGGGCGATCCGGAGTGGGTGCGGCGCGTGGTGGCCCAGCACCTCATCCTGGCATCGGCCCTGCGGCGCGGTGACAAGCTGACGGTGCAGGCGGCGATCGACGAGCACATGAATCTCGACAGCGCACTGGAGTACCGGTTGCGGCGTGACTCGAACGTGCAGGACCGGGAGTTCTCGGACACGCCGGACTGAGCCCGCAGAACACGAAATCGGGGGCGCGCCGCTCGGCGCGCCCCGATTCTTCGAGTTCGTGATGTGCTGCCGCGCAGCCTATCCGACGCGGACCAGCTTCTTGTTGACGAACTCCTCGGCGCCCAGACGGCCGAGTTCTCGCCCGAAGCCGGAGCGCTTCACGCCGCCGAACGGGACCTCGGGACCCTCGCCGTCGGTGGTGTTGATGAACACCATGCCCGCCTCGATCTGGTCGGCCACCCGCTGTGCCTGCGAGGCGTCAGTGGTGAAAACGTAGGAACCGAGCCCGTATTCGGTGGCGTTGGCCAGCTCGACGGCCTGCTCCTCGGAGCTCACGCGGTACACCTGTGCCACCGGCCCGAAGAACTCCTGCAGGTACGCGTCGTTGTCCGGGGTGATGTCGGTGAGCACCGTGGGTGCGAAGAAGGTGCCCTCGCGGGTGCCTCCGACCACGAGCGTCGCACCCTGTTCCACTGCCTGGCGGACCTGATCTTCCAGCCGCTCGGCCGCGCGCGCCGAAGACAGCGGACCGGTGGTGGTCTGCGCATCGGTCGGGTCGGCCGGAGTGCGCTCGGCCATCTTCGCGGTGAACTTGGCCAGGAACTCGTCGTAGAGATGGTCGGCGACGATCATCCGCTTGGCGGCGTTGCATGCCTGGCCGGCGTTACCCATCCGCGCCCCGACCGCCGCGGAAACGACGTCGTCGAGGTCGTCGGTGGACAGCAGGATGAAGGGATCGGAACCGCCGAGTTCGAGGACGACCTTCTTGAGGTGGCGGCCGGCCTGCTCGGCGACCGCGGCGCCGGCCACGTCGGACCCGGTCAGTGAGACGCCACGGACGCGCGGGTCGGCGATCACCTTTTCGATCTGGGTGTTCGTGGCCAGGATGTTGATGTAGGCGTCAGCCGGGATGCCGGCCTCGTGGAAGATTGCAGCCATCGCCTCGGCGGACTCGGGGCACTGAGGCGCCGGCTTGAGCAGTACGGTGTTGCCCACCAACAAGTTCGGGCCCGCGAAGCGGGACACCTGGTAGTACGGGTAGTTCCACGGCATGATGCCCAGGATCGCGCCGACCGGGGCGCGGCGGATCACGGCCGTACCGGAGCCTCCGCGCAGTTCGATCGGTTCGTCGGCGAGCAGCGACTCGGCGATGTCGGCGTAGTAGCGGTAGATCGAGGCGGTGAACTTGGCCTCGCCGATCGCCGAGCTGATCGGCTTGCCCATCTCACGGGTGATGATGGCGCCGAGTTCCTCGGCGCGCTCCTCGTAGAGGTCGGCGACCTTGGCGATGATGGCCGCGCGCTCTGCGACGGGCACGGTCTTCCAGCTGCGCTGTGCGCTGTGGGCGCGGTCGATCGCTGCGGTCAGGTCGGCGTCGCTGATGTCCCGGTATTCCTTCACCGTCTCCTGCGTGGCCGGATTGATGACTGAATAGGTGGCCATAGGGTGATCTCCGTTCTCGCCGCGGCTCGTCGGGCTGGTGCCCGCACCGCGGAGGGTCTCTGGTCAGCAAGCTCCGTCGAGGACAGGAGCAATGACCACACTATCGCAGATTGTCGACAACCTACAGGATATGCCGGCGGCGGGATCTCAGGAGATGGTGCCGAACACCCGGGCCAACGCGTCCACCCCGGCCCGCACGGAAGGCCTGTCGTTGTCCCGGCGCCGGACGGCGAAGATGTCGCGTTCGAGCACCGGATGTACGGGTACCACCGCGACCCCGTCGGGCACCCACACCCGTGCCAGCCGCGGCACCAGCGCGGCCGCCAGTCCTCTGGCGACGAACTCGAGTTGTGCGGCGAATTCCGGTACCTCGTACTGGAACCGGGGCGCCACCCCGCGGCTGTGCAACGTCTGCACCAGCCAGTTGTGGAAGGACTCGTTCCTGCGCCAGGTGCTCCAGGGCAGATCGGCCACCGCGGCCAGATCCACGGCGTCCGCGCCGGCCAGCGGATGATCGGCGGGCAGCGCGACGTCGGCCGGTTCGCGGTGGATGTGGGTGCGCTGCACCTCCTCGGGAAGGACCAGCGGCATCGTCATCCAGCTGTCGACAACGGCCAGGTCCACCTCGCGCCGGAGCAGTGCGGGAAGCATGTCGTCGGTGTCGTCGGTGGCGAAGTGCACCACCAGGTTCGGGTGCAGTGCACGAAGCTGCGCGACCACCTCGGGAATGACGACGCGGCCGGCCGAGACGATGGCGCTGATCCGCAGCTCGCCGGACACCTCGTCGTCGAGGGAGGCGACCTCGGCCTCGGCCCGTACGAGCAGCGACATCACCTCGTGGCCGCGGGTGGCGAGAAGCCGACCGGCCGGGGTGAGTTGCACACCCCGGCCGGCATGGATCAGAAGCGGAACGCCCACTTCCCTTTCGAGTTTGGCCAACTGCTGGGACACCCCGGAGGAGGTGACGTGCAGTGCGCGCGCCGCCGCGGCGATCGATCCGTGGTCGGCGACGGCGCACAGCGCACGCAACCGATCGAGGCCCAGCATGTCGCGGCGGCGCGGGCCGGTCAGGCGCCGCGGCGACGGGGGAAGGTCAGGTACTTGTACTCGAGGAAGTCGTCGATGCCGACCTTGCCACCCTCGCGGCCGAGGCCGGACTGCTTGACGCCACCGAACGGCGCGGCGGGGTTGGCGACGATGCCGGTGTTGACGCCGACCATGCCGACCTCGAGACGCTCACTGAGGTCGAAGGCGCGGTCGATGTCCTGAGTGAAGACGTAACCGACCAGACCCCAGTCGGTGTCGTTGGCCACCTCGATCATCTCGTCCTCGTCGTCGAACGGGATCACGGGGGCCACCGGCCCGAAGATCTCCTCGTTCATGAGCTTGGCGTCGGCCGGAACGTTCGTCAGGACGGTGGGTGGGTAGAAGTAGCCCGGACCCTCCGGCATGGTGCCGCCGGTGACCGCGGTGGCGCCACGGCTGAGCGCGTCGTCGACTAGCTGCTGCACCTTGCTTCGGCCGGCGTCGTCGATCAGGGGGCCGACCTGGGTCTCGGACTCCATGCCGTTTCCGACCCGCAGGTCGGCCATCCGCGCGGCCAGTCGCTTGCTGAACTCCTCCATCACGCTGCGGTGCACGTACAGCCGGTTGGCGGCGGTGCACGCCTCGCCCATGTTGCGCATCTTGGCCGCGATCGCGCCCTCGACCGCGGTGTCGAGATCGGCATCGGCACACACGATGAACGGGGCGTTGCCGCCGAGCTCCATCGATGCCTTCATCACGTTGTCCGCGGCCTGGCGCAGCAGAATCTTGCCGACCTCGGTGGATCCGGTGAAGCTGACCTTCCGGGCGTTCTTGTTCGACATCCAGCGACCGACCACGGTGCCGGCCGACGAGGTCGTGACGATGTTCAGCACACCGTCGGGCAGGCCGGCCTCGGCGAGGATGGTGGCGAGGGCCAGTGACGTCAGCGGTGTCTGCTGCGGCGGCTTGAGGACCATCGTGCACCCGGCGGCGACGGCGGGGGCGATCTTGCGGGCGCCCATCGCGAGCGGGAAGTTCCACGGGGTGACAAGCACGCACGGTCCGATCGGCTCGCGCGTCACCACGACGCGGTTCTTACCGTCGGTGGAGATGCCGGCGTCACCGTCGATGCGGACCGCCTCTTCGGAGAACCACCGCAGGTACTCGGCGGCGTAGGCCACCTCGCCCTTGGCCTCGGCGAACGGCTTGCCCATCTCCGTGGTCATGATCTCGGCCAGCCAGTCCTGGCGCTCCATCACGAGTTCGAAGGTGCGGCGCAGGATCTCGCCGCGCTCGCGCGGTGCGGTGCGACCCCAGCTGCTCTGTGCGGCCGCCGCGGCGGCGATCGCGGCATCGGCATCGGCGGTGCCGCCGTCGGCGACGACCGCGATGGTCTCGCCGGTGGCGGGGTTCTCGACGTCGAAGGTGCGGCCGTCTGCGGCGCCGCGCCATTCGCCGTCGATCAGCAACCCGGTGGGTACCGCGCGTCCCGCAGTGCCCGGGACGAAATCGACTACGGCAGTCATGTGAAGAGCAACTCCTTGCCTACGTACGGTGGACCGACGGACCTCAGCGGGCACGTGTCGGGGTGATGTGATAATTCACCCCAGATTGTCTATTGTCAACAATTATTGGGGTTTTCGGAGCGGCCCGAACGGCCTTCCGGGTCCAGCAACTGCGCCAGATGTAGGGAGTGCCGGGACGGCGCGAGCGCACGCACCTGCATGTGGCAGCTGAAACCGTCGGTAAGAACGACTTCGGAGTCGTCGCCCGCGCGCAACGCGGGAGCCAAGGCCTGCTCGGCGACCTTCATGCTGATCTCGTAGTGCTCGGCCTCGAAACCGAAGTTGCCTGCGACGCCGCAGCATCCGGTGGCCTCCCGGACGTCGGTGACGCCGATCGCGTGCAGGGCCTTACGCTGGGTCGCGGCGCCGAACACTGCGTACTCGTGGCAGTGGGTCTGCACGGTGACCTTCTCGGGCAGGGATCCGATTGGCCGCCAACCGTTCTCGGTCAGCATCGGCACCATCTGTGCGAAACTGCGTATCCGCGCGGCCACCCGTCGGGCGGCATCGGTGTGCACGAGCTCGGGCAGGTCTTTGCGGAACGCCGCAGCGCAGCTCGGTTCCATCACCACGATGGGTCGATCGGTGCCGTCGTCGAGGCGTTCTGCCGCGCGGGTCAGTGTCTTGCGGGCCCGGTCCAGTTGTCCGGTGGAAATCCAGGTCAGACCACAGCAGACGTCGGTGCGGCACTGTGAGCTCATGCCCGCCTCGGTCAGCACCCGGGCTGCGGCGCCGGCCGCCTCCGGCCGGAACGCACGGGTGAACGTGTCGGCCAGCAGCACCACGTCGGCCTGATCGCCGGAGTCATCTGCGGCGGCGAGAGCGCGCCGGATCCTGCGGCGCGAGGCGAATGCGGGCATCTCCCGTTCGGTGGTCAGGCCGCCCAGCCTGGCGGCGACGCGCCCGGTCCAGCCCGCGGTGAGCAGGTTGACCGCCGGAGCACTGCGTTCGATCACCCGCAGCCACAGCGGCAGCCAGCCCAGCGAGTAGTGCGAGAGCGGACGGCGCCGGCCCCGGTAGTAGTGGTCGAAGAACTCGGACTTGTAGGTCGCCATGTCCACGCCGACAGGACAATCGGTCGAACACGCCTTGCAGGACAGGCACAGATCCAGGGATTCCCGCACCTCCTCGGAGCGCCAGCCCTGCGCGACGGTCGGCGAGTTGCGCACCATCTCCTGCAGTGCGCGGGCACGTCCGCGGGTGGAGTCCTTCTCGTCTCCGGTGGCGCGGAAGCTCGGGCACATCACCCCGCCGCTGGAAGCGCGGCACCGCCCGACGCCGATGCAGCCCTGGACGGCATGGACGAAGGGCGCGACCGGTGCATCGGTCCGGGGCGTGAGCTCGAAGCTGGTGGGCCAGTCGCGTCCGTCGACGTCGGCAAGAGACATGTTGCGAGTCAACGGCTCCGGATCGACGATGTTGCCAGGGTTGAGCAGCGAGGCAGGATCCCAGAGCCGTTTGAACTCGCCGAACGCCTCCAGCATCTCGGTGCTGTACATCTTCGGCAGTAGTTCCGAGCGGGCGCGTCCGTCCCCGTGCTCGCCGGACATGGAACCGCCGAATCTTACACACAGATCCGCTGCGCGGTCGATGAACTCGGCCATCGTCGCCCTGCCCTCGGGGGTTCGCTGGTCGAAGTCGATGCGGATGTGCATGCAACCCGCACCGAAGTGGCCGTACATCACCCCGGTCAGGCCGAACGAGGCCAGCAGGGCCTTGATCTCGACGAGGTAGTCGGCGAGTTGTGCGGGGGCGACCGCGGAATCCTCCCAGCCCGTCCAGGATTCGCGTCCGTCGACCAGCCGGGCCGACAAGCCCGCACCGTCCTCGCGAACCCGCCACAGGGAGGCGCGTTGGGACGGGTCGGCGACCACCCGGGCGTCGACGAGACGACCGGCCGCCTTCAGGCGGGCCAGCATGTCGTCGGCTCGGGTCTGCACCTGCGCGGGATCGTCGCCGTCGAGGTCGACGTACAACCAGGCCTGCCCGGCGGGCAGTCCCGTGACCGAGTCGGCGCCGCGCAGATGGCGCATGGTGTTCACGATCGCCGCGTCGATCCCTTCGATCGCCGCGGGGGAGTACTCCAGGATCAACGCGTTGTCGCGGGCGGCGTCGACGATGTCGTCGTATCCCAGGCACAGCAGCATCGCAGCCGGTGCGACGGGCACCAGGGCGACGGTCACCGACACCACCACCACGCAGGTGCCTTCGCTACCGACCAGAGCCCGGGCCACGTCGAAACCGTTCTCGGGCAGCAGGTTGGCCAGGTGATAGCCCGAGACCTGCCGGGGAATCTTTGCCAGCTCCAGACGGAACGCCGCCATGTGCCGCTCGGTGAGGTCTTTCAGGCCGGCGCTGATCTCCTCGGCCTCGGCCCGCGCCGCGAGGTCGGCGGGATCGGTGGCGAACACCCCGTTGCGCGTCGCGGTGAGCCGGTTGCCCTGGGCGGTGACCACGTTGAGCGCGACGATGTGGTGGGAGGTGCGACCGTAGCGCACCGAATGGTTGCCGCAGGCGTCGTTGCCGATGCAGCCCCCCACGGTGGCGCGCGACTTGCTCGACGGATCAGGCGCGAAGGTCAAGCGTCCGTCGGTGGCGAGCCGGACCCGTTCCTGCAGTTCGGTCAGGACGACGCCGGGTTCGACGAAGGCGGTGCGGCTCCCTGAGTCGATGACGTGGACGCGATTCATGTGACGGGAGAAGTCCAGGACGATGCCGGGGCCGACGGCGTTTCCGGCCAGCGACGTGCCGCCACCCCGGCTGGTCAGGGGGATTGCGTGCCGTGCGCAGGCGCGCACGACCGCCACGACGTCGTTCGTGTCGCGGGGAAACACCACCCCCAGCGGCGGCACCCGATAGTTCGACGCGTCGAACGAGTACTCGGCTCGGCGCCGGGCATCCAGGTCGACCTCGATGCCGAGCGGCGCGAGGTCCTCCTTGATGGCGCGCGCCGCCTCCTCCGGTGCGGCCGGCGCGCCGTTGGTGACTGTCGGGCGAGCTGCGTCCATCGGGATATCGTCCGGGCCGTACTGCATACTGTCAACAATCTGCAAGATAACTCACTCTGTGAGTCGACTCTATGCCGCGCAGGGGTCTTGCGGAGCAATCACCGTCAATCGCCACCAACCAGAAGATGGAGTCGTGCCGTGCCGAAACTGATCCACGTATCCGAGACCGAAACCCGGGAGGGACTCACGCCCACCGGTCGGCGTCCAGGCGCTGACGAAGGCGATCCCCAGGTCAGGACGCTGTCGCTGGAGTCGGGCACCGGCGTGCGCATGGGTGTCTGGGAGTGCACCCCGGGCAGCTGGGTCGTCCGCGACCGGCCTGACACCGAGACGTTCTACGTGATCGAGGGGAAGGCGCGCCTGCACGACGACGAGAGTGGGACGATCGTCGCGGTCGAGGCCGGCGACTTCGTCACCTTCCCCGCGGGCTGGTCGGGGCGCTGGACTGTCGTCGAGACGGTCCGCAAGGCGTACACCGTCGCCTGATCTCCCGTCCCTGTCGAAGCTGACTGAATATTGTCAACAATATACAACTAAGCTAAGTTGTCTGCGGTGGGAGGGCCGGCGCACCCGGCCCTCCCACATACCAGCCGCCGCCAGGAGAGGAACGCCGTGTCGACCGATTCGAAGTTCTTCGACCAGATCGTCAGGGCAACGGGTATCGAGCTCGATGTGGCGCGGATCGACGAACCCGCCGTCACCGAGTGCCTCGACTGGTCTTACGGGCTGACCGGCGCACTGACGCGGATCGACACCGAGAAGGACGACACCTTCCTTCTCGACACCGGAAACCGCCGTTTCCTGGTCAAGGTGGCGCCCCACGCGGAGGACCCGGCGGTCGTCAACCTGCAGTCCGCCGCGATGCTCCACCTCGAGGAAACCGCGCCGCATCTGCCCGTGCAGCGCCTGATCCGCGGCGTCGACGGACAGATGGAAACCCCGATCGCCGACGCCCAGGGCAGACCCCGTGTTCTGCGTGTGATGAGCTACCTCGAGGGTCCGCTGCTGCGGGGCGCGGTCTCCACCGCGTCCCAGCTGCAATCCGTCGGCGCGATGATGGCTCGCGTCGACAACGCGCTGGCCACCTTCCACCATCCCGCCGACGACCGACTGCTGCTGTGGGACATGAGGTTCTTCCCGCACATGCGCCGGCTGGTGGACCATGTCGCGGATCCGGCCGACCGCGATCTGGCCCACCACCTCTTCGACGAGTTCGACCGACGCGTGACGCCTGTGCTGAGTTCCCTGGAGAGTCAGGTCATTCACGGAGACTTCAGCCCGTTCAACATCGTCGTCGACGAGCAGGTGCCGGAGTTCGTCTCGGGTGTAATCGATTTCGGTGACGTGATGCGCAGCGCCGTGTTGTTCGAGCTCGGCGTGGCGGTGGCCAACCAGCTCGGACGCGACGAATCCGATCCCTGGGCGCAGGCCACCGAGATCGTCCGGGGGTACCGTCAGGTGCGTCCGGTCGATCCCGAGACCGTGGAGTTGCTCGCGGTGGCAGGTCCGGCGCGGCTCCTGCTGCGGGCGCTGGTCTACGGATGGCGCGCCGTCGTCGACCCGGCGTCGCGAGACTACGGACTGCTGCACTCCGCGCAGGACTGGCGGGGGTTGCGACTCGCGCTCGCCGTCGGGGACGCCGCAATCCGCGAACGCCTGGCGGAAACCGGACGCACGCATGTCTGTTAGCTCGCCACGGCTGCGCGTCCCGTTCTGGTTCGCATTGGGCGCCAGTCTGTTTCCGACGCACCGGGCGGAGGCGCCCAACCCCGAGATTCCCGAACGGGACCGATCCTGTCTCGAAAAGTCCCCGCTTGAACCGCGCGCCGACTTCGAACAGGAGATGGTGAAATTCGTCGCTGAGTGGCGGCCTTTCGGGGGCGCCGACGACGAGGACACCTTCATCCGCTTCGGACTCTCCTGGTCGCAGCTGTGCGAGCGCGTCGACTCCCTGTCGAGGACTGCATCCGTATCGACCGACGTTGCGCATCAATGCGTTTCGCAGACGTTGACACACCCGCACCCCCAGTAGATCATCAACCAACGATAGGAATGCTCGATGTCAGGTACGCCCGTACTGGTCGTCACCAGCCCCGGAAGCGCTCTTCCTGAGGAGTTCGACGCCGTCCGCGACGTCGCCGAGATCATCTGTGCCGACAACCCCGACGATTTCCGCGCCGGTCTGCAGCGCACCGATGTGGCGTACCTGTGGGACTGCCATACGCCGCTGCTGCGGAGTGAAGGGCCCGGCGAACTGCGCTGGATCCACACCAACAGCGTCGGGTTGGATGCGATCCTGATTCCAGAGGTGGTCGACTCCTCCATCGTCGTCACCAACACGCGCGGAGTCTTCGAGCCGCCGATGGCGGAATGGGTCCTCGCCGCGCTGCTCTACCTCGTGAAGGACATGCGGCGGACCATCGAGTCGCAGCGGGCGGTGTTCTGGGACCACCGGGCCGTGCACTCGATCAAGGGACGCCGGGTGCTGCTGCTCGGACCGGGCGGGGTGGGCCGCGAGATCGCCCGCATGCTGCGGGTGGTCGGGATGGACGTCGACATCGTGGGCCGCTCGGCGCGCACCGACGACGAGCTGGGGCCCGTCCACGGTCTCGAGGACCTCGACGACCTGCTGTCACAGGCCGACGATGTCGTCGTCGCGCTTCCCCTCACCGCCCAGACGCGGGGAATCATCGACGCGGACAGGATCGCCCGTCTGAAGCCGGGTGCCCACCTGGTCAATGTCGGGCGCGGCCCGCTGATCGATGAGCCCGCACTGGTGCAGGCGCTGCAGGACCGCCGGATCGCCGGCGCCGCGCTCGACGTGTTCGACACCGAGCCCCTGCCGGTCCAGAGCCCGCTGTGGGCGATGGAGAACGTCCTGGTCTCGCCGCACATGTCCGGCGACGTCATCGGCTGGCCACGTCAGTCGGTCAAGGTGTTCACCGACAATCTGCAGCGCTGGCGGGCCGGTGAACCGCTGGCCAACGTCGTCGACAAAGCCGGGATGGCGGTCACCGCAGGCTGACAGCACACCACGAGCCCTGCGCCGCTACGTCCCGTAGAGGTGCAGGGCTCGTGCGGCTTCGGTGGCCACCTTCCCGCTGAGCGCGGCGATCGGCGGCGCGCCCCGTTGGTGGATCGCGTTCGTCAGGATGGCGACGTAGGTGTCCGATTCCGGATCCATCCACAACGACACCCCGGTGAACCCGGTGTGGCCGAAGCTCCCTACCGGGAAGACGGTGCCGCGCGGCCGGGAGTGCGGTGTGTCGATGTCCCAGCCGAAGCCACGCAAATTCTGCCCCGGTAGGGCCGGATAACGCATGGCCCGAGAGGATCTGGTGTCGGCTTCGTTGGCGGCGCCGACCTGACCGGCATCGTGTCCGGGCTGTTGGGGAGTCGTCATCAGCTGCACGCTCGACGGCGACAGCGGAAAGGAGCTGGGCCGTCCGGCGCGCCGGTCCAGCAGGGCCTGGGCGTAACGGCCGACGTCGGAGACGGTGGTGAACAACCCCGCGCTGCCGGCCACCCCGCCCATGCGCCGCGCGGTGGGATCGTGCACGGTCCCACGCAGCGGATACCCGAAGTCGGGGTTGAGCCCCGCGGTGTCCTCGTCGAGTGCCGTCGGGGCGATCCGGGGCAGGAGGTCGGTGCTCCAGGTGCCGGCGGGGCAGCGACCCGGCCGCGTCGCCTCGGGGTCGAAGACGAGGGCGGCGCCGCGAATCCGGTGCGGTCCACACGCTTTGGCGGCGGGCAGATACCGGGTGTCGGACATGCCGAGCGGCGCGAAGACGTGGTCGTGGACGTAGCGGTCCTCGGGCTCGCCGGTGAGTTTCTCCAGCAGGGCACCCAGGATGATGAAGTTGATGTCGCAGTAGTGGAAGCCCTCCCCGGGCGGGGTCACCACCCACGCGGCCAGGGCGCGCCGGATGCCCTGTGCCTTGTCCGCCGCGGTCAACCCCCACGGTCCGTCCAAACTCAGATCTCCCGCGATCCCGGAGGTGTGGGTGAGCAGCATTCGCAGCGTCACCTGTGCCCGCCGCGCGTCACCGTCCGGGTTGAACTCGGGCAGATAGGTCTGCACCGCGTCATCGAGCCGTACCCGGCCCTGCTCGGACAGCTGCATGACCCCTGTCGCGGTCGCCAGGCCCTTGGTCAGCGAGGCGACGTCGAAGACGGTGTCCACCGTCATCGGCTCGGCCGGGGCCGGCGCACCGGCCAGACTCGGCTCACCGGCGAGGGTGCGGGAACCGAACGCCTGGCGGAAGACAACCGTGCCCGCGTGTCCGATCTCGACCACGCCGCCGGGCAGCTGTCGTGCGGCGATCGCGTCCTCGACCAGCCGCGCGACGGCGGAGAACCGGCCGTCGGGCGGGACGATCTCGGTCACGGGGGCAGGCGGCGGGCCCACCGGCGCGGCGGCGGTCGTCGGCACCGCGGTCGGGGGTGCCACGGTGGCAGCCGGCGGAGGCGCGGTGTGCCCGCACGCCGTGAGAACCAGGGCGACAGTCCCGGCGGCGCAGAGCCGGAACATTCGCGAATGTGACGTCGTCACCCCAGCGACGGTAGCCCGCCCGCGGCGGCGGCCGCGGGCGTACGGTCGAAGCAAGCCACGACGGCGGCAGCCAGTCGGGTCGAGATCGGGGGGGCGATCGTGCGAACCATCGCATTGGAAGAACACTTCCTCACCGGCGATCTCGCTCACTACAGCGACGCGACGCGCTCCCTGGCGCAGCCGCAGGTGTGGCAGGAGTGCGAGAAGCGGCTTTTCGACCTCGCCGAGCAACGGCTGGCCGACATGGACCGGGCCGGCGTCGACGTGGCCGTCCTGTCCCTGACCGCCCCGGGCATCCAGGCCGAGCCGGACCCGCGGGTCGCCGTCGCGCACGCCGCCGAGGCCAACGACTTCCTGGCCGGTCTGGTCGCCGCCAACCCGACCCGGTTCCGGGGTTTCGCGGCGCTGCCGCTGCAGGACCCCGATGCCGCGGCACGCGAATTGGACCGCGCGATCACCCATCTCGGCATGTGCGGCGCGATGGTCAACGCGCACACCCTGGGGGTCTACCTGGACGCGGCACCCCTGCGGGCGGTGTGGGAGCGTCTAGAGGCGCTCGACGTGCCGCTGTACCTGCATCCGGCCAACGGCTACGACGTCCCGCACGTCATCGCCGGCCATCCCGAGCTGATCGGCCCGATGTGGAGCTGGGGCACCGACACCGCCACCCACGCGCTGCGGGCCGTCTTCGGTGGTGTCTTCGACGACTTCCCTTCCGCCAAGCTGATTCTCGGGCACATGGGGGAGAGCCTGCCCTACTCGCTGTGGCGGCTGGACTCCCGCTGGGACTGGCACCGCCACCACGGCATCGAGCTCGCGCTCGGCCATCCGTCGGAGTACCTTCGGCGCAACCTTTATGTGACCACCAGCGGGGTGTGCGACGACGCACCGCTGCTGTGTGCGCTGTCGGCGCTGGGTGCCGAGCACGTGCTGTTCGCCACCGACTATCCGTACGAGGACATCGACACCGCCACAACGTTTCTGGCGGCCGCACCGGTCAGCGAGGACGATCGCGCCGCCATCGCCCACCGCAACGCCGAGCGGGTGCTGCACATCGAGTCCTGACGGTCAGGCGTCCTGCTTCTCGAACGGCACCGGATCGGGTGCGCGCTCGGTGCCCGGGGTGACGCTCCCGCCGATGGGACAGCGTGCGGTCTCGGGCACCTTCAGCAGGGCCAGCGCGCCGATGACGCAGGCACCCATCATGTAGTAGGCGGGGACCAGCATGTCCCCGGTGCTGGTGGTGAGCCAGTCGTTGACCGCGGGTGCGGTGCCGCCGAAAAGTGACGTCGAGACGTTGTAGGCGATCGCGAAGCCGGCGAAGCGCACCTGCGTCGGGAACATCGCGGGGAACGTCGCGGAGATCGTCGCCAGCTGTGGCACGTAGAGCAGCCCGAGCACGGCGAACCCGATCACCGCACCGGCGACGCCGGTGCCCATCAGCAGGAACATGGGCACCCCGGCGACGAAGAGCCCGATCAGGGAGAACCACCACAGCGGCTTGCGGCCCACCCGGTCGCTGAGCAGCCCGGCGAACGGCACGAACACCATCATCGACACCATGCCGATAACCGGCACGATCAACGACTGGTCCGCCGTGAGCCCGATCTGGGTCTCCAAGTAGGTCGGCATGTAGGTCAGCAGCGTGTAGTTCACCACGTTCAGGGCCACCACCAGGCCGCCGAGCTGCAGGATCGGCCGCCAGTACTCGCGCACCAGATTCCGGAACTGCGCCGAGGTGTCGTCCTCTGTCTCGCCCTTCTCCTCGAGCTCCCGGAACACCGGGGTGTCCTCGAGTCGGGACCGCAGGTACAACCCGATCAACCCCATCGGCGCGGCGACCAGGAACGGCAGCCGCCAGCCCCACTCGTGCATCTGCTCGTCGCCCAGGATCAGCGAACAGCTCAGCATCATCAGGGCGCCCAGCGAGAAGCCGCCCAGCGTGCCGAACTCCAGGAAGCTGCCGAGCAGTCCGCGCCGCCGGCTCGGCGCGTACTCGGCCATGAAGGTGGCCGCACCGCCGTACTCGCCGCCGGTGGAGAAGCCCTGCACCATCCGCAGGAAGACCAGCAGGAACGGCGCCCACATGCCGATCGAGTCGTAGGAGGGCACCAGACCCACGCAGAAGGTGGCGCCGGCCATCAGCACGATCGTCATGGCCAGGACACGCTTGCGGCCCAGCCGGTCGCCGAGCGGGCCCCACACGAACCCGCCGAGCGGACGGACCAGGAAGGACACCGCGAACGTCATCAGCGCCAGCAGGGTCGCGTTGGCGGCGTCGCCGGGGAAGATGGCCGCCGAGATGTAGGTGACGCCGTAGGCGTAGATGCCGTAGTCGAACCATTCGGTGGCGTTGCCGACGGCCGATGCCGTGATGGCCTTCTTCAGGACTCCGGGAGGTGGCTCGGTCTCGGTCGGTGGCTCGGAATCCGCAGCGGACTGTCGGGCATCGCCGGCCTGCACCTGAGAACCTCCTGGTCAACGAACATCGGCGCGCGCAGGAGCGGAACATCGGCGCGCTCGAAGGACCCTCATACCCAGTACGCCCGACGGCAAACTTTGGGCCGCGCGGACGCGATGGCGGCGGGCGTTACCGCGGGGTAGGGGCGTCGCCGTCGTCGGGCGGGGACGCCGCGGTGCCGTCCTCGGCCGGCGTCGGTGTTTCGGGTTCCATGGCGACGCTCCAGGACCGCTGATACGGCGCGCGGGGCTCGTCGCGACCGTCGGTCGGCTGCAGTGCGACTACCTTGCCCACCGCGCGGCGCAGGCCGGGCGGACCCTCGACGCGCAGGATCTCCCCGATCCGACCTGCGCGGTAACGCAGCGGCGAGCCGAGCAGCTCACCCATGACGACTCCCGCGCCGATGGCCAGCGCCGTGGCCGCCGCGGTCAGCGCCTGGCCCATGCCCGCGTTGAAGTCGCGCTCGACGGCGAAGTAGAACACCGCGCGGAAGACCGCCAGGCCGGGCAACATCGGGGTGATGCCGGCCGTCGCGGTCACCAGGGCCGGAGCTTGCCGGCGGATCGAGACCAGCGTCGCCAGCAAACCTACCCCGACAGCCGCGGTGCCGGTGGCCACCACCTGGCCGAACCCGGCGTTGCCCAGGCCGATCAGCATCAGCTCGGCCAGGCCCGCCGCCAGCCCCGCGGTCAGCACCGCGCGCGGGCGCGCGTAGCTCGTCACCACCAGGCACGCGCCGGCCAGCGCCGCGCCGGCCACCGCCAGCGTGATCGCCGTGGGGGTGGAGGGCAGCACGAAGAACTCCGTGACCTCCACCTGCAGGCGGATCTCGATCCCCGCCAGCGATGCGACCTGCAGGCCGGCCAGGATGCCGACGACGATGCCCAGGGTCAGGAACAGCACGTCGCCGAGTCGGGCGACCGCGGTGACCATGTACCCGGTGAGCGCGTCCTGCACCGAGCCCACCAGGGTCATGCCGGCCAGCAGCATCACGATGCCGGTGGCCACCAGCGCCGAGGGCCCGAGACCGGCGAACAGGTAGGCCGCTATCGCGACCAGCGTGGCTATCGCGGCGCCCGCGGCCTGCTGGAAGAACGGCGGGGTGCCGCGCCGGTTGAGCCAGCGCAGGGTGCGGTCGATGAGCACCGAGGTCAGGGCCGCGAGGATCCACGTCAGCCAGCTGCCGCCGAGCAGCATCGCGATGCCCAGCGCGAACCCGGCCCACCCCGCGGTGGCCACCCAGCGGGGGTAGGGGTGGGGCTGCTCGCTGAGCTCGTCCATCGCCTCGTGGGCCTCGTCGACCGAGACGCCGCCGGAGGTGATGCGCCGCACCAGCTTGTCGAGTTGCGCGAGGCGGGTGTAGTCGGTCGAACGCGCCTGCACCGCACGCATGATCGTGATGGGTGGGGAGTCCGCGGTCGGCGGCGCGGACACGAAGATGGTGGTGACGAAGACGTCGACCACGCAGTCGGTGAGCTTGTAGGCGCGGGCGACGTCCTGCGCGGTGGCGACGACGTCGGCGGTGCCCGACCCGGACGACAACATGACCTCCGCGAGCCGGATCGTCAGGTCGAGGACCTTGCGGGTGTGCGCATCGCTGGGCCCGCGGGTCGTGCGTCTGCGCTGCCCGGCGCCCGATGCGGGATCGCGACGACCGCGCAGCGCGAAGTTCACTGCGCGCCGCCGACGAGGCCGTCCGTTGGGTCTGTCGGGATTCATCACCGCACCACGATACGCAGCACCGGCAACTTTATCGGTGCGGTGCTGAATCGGTTCCCGGACAGGTGATTTCGAGAACCTGAACGTCAGGTATTGACAACATGCAACCACTTGGTTGTATGTTCTGGGTGTGACCGTGATCGACGAGGACCGGGCGGATGCCCTGTTCCACGCACTCGCCGACCGCACCAGGCGCGACATCATGCGCCGGGTGCTCGCCGGGGAGCACTCGGTGTCCGCACTCGCAGGAAACTACGAGGTCAGTTTCGCCGCGGTACAGAAACACGTCGCCGTGCTCGAGAGGGCGGGCCTGCTCACCAAGCGACGCCGCGGTCGCGAGCAGCTGGCCAGCGGTGACGTCACGGCACTGCGGCCGGTCGCCGACCTGCTCGGCGAACTCGAACAGGTGTGGCGCGGTCGCGTGGCACGCATCGACGAACTCATCGCATCAGAAAAACACCAGGAGGACCGCTCATGCCCGTAACCGACGTCTCCCACGATCTGGAGAATCTGACCCTGACCATCACCGCGGAGTTCGCCGCACCGGTGGCCCGCATCTGGCAGATCTACGCCGACCCGCGCCAACTCGAGAAGGTCTGGGGCCCACCGGAAATGCCGGCCACCGTGGTCGATCACGACCTCGTCCCGGGCGGCCGGGTCACCTACTACATGACCGGGCCCGACGGGGAGAAGTACGCCGGGCTGTGGGAGGTGACTGCTGTCGACGAACCGGCGAGCTTCTCGATCATCGACAAGTTCGCCGACGCCGACTTCAACGTCGACCCCTCGATGCCGGTGTCGCGCAGCATCTTCAGTTTCAGCGAGCACAACGGCGGGACGCGCGCCGTCTACCACAGCATCTACGAGACGGCCGAGGGGCTGCAGAAGGTACTCGACATGGGTGTGGTCGAAGGCGCCACCTCGGCGATCAATCAGATCGACGGAGTGCTCGTCTCCTGAGGACCCGGCGTGGCACGAGTGCGGTTGCGCCGCACCAGGATCACGCCGACCGCAGCCACCAGTGCAGCGGCGCCGGCCAGGGCGGCGACGACGACGTTCGTCGTCTCGCTCAGGCGCACGGCGATACCGACCAATGCCCAGATCAGCACTGCGGCGTAGGCGATGTCGTTGTGGCGCAGCGACACCACCAGCCCCAGCGCTGATGCCACCAGCACCATGATGACGCCCCAGGTCGGTTCGGAGATCCCGAAACCGGACCACCCGGCGTCGTCGAGGGCGATGGTCGCGTTGGCGATGGTGGCGACCGAGATCCAGCCCAGGTACACCCGGAATGGAATGTGCACGGTCGCGAACTCGAGCGTCGACCGGGCCGGACGGGCGTCCTGGATCCGGTAGATCACGACGAGCGAGCCCAGCAGGACCGCCATCACGGCCATGCTCACGCCGAACGCGTTGTGGTGCCAGGCGAACAACCACACGCAGTTGGCCACCGCGGTCAGCAGGTACCACGGCGCGATGGCGCGCGCTGCCCCGCTGTCGGGGCGGCCCTTGCCGATGGACAGGAACGCGTAGACGCTGAACGCGATCAGGCCGGCGTAGATGAGGCTCCAGATGGAGAACACGTAGCCGGCCGGCACGAAGTACACCTCGACGCGGCGGGTCACGTCGCCGGTGGACTGACTGTTGATCGGCAACGCGTTGGCCAGAAAGTTGACCACCAGCGTGGCGACCGTGGCCACCGCGACGGCGATGGGCACCGGCCAGTTCGATGTCGCGTGGCGGTCAACGGTCGGACTGGCCATGGGTGCTCCTCTTCGTCGACGGGCGCAGAGGTACATGCCCACCCGCGCCGATCTTGAATCCTCCGGCGGGGGCACGGCCTGGCGTCGCTACCCCCAGGCGCTGGGATCGGACGGCCCCGGAGGGGCCATCCGCGGCTTGAGCCGCACCGAAGGCAGCGGCGGCGCGGGTAGCCGGGCGGGCCGGCCCCCGTACCCCGTCACCTCGCCGAACCGGTCCGAACGGGCCTCCCACTCGCCGCGGTACTCGGCGATCTCGTCGTGGCTGCGGCCGATGAAGTTCCACCACATCACCACCGGTTCGGTGAACGGCGTCCCGCCGAGCAGCATCACCCGGGCCGCCCGGTCCCCGGGGTTGGCGAGCGTCAGCCGGCCGGGTCCCGGTGCCAGATAACCCAACTCGGCGTCGGCGAGCCGGGTACCCGCGAAGTCCACCGGACCAGTGTCGACCAGCACGCCGTGCTCGAACCGGGCGTCGACGTCGAGAGTCACCTCGGCGTGCGCCTCGAGGACGAGCTCGGCGCCGAGCAGCGGGGTGTGCGCCGCCACCGATGCGGTGTGGCCGGCCAGGCTGCCCAGCAGGATCCGCGCCGTCGCGCCGTCGAGCCGGACCGGTGGCGGCACCGCGTGTTCGAACCGGCGGATGGTGTGACGGGCGTCGTCGGGCAGTACCACCCACAACTGCACGCCGTGCAGGGCGGAGGTGTTCGGAGTCGACACCTCCGAGTGGGCGACGCCGCGGCCCGCCGTCATGAGGTTGAGCTCGCCGGGACGGACCAGCGCGTGGACCCCGGTGCTGTCGCGATGCTCGATCTCGCCCTCGAACAGCCAGCTGACCGTCTGCAGTCCGGTGTGCGGGTGCGGGGGCACGTCCATTCCGCCCGTGCGGGTCACGTCGTCGGGCCCGTAGTGGTCGATGAAGCACCACGCGCCGATCAGCGACCGGGCCCGCTGCGGCAGCGTGCGGCGCACCGTCATGGCACGCGGACCGCCGAGCGGAACGGCACGGCTGGTGATGATCTCGACGGCACCCATGGGCCCATCCTTGCGGGCCGGTCAACCCCTGACTCGCCAATTGTGTGGACGCAACGATAAGTTCCGTGACGTGAGGACTTCAGCGCTCGGCGCTCTGACTCGGTGGATCACCCCTGTCCTGACGGTCGCGGCCGTGGCCGCCACCGGCGGTCTGGTCGCCACGACGAACACCGTGGGCGACTCGAGAGCGGAGGTCCGGCTGGCCAGCGAGGCGAATCCGCTGCTGGGTCAGCCGTTCTACGTCAACCCGCAGTCCAAGGGCATGCGCGCGCTGGCGAGCAACCCGGACCCGCTGCTGGAAGCGGTGGTCAACACGCCAACGGCCTACTGGATGGACCACATCTCCACCCCGTCGGTCGACGCGAAGTACATCCAGACCGCGCAGGCCGCCGGAACGATCCCGGTGCTGGCGCTCTACGGCATTCCGAACCGCGACTGCGGCAGCTACGCCGCGGGCGGGTTCGGCTCGGCCGGCTCCTACCGGGCCTGGATCGACGGTGTCGCGGCGGCCATCGGGCCGGGCCGGGCCGCGGTGATCCTCGAACCCGACGCCCTGGCGATGATCGACTGCCTGTCCGCCGGCCAGCAGGAGGAGCGGCTCGACCTGATCAGCTACGCCGTCGACACGTTGTCCCGCAATCCGGGGACCGCCGTCTACGTCGACGCCGGCCACCCGCGCTGGGTGGCCGCGGACGTGATGGCCGACCGGCTCAACCGGGTGGGCATCGCCAAGGCGCGCGGCTTCAGCCTCAACACCGCGAACTTCTTCACCACCGCGGAGTCGACCGGTTACGGCGACACCATCTCGAACATGACCGGTGGAAAGCCCTTCGTGATCGACACGTCGCGCAACGGGGCGGGACCGGTCGAGGGCGACCCGCTGTACTGGTGCAACCCGAGCGGGCGCGCCCTGGGGGCGCGACCCACCACCGACACGGGCCATCCGCGGATCGACGCCTTCCTGTGGGTCAAGCGTCCCGGCGAGTCCGACGGCGCCTGCCGCGGCTTCCCGAGCGCCGGCACCTTCATGAGCCAGAACGCCATCGAACTGGCCCGCAGCGCCGGCTGGTAGCGCCGGGCACCGACCGCCCTGGCATACGCTGGCGGCGGTGTTCTTCTTCCTCTTCGGTTACGGCGCCAAGCAGAAGCATCTCGGTCCGGGTCAGGTCCGGACCTGTCCGCGTTGCCACAACACGACGCAGTGGGAGCGGGTCCAGGAGTTCAAGCAGTTCACCCTGTTCTTCATCCCGGTCGCCCGCTGGCGTCGCCGGAACTACGAAGTGTGCGGCATCTGCGGGACCGCCGTCGCGTCCTGAGTCGCCACCGCCGACAGCGCGGCCTGTACCGCCACGTGCACACCGTGCCCGGCACAGCGCATCGGTTCGACCGAGCGCAACGTCCGGCACAGCACGAACGCGCCCTCCAGCGCGGTCAAGGTGATCGTCGCCAGCCGCAGGCACTCGGTGTCCGCGACGCCGAGTCCAGCGAACCAGGCGGCCAGCCCGGTCAGCCATCCGGTGAACACCTCGGCTGCCTCGAGTCGCAGCGTCTCGTTGGTGCTCGCGACCTCCAGCGCGATCGTCTCGATGGAGCAGGCTTCGCTGTAGTCCAGGTCCGCGAGGTGCCGGCCGGCATTCTCGAACAGCTCCGGAATCCCGGTACGGGGATCGAGGTCGGCCAACTGGGCGCCCACGAACTCGCCGTAGCGGATGCCCTCCCGGCGGATGACCTCGACGGTGATGGCCTCTTTGCCGCCGGGGAAGTGGTGGTAGATCGAGCCGAACGGGGCGTGGGCCGCCTGCGAGATCTGCTTCAGTCCGGTGGCCGGCATGCCCTGTCGTCGGTACAACTCCGCGGTCGCCTCCAGGATGCGGTCGCGGGTGCTGGGTCCGGCCATGACGACTCCCTCTTGTGCTCCGTGCCACAGCAGCCTACCGTCGTCGGAATAGAACGATCTATCTAGGAGGTGTGCCGTGCACACTGTGGACACCCCGGCCGGTCCCATCGCCTACGGCGACACCGGCGGCGACGGACCCGTCCTGGTCTTCGGTCACGGTCTGCTGATGGACGGGCGGCAATGGCGCAAGGTCATCCCGCTGCTGCCCGGATACCGTTGCCTCACCCCGACGCTGCCGATGGGCGCCCACACCACGCCCATGCGGCCCGATGCCGACCTGACCCAGACCGGTATGGCCAACATCGTCGCCGACTTCCTCGACGCGCTCGACCTCGAGGACGTCACGCTGGTCCTCAACGACTGGGGCGGAGGACAATTCGTCATCAGCGAAGGACGCGACAAACGGCTGGCGCGCCTGGTGCTCGCGTCGTGCGAGGCGTTCGACAACTTCCCGCCCAAACCGGCCCGGCCCGCGATGGCGCTGTGCCGGTTGCCCGGCGGCGGCTGGGTGCTCAGCCGCATGCTCGGCACGCGCTTCTTCCGGCACAGCCGGCAGGCCTACGGCGGGCTGGCCCGCTCCGGCCTGCCCGACGCGCTCTTCGACGAGTGGTTCCGGCCCGCCGTCGAGAGCGCCGCGATCCGGCGCGATCTGGTGAAGTTCGGTACCGGTTCTCCACCCCGGCGCCGATTGCTCGCTCTGGCAGACAAACTCGCGGCCTTCGACCGCCCGGTGCTCGTCGTCTGGTCGCGGGAGGATCGCATGATGCCGATCGCCCATGCCGATCGCCTGGTCGAGCTTTTCCCCGATGCACGCAAGGTGATCGTCGACGACTCCTGGACGCTGATCCCCGAGGATCAACCGGAGGCGATGGCGCAGGCGCTGCGCGAATTCGTCGGCTGACGGTCAGCCCACCCGCACGGGGTCGCCGTGGCGCACGGTGCCTCCGGTGACCACCTCGGCGTAGAGCCCCGCGCACGGCGCCACCCCGAACTCACCCGCTTCGACACGGTTGTGCTCCTGCGGATACCGCACCGAATGCGGTGATCTCGGCAGGTCGCCGTGCTCGAGCGTGGGGACCGAGCACCGCGGGGTCGGCATGGTCCCGCGCAGCACCACCTCACCGAGACGCACCGTGGTGCCCACCCAGTCGTTCTCGACGAACGGCGGTGTGCCCTCGACGGTTTCGATGACGACGTTCGGCCGGTAGCGCACCGAATCGTCGAGGTCGAACCCGATGGCGTCCAGCGTCGAGGTGGCGATCAGGTGCACCGGCGAGTAGTCGACGAAGGCGCCGCCCGGGGCGCCCTGTCCGAGCTCGAGCAGCGCGATCTCGGTCTCGGCGTCCAGCCCCTGGGCGAGCACGTCGTCGGGATCCGGGCGTTCCAGCACCGCTCCGGCGGCGCGCTCGTCGGCCACGCGCACGCGGCGGCCCAAAAGCTCCGACAGCGTCGGCGCCGCCTCGGCGACCGGCAGGCGCCGGCCGTCGGGCAGCCGCACCACGACGCCGGCGTCCTGCGTGTCCGCCGAGCACTCCAGCAGGTGACGCCACAGCCGCGGGTTCTTCGCCGTGGCGACCCGGCCCGACTCCTCGTCGATCAGCGCATAACGGCGATCGCCCACCACGCCGAGGGGGCCCACGTCCAGCGACTTGCACTGTTCGCCCAGCATCGACTTCACCGGATACCGGCGCAGCACCGCCACGCGCCCCGTCACCCCATCACCGTTCGTCATACCCGTCCCGTCACGCGATCGTCAGTTCCGTCCCGGTTACCCGGTGAAACCCTTGGGTAACGCCATGCAATGTCTCCCGCCGACAGCCACTTCGACGTCGTCATCCTGGGCGGGGGCAACGCCGGACTCAGCGCCGCGGCGCGGCTGATCCGCAAGGGCGTGCACGACGTCGCGGTCATCGAGCCCCAGAGCGTACACACCTACCGGCCCCTGCTGTCCTACGTCGGCGGCGGCCAGGCCGAGCAGTCCACCGCGGAACGCACCCAACAATCGGTCACTCCGCGCGGCTGCACCTGGATTCAGGACCGCGCTGAGGCCGTCGACCCCGGACAGTCCACCGTGCGGTGCGCATCGGGGCGGGAGTACCACTACGACGACCTCATCGTGGGCACCGGCCTGGTGCCCGACACCAGCGAGCTGCCCGGACTCGACACGGCAATCGAATCCCGCACGGTGACCAGCAACTACCTCGATCACGCGCAGAAGACCTGGAAGCTGATCCGCGAGCTGCCCTCCGGTAGCCGAGCGGTTTTCACCGTCCCGCGCCCGCCGGTGAGCTGCACGGGCACCACGCTCAAACCGCTGTTCCTCGCGGCGGACCACTGGCGCCGAACCGGTCTGACGGGAGTGGACCTCACGTTGGTGATCGACCGGTCCCAACTGCTGGGCGTGCCGGCGCTCGACGCGGTGCTGTCAGAAGTATTGGCGCGCATCGGTGTTCGGGTGCTCTTCGACACCCGGGTGGAGAACGTCGACGGACCCGGACAGTCGCTGATCGTGGCGCGCGGCGCCACCCGGGACCGCCTCGACTTCGATCTGCTGCACCTGGTCCCGCCGTTCCGCGGCCCGGTCTGGGTGCGGGACTCGGGACTCGGCGGCGCGTCGGCGCACGGTCTCGTCGACATCGACCCGGCCACGCTGCGCCACCGCGGCCACGACAACGTCTGGGCGGCCGGCGACGGAGCCGCGGTGGACACCGACCCCTCCGGCGGTGCGCTGCGCCGCCAGGTCGGCGTCCTCGTGGACAACCTCCTCGCGGCCCGGCGCGGTCAGCCCCTGACCCGGTACGACGGCTACACCGTCGCCCCGGTCACCACCGACGCGCGGCACCTCATCCCCGGGGAGTTCGACCGCACCGGCGCGCTCGCGTCGTCGCTGCCCGCGTTCCTCGATCCGACCAAGCCGCGCCGGTCGGCGTGGGCGTTCGACCGCTATGTTCTGCCGCAGCTGTACTGGCACCAGATCCTGCGCGGCCGGGTCTGAGCCTGCCTACCTCTCGGCGGTGTCGAGCCCGCGCAGCGCCCGGTCCCAGCGCGCGAAGCGGCGCCGGTTGCACACCAAACGGGTGACCACGCCGACACCGCCGGCGGCCACGAGCGTCAGCACCAGGATCACCGCGGAGATCGTGACCGCCTCGACGGCCGCGTGCGAGGTCGTGCCCGGCGCCTTGGCCTGTTCGCCGTCCTCGGTGACCCAGACGGTCACCACGTCGCCGCTCTGCGTCGACGAGGACGCCCGCACCTCGCCGGAGTGCTCGACGCCCCCGACCGCCCACCGCGCCGGCACCGTCACGACCGGGGTGCGCGGCGGCAGGTCGCCGCGATCGGGCACGGCGCCGACGGTGGCCTCCACCTGGGAGAGCGTCGCAGCCTCCTGCGCATAACGGTCCTGGCGGCTGTCGTAGACGGCGGTGCCGACCGCCCCGATGACCGGGACCGTCAACACGGTCAGTGCGAGCACCAAGGCGAGTACGGCGGCCTCGATCCGGTCGATGCCGCGGACGAGAGGATCACGGCCCCGCAGTCGGGTCAGCAGCGGCCAACGCGGCCAGCCCAGCGTGAACGTCGTCGGCTCGGCGTGTGCAGGCGGCGACCAGGACGCTTCGCGCTGGTCTCTCGCTCCGTCGGAGCGCACGGCGCTCTCCTCTCCCTCCCAGTGGTTGCTCTTCATGGTTACGCAACATGCCGGAGGGCGGTTTGCATCCCGGGCACAACGGCAGGGCCGGGCATTGTGGGACCGGCACAAGAAGGCCCGGGACACAGCGACTGCTGCGTCCCGGGCGTTCGGGACAGGTCAGGTGTCGGAGGGCTTGTCCACCGCATCGTCGGGGAGCGGCAACCCTTCCGCGCCGGGAGTGGCCGGAGCCAGCACCTCCTCCTCGGTGGGTGCGGACTCGGGCGTTACATTCTCGTTGGCAGATGTCATGGTGAGGTCCTTACCCGGCAGCAGCCGACGATAACCACCTCACGTCGTCTTCGGCACCCGGATTCGAAGTGCTACCGCGTGTGTGCGAACTCTTGGGTCGCTTCGCCGGCCGGGGACCGCTGCGGCAGGAGTCGCAGGCCCGCGACGGCGCCGATGATCCCGAGCAGGAACAGCAGCTTGGCCGGCGACACCGACTCCTCGCCGGTGCTCATCGCGTAGCCGACGGTCAGCGCGGCGCCGAGGCCAGTCCACACCGCGTACGCCGTGCCGATCGGGATGGTGCGCGCCGCCCAGCCCAGGCCCACGAAGCTGAGGATCGACGCCACCACGAACACCACGGTCGGGACGGGCCGGGTGAACATCTCGCTCTGGCCCAGGGCGGTGGCCCAGACCGCCTCGAAGGCGGCGCTGACGATCAGGACGAACCACGCCATGGCTAGCTCACCACCTTCAGGCCGACCACCGACACGATCAGCAGCGACAGCAGCGCGACGCGGGGCGCCGAGGCCGTCTCCTGGCGGGTGAGCATCGTCCACAGCACCGTCACCGACGCGCCGATGCCGACCCACACGGCATATGCGGTGCCGGTGGGCAGTGAACTCATCGCCAGGGCGAGTCCGGCCAGGCTCGCCGGCATCGCGATCGCGAAGACCACGGTGGGCGCCACCCGCCGGAAGCCGCGCGATGCGCCCAGTGCGATCGCCCAGACCGCTTCCAGCAGACCGGCACCGATGAGAACCAGCCACGCCACGACAACCACCTCCAAAAAGGCAGTCTTGGCTTGTGCGGGTACTGCTCCCTCGTCCGCCGGCCCGGGGGATCACCGGGCCTACCGGCCACGTTACCCAAACGACCCGGATCGGTCATGTCCCGGAAACACGGCCCGCGCCAGGTCAGATCGCCGGCATCCGATCGGCCCACGGCAGCGCCTGCTCCAGTTGGGCGGCCAGCTGCAGCAGCACGGCCTCGCCGCCCAGCGGTGCGACGAACTGGACACCGAGCGGCAGGCCGTCGGCGGTCCAGTGCAGCGGCAACGACACCGCCGGGCGCCCGGTGAGATTCGCCAGCTGGGTGTAGGGGACCCAGTTGAGGTTCTGGTCGACGATGTCGTCGACGATCCGGGTGAAGCGCAGCAGTCCCGCGGTGCGGGTCCGGATCAGCACATCCGAGGCGCGCTGCATCAGGATCGGCAGGTCGAACTCGCCCAGCCGGGGCGGCGGGGTGGCCATCGTCGGGGTCAGCAGCAGGTCGTAGGACTCGAAGAACCTGGTCAGCCGCCGGGTGTGGTCGTGGCGCCGCGCGACGGCGTCGACGTAGTCGACGCTGCTGGTGGCGCGGCCCAGCGCGGCCAGCAGCATGGTGTCGCGCTCGAAGCCGTCGTCGCCGGCGCCGGTGTGCTGTTTGGCCTCGGCGACCTCCCAGGCGATGTGGACGAACCACGTCAGCAGGAAGTCGCGGGCCAGGACGGCGTCGTCGAACGGCGCTGCCGCGAGCTCCTCGACATGATGGCCCAGATCAATCAGCGCGGCGACGGTCCGGTCCACGGCGGCGCGCGCCTCCGGATGAGGATCGGGGTTGATCGCCGACGGCACGCGAACCCCGATGCGCAGCCGGCCGGGGTCGGCGGCCACGCAGTCGGCGAACGGCGTCGCGGGCACGCCGGGCTGATACGGTCCTGCCGGTTCGCCCCCGCGCAGCACGTCGAGCATTGCCGCGGTGTCGCGGACTGTGCGGGACACGACCCCCTGCACCGCGGCCCCGTGCATCGCCTCCCCGACGGCCGGGCCCGACGGGGTCAGACCGCGGCCCGGTTTGAGCCCGACCAGGCCGCAGCAGCCCGCCGGAATCCGGATGGAGCCGCCGCCGTCGTTGGCGCCCGCGCAGGGCACGATGCCCGCGGCGACCGCCGCGGCCGACCCGCCCGAGGACCCGCCCGGGGAACGCGTGAGGTCCCAGGGGTTGTGCGTGGCGCCCCAGAGCTCGGGTTCGGTGATGCCCTTGGCGCCGAACTCCGGGGTGTTGGTCTTCCCGAAGATCACCAGGCCCGCGTCGAGCCAGCGCTGCACCACGGTCGCGTGCTCGGTCGCGGGTGTCGACGCCAGTGCCCGCGAGCCCGCCGAGGTGGGCAGCCCGGCGTAGTCCTGTGCCAGGTCCTTGATCAGGAACGGCACGCCGGCGAACGGCCCCGCCGGTGTCCGCTCGGGCACGGCCGGTACGTCGCGCACGATGGCGTTGATGCGCGGGTTGACCGCTGCCGCCCGCCGGCGGGCCACGTCGAGCAGCTCGGTCGCGGTCACCTCGGTGTCGGCGACCAGCTTGGCCAGACCGGTGGCGTCGTAAGTGCGGTATTCGTCGAAGTCCACCGCCCGACCGTACGTAACCGGGCCGGATGGCGACGAGAATCAGTGCCGGACGGGCGTCCGGGGATGTGCGCAGCTGACCGGAGCGGCCACTGGCTGCTGCTTCTGCGGCGCGCGCGGGGTGCGGGCGTCCTCGCGGCGGATGCGCTGGTTCAGCGCACGCTGCTGACGCGGCGTCAGCGCCCGGCTGCGCTCGATCAGCAGGTCCAGCTGCTGCCAGCTCAACCCGTCGAGGTCGCCGTCCTCGTCGTGGGTGGCGATCACGACACAGCCGCGCAACAGTGGCACGTCCTTGGGAGTGAAACCGGTTGTGGCGAGGAGGAGTTCGGTGGCGCGCCGGTTGATGCGCCGCTGGCATCGGTTGGTGGTCGGGCTGAACCAGAAGTCGAACTGCCGGTCGGTGCTGCTGAGTGACTGCAGTCCCTGGTCGGCGATCAGGGTGTCGATGTCGGCCTTGGTGTACGCGCGCGTCTCATAAACGGCGCCGTTGGTGCTGAAGTAAAGAACTGTGTTCATAGTGATGATCCATTCGACTCTTTTCTCGGTGTGAGCCCGGCATACCTTCGCCGACCCTGTGACTGAAGTTACCCATGTGGCAAATGAGACAAACCTTCGTAACGATCCGAGAACGAGGCGTTTGAGCCGACGCGCGCTACGCGGCCTCACCCGTGGCGTGCTCGACGCGGTTGCCGCCGCAGCGCTTGGCCGCGTACATGGCGGCGTCGGCCTCCCGAACCAGGCGGTGGAACGTCGCCTGGGCCTCGTCGGGGCCCACGTGGTCCAACGCCGCGGTGGCGGTCCCGACACTGGCCGTCACGCTGTAGGAGATCGATTCCACCGCTGCGCACAGACACTGGGCCCAGTCGGCGGGCACGGCGTCCTTCATGATGTCGGCGATCAGGAACTCCTCCCCACCCATCCGGCACACCAGCGCGGTCTCGGGACATGCAGAGGTCAACGCGTGCGCGACCTCGACCAGGGCCTCGTCCCCGGCGGCGTGGCCGTAGAGGTCGTTGATCGACTTGAAGCGGTCGAGGTCGAGCAACGCCAGCGCCAGGTGCGAGTTCCCGGCGCGGGCGACCAGCCGGCCCACGATCGCGTCGGTGAACGCGCGGCGGTTCAGCAGACCGGTCAGCGGATCGCGATCCGAGCGCACCAGATCCGAGCGCAGCGCGCGCACCACCACCTGGATCGCGAACGGCACACCGATGTTGAGTTCCACGACCAGGAAGAAGCCGGTCAGCGCGAAGACCGGGTCACCCGTCTCGGCGACCCGGTAGGTCAGCAACGAGCCCACCGCCAGCGCCAGCGCGAAGTTCATCAGCATGTAGCGCGGCGTGTGGAAGAACGCGATGTAGCCGCCCGACACCGCCAGCGCGGTGCACGACATCAGCCCGATCAGCGGTTCGGACTGCCACAGACAACCGAACGCGATCGTCAAGCTGCCGATGGCGGCGAAGACGATCGATTCCCGCCGGGTGGGCCACCGCGTCATCCACAGGGCTGCCAGCGTCCACCCGGCGATCGCGGACAGGGCCGCCAGGACACCGGTGAACCGGTTGTCCACCGCCGCCGGCCCCCACATCGCGTTGACCGGCACCAACGTCAACGACGCCGCGACCACCGCCATCATGCGCCGCATCGGCCGTGCCATACCACGCGCCTGTAGGTAGCCACTGAGCCAATCGAAGTGGTCGGGCTGGTTCCACCACTTCACGATCCAGTGCATTCGCCGCTTCCCCCGAAAACGTTGCAACCCCGGGCGGACAGATCTTTCTTTGTTTGCTCACCGTACATGTGACGGGCGTCTCAGGAGGCAAACTCGGCGAGCCGAGACGAATTTGCGGAATCCGGGTCGAGAGCGAGGTGTCGGGCGCCCGTCCCCCGCTCCGTCCCAAGGGAGGTTTGCCGGGAGGGTGTGCTGTCAATATTCCCTGGCATGGCGGGCATCGACGACGCGCTCGGATGGGTCAAACACCAGGTGACCTCGCGCGTACCCAAGGCCGATCTCGACCAGCGCGATTCCGACTACATCCGCGAGCAACTCCCCGGGCTGTGGCTGCTGGCGTCGCTGTACTTCCGCGCCGACGTCCGCGGGTTGGACCGCATCCCCGCCGAGGGGCCGGTCCTGCTGGTCGGCAACCACAGCGGCGGCAACGTGCCCCCCGACACCTTCGTGTTCACCCTGGCGTTCTGTTCCTACTTCGGTGTCGAGCGCCCGTTCTACCAACTCGCCCACAACCTCGTGGTCTCCGCGCCGCCGTTGGCCTCGCTGCGCAAGTTCGGCACCGTGGCCGCCAATCCCGACAACGCCCGGCTGGCGCTCGAGTCGGGTGCGGCGCTGCTGGTCTACCCGGGCGGCGACTACGAGGTGTTCCGGCCGTTCTGGGAACGCAACAAGGTCGACTTCGGCGGGCGGAAGGGATACGTGCGGCTGGCCCGCGAGGCGGGCGTGCCGATCGTCCCGATCGCCAGCGTCGGCGGCCAGGAGAGCGTCTTCTTCATCAGCCGCGGTCAATGGCTGGCCCGGATGCTGGGCGTCGACAAGCTGTTGCGGCTCAAAAGCGTTCCCATCGCACTGGCGCCGCCCTGGGGTCTGGTGGTCAGCGACCTGTACGGCCACATCCCGCTGCCGTCGAAGATCGTCGTCGAAGCGCTCGACCCCATCGAACCCGACGGCGACGACGACGCCGTGCACGACAAGGTCGAAGGCGCCCTGCAGGCCGCCGTCGACCGGCTGGCCGCCGAACGTCGGTTCCCGGTGCTCGGATGAGGCTGCAACGCAGCGTCGTCATCGACGCCGACCGGCACGCCGTCTGGAAGCACGTCAGCGACCCCGGGTGCTATCCCGAGTTCATGGCGAGCCTGGAGCGCTGGGAGATCGTCACCGAGGACCGGGTCGGCATCGGGTCGCGCTACACCGTGCACTGGAAGGTCGGCTCGGTGCCGATCGGCGGCGTCATCGAGGTGGTGGAGTTCGACGACGCCCGTGACCTCGCGTGGGTCGGCATCACCGGTGTGACGCTGCGCGGCCGGTTCCGGCTGCGCCCGCTCGACGACGGCCGGACCAAGGTGACCTTCCGGCTCTCCTACGAGGCGCCCGGCGGACTGCTGGGGCTGATCGCCGACCGGGTCGCGGCCCGGCAGGTCGGCCACATCATGAACCAGACCCTGGACCGGCTGAGGAAACTCGTCGAAGGCTGAGCCGCCGGCAAATCCGCGCGCCACCATGCTCTGCGGTAACCACTTCGGTATACCGTTCGGGAATGCAGAACGTGATCATGATCACCGGCGGGGCCGGCGGCATGGGCGTGGCGACGGCCGAGATCGTCGGGCGCGACCATGCCGTGGTTGTCGCCGACGTCCGCCCCGACCGGCTCGACTCGGCAGTAGCGCGGTTGACCGACCTCGGGATCGCCGTTACCCCGGTGCACTGCGACGTCACCGACCGGGCCGCCGTCGACGGGCTGTTCGACCGCACCGCCGCGGTGGGCGACCTGCGCGCGGTCATCCACACCGCGGGTGTGAGTCCGAGCATGGGGGACGCCGAGTACGTCATCCGCACCAACGCGGTCGGCACCCTGCACGTCGGCGAGGCGTTCTTCGGGCGCGCGCCCGAGGGCGCGGCGATCGTCAACGTCGCGTCGATGGCCGCGCACCTGCTGCCCGAGGAGATGATCCCGGCCGGCGAGTTCCCGCTCGCGCTGCGCGACGAGAACGCGTTCCTCGCCGCGCTGCTGGCCACCTGCGAACCCTTCCCGGACGAACTGAGATCAGGGATCGCCTACGCCGTCAGCAAGGCGTTCGTGAAGTGGTACAGCAGCGCCCAGGCTGAACGCTTCAACACCCGGTCGCTGCGCATCGTCTCGGTGTCACCGGGCTCGGTGGACACCGAGATGGGCCGGCTCGAGGAACAGGCGGGCGCCGGCGCGATGGTCACCGATGCCGCGGTGCCGCGCTGGGGCCGGCCCGAGGAGATGGCCGAGCTGTTCGCGTTCCTGGCCAGCGACAAGGCCGGCTACCTCACCGGCACCGACATCCTCAACGACGGCGGTGTCGTGGCCTCGATGCGGGAGCGGGCCCGCGCAGGAAAGGCGGGCTGAGCCATGACCAGCAGCCCGACCTCGGAACTGTCCACCGCGTTCGGGGAGCTGCTCGACGAACTGCGCGCGGTCGAACGCAAACTGCTCGACGCCGACCCGCCACTGGCCGAGGCCGACCTGCTCGACGGGTACCGGCTGACCTTCAGCCTGCTGCGCGTCGCCGTCGACGCCTACGTGTGGGGCGACAAGGACAACCCGATCCTCGTCGACGTCATCAGCCCCTACCTGAAATGGGGCGGCGACAACTCCGACGCGTACTACCAACTGGCGCCGGTGGATCCGGCCCGGACCTACCGGGTGACCGGAAACCGGGGCGACGCGGTGTACCTGTCGATGACCGTGTACGGCGGGCCCGACGACGGGCACTACAGCAACCGCATCGTCGGAACGATGAACGACCGGTCGCTGGAGTTCGACGCCGACGGCAACTTCGAGTTCTTCCTCAGCCCGGACCCGCAGCCGGGCGCGTGGCTCAAGCTGGACCCCGACGCCGTCGTCGCACTGACCCGGGACTACGTCGTCGACCCAGGCACCGACCGGCGGCCGCACTGGAGCATCGAGGCCGTCGACCCGCCCGCGCGGCGCCGCGACGACACCGCAGACCTGACCCGCCGGCTGCGCGCCGCGCGCACCTGGATCGCCGAGCAGTTGTCGTTCCTGCCCACCCGCGTCGAGCCGCCCAACGAGATCCACGAGCCGTTCCCGGTGCCCCAGCACGCCTACGGATGGTCGGCCGCCGACGCCGCCTACGCCATGGGCGCCTACGCGCTGGGGCCGGACGAGGCGCTCGTCATCGAAGGCACCTCACCGGAGTGCGTGTTCTGGAACCTGTGCCTGTGGAACCCCTTCCTGCACACCTACGACTACACCTACGAACGCGTGACGATCAACGGTGCGCAGGTCAGCTACGAGCCCGACGGGTCCTGGCGGATCGTGGTCAGCGACCGCGACCCCGGCCACCCCAACTGGGTCTCCACCGCCGGGCGCACCACCGGACTGATCTGGCTGCGCTGGTTCCTGCCCGCCGAGACGCCGGCGCGTCCCCGGTGCCGCGTCGTCCCGGTGGGGGAGGCGGGATCGTGACGCGGCCCGCGGCGATCCGGTTCACCGATCTGCGGAATCCGGTGTATCCGACTGCGGCGCAACCGATCCGCGACGGGCTGGCGGCCTACGGGCAGGCCCTCGAGCTCACCCCGGCCGCGCTGCTGGCCACCGCCGTGCAGCGCACCGGTCTGGACGACTGGGGCGACGACACCGGATTCGGCGAACGGCTCGAGGTGCTGTGCACCGCACTGCGCACCGAAGCCGGCCTGTCCGACGCCGGCACCGCGGTCGTCTTCGAACAGCTGGTGGGCAACCTGGTCAACCGGCTGCGGCTGGAAGCGCTGATCCACGCGCACCCCGAGATCACCGACGTGCCCGTCGCGCGGCCGATCATCATCTGCGGCCTGCCGCGCACGGGAACCACCCACCTGCACAACCTGATCGCCGCCGACCCCGACCTGCGGCACCTGCCGTACTGGGAGAGTCTGGAGCCGTTCCCCGCCCCCGACGAGGACACCGAGGAACCGCGCCGCCAACGATGCGCGGCCGGACTCGAACTGATCGACGCGGCGATGCCCGAGTTCAAACGCATGCACGAGATGACCGTCGACCACGCGCACGAGGAAATCCAGCTGCTGGCCAACGACATCTCGGGCATGTTGTTCGAAACCACTTACTACGTGCCGAGTTTCGCGGCGCACTACAAGTCGCACGACCAACGCCCCTCGTATGCCTACCTCAAGCGCAGCCTGCAGGCACTGCAGTGGTTGCGGGGCGGCACGCGGTGGATCCTCAAGTCGCCGCAGCATCTGGAACAGTTCCCGGCACTGGCGGCGACATTCCCCGATGCGACGTTCGTCGTCACCCACCGGGATCCGGTGGAAGTGACGCAGTCGATGGTCACGATGATCGCCTACGCGGCGCGGATGGCGACCAGAGACCCGGACCCCATCGAACTCGGCCGCTACTGGCTGGGCCGGGTCGGGGACCTGTTCGACGGCTGCCTGCGCGACCGCGACGTGCTGCCCGCCGGCCAGAGCATCGACGTGCGGTTCGACGACTTCATGGCCGACGAGGAAGGCACCATCGCGCGGATCTACGACCTGGCCGGCCAACCGTTCGGCCCGCGCGCGCAGGACGCGATGGCGCAGTTCCGCCGCGACCACCCGCGGGGCAAACACGGCAGCGTCATCTACGACCCCGCCGACGTCGGACTGGACCCGGCCCTGGTCGCCGAGCGCCTCGCCGACTACCGCGCGCGGTTCGTCGATTCGTCGGTGCCGAACTCCAGCAGGGTGTAGGCGCCGCGAATCTGCTTGGTGGGCTTGAACTGCCAGATCGCCGGGAAGACCTTCTCGAAGAAGAAGCCCCGCCCCTTCGGCATGGGCAGATCGTGCACGGCCTTGACCCCGGGCATCGTGTTCGCGAGGTCGGCGAGCTGGGCCGGGCTGAGGCTGAACGGCATGGGCGGCACCCGGTACCGCTTCGACGAGCGCATGCCCTTGGGTGCGAACTTCTTCACCAGCACCGGCGGCAGGTCGAAGATCATCTGCGCACCGGGGAACCGTGCGGCGCAGGCGCTGATCAGGCTCATCGCCTCATCGGGCTGCAGGTACATCAGCAGACCCTCGGCGGTGATGAACACGCCCTCGCTGGTGTCGACGTGGTCCATCCAGCTGTAGTCCAGCGCCGACTGGGCCAGGGTGGTGATCCGGTCCGAGGCGGGCAGCAGCCTCTCGCGCAACCGGATCACCGGCTCCAGATCGACGGTCAGCCAACGGAACTGAGGGTTGTCGATGCTGTCGGACAGGCGCCAGAACGAGGTCTGGAACCCTTCGGCGAGCGCGACGACCGTCGCGCGCGGATGGGTCGTCAGGTACTGCCGGGCGGCCCGGTCGAAGGCCAGCGACCGCAGCGCCATCTCCTGACCCTTGCGACCGAACTTGTCGAAGTCGAAGTCGATCGAGTCGACCAACCGGATCGCCATCGGGTCGTGGAGGATCGCGCCGGGTTGGCGAGCCTGGTACGCGCGGCCGTTGAGCGTCAGCAGCGCGGTCTCCGACACACCGGTCAGTGCGCTGGCGTCGAGTCTGTCCTTCGGATCGTCCACCCCACCGAAAGTACCCGGTGTCCTCAGGAGCTCAGCGCCGCGGCGATGTGGTCGGCGACGTCGGTGGCCACCATGTGGGTGTGCTCGTCGGTGGCCGGGAAGTAACGGTCGGCGGCGGCGTCGTACCGGGCGCCGGCGATCGCGCCGTGGTCGGTGGGCAACTCGACCACCTGCACGGGCCAGTCGGCCGCCCGCAGGTCGGCGGCGAAGCTGCGGCTGGCGTCGACGGGCACCACGTCGTCGTCGACGCCGTGCAGCAGCGTGAATCCGCCGCCGACGGGCGCGCCGGCCAGCAGCGCCGACAGCGGTTCACCGGAGATCGGGTCGGGCGCCATGAACGCACCGGCCAGGCACACCGTGTGCGCCACCGTCACGCCGTAGTCCGCGGCCCGCAGCGTCAACCCCGCCGCGGCGACCGCGCCCAAGGACCACCCGACCACCGCCGGCGGGCGCGGCCCCGTCGACCAGGAACTCGCGAACTCGGCGGATCGGAGCAGGTCCGCCCGGCCACCGTCGTCGGCGTGCGAATCCCAGTCCGGTGCGACCACACCGAACCCGCGGGCGGCCAGCAGCTCGCACAACGGCCCGACGGTGGCGCGGGCGTCGGTCTGCGTGCCGTGCCACACCAGGATGGTCGGATCGGCCGGATCGCCGAACAGGTCGGCCGAGCGCTGCGGCGCATACTCCACGGTGTCCATGCCTCCCAGAGTGCCGAACCGAGCATGCGCCGCGCCACGAAGGGCAGAATCGGGGCATGGCCTGCCACCATGAACTTGCCGCCGACACCTACGACACGGCATTCACGGTCGACGCGTCCCGGGTGACGTTCGGCCGCGGCTGCCTGGCCGAGGTGGGGGAGCGGGCCGCTGCCCTGGGCGTCACCCGCGTCGCGCTGTTCTCCGATCCCGGCGTGGCCGAACTGGAGATCTTCGACACCGCGGCCCGGTCACTGCGCGCGGCCGGCGTCGACACCGTCGTCTACACCGATGTGCGCGTCGAACCGACCGACGAATCATTCCGCCGCGCAATCGACTTCGCCACCGAAGCCGGTGTCGACGGGTACGTGTCGGTCGGCGGCGGATCGGTCATCGACACCGCCAAGGCGGCCAACCTCTACGCCACCCACCCCGCCGAGTTCCTCGAGTACGTCAACGCGCCCATCGGCGCCGGCACCCCGGTGCCGGGACCACTGCGCCCGCACATCGCGTGCCCGACCACCTCCGGCACCGGCAGCGAGGTCACCGGCATCGCGATCTTCGACCTGCTCGACATCCACGCCAAGACCGGGATCGCCGCGCCCGCGCTCCGCCCGACCGAAGCCCTCGTCGACCCCGACGCCACCGACACCCTGCCCGCCCAGGTGGTGGCGTGCAGCGGCCTCGACGTGCTGTCGCACGCTCTGGAGTCCTACACCGCGCGGCCCTACCTGCGCCGCCCCGCCGCCGACCCGCCGAGTCGGCGCCCGATGAGCCAGGGCGCCAACCCGTGGAGCGACCTGGGCAGCCGGGAAGCGTTGCGCCTGATGGGCGACTACCTGACCCGCGCCGTCGCCGACGCCGCCGACCGGGAGGCCCGCGAGAAGGTGATGTGGGCCGCGGCGCTGGCCGGTATCGCGTTCGGCAACGCCGGTGTGCACCTCCCGCACGCGATGTCCTACGCGGTGGCCGGTCAGGTCCGCCGCTACCACCCGTCCGGCTACCCCGGCACCGAACCTCTGGTGCCGCACGGGATGGCGGTCATCCTCAACGCGCCGGCGGCGTTCAGCGCCACCGCTGCCAGCGACCCCGAGCGCCACCTCGAGGCGGCCCGCATCCTCGGCGCCGACACCATGGACGCCGTCGCCGTCGACGACGCCGGCGACATCCTCTCCGACCACCTCGTCGAGATCATGCGCGCGGTGAAGATGCCCAACGGGCTCGCCGGGGTCGGCTACAGCAGCGCCGACTCCGCCGCGCTCGCCGAAGGCGCGTTGCCGCAGCAGCGACTGCTCGGCAACGCGCCCCTGCACGTCGACGGAGCGCTGCTCAACGACACCTTCCGGCACGCGATGCGGTACTGGTGATGGCCGACCCGCAGACCAGGGCCGACTACCGCTACTTCCTGCCGATCACCACGCGCTGGATGGACAACGACCTCTACGGCCATGTCAACAACGTCACCTACTACAGCTACTTCGACACCGTCGCCAACCACTTCCTCATCACCGAGGGCGGCCTGGACATCCACACCGGACCCGTCATCGGGCTCGTGGTCGAGTCGGCCTGCAGCTACCGCGCGCCCGTCGCCTATCCCGACGAGCTGAGCGCCGGTCTGCGCGTCGACAAGCTCGGCAACCGGTCGGTGACCTACGGCATCGCGATCTTCCGCGACGGGCAGGTCACCGACGATCCTGCGGTGGCCCACGGCCACTTCGTGCACGTGTTCGTCGATCGCGTGGACCGTCGCGCCGTCGCGATCCCCGACCGGGTCCGGGCCGCGCTGCAGCGCCTCGTGGTTGCGCCCTAACCGGCCGGTGCCGCGCCCGGCGGGCGCGGCGCATTCAGGTCGAACCGCACCCCGACCATCCGGATCACGAAGCATGCGCCGGCCGCAGCGAGCGCCACCGGCAGGCTGTACACGTCGAGCGAGATCGCCGTGACCGTCGCCGCGGCCGCCACCATCGCCGGGATCGCGTACAGCTCGCTGCGCAGCACGGTCGGGACCTGTCCGACCAGCGCGTCGCGGATCGTGCCGCCGCCCACCGCGGTGACGACACCGAGCAGCACCGCCGGGGCGACCCCCAGCCCGTACTCGAGGGCCTTCGCCGCCCCGATCACGGCGAACACGCTCAGACCGATCGCGTCGAGCACCACGATCGGTGTCTCCAGCCGATCCAGCCGCTGACCGAGCAGGAACGCGATCACCCCGCCGGCCACCGCCAGCGCGAGATAACGCCAGTCGACGAACGTCGCCGGCGGGATCGAGCCGATCAGGACGTCACGGATGATCCCGCCGCCCAGCGCGGTCATCATGCCCAGGGTCACCACGCCGACCACGTCGAGGTGGGTGGCGCGGACCGCGGTCAGCGCCCCGTTGAGACCGAACGCGAACGTGCCGATCAGGTCGAGCGCGAACAGCAGCGGCGGCGGCTCAGTCACACTCCAGTGCCTATCACGGGGCGCCTGGCACGGGGCGCGGGCGCTCAGTTCGCCTTCGGCAGCGGAATCCCCTCACTGGCCGCGAAGTTCGCGTCGGCACTGGTCGAGAGTCCCATCGACACCACCGAGCGGTCGAACACCGCGTCGGTCAGATACGCCAGCGACACCGCCCAGCGGTTGACGAAGCGCGGAATGGCGAACAGGTGGTAGGCGCGGGTGACGAACTTCGCCGGCCGCCCGGACAACTGGATGTTCAGCGGGTTGGCCACCGCGTAGCGCGGTCCCAGGTCGACCACCAGCCCCATGTCGCGGTGCTTGTACTGGGTGCGGGTGCCGTACCCGAGGCTGGCGGCGACGTTGCGGGCCAGCACCTTTCCCTGGCGGGTGGCGTGCTGCGCGGTCGGCGGGGTGATCTTGCCGGGGTTGGTGAGGTCGGGCACGGCCGCGGCGTCACCGGCGGCGAACACGTCGGGGTGACCGGGCACCTGCAGGTCCGAACCCACCTTCAGCCGTCCCCGTTCGGTGTCCAGCCCCAGCCCCTCGATCAGGGGCGCCCCCGTCACACCGGTGACCCAGGCGACCGTGTGCGTGTCGACGCGGGTGCCGTCGCTGAGGATCACGTGGTCGTCGTGCACCGCGTCCAGCGTCATGCCCAGCCGCACGTCGACACCCCGCTCGCGCAGCACCCGCATCGCGGCGGCGCCGAGCTTCTCCCCGACCTCGGGCATCACCTGCTCGGCCATGTCCAGCAGCACGAACCGGACCTCGCCCGGATCGAAACCGAGCTGGCGCGCCGCCGAGTCGGCCAGCGCGCGCAGCTGCACCGCCAGCTCTGTACCCGAGTAGGACGCGCCGACGATGACGATGGTGCGGCGGGCGCGGGCCCGCTGCGCGTCGTCGTCGACGTGGGCCAGCTCGAGCTGCTCGAGGACGTGGTCGCGCAGATACAGCGCCTCGGCGGTGGACTTCAGGCCCCGGGCGTGCGTGGCCAGGCCAGGGATGTCGAACAGCCGGGTCACCGATCCCGGCGCCAGTACCAGCCGGTCCCAGCTCAGTGTCCGGGTGCGATCCTCGGGATCGGTGTAGGACAACGTCTTGCCGTCGAAGTCCACGTCGGTGGCCCGGCCGCGCACCAGGCGCACCCCGCGCAGCGAGTTGGCCAGCGGGACGGTGACGAACCGGCCGTCGACCACGCCGCCGGCGACGTCGGGCAGCAACGGTGTGTAGAGCATGTAGTCGACCGGAGACAGCACCGTCACCTCGACGTCGGCATCGTTCTTGCGCATGATCCGCGCCAGGCGGCGCGCGCATTCGAACCCGGTGAAGCCGCTGCCGACGATCACGACAGATGTCATCGCGCGCATCCTCTCGACGTGGTGGTCACGAACCTTGACGGACGTAGCTTGCGAGCGCGGAAAGAGTCTCTGCCGCAGTGAATCTCGGTTGCCAGCCGAGCACCTCGCGGGCTTTGCCGGTGTCCATCACCACCGAGGTGCGACCGGCGTGCAGCCACTCCATGCTCGACGGTACGAACGGCAGCCGCGCCATCACCTCCGAGGTGGCCACCGCGGCGGCGTGCGGGACCCGCACCGGGCGCGCGCCCAGGGCGTCCCCGACCGTGGACATCGACAACACCCCGTCGCCGGCGATGTTGTACGCCCCGGGCGGAGCGGAGGTGGTGGTCACGGCCAGCGCGATCGCGGCGGCGACGTCGTCGTGGTGCACCAGTTGCAGCGGTGTCCCCGGATCCGGGAACGGCGGCTTGAGCAGCGGCAGGGCCTGCGAGATGCGGCGGACCGGGCCGGGCAGCTGGTTCCACGGCATGGCATCGGCCAGCGCGGTGGCCTTCGGACCGGCGACGATGCACGGTCGCAGGACGAACACCTCGAGCGGGGAGCCCGCGGTGATGTCGGTCAGCGCGGCCTCACAGGCCGCCTTCTGTTCGGAGTAGTAGTGCTCCGGGGATCCGCGCGGCGGGACGTCCTCGGTGATCGGGACCGGGTTGTCGGAGTGATAGCCGTAGGCGGCCACCGACGACGTGTACACCAGGCGCCGGGGCCGCGCGGCGGCCGCCGAGGCGTCCCGGGCGGCGTCCCGGGTGGCTTCGAAGACGTTGCGGGTGCCCGCGAGGTTGACTCGGGCGCTCTCCTCGCGCGTGCCCAGGATGATGAACGCCAGGTGCACCACCACGTCGGCGTCGGCGACCAGCGCGTCGACCGCGTCCCGGTCGAGGATGTCGCCCTGCCGGTAGGTCGTTTTCGTCCAGCCGTGGTCGGCCGGGTCGAACGGGCGGCGCGCCATCCCGACGACCTCGGCGACCTCGGGGTGGGCTTCCAGAGCGCTGATGGTCGACATCCCGATCTCCCCGGTGGGGCCGGTGACCGCGACGCGCAAGGACATATGCGTGCTGTTCCCCGTCTGCTGCGGGGGAAAACGACGGAGTGGGTCAGCCGATCTCGGTCTCGTCGGGCGACTTGGCCGCCACGGTGGTCAGATACTCGCGTAGCCCGGTGATGTCGAGGATGCGCTCGAGGTGGGGCGGGCGGCGGTCGAGATGCAGGGGGATGCCCGCGGCGCCGGCACGGCGGCGGACCAACAGCAGCGCCGACAGGCCGGCGGAGTCGCAGAACGTCAGATCGGTGAGATCGAGGTGCAGCCCGGACAGGCGGGCGGACGCGTCGCACAGCCGGTCGATGGTGTCGAGCAGGTGCGCGGTCGACCCGTAGGCGAGGTCACCCGCGACACGTACGTGGGCGTCGGGGGCGGTGGAAGTCACGGTGACGGTGAGATTCATGCGGGGAGTTTGGGGTCGGCGGACAACGGGTCGAGCAGTCCGGTGCGGGCGGTGTCGAGCAACCGGCGGGCTCGGGGGAACTCGGTGAGCTGGCCGGAAAGGGATTCCAGGGTGGGCAGCAGTGTCGAGGCGGGGACGTCGCGTGCCCGCAGGATGTCGGCGGTCCAGGAGATGAAGTCGGCGAACAGCGCATCGTCGTCGGTGTAGAGCGCCGCACCCAGGAAGTCGACGATGTGAGCGACGTCGGCGGAGGTGTGCTGGCGCTGCAGGTCGGTATAGCCGGCCATCGCGGGAATGCGTCGCTCGAGGTCGGTCATGGTGGTCTGGACCAGCCGCACCGCGGAGTCCCGGACCATCGTGTACTCCTGGTCGGCCAGGTGCGGTAGGTCGTCGATGACCTGATGGGCGCGCGCGACGGACAGTGGTTCGAAGCCTTCGGCGAGGCGCGCCGCGGCCGAGCGGGCGTCGGCCGCCCACGCGTCGGCGCCGAGCAGTTTCGCCAGCCGGCCGTCGGCGCCGAACGCCGCGCCGCCGACGAGCACCGGCACCCCGGCGGCCTGGCAGGCGGTGATCGCGGCGTGCGCGGTCGGCAGCCGCGTCGCGATCGAGCACGACAGCGCCACCACGTTCGGGCCGTGCTGGTTGATGTGGGCCACCAGGTGCGGGGTGGGGACCTGGGCGCCCAGGAAGTCGATCTGCCAGCCGTGCAGCCGGAGGGTCTCGGCCAGCAGCCGGGCCGGCATCGCGTGCCACTCGCCGTCGACGCAGGCCACCGTGACCCGGCCCGCCGAACTCTGCCGGCGCACGGTCGGGTGGTGTGCCAGGGCGGCGATGACGCGGTCGTTGATCGCGGTGGCGGCGTGCTCCTGCGCGACGGTCAGCCGGTTGGCGGCCCATTCCATGCCGACCCGCTGCTGGACCCGCCCGATCACGTCGAGCAGCACATCCTCGGCCGGTATCCCGGCCTCGAGCGCCCCGAACACCACGTCCACCGCGGTGTACTCGTCCCCGTCGACGTCAGCTGCCCACAGCTGTTCGCGGAGCTCCTCGCGGTGGGGGTCGGAAGTCATGCGACGTATCTACCCGCTGTGTGGCCGTCCACCGCGCTGAGATGCGCTCGACGTGGAGCTGTGATGGCCACGACCGCGATGTCGTCGTGGCTGCGCTGGTTGACCCACTGCGAGGTGAGCATCATCACGTGCTCCACCACGGCTTCGGCCGGCAGCCCCGCGCACTGGGCCAGGGCGGCGTGCAGGCGCTCCTCGCCGAACATGTCGCTGCCCAGCGGTCCGCCGTGCGCCTCGGTGACGCCGTCGGTGTAGAGCAGGCAGGTCTCGCCGGGCGCCAGGGTGGCCTCGACGGAACGGGCCCGCACCTCGGGCAGCACCCCCACCAGCGTGCCCCGCGTGTCGGTCTCCTCGACGGTGCCGTCGTTGCGCACGATCAGTGGCGCCATGTGTCCCGCGCTGGTCAGGCGCAGCGACACCAGACCGTCGCGGCAGGCCACCGACGCCAGCACCAGCGTGGCGAAGCGGGTGTCGTGCGGTGACAGCAGCGCGCTGTTGAGCAGCTTGAGTACCGACGCGTGATCGCCGGCCAGCGGTGCCAGCGCCTGCAGGGTGTTGCGGATCTTGCCGGACATCACTGCGGCTTCGAGCCCTTTGCCGCACACGTCACCCAGCACGATCAGCGTCTCGCCGGTGTCACCGGCGGCGGTGTGCACGTCGTAGAAGTCGCCGCCGACGGCCTCGTGGTCCTCGGAGGCCCGGTAGCCGCCGGCCAGCTCGATGCCCTCGAGACGGTGCAGTTGCGGCGGCAGCAGATCACGCATCAGCGTGCGGGTGATCGCGGACTGCTCGGCGTAGAGCCGCGCGGCCGACAGCGCGGCGCCGGCGCGGGCCGCGAACAGCCGCGCGTAGAGCTCCTCACCGGCGGTGAACACCGTCTGGGCATTCCTGCGCAGCAGTACGAGCGCGCCCGCCGGAACTCCGTGGCCGGGCAGCGGGGTGATGACCACCGAACCGACGGCATCGTCGAAGCCTTGGGGCACAAGCCAATCCGGCAAGTTCGTGGGGTCGATCCACCGGGAGGGGACGGGTGGGAACCCGCGCAGCGCCTCGCTGAGACCGGCGACGATGCCAGGATCCGAGGCGACCTCGCGGTGCTCGGCCACCCCGTCGGCGCCGCAGCACACGACCGGCAACCGGCCGCCGGTTACCGGAGCCACCACCACCGCCGCGTCGGCGAGGTGCCGGGCCGCCATGCGCGCGGTGGCCTCCATACAACGGTCCATGTTCAGCGACGCCATCAGCACCGCCGAGGCCTCGTCGAGGAACGCCGCCCGTTCCCGCTCACGGTTGAGGTCCTCGCGGATCTGGGCCAGGGCGGGAGCTGCGTCGGCCATCAGCCACCAGGCCACGTCGTCCATCCCCAGCGGGGTCGGCTGCGCGAGGTACTCGCACCCGTCGACCACACCGGAGACCGGGCTGGGATCGGGTCGGTGCGCGTCGGCCAGCCACGCCGGCGCGCAGTCGGAGAGTGTGCGGCCCACGGCCACGTCCGGCAGCACCAGATGAGCGGACGCGCTCAGTGAGCGGATCATTCCGGCCGAATCGACGACCAGTACCGGGTGGGGGACATCGGTCCACGGATCGTCGAGGCCTGCGCCGGTGCCCGAGGGGATCTCGTCCCTCATGTCACCTCCTTACGGGGGGTGACCTCGCACAGCGCCCCGAACGCGGCGCACGTGCCGAGAATCACCCGCCTTGTGAACCGAGCATCCCAGCTGGACCCGCTCAGGGGAAATCGTGGCAACCGCACTCTGTGCGGCCGGCGGTGCCGGATACGGCGGAAATCACGTGACAGCCAGGCGAAACAGGGTATCGACTAAGAATCGGACGATTGAGTGACGGCCGGGCGCATCGCGGCGGGCCGCCGACCAGAGTGGGGGACATGGGCGAGGGACGGTTGCTGGTGGCCGGGCAGACCTGTTGGCGCACCGAGACCGCCGACCGGCTGGCCGTCATCGTGGACGCCGCCGACTACTTCCACCACGTCAAAGCCGCGATGCTGCGGGCGCGGCGCCGCATCATCCTCATCGGCTGGGACTTCGACTACCGGATGACGTTCGAGGGCGGTGCCAAGTCCCTGGCCGGGCCCAACCAGTTCGGTGATTTCCTGCGGTGGCTGGTGCGGCGCCGGTCCGGACTGGAGATCTGCGTGCTCAAATCCAACCTGGGCCTGGTCCCGACGTTGCAGACGATGTGGCGGGGTGTGATCCCGGTGTCGCTGCTCAACCGGGTCAGCAGTGAGCGGCTCCAGTTCGCCGTCGACGGGGCCCACCCCACGGGCGCGGTCCACCACCAGAAGATCGTGGTGATCGACGACGCCGTCGCGTTCTGTGGTGGCATCGACCTGACTCTCGAGCGCTGGGACACCCCGGATCACCGGGATGACAACGCTTTTCGGCGCACCGGTGACCGGTCCTACGGGCCTCGTCACGAGGTCGCGGTGGCGGTGGACGGCGCCGCCGCGCGCACGCTGTCCGAGCAGGCCCGCAACCGGTGGCGCGCGGCGACGGGGCAGTTCCTGGCGCCGGTCGCCGCCCCCGGCACGGTTTGGCCGCGCGGCCTGGACGCGACCCTGGGGCCCGTCGAGATCGGGATCGCCCGCACGCTGCCGGACCTGCCGCCGGCGCACGAGGCACGCGAGGTGGAGGCGCTGAACTTCGCCGCGATCGCCACCGCCCGTGACGTGCTCTACCTGGAGAACCAGTACCTGGCGTCGCGGTCGATCGCCGAAGCACTCGCTGCGCGGCTGCGTGAGCCCGACGGGCCCGAGGTCGTGGTGGTGCTGCCGCGCTGCTCGGAGAGCCCGCTGGAGCGCACCGCGATGGACACCGCCCGCCACGCGATGCTGCAGCTGCTGTGGGCTGCCGACGAGCATCGCCGCTTCGCCGCGTTCTGGCCGGTCACCGAGCGCGGCACCTCGATCTACGTGCACTCCAAGGTGCTGGTCGCCGACCAGCGGCTGCTGCGCATCGGGTCGTCGAACCTGAACAACCGCTCGCTCGGCTTCGACAGCGAGTGCGACGTGGCTGTGGAAGCCGATCCCCGCGACGGGCAGGACGAGCCGGTGCGGCGCGTCATCACCGAGGTGCGGGACCGGCTGATCGCCGAACACCTCGGGGTGCCGGCCGACGAGTTCACGGCGACGGCGGACCGGACCGGGTCGTTCCTCGCCGCGATCCGTGCGCTGGCCGGCGAGGGCCGCACCCTGTGCGAGTTCACCGCCGCCACCGTCGCCGACGAGGCCGGCCCGCTGGCCGAGAACGACCTGATGGACCCCGACCACGTGCCCGCGTCGCTGAGCCGCAGCGTGCAGCGGCTGCTGACGGACCTGGCGAATAGGTCGTCGTGGAACGGGTACGCCGACACCATGTCACCCGAGGACCGCGCCCCCGACACCGAATCCGACGCCGCCGACGGTCAGACCGACGTGCCGTCGGCCAATCCCGCATACGCAACGCCGCCGCCGGAGGGCATTCCCGACGCCGACGGGTGAGTCAGCCCGCGGTGGCCTCGTCCGAGGACAGCTTCGCCACGACGTAGTCCGCGGCCTGATCGGTGATGCCGCGCACCGCGTAGGCGCCGTGTGCCCCGTTGTCGCTCCCGGTGACCGAACACACCGGATCCTCCGGGATGCAGGCGTCGAGGGTCTTGTCGACGTAGCGCGAGCCCACCGTGATCGGCGGGGCGCCGGTGTAGATGGCCTGCAGGAAACCGCTGGACGGCTTGCCGAACAGCGCCACCGCCGCGACGTGGTCGGCCACCTCCGGCGGCATCGGACCCGTCATCCCGGGCGGCGGAACGTAACCGGCCGGGATGGCGTCCTCGGTGATGTAGGCCGCGACCGCCGCGCCCTGGGAGAAGCCACCGACCACCACGTCGGTGTCCGGGCACCGCGCGGTGGTGCTGATCACCCGGTTGCTGGCGTCGATGACTCCCATTGCGGCCGTGGCGAAGTCGAGTGAGGCCGGATAGTTGACCGGATAGACCTCGACCGACCGCGGGCCGGTGCGCGCCCGCAGCGCGTCGACGAACGCCTGACCCGTCGCCCCGATGCCCGGGGGCTCGAAGGTGCCCCGCGCGAACACGACCTCGACGTCCGGGCAGGGCGCGCTCTGCGCCCAGGCAGGGGCGGCCAGCGGCCATCCGGCCACGACGATCGGCGCCAATGCCAAAGACCAACGACGACTCATTCTCACCATGGACCGCCTGATTCTCGATGTGCTCGATGTCGGGACCGACTGCGTCGCTGCTGCGCCCCGGTGGAACCGAATGCAGTTCCATACTGACCTAAATTGCCCGGATTCTCGACCGGATGTCGATATCCCGGCGCGGGACCGAATGGCCCACGGCCGGAACATTTTTGTCATCCGCAGATTGAGCAAAGCGGCGAACCGCGCGTGCGTGTGCTGTCGTCGGCACAGCGAATTGTGTTCCCACAGCGGCGTTCTGCTCCGGTCTGCGGCGGCATCAAGAACGATTGCTCCGCCGATACACTCGGAAGCCGCACGGCCCCACCGGCCGCTGCCGATCGCGAAGGAAAACTGTTCTCAATGCGTGAGCCCCGGCGCGGCTGCGCGGGGCGCCCCGGTCTGCCTCGTCGTGCCGCACTGCAACTTCCCGTCCTCGCCGCCGCCGGCTGGGCACTGGCCCCACCGGCGCGGGCGGCAGCCCTGCGCTGGCCCGCCGACCGCGCACAGCGCTGGTATCAGGCGCAGGGCTGGCTCGTCGGCGCCAACTTCATCCCGTCCAACGCGGTCAACCAGCTCGAGATGTTCCAGCCGGGCACGTTCGACCCGCGGCGCATCGACACCGAACTGAGCATGGCCCGGTGGCTGGGCTTCAACACCGTGCGGGTGTTCCTGCACGACCAGCTGTGGCTGCAGGACCCGACAGGTTTCCTGCTCCGGCTGGGCCGGTTCATCGACATCGCCGCGCGGCACCGCATCAAACCCCTGCTGGTGCTCTTCGACTCCTGCTGGGATCCGCAGCCGCACCTGGGGCGCCAACGCGCACCCCGGCCCGGTGTGCACAACTCCGGGTGGGTGCAGAGCCCCGGCGCGCAGTTCCTCGACGACGGGCGCTACCGCATGCTGCTGCGCGATTACGTCACCGGGGTGCTGCGCCGGTTCCGCGGCGACGACCGCGTCCTCGGGTGGGATCTGTGGAACGAGCCCGACAATCCCGCCAACGCCTACGCCGACGTGGAACGTGCCGACAAAGTCGCCGTCGTCGCCGACCTGTTGCCGCAGGTGTTCGAATGGGCCCGGTCGGTGGACCCGATCCAGCCTCTGACCAGCGGGGTGTGGGACGGCGAGTGGGCCGACCCGGCGCGGCGCACCGCGATCAACAGCATCCAGCTGGACAACTCCGACGTCGTCACCTTCCACAGCTACGCCGGTCCCGCCGAGTTCGAAGCCCGCATCGACGAACTGGCGCCGTTGGGCCGGCCGGTCCTGTGCACCGAGTACATGGCGCGCACGCTCGACAGCACCGTGGAGAACATCCTGCCGATCGCCCAGCGCCGCCGGGTCGGGGCCTACACGTGGGGGCTGGTGGCGGGCAAGACGCAGACGTATCTGCCGTGGGACTCCTGGGAACGACCGGTCACCGGGGCGCCGGGCACGTGGTTCCACGACCTGCTGGAGCCCAGCGGGGCGCCGTACCGGACGGCCGAGGCGCACACCATCCAGCGGCTGACGGGCCGGCGGCGGGGTTAACCGACCGGGAGAGGGCCGCTGAGCCGGCTGGGCAGGCACAGCAGCGCCACGACCGCGGTGAGCACGGCGGCCACGGCGAAGCCGGCGAGCACGCCGAACAGGTCGGCGGTCCCGCCGAGCACCGCCGCGGCGATCGGCCGTGAGCCCAGGAACCCGACCAGCCAGAGCGCCATGATGCGTCCGCGCAGCTCCTCGGGTGCGCGTTCCTGCACCACCGTGCTCAACCCCGTCATGGCGCAGCCGAACCCGAATCCGGCGACCGCCAGGCCGGCCATCGCGACCGGCACCGCGTAGCCGACGCCGAGCATCGCCAGCCCCACGGCCAGCACGACCAGACCGATCGAGGACACCGTCGCCGAGGCGATCCGTCCGCGCAGCAGGGCCAGCGCCCCCATCCCCAGCGCGGCACCGACGCCGAACACCGCCGACAGGGTGCCGACCAGGCTGGCGCCGCCTCCGAGGTGGTCGGCCAGCGACGGGGTCAGGGTGATCGACGAGTCCGACGCGACACCGACGGTGGTGACCGCGGCCAGCGACAGCAGCAGGGGGCGATCCCTCAGGACGTAGCGCACCGCCACCCGGACCCGGTAGTCGGCGCCGGAGCGGCGCTGCGGCGGGGCGGGGAAGCGGATCACGAGCAGCAGCACGGCGAACACCAGGTGCAGGCCCGCGCTGACACCGAACGCCACTTCCGGGCCCAGGTGGGCCGCCAGGTAGGCGCCGGTCGCCGGTCCCACGATGCGCCCGATCGTCATCGGGATGCTGTTCAGCGCCATCGCGGTGGGTAGTTCACCGTCGCGGATCAGGTTGGGCACGATCGCCTGCATGGCGGGCCCGCCGACGACGAAGCCGAACCCGACCAGCGCCGACCCGAGCAGGATGGGCACCGCGGCGGACATGCCCGCGATGTCGGGCACGGCGAAGAACCAGGCGGCGGTGGCGCCCGAGCCGGCCACGCACAGCACCCGGCCGAGCAGGATCTGCCGGGCCGGGTTTCCGGTGTCGGCCCACTTGCCGCTGGTGGGGCTGAGGATCAGCTGCGGTGCGAACTGCACGACCCCGACCAGCCCGACCATCAGCGCGGAACCGGTGGCCTCGTACATCACGATGGCGGCGACGATGCCGTGCGTCCAGACCGCGGCGACGGAGAAGATCTTGCCCCAGAACAGGCTGCCGAACACCGGGTCGAACATCAGCCCCAGCGCGCCGCGGCCGCGCACCACTCCGGTGGCCTCGGCGGTCATCGGGTCGCCGCCGCTTCGAAGCGCCGGGTCAGCCGGTCGAGCAGCGCCACCAGCGTTTCGACGTCGTCCTGTGGCCAGTCGGCCACCGCCTCGGCGACCAGGTCGCGGCGCCGTCGGGTCACCGTGGACAGGGCCGCGCGGCCCTCGTCGGTGAGCAGCAGCGCGCAGCGGCGCTGGTCGTCGGGGGCCGAGGTCTTGGTCAGCAGCCCGGCGCCGACGACGGCGGCGACGGTGCGGCTGGCGGTGGATTGTTCGACGGCGAGGTAGTCGGCGACGTCGCGGACGCTGGCGCCGGTTCCCCCGCCCTCACACTGCTCGACCGCGCGTAGCACCCGCAGGGTGGAGACCGAACCGAGTGGTCCGGCCGCGTCCAGCACCCGACGGCGGTACGCCGGCCGCTGACGCGCGATGTGGATGCGGGTCAGCAGGTCGTCGAGGTCGTCGTAGTCGGATCGCGGCACCAAATATGCATAGCACACATAAGTGTTGTGGCAAATTCGGTGCTGACCGGCCTACACGCGGGGCCTCAGGTGTGGGCGGGAGTGTTCGCGAACTGGTCGGTGATCGCCTGGCAGAACGCGGGCAGGTCCTTCGGGGAGCGGCTGGTGATCAGGTTGCCGTCGATGCACACCTGCTGGTCGACCACCGTCGCGCCGGCGTTGCGCAGGTCGGTGCGCAAACTCGGGTACGACGTCAAGGTGCGGTCCTTGACCACGCCGGCCTCCACCAGCGCCCAGGGTCCGTGGCAGATCGCGGCGACCGGCTTGCCGGAGGTGACGAAGTCCCGGACGAAGGCGACCGCGGCGTCGTCGAGGCGCAGTTTGTCGGCGTTGACGGTCCCGCCCGGGATCACCAGGGCATCGAACTCGTCGACCCGAGCGTCACCGACCTCGCGGTCGACGGCGAAGGTGCCCGCCGGTTCGAGATCGTGGTTGCGCGCGTCGATCTCCCCGGACTTCACGGACAGCAGCTCGACCTGACCGCCGGCGTTGCTCACGGCGTCGCGGGGTTGTTCGAGTTCGACCTTCTCGACACCGTCAGCGGCGAGAAAGGCGATCTTGCGGCCCTGCAGTTCATTCGGCATGGCAGTTCCTTTCGGGGCTTCTTCCGGGCTCTGCTGCCGGTTACCCGCTGCGGACCGTTCGAACCTCGCTGCCTGCGCGCGGTGCGCCTAGCTGTCGGTGTGCGGGGTGGGGCTCTGGGTCGACTCCCATTTGGACTCCAGGGACCGTGTCACGCGGGTTCCCGCGGGCAGATCGAGCTGGAACGTCTCGGCGTTGGAGTCCTCGAAGGTGATCCGGAAGGCGGGCTCGGCGGAGTCCTCTGGGCCCCCCTGGCCCTCCGGGTTCACCCGGTCGACGTGAACCACCTTGCACACCTGGGAGCCGGATCCGCGGTCGATCTCGACGAGGTCTCCGGGGGCAACGTCTTCGATGCGGTCGTTGGGCGAAACGTTGGACATCGTTGCACCGTAGCCGACGGTCGTCTGGTCGAGCGCGCGTGTCGGTACCGCGGCACGCCGGCGGCGGTGACGGTTAGCGCGCGCTCGAAAGGCCCTGAGGGTGCGCAGGATTACGCGCTACGCCCGCGTGTCGGCGGGCAGACACGCGCGCTCGCGGGACGAGGGGAGGTGCGCGGTCAGGCGCGGCCAGCGAGGGGAGCGGGTTGGGCGGGCAGCGGGCCGGGTACTTCCGAGGTCTGCGCCGCGGGGCGCCGGACTTCGAGAACGGAGCGACGGATGACAGCTCGAAAGATGGCCCGGGCCGTCACCGCGGTGGTGGTCGGGGCCGCGACTGCGCTGGCCGGGATGCTCACCACGGCGCCGGCGGCCAACGCACAGCCACAACCCTGCCCGGACGTGGAAGTGGTCTTCGCCCGCGGCACCACCGAGCCGCCCGGGGTCGGCAGGGTAGGGCAGGCGTTCGTCGACGCCGTGCGCGCCCAGGCCGCCCCACGCAGCGTCGGGGTCTATGCGGTGAATTACGCGGCATCGGACAACTTCTCGGCCCGCGACGAGCTCGTCCGCACGGTGATCGACGGCGTCCGCGACGAGGCGGATCACATCCGGGCCATGGCCGCCAACTGCCCGGCCACGCGGCTGGTCCTCGGCGGCTACTCGCAGGGTGCCGTGGTCACCGGGTTCACCACTGCCGACGCCCCGCCCGCGGGCCCACTGGCCGCCATCGCACCACCGCCACTGCCCGCCGACGTGGCCGACCACGTCGCCGCCGTCGTGCTCTTCGGCACGCCGTCCGGGCCGTTCCTGGCCAGGTACCAGGCGCCGCAGATCACCATCGGAAACGCCTACGTCGGCAAGACGCTGGAACTGTGCGCCGGTGGCGACACCATCTGCTCCGGTGCCCCCGACGGCGGGCCGACCCTCGCGCACGCTCTGTACCCGGTGATCGGCCTGACCGACGAGGGCGCCCGGTACGCCGTCGCGCGGCTCTAGCAGCCGGGTCAGGCCCCGGCCGGCACCGGGTAGCGGTCGTTGACGTCGGCGTTGGTGTCCTTACGGGCACAGTGCGCGCAACAGAAGATGCCCTCGTCGGTCTCGATCCCATGCCCGAGGACGCGGCAGCCGCAATGCCGGCACTCCGGCGCCAGTTTCACCGCGGCGCACTCGATGCTGTCGAAGGTCGCCGAGTGACCGTCGTGGAACGTGACCGTGAACGCCTTGTCGTACTCATTGCCGCAGGTATCGCAGATGGCCATGAAGGTTCCTTTCACCTCGGGTGTCGACTCCTCGGTTTCCCGTCGCCGCCGCGGACAAACGTGGGCCCCGCGTCACACAAGTGCGATTTACGGGTTTGACCTGCCCGCAACGGGGCACAAAGGAATGGCGACGTTGCACCGGCGTCGCCGAGAGTTTCTACAAGGAGCGCACGTGACGACCGCATACACCCAATTCGACGCCGTCGCGACACCAGTCGACGTCTATCCCCCGCAGGAGGATTCCTTCCTCCTCGTCGAGGCGATGAACCAGGCGGGACTGGCCCCGGGGGCGCGGGTCGCGGATCTGTGCACCGGCAGCGGCGTCGTGGCGATCGCGGCAGCGACCGCCGGTGCCGCCGAAGTCACCGCGTTCGACATCTGCCCGAAGGCCGTGCAGCATGCTCGCGCCAGTGCCTCGGCAGCCGCTGCGAAGGTGTCGGTGCACCGCGGATCCTGGGCGCGCGCAGTGGAATTCGGACCCTACGATGTCGTGCTGGCCAACCCGCCGTACGTTCCGCAGGGGCCGGCCGACGACGCCTCCGCCATCTCGCCCACCGCCGGCCCCGCGCAGGCGTGGAACGCCGGCGTCGACGGCCGCATGGTGCTCGACCCGCTGTGCGCGGCCGCACCGCTGTTGCTCGACGAGGGCGGCTCGATGCTGATCGTGCACTCCGAGTGCTCGAACGTGCGGAAGACGTTGAGCCAGTTGCGCGCTCACGGCATGCGTGCCGAAGTCGTTGCCCAGCAGGTTATTCCGTTCGGGCCGGTGATGAGCGCACGGGCGCAGTGGCTGATCCAGTCCGGGCTGCTGGCCCCCGGCGCGCGCTGCGAGCGGATCGTCGTGGTCCGCGCGGACGCGCCATGACCGACCAACCCGCCCGCCTGGTACGTGTCGTGCCGGGCGGGCCGGTGCTGGTCGAGGGACCGGTCTGTATCGAGATGCCCGACGGCACCACGGTGGAGTCCGACCGGTTCATGGTGGCGATCTGCGCCTGCCGGCGGTCGAAGACCTACCCGCTGTGCGATACCAGCCACCGGCGCCGCCAGCGCAGCGAGGACGCCGGCGACACGACCACTCAGACAGCGAGCGCGGGCGGGGCCTAGCGCCGGCTCACTCCAGGGGCCGGCGTAGCGAGGAACGGCCGTCGACCCAGCACTTCATCAGGTGCTCGGCCAACCGGTCCTCCACCAGCCCGAAGGCCCGGATCCCGAAGACCACGTCCCGATCGAGTCCCGGCTCGCGTTGCACCAGGTCGCCGACGACGTCGGTGCGGACCACCTGCTCGTGCACGGCATCGGCTTCGACGTGCTCGCGGTAGAACGCCGCGCACTCGTCGGGCGCGCCGAGACGATCCAGGGCCTGCACCATGCGGCGCGACCCGGGCGGGGACGTCACCTCGGTGGCCGCGAAGTGCCCCACGGCCGCGCCCCGCCAGCGGCGGTGCAGACCGAACATCGACATCACGTTGACCACGGCCAGCGACTCGGCGGACACCGCGTTCAGATAGCCCAGGTACGCGGTGTCCAGGTCGGCGGCTTCCATCAGGTCGGCGAACAACTGCGCGTGCAGCCGCGGACCCTTGCCGGCGCCGAACTCGTCGAACTCGACGGCGACGAACGACGCCTTGGCCTGGCCGGTCAGCCGCGGGATCGCGAACGCGTGCGGATCCCCCTCCTTGAGGTGGTACACCGAGCGGTGCACGAAGTACTCGCGCATCTGCTCCCAGGTGCCCTCGTCACGCAGGAAGTACGACGGCCCGTTGCCCTGGACAGGTTCCACGCACAGCGCGTCGAGTTCGGCGAGCGCGCTGACGTCGTCGTCGATCTCGCCGACGCCGCGCTGCAACTCCGACAGGAACAATTCCTCCAGCCGCCCGCGCAGGTACAGCAGGCCCGGGTTCCACTCCCAGCCCGAGTCCACGCCCGCGAACCCGCGGTAGTGCAACTCGTAGCACGTGTACAGCGCCAGCTGGACGTCGATCCCCATCGGATCGGCATCGGCCAGCGAGGTTTCCACTCGGGTCAGGTAGCGCATCGGGGCGCGCTCGGCCAGCAACTCCACCACCGACATCGAGATCGGTCCACGGGGTTCGGGCAGCACGGGTTGAACCAGCGTCGGCATCACGAGCCCCTACATACCCCGCGGCACCGGAGGCAAACACAGTTTCGAAGGCCGGCCGGTGCGGGATGCGGGCGGTACCCACGAACGCCCCTGTCCTACACATGTTGCCGGGTATCTCACAAGTGGCCATATCCGTCGTGCGACGCCGCATGGACGGGTAACCGCTAGGCAGGCGCAGACAAGAAATGTGCTCACCGAACTCGGTGGACTATCACTTTGAAGGGGTGAACCACACATATGGCCACGATGACCAAGACCGCTCAGGCCCGAACGAATGAAACGGCGACGCTGATCGCCCAACTGCGGACGCTACTCGATCTCACGCACACCGAGATCCAGGTGGCGGAGACCCGCATCACGCAGGCCCGTACCGACGCGGTACGGCGCGAACTGACCGAGAACGCCGAGAACGCACGTGTGCGTGCGGAAGCCATCCAACAGGCGATCCGCGAGCTCGGCGGCTTCCCCGACGTGTTCGGCCCCTTCCTGGGCCGTGCCGCGGCCGCGGTGAAGGCGCTCACCGAGCAGGCCGAGCCGTTCGACGAGGCGCTGCTGGGCGACCTCGCGCTGGAGGGTCAGCTGCTCGACCGCTCGCGTTACCTGAAGGCGCTCGCGGTCGGCTCCAAGAACGCCGAGGTCGAGGACCTCGCCACCAAGCTGATCACCGCGCACTCGGCGACCGTCGAGTGGCTGACCACTGTGCTGGCCGAGGACGCCCTCGGTGGACCCGCCGCGCTGCGCCGGACGCCGATGCAGGCCGCGGCCGGGATGGCGATCAAGCTGGTGAACCTGCCGCTGACGCTGTCGACCCGCGGTGCCGACCGCGCGGCCGAGGCGCTGCGCTCGGTGCGTCCGGCGCTGAGCGACCTGGCCGACCGCAGCTCGCGCACCGGAGAGATCGCCGCCAAGGCGCTGTCCGGGGCCCGCAACTCGGCCTTGGAGGCCGCCGAGCGGATCACCCGCGAGCAGGGTGCCGAGGACGCCGCCGACGTGATCCACGCGGCGCGTGGCGCGACGGGCGTGCTGGAGGCCGAGGAGTTGCCGATCGCCGGCTACGACGAGCTGACCGTCACCGAGGCGGGCAACGCCGTCAAGGAACTGACCGATCCGTCCGACATCCGGGTCATCATCGCCTACGAGGAGGCCCACAAGAACCGTCAGCGGGTCGTCTCGGCCGCGCAGACGCGCCTCGCGGCGATCGCCCAGGAGGTCGTCGGAATCGGCTGACACATCACTCACGGACCGGTGCGAGCCACGCGGCTCGCACCGGTTCGTGCGTTTCACCGGCTGTTTTGCGGGTATCCGCCTGATCTTCGATCGGATGAGCCGGTCCCGGGTTCTTCTGGAGGTGCGGTGTCTGTTTCTCGGTCCGGTGCCGCCGGGCACGGCCTGCCCGGCGTCGTGAGCGCCATGATGGCCCACCTGCGCCATCTGGGCGGTAGTTTGCGGCGTGAACAGCCGATTTCCCAATTCGACTGGCGGAACGAGCCGTCCGCGCCGGTGGGATGGTGGAAGGCGCTGTAGAGCTGCTCCGCGCCTGTCGTTGCCGGAAATGCCGTCCCTTGACGAGTGTTGAACTGCCGATTAGAGAGATCCGTGATGGAGTGAATCGGGAGAGGACTCGGGGAGGGGACCAACGTGGGCGGATCGGACCGGGCGCGGTCGGCGGTCGTGGTGACTGCGGTCGCCTCCACGACCGCGCTCGCGACTGATGCGGAAACCACCTGGTCGCGACTGCTGGCCGGCGAGAGCGGCATCGGCAGCATCGGTGAGTTCCTGCCCGGCGATGTCGAACTCCCCGTCCGCATCGGGGGCCGGGTCACCGAGGACTTCGACTCCGAACTCACCCGGGTCGAGATCCGCCGCAACGCCTACATGCAGAAGATGGCGCTGGTGCTGAGCCGACGGCTGTGGGCTGCCGCCGGTGACCCCGAGGTCGACACCCGGCGTCTGCTGGTCTCGATCAGCCATGCGTTCGGCAGCACCCGCGACCTGTGGACCGGCTACGACGACTTCAAGTCCCGCGGCCTGCGGGCGGTCTCACCCCTGGCGGTGCAGACGCACATGCCCAACGCGCCCGCAGCGGCGGTCGGCTTGGACCGCAAGGCCAAGGCCGGTGTGATCGCGCCGACCACCGGTGACGCGTCGGGCGCGGCAGCGATCGCCGAGGCCTGGCGGCTGATCACGCTCGGCGAGGCCGACGTCGCGATCTGCGGCGGTGTGGAATCGAGGATCGAGCCGGTGCCGATCGTGGCCTACACCAACATGGGTGCGCTCTCGACGAACAACGACGACCCCGAAGGCGCCTGCCGGCCGTTCGACACGAACCGCACCGGCATGGTCTTCGGCGAAGGCGGCGGGCTGCTGCTCATCGAGTCCGAGGACCACGCGCTGGCGCGAGGTGCGACGCCGCTCGCCCGCCTGATGGGGGTGGGGACCACCAGCGACGCCCACGACCTGTTGGAGCCGGACCCGTCGGGTGAGTTGGCAGCCGCTGCGATGCAGCGCGCCCTCATGCTGGCCGGGGTCAGCCCCGGCGACATCGACCACGTCAACGCGCACGCCGCCGGAACCAGGACCGGCGACCTGACCGAGGCCCGCGCCCTGCACCTGCTGTTCGGTGCGCATCAGCCGGTCGTCACCGCGCCGAAGGCAGCGCTGGGCCACGCGATGGGCGCGGCCGGTGCCCTCGAGGCGATCGTGGCCGTCCAGTCGCTGCGTGACGGCGTCGTACCCCCGACGCGCAACCTGCAGGACGTGGACCCGGAGATCGACCTCGACGTGGTGGCCGGAGAGCCGCGGCGGGGCGACTACCGCTACGTGCTGTCCAACACCCTGGGCTTCGGCGGCCACAACGTGGCGCTGGTGCTGGGCAGGTACTGACGCGCCGGCCCGTCAGCGGAACAGGTACTGCTGACCTGGCAGGAACGACCCCACGAGCATGGCGCGGGCCCCGTGTGACTGCGCGACCTCGGCGAACCGGTCGCCGGCATGCATGGCCAGCAGCAGCGCCCGCGCGCCGAACCAGTCCCGGGCCACCACGTCACGCTGCGCGGCCGCCGTGCTCTCGTTGAGCGACCAGTTCGAGATGAACAGATCCGCAGCGACGTCGAGGTCCTCCACCAGGCCGATCGGCACGATGTTCACCCGGCCCGGCACCGGCTGCACCGGCGCGTGGTCGTGCAGCACCACCTCGGCGGCGCCGAGCACCGCGGACAGGTAGAGCCACTGCAGCGCCGAGAAGACCGGGGTGTCGATCAGCACGCAGGTCGGCTGGTCGCCGTGCCGGCGGTGCAGCAGCCGCATCAGGCTGCCGAAGCCGCCACCCCATTCGACGACGGTCTCGGCCTCGCGCAGGGCGCGGCCGGTGGCCTCCTCGTAGCGCAGCAGGTGATACAGCTGGTGCACCGTGTTCGACGAGGTCCGCACCGACGTCCCGGGCACCGTCACGGTCGGCGGCGCGCCGACGGCGTCCTCGGCCAGCAAGGTGGGGTCGCCGAGGCGGTCCAGCACGTACGGGAGCTGCTCGGAGAGCAGGTGGTCGCCGACGAACATCTGGAACCGGATCACCGGGTGCTGCAGGAAGTCCGCCGGGGGTACCGGCAGCAGCCCCCGCTCGAGCTCGGCGTTGCGGGCCGCCCAGTCGGCCCGGACGTAGTGCGGGGACGTGCAGGTTCGGACGCGGTCCAGCTGTGCGGGGAAGGCCTGCGCCAACTCCTCGAAAGAGCCGCGCGACAGTGTCATCGCGATGTACGGGTGTCGGGTTGCTCACCCGCGGTCAGCGGCCACGCGTGTTCGAGGACACCGGCCAGCCGGGCCAACCCCGTGGACGCCGTGACCGCGGCCGTGGCCGCCGCACCGGTACTGCGCCGGGACACCCGGTCGAGCCCGTCGCGCATGCGGTCCAGGACAGTCAGCGGCGCCGCCGCGGCGACGTTGCCCGGTGGCCGGCGGGCGACGACGGGGTGTGGGCGGGTCGGGGCGGTCCGGCGCACCGCCTCCCACGCCCAGCCTGCGGCCACGAGCTGGCGCTGGCTCAGGGCCTGCTGCAGGCGCGGCAGCAGGGCGTCCTCCTCGTCGCGGACGTCCTCCCGCAGCAGCTCGGCGATGCGTTTCCACAGCTCCTGGTGCCGGGTGTCGTCGGGTGCGGTCTGCTCGAACTCGGTGAACAGCTGGTTGATCTCCTGGTGTTCCCGCTCGACCTGCAAGGTCAATGCCTCACCGTCGGGCAGCACGCGCCGCGCCAGGGGCCACAGCACCGCCTCTTCGGCGAACGCGTGGGGGAACACCAGCCGGCACAACCGGGTCAGCAGCTCTTGACGGGCCGCGCCGTCGGTGTTGTCGATCGCGTGCAGCAGGCCGTCCAGTTCGACGTGATCGCGCTTCTGCCGGGCCAGGACGCTGTGCGGCCCGCCGAGCTGCGCGACCGTCTGATCAGCCAGGGAAGTCATAGCTCGGGATTTACCCCACGGCGTTGCGGTCAACCATTTTTCGGTGGCCTCGTAGGCTGGCGCGGTGACCATCGACGCGGTGACCATCGACTACGACGACGCGCTGCGCGACGCTGTCCGGGCGCGGTTGTCGGGCCACCGCCGGCGCATGGTGACCGACCCGGACAAGCGGCGGGCGGCGGTGGCGGTGGTGCTGGTCGATTCGCTCGTCGGCGAGGACCGCGTGGACCCCGCGCCGGTGGAGGAGTGGATCGCCGGGCGGCCGATGCCCGAGGACCTCGACGGGCGCATGGTGGACGTGTCCGGCGGGGCGGCCTTCTTCCTGTGCCGTAGGGCCTCGCGGCTCTCGACCCACTCGGCGCAGTGGGCGCTGCCCGGCGGGCGCCTCGACCCGGGAGAGACCGCGGTGGACGCCGCGCTGCGGGAACTGCACGAGGAACTCGACGTGGAGCTGTCCGGTTCGGCGGTGCTGGGCCTGCTCGACGACTACCCGACGCGCTCGGGGTACGTCATCACCCCGGTGGTGATGTGGGGCGGCGGGCGGTTGGACCCGCGGCCGGCGCCGGACGAGGTGGTGGCGGTGTACCGCGTGGGGCTGCATCAGCTGACCCGCGAGGACTCGCCGCGGTTCGTCACCATCCCGGAGAGTCCGCGGCCGGTGGTGCAGATACCGCTCGGCAACGACCTGATCCACGCGCCGACGGGCGCCGTGCTGTTGCAGCTGAGGTGGCTGGGGCTGGAGGGTCGCCCAGACCCGGTCGACGGGTTGGAACAACCCGTGTTCGCCTGGCGTTGACCGTCCCGGGTTTGTTTGCTCGGTGCCTCGGGTAAACCCCGCAGGACCGACACGACACCTACCAGGGACACCTACAGCCATGACATCTGTACAGCTCACCAGCCGACATCGCCGCTCCGGCGATGGTCTGCTCACCCGTGGGCGGCTGGCAGTGGCGTCGGCGATGGTGACCGCGGGTTTCGCCGGGTGGCTGGCTGCGACGCTCGACGAGCAGCCCCACGCCCCCACGGCCCCGGCCGTCGCGACCTCCGCGGCGGCGGTGCCCATGGCCGGGCCCGCCCCGGCCGCGCCGGCAGCAGCCGCCCACCCCGGGCGGGAGTTCCAGCGCAGCGGCCAGGTCATCGCCATCTCCCACGACACGCTGACCACCGCCGCCGGCGGGCAGACGACAACGTTCCGCATCACCCCGCAGACCACCCAGATCACGCTCCCCGGTACCTCCGCGCCCTACACCGCGGTGTCGTTCGCGCCCAAGCAGGACGTGGTGGTCCTCGGCGTTGTGCACAACGGAGTGGCGGTGGCCACCGCCATCGCCGACCAGCGAGCCGTCGGAACCGACGGCCCGCCGATGGACTACCAGCTGCCGGCCTGATCGGCCCACTCGGCGGTTCCGCGCCAGCCTTCGACGGCCTCCGCCAAACCCGTTGCCAGCAGTGGTAACTCATCAACCAGCGCGACGCAGCCGACGAACTGCAGCTGCCGTGCCCGGTCCACGAGTCGCGCCGCCGCGGGATCCACGGCGCGCAGGCCCCGCGCACGAGCCGCGGCGTCGTATTCGGCGGTCGCCCCCGGTCCCATCAGCGCCACATCCCACTCCACGGGGCCGGTGCACACGTCCTCGAAATCACTGAACAGAATCCCCGTCCGGGTGCGGATCACGTTGTGCGACGGCACATCTCCCTGAAGCGGCCCGACCGTCAGACCGGGGAACGCGGCGTAAAACGACGCCTCGTCGGCCAGCACCGCACGCAGCGCGCCGAACTCCCGGTGCGCACGGTCGATGTCCGTGCCCGTGAGCAGGGGACCCGGTTCGAGCCGGTTCAGCAGCTCCGGCAATCCCTGGTTGAACGGCGCGAGGAACGGCAGCGGCTCCGGGTAACCGGCAAGGCGCGCATGCAGCTCTGCACTGTAGGACAAGTCCACCCCGTGATACGGCACGTGATCGTCGGCGGTGTCCGCAAGTTCCCAGAACGTCATGTCGAACCCGTCGCGGTGCACCGGCGCGCGGGGGATACCGGGGGCCGGCCGCACCACCGGTACGCCCTGCCCGTCGAGCCAGTGCGCGACGTCGAGTTCGCGCTGCCTGCGCAGGTTCTGCTGCGCGGGGTCGGTGCCGGAGGGCAGGACCACGGGGATGCGTGCCACCACCGGCGCGGGTTCCAGATGCGCCACGACGGAGAACGCGTCGTGCAGCACGGTCGCGCGGTCGGCCCGCACTCCCAGTTCCTTGGCGGCCCGCAGCGCGGCCGTGGCCGCGCGCCGGGTTCGGTCGGCCAGTTGTCCGGCGGTCATCGGGGTGGCCACCGGCGTCACCCTACTGGCGTGGAGCCGTTGTCGGCGAATTGTTTTCGCGGTGGTGTTCGGTCTGGAAGGCGCGGTTGCGCCGCTGAGCGCGGGCACTGCCACTGAACAGTCCCGCGTCGGCCTGGCTGCCGCTCACTGCGGTGAGGCCGGCGGACTGCTGGGATTCGGCGCTGTCGTGGTGCTCGATGCGCTGGCGCGGCAGGCCGTCGGGATGGGTGCGCTGCAGCCAGGCGACCATGCCCTCGCGGACGTGGCAGCGCAGGTCGAACAACGCGCCCGCGTTCGACGCGCTGACGAGCATCCGCACCCGCACCAGCCCGCCGACGGCGTCGGTGACCTGCAGGACGCCCACGCGGCCGTCCCAGAGTTCGTTGGCGTGCAGCAGCCGGTCGAGTTCGCCGCGCATCTCGTCGAACGGGACGGTGAAATCGACGTCGAGCTCGGCGGTGCCGAGTAGCTCGGTGGCGTTGCGGGTCCAGTTCTGGAACGGCGTCGTGGTGAAGTACGTGCACGGCAACACCAGTCGGCGTTCGTCCCACAGGTGCACCACCACGTAGGTGAGGGTGATCTCCTCGATGCGGCCCCACTCGTCTTCGAGCACCACGACGTCCCCGACGCGGATCGCGTCCGAGAACGCGATCTGGATGCCGGCGAACGCCGCGCCCAGCGAGGTCTGGGCGGCCAGGCCGGCGACGACGCTGAGGACACCGGCCGAGGCGAACATCGTCTTGCCGATATCGCTGAAGGACGGGAACGTCATCAGCGCGGCCGCGCCGCCGAGCACCACGACGATGGCCACCACGATGCGGCGCAACGTGGTGACCTGGGTGCGGATCTTGCGGCGGTGCCGGTCGGCGTCGGTCAGGCCGCTGTCGCCGCCGCCGAACCGGGAGAGCATCTGGCGCTCGGCCACCCGCACCAGGCTCACCAACATCCAGGTGAAACAGGCGATGAGCGCGATGACCAGCGCATGATCCACCCAACCGCGCCAACCGGTTTCGACCTCGACGGTGCGCCGCACCGCCGCCGAGGCGGCGATCATCACCAGGGTGGCGCGCAGCGGCAGCCGGGTCAGGTCGGCCACGTCGTCGAGTACCGCGCTGCGCCGGCCGAGGCGCTTGAGCACCCACGAAACGGTCAGCCCCAGCACGTACGCCAGCGCGACGGCGCCGGCGATCCACGCCCCGGCGAGCGCGACGTCGGTGGCAGAACGGATTTCGATCGCATCGTCCATCCAGATGACTCCTGGGATCGGGTTTCTCGGCTCACGTGCAGCAGTGCAGAGCCGCGAACACATCGCGTTCCCGCTCGTCTGATCGTGAAACCGGGTCCGCGCCTCGATCCGTCGATTGCGAGCTACCTCACAGCCGCTTTGCTCACAACCGATTGGCTCACAACCGCTTCGCGACCTTCTGCTTGATCTTCTCGGGCAGCGCGTCGGCCACGGCCAGCGCGGGCAGCAGATCGGGCTCGGTCATCATCGCCCGGAAGACGGTCCCGATCGTGACGTCGTGGTCCGGCCGGGCCAGCACCGTGACGGTGTCACCGGCGCGCACCGTCCCGGGAGTCAGGACGCGGAAGTACGCGCCGGGCAGGTTCGCCGCGGTGAACGTCTTCATCCAGCCGGGGCGGTCCAGCCACATCGTGAAGGTGCGGCACGGTGTGCGCGGACTGGTCACTTCGAGTACCAGGCCGTCGTCGCCGACCGACCAGCGTTCCCCGATCAGGCAGTCGGTCAGGTGGATGCCGGAGGTGGTGAGGTTCTCGCCGAAGACGCCGTTGGTCAGTGGGCGGCCCAGTTCCTTCTCCCAGTGGTCCAGATCCTCGCGCGCGTAGGCGTACACCGCCTGATCGTCACCGCCGTGATAGCGGCGGTTACCGATGGTGTCGCCGACCACGCCGCTGCCCAGACCGGTCCGGCGGTCCCCGGGCGCCCGCACGCTCAACGGTTCGGCGCTGGGCCGCTTGTCGATCCCCGAGCGCAGCCGCCCCAGCTCGACCGGTGCGGTCGCGGTGTTCACCGTCACGACGAATCCCATGGGACCAGCTAACCGCATCGGGCGGTTATTCGATCAACTCCCACTCGTCGTCCTGCCCGACCGGGGCAACGGTCACCCGCACGACGCGTTCGGTGCCGACCTCGTCGGCAGCGACACAGTCGAGCGTGGTGCCGATCGGGGCGGAGCGCAGACCCTCCCCGCACGTGACCGTGACCGGGAACCCGAGTTGCGTCGACACCGCGTCGGTCAGCGCCGCGCCGGTGACGCCCAGGTCGTAGAGGCTGTCGAGCGTGACGAAGTCGACGTTGTAGTCGTCGTCGGTGACCGTCGCCTCGACGCGGACCTGCTGCCCGCCCACCTCGGCGGTGCAGATCAGCTTGTCGCCCTTGCCCGGTCCCGGGGACTCGCGCGGGCAGTCCAGCGACGTCACCTGCTGCGACACCGACTGGTAGCTGCTGTTGAGCTCATCGGTGATCGCCGTCTCGAGCTTCTCGTAATCCAGCCCGCCGGTCGACACCGACATCTGACAGGCCGGTAGCGCCAGCACCGCGCCGGCAACCAACAGCGCCGGGGCCGAACGTCGTCCACGCTTCATGCGGTGCCTCGCTTCGGGAGGGGCGGAATTTCAAGATCATAAGCACTAGAGGCCGGTCAAGTCATCGGGAACGTCCACGGCGTAGCGCTGCAGCACCGCCAGCGGCACGATGTCGAGCGTGCGTTCGTGGGTCGAGGCCAGCACCACCGGGCACGCCCGGCCGTCCTCGTGCGCGCGCAGCCAGTTGCGCGCGGTGACACACCAGCGGTCCCCGGGAACCAGGCCGGGGAAGCGGTAGACGGGCATCGGGGTGGACAGGTCGTTGCCGATGCTGCGTTGGTGGGCAAGGAATTCGGCGGTCATCACGCCGCAGATGGTGTGCAGTCCCCGATCCTCGGGGCCGGTGCTGCAGCAGCCGTCGCGGAAGAAGCCGGTCATCGGGTCGGTGCCGCACGGATCCAGTGGCTCACCCAGCACGTTGCGTTCGGACATCGGCTCAGTATCGCGCCGTGATCAGATGCTCAGCCGCCGATATCGCTGGACACGCCGGATCCCCGTCGCCGGCGCCGGATCGCTCGTCACCGCCAGCGCGTCGCGCAGTCGGGAGCGCACCGCGTCGGCGTCCAGCCCAACCCCGATGGCGACCAGGCTGCTGCCGGCCGCCCCCGGACCGGCGGCCGGCGCCACGTGCACCGACGGACCGACCACGTTGACGACGTAGCGGCGCGTCGCCGTGCGGTAGCGCACGGCGATCGTGCCCTTCATCCGGTACACGCCGGCCGGCGGCTCCTCGAGCACGTCGAGCACCGCGTCCGGATCGGCGCACCCGTCGGTGACCACGGTGACCGACTCGGCGTGCGTGTGGTGGCGGTGGTCTTCGGAAGCCTCGCTCTCGTAGAGCAATTCGCGAATGGTGAGCTGTCCGGTCTCCTCGCCGCCGGACACGTCGTAGAGCAGCGCCGGGTCGATCCGGCCGGCCACCGCGCCGATCACCCGCGCGTGCGGGTTGCTCGGCCGGATCCGGTCCTCGACGCGCCGCAGCACGTGCGGCCGGTCAGCCTCGGGGACCTGGTCGAGCTTGTTGACCACCACCAGCGATGCCGCGCGGTAGCGGGCCGGCGGTGCCTCGTCGCGGTCGACGGTCTCGAAGTGCCGGGCCGCGTCGAGGACGTCGACCACTCCGCCCGGGCGGATCCGGTCGACACCGCTGAACCGGATGATCCGCGAGATGGCGACCGGGTCGGCCAGGCCGCTGGCCTCGACGATGATCGCGTCGAGGCGCAACTTCGGGTCGGCGAGCCGCTCCAGCGCGAGGTCGAGCCCGCCCTCGTCGGGCAGGCAGCAGATGCAGCCGCCCGCGATGGACGCCGGCTCGTCGACCTGCCCGGTCACCAGGGCGGCGTCGACGTTCAGCTCGCCGAAATCATTGATCACCACCCCGATTCGGGCACCGGGGCTGCGCAGCACGTGGTTGAGCAGGGTCGTCTTTCCGGCACCCAGATGACCGGTCAGGGCGATGACGGGAATGGCCTGCACGGGTCGCCAGCCTACCGAGGCCGCCGACGCGCGAGACGTGGGCGCGAACCGCTGGATACGATGTGCACCGCGGAGGTTCCGGCGGGCTCGCCGGACTTCGACACATGCGTGGGGGCGGGAATTGCGAGACGGGGAGGCTCTGCACGACAGAGCAGACGCGGCGGACGAGTTGCCGGTACTCAAGGCCCTGCTGCGCATCGCCGAGGCCGTCGCCCGCGCCGACTACTTCGACGACGTCCTCGAAGTCGTCGCCGAACAGGCCCGTGCCGCGCTGAACGCCGCGTCGGTCTCGGTCAGCCGATGGGAGCCCGAGGAAGGGATCCTGCGCACGCTGATCAACGTCGGCGACCTCGCCGGCCACGAGCAGCGCTGGCCCGCCGACGAGTTCTACCTCACCGACGCCTACGCGCGCGGCATCGACCTGTTGCGCCAGGGCCGCTCCTACACCCACGCGATCGACGACCCGAACTGCCCGCCGTCGAGCGCGCGCCTGCTGGCCGCGCTGGGCAAGGAGAGCGAGCTGGCGGTCCCGGTGATGTCCGGCGACCGGATGTGGGGCGAGTTGTGGGCCACCGGCACCGACGGCCGCCGGTTCGACCACGGCGACACCCAGCTGCTGCAGGCCATCGCCGCGCACGCCGCCGTCGCGGTCGGTCGGTCCGAACTGCTGAGCACCGTGTGGAGTTACGCCCTCGAAGACCCGCTGACCGGCATCGCCAACCGCCGCGCAGTGGACGCCAGATTCACCGAACTCGACTGGGAGAGCGCCACTCCGGTGTTGCTGCTGTGTGATCTCGACGGCTTCAAGAAGGTCAACGACCGGGACGGTCACCCGGCCGGCGACGAACTCCTGCGCCGAGTGGCGGACACCCTGTCCGTGCTTGCCGCTGACGTCGGCGGGGCGCTGGCGGCCCGGCTGGGCGGCGACGAGTTCTGTGTCCTGCTGCCCGACGCCACCCTGGGCGCCGCGCAGAGCCTCGCGGCGGACGCCACGCGCGCGCTACGCGGGCTGCTCGCCCCCGGTGTCACCGTGTCCTGGGGCGCCGCGGCCGCCGGTGCCGGGGTCCGGTCCGGCGCCGATCTGACGGCGGCCGCGGACGCGGCGTTGCGCGAGGCCAAACGGCAGGGGCCGGCGCGGTTCAGCACCGGGGTGTCGGGCCCGGCGCTGGCTCGCGTGCCGGACCGCCGGGACCGGGCCGGCGCCTCGGCGACCGCCTACCTGCCGCGCGCCGTCGTCGAGGCGTTGCGCGACCACCCCGGCATCACCCTGCCCGCGGCGCTGGCCATGCTGGCCGAGCAGGTGCAGCACGCGATAGACGGCGCGGCCTGGGCGATATCGGAATCCGTCGCCGGCACGAGCGCGCTGCACACCGTCCGCAGCATCGACAGCGTGCGGCTGCGCGACTCCGGGCTGACGGTGCTGACCGACCTGGGGCCGCCCGATTACGACCTCGACGAGTTCCCGCTCACCGCACAGGTTTTGGACGACGGTACCTGGTTCATCGCCGATGTCGACCTGGACGGGTCCGACCCGGCCGAGACCGCCCTGCTGCGCGAGCTGGGATACCGGGCCGTGCTGGCGGTGGGCGTGCGCGCCGGGCATCTGCGTTACCTGCTCGAGTTGTTCTCCCGCGACGGCCACCAGCACCTCGTCGACGTCGCCCCGCTGGTGCAGGTGCTGGCCGGCTATTGCGTGGCGACGCTGCACCCGGCGGCGGTCAGGGCAGCTGGTTCTTGACGACGCGGCCGTCCTTGACGATGACCGCGAGGTTGGCCGCCGGGTTGCCCAGCAGCGCGAGATCGGTGGTCGGGTCGCCGTCGACGAGCAGGACGTCGGCCCAGGCGCCCACGGTGATCTCGCCGAGGCGGGCCGCGCGGTACGGGTCGCGCTGACCCGACAGCCGGAACAACTCGGCGTTGCCGGAGGTGACCATCGTCAGGGCATCGAAGGTGGTCATGTACTCGCCGAGCCGGACCAGCATCGTGCTCTGTACATCGTCGTGCTCGGGCTCGAACAGCAGATCGGTGCCCCACGCGACCTTGACGCCGTGTTTGGTGGCCCACCGGTAGAGCTGGTCGGTGCCCGCGCAGATCTCACGGTTCTTCTCGGCGCTGTCGGGGTTGAGGAAGCTGTGATCGTGCTCGGCGAACGGCTGCGTCGACAGCCACACGCCCCGCTCGGCGAGCAAGGCCACGGTCGGCTCGTCGGCGAGGTGGCCGTGTTCGATCGACTGCACACCGGCCTCGACCGCGCGGCGGATGCCGGCGACGTTGTACACGTGCGTGGCGACGTAGGTGCCGTAGTCGCGCGCGGCCTGCACCGCGGCCTCGAGTTCGGCCGGGGTGAACTGCACTGTGTAGAGCGGGTCGTACAGCGAGGCCGCACCGCCGCCCACCATCAACTTGATCTGCGAGGCGCCGCATTTGAGTTGCTCGCGGACGGCGGCGGTGACCCGGTCAGCGCCGTCGGCGACCCGCATGAACCCGATCTGCTCGGCCCGGGACTCCGCGCCGCCGAGAGCGGTCGGTGTCTCGTAGACGAACCCGAAGTCGCCGTGCCCACCGGTTTGTGACACCGCGGCCTGACTCGGGTAGATACGCGGACCGAGATCGGGCTGCTCGTCGATGACCTTCTTGATCCCGGACGTGTCGCCGGCCATGTCGCGCACCGTGGTGAAGCCGCGCAGCAGCGTGTCCTTGGCCCTGGCCAGGGTGCGCGCCGCGAGCAGCGTCTGGGTGCCCATCGCGAGGTCCAGCAGCGTGTTGGCCATCCCGACCAGGTGCACGTGCGCGTCGCTCATGCCGGGCATGAGGGTGCGGCTGCCGCCGTCGATGACCGTCGTCTCCGGGGTCTCCGCGATCGGTGAGGTCTCGACCGCCGCGACCGTGGCGCCCTCGATCAGCACATGGCCGTCGACCAGGCGGGGCCGCAGGCCGTCGAAGATCCGGACGTTCTTGATCAGTAGGCGACTCGTCGCGCTGTTGGCACCCAATGCAGACCTCCTTGTCGCGCACAGGTTAGCCCGAGAGCTTCTGCGCACGGCACAAAGCCGGGCCTGAGCAGTCAGGCCCGGCTTCGCGCGCTACCGGTCGGAGGTCGCTGTCAGATGTCAGGGAGCGGGGATGGTGGCGCAGCCCACACCGGGGATGCAACCGGCCGCACCGTCCGGTCCGACGGTGCCGCCCGGGCCACCCGGGTTCAGGCTGCCGCTGGCACCACCGGGTCCGGCTGTGCCCGCGGGGCCGCCGGGGATGGCGCCGGTCGCGCCGCCGGGTCCGGCCGCACCGCCCGGGCCACCGGGGATGACGCCGCTGGCGCCGCCGGGTCCGGCCTGGCCACCGGGGCCGCCGGGGATGGCACCGGCCGCGCCGCCGGGACCAGCGGTCCCGTTGACCGCACACGGGGTGCCGTCAGGGTTGAAGCACGGCGGGGGAGCCGGCTGGGCGAAGGTCAGCGGAGCGGTTGCGATAGCAGTCGCCGCAGCGCCCGCAAAGACCAGGGTTCCGAGTTTCGATGTCTTGTGTCGCATGACAGTTCTGTTGCCCGTCGGTCACAGAACGAAACACGCCGGTTGCAATTACAGCCGGGTTTTTCGGTGCGGCGGACATGGGCGCGACGGGATCCTCCGGTGGCATCCTGGCCTCATGGGGTTGGTCTTCCGGCTGCTCGAACTGCTGTTGCTGCTGGTGCCGCTGATCGGTGTGGGCTACGCGACGTGGCGGGGCATCGCGGCGGTCCGGCGTGCCCAGCCGCCCGCCGCCGAGCCGGTGCCGATCGCGGATCCCGGCGCTGCGCAGCGGCGCCTGGTGCGGCGGGCGATCGAGGAGCACGACCGTACCGACACCCGTTGGCTGGACTACGAACTCGACGTCGCCACGTTGCTGGACTATCCGCTGATGACCGACATGCGTGACCCGCGCACCGAACGGTTCCACCGGGCCCGGCTACGGGCCGATTTCCACCGGCCCGCCGATCCCGACGAACTGGTGGCCGACCCGCAGGCCCGCCAGGAGTACCTCGACGCCGTCGGTGAGTACGTGACCGCTTTCGACATCGCGGAGGCCGAGGCGATCCGCCGGCGCCACGCCGGGTATTCGACTGAGGAGCAACAACGGTTGTCCCGTGCGCAACGACTGCTGCGCACCGCTGCCGACGAGGCCGCCGCCCCGGTGGAACGGGAGCGCGCCTACCGGCTCGCGCGTCGCGAGCTCGACGGCCTGCTGGTGCTTCCCGAGCGTGCCCGCGCAGCGCTGGAGCGCACCATCACCGGCGAACTCGGCGACTGACCGCCCCGGCCGCCCGCGGTGCGAATGTCATTGCTGCGAGGCGGTTTCGAGTTCCTCGAGCGCCTCACCGGTGTGGACGGCCAGCCGCTGCAGGTGCGGCAGCCGGTCGCGGCAGCCCACGAAACCGACGTTGATCGTCTCGGCGTAGCTCTGCAGCGTGACGTTGAGCGCCATGCCGTGGATCGGGATGGACACCGGGTACGTCGCCTCCAGTCGGGACCCGTTGAAGTACAGCGGCTCTCGAGGTCCGGGCACGTTGGACACGCACAGGTTGAAGGTGTACGGCCACGGTGGGCGCATCCCGGTGAGCGCGGCGGCGATCTGTGCGCCGGCGGGCGCGAGCAGCGACGCGCTGTAGGCGATGATCGCGGCCTGCGACATCTTCTGCAGTTCGGCCTTGGCCGCGCCGGTGGCCGCGGTGATCGTCTCGAGTCGCTCGACCGGGTCGGCGATGTCCGTGCCCATCGGGGCCAGGATCGCGCCGACGGAGTTCCCGCCGCCCTCGTCGCCGTGCGGGCGCACGTTGACGGGCAGGAACGCCACCAGCGACCGCTCGGGCAGGTTGTCGCGCTCGCTGAGGAAGGCGCGCAGGCCGCCGCCGAGGGCGGCCAGCGCGACGTCGTTGAGGGTGGCGCCGTGCTGCGCGGAAAGCCGCTTGAACCGGTCGAACTCGTACTGCTGGGTGGCGAACCGGCGGTTGCGGCTGATGCGGGCGTTGAGGATGCTGTGCGGCGCCGACGCCGACCCGGCGATCAGCCCGTACCCGCTGTCCCGGCGCACCTGGGTGTTCACCACCGCCGAGGCCAGACCGGCGGCCGCGCTGACCCCGGAGGTGACGGCGTTGCCGACGTCGGTCAGCGAGCGCACCGCCGAGGCGACGGGATTCGACGGGCCCGACTGCTCGGGGCGCGGCGACCGCGCGGGGATGGGCGCGGTGAAGAAGAACCGGGTGTCGCGGGCCTCGGGGTCGCGCGACAGGCTGCGCGCCAGGATGCGCATGGCGCTGTAGCCGTCGACCAGGGCGTGGTGGATTTTCATGTACAGCGCGAAGCGACCGTCTTCGAGACCCTCGATGACGTGCAGCTCCCACGGCGGGCGGGTCAGGTCCAGGTGGTTGCTGTGCAGGCGGGACACCAGGATTCCCAGCTCACGCTCGTCGCCCGGGCTGGGCAGCGCAGAGCGCCGGACGTGGTAGTCGAAGTCGAAGTCGTCGTCGGGCACCCAGCTGTGCAGCGGGCTGTACTGCAGCCGCGGGTGGGCGAGCTTGAGGTTCCACGGCGAGACCACTTCCTGGGTCCGCGCGTCGGCGATCATCTGCCGCAGGTAGTCCACCGAGGTGTCCGGGGGAGGGGTGAACGGCAGCAGGCCGGCGACGTGCATCTTCGAACTCGACGTCTCGCCGTAGATGAACAACAGGTCCTGCAAGCCGAGTCGTTTGGTGGCCACTGCGCCACGCTACGCCGCGGGGTCAGGTTCCACAGAAGGTCCGGAAACCCGCCGTGAACTCCTTGTCGCCGGGCTCGGCGTACCGCTCCAGACCCGGCCGTTCGGTGAAGGGTTCGGAGACCACCGCGAGCAGTTCGGTGAACGGTGCGAGGTCGCCTCCGGTGGCCGCGGTCAGCGCCGCCTCGACCAGATGGTTGCGCGGGATGTACACCGGGTTGGTGCGGTCCATCACGGCCGGGTCGGGATCCAGTGCGCGCCAGCGGGCCAGCCAGTCGTCGAAGCGGGCGAGGTCGATGAACTCCCCGCGCACCGGCTCGGCGTCGCCGCCCGCGGCGGTGCCCAGTCGGCGATAGAACAAGGTGTGGTCGACCTGGCTCTGCTGCATCTGTTCGAGCAGGTCGGTGATCAGCGGCGCGGTGGTCGGCACCGGCGCGTCGGGCACGCCCAGCTTGGCCCGCATGCCCGCCGACCAGCGGTCTTCGTAGTGCATCTGGAACGCGCCCAGGTGGGCCTCGGCCAGGCGGATGGCCTCGTCGGTGTCCTCGTCGATCAGCGGCAGCAGCGTCTCGGCGAACCGGGCCAGGTTCCACAGCGCCACCGCCGGCTGGTTGCCGTACGCGTAGCGGCCCCAGCTGTCGATCGAGCTGTACACCGTGGCCGGGTCGAACGCCTCCATGAACGCGCACGGCCCGTAGTCGATGGTCTGCCCGGAGATCGTCATGTTGTCGGTGTTCATCACACCGTGCACGAAACCGATCAGCATCCACTGCGCCACCAGGCCGGCCTGCGTCGCGACCACCGCGTCCAGCAGCGCCAGGTACGGGTTCGCCGCCGCCGCGGCCGCTGGGTGGTGCCGCGCGATGGCGTGGTCGGCCAGCCGGCGCAGCACCGCCGGGTCGTCGGTGGACTGGGCGACCAGCGCGGCGTACTGGAAGCTGCCGACCCGCAGGTGGCTGTCGGCGACCCGGGCCAGCACCGCGCCCGGCAGGATCGTCTCGCGGTAAACCGGGCGGCCGGTGGCCACCACGGCCAGCGCGCGGGTGGTGGGCACACCCAGCGCGTGCATCGCCTCGCTGATGAGGTATTCGCGCAGCATCGGGCCGACGGCGGCCAAACCGTCCCCGCCGCGCGCGAACGGGGTCCGCCCGGAGCCCTTCAGATGCAGGTCGCGCAGCCGGCCGTCGGCGCCGGTGAGCTCGCCGAGCAGCAGCGCGCGGCCGTCCCCGAGGCGGGGGGCGAACCCGCCGAACTGGTGTCCGGCGTAGGCCTGGGCGACCGGGGCGGCGTCGGCGGGCAGCGTCGCGCCGACGAGCAGCCCGATGCCGTCGGGGCTGCGCAGCCACTGCGGGTCCAGGCCCAACTCGGCGGCCAGCCCCTCGTTGAGGACCAGCAGGTTCGGCTCGGGAGCTTCCTCGGCTTTCCAGCTCACCGCCAGCTCGGGCAGCTCTCCGGCGAAGCGATGGTCGAGTGCGAGCGTCATCCCACCCAGACTACGGAGCCTGGGGCAGCGCGGCGATGGCGTCGACGTCCTGGCGCACCGGGAACCGCCGTGAGCCGTCCTCGAAGACCAGCGTGCCCGCCGGGTCGCCGTATCCCTCGGCATGCGGCAGCAGCAGCGCCCGCTGTCCCGGTGCGATCTCGGCGGTCTGCAGCGCCGACGTCGGCGGCTTGACCTGCGCGATGTGGCCGTCGGACAGCTGCCAGACCAGCGGCGGATCGGTCTGGGCCGGCTGCCCCGGTTCGCCGCACTGCCAGGTCAGCAGGCTCAGCTTCGGGGGTCCGTCGACGGGCCACCACAGCCGCGTGACGCGTGAGCCCGCGTGCGGGTCGGCGCCGGCGACGTCGAACACTTCCTGGGTGCCGTCGGCGTTGGACTGCACCACCGCGGCCGTGCCGCAGCCGCTGTCGGTGGCCCGGTAGAGCGCGTAGGTCAGCACGGCGCCGTCGGGGCTGAGCCGGGCCACGGTGACCGGGCTGTTCGCCTCCGCGTGTCCGAGCGGGGTGGGCGGGCCGGGCCCGCGGACCGCGTAGAGGGTGTCCGGGCCGCCGAACGGGGACGGCGGTGCCTCCACCCGGGCCAGCACGGCGGTGCCGCCGCGCGCCACCACCAGGCGGGGCTCGCCCGGCCGGACGCCCGCGACCGGTGGGAGGTCGACGATCCGGGCCACCTCGGGGACCGCGTCGGGATCGGCCAGGTTCAGCCGCATCAGCCGGTTTGGCTGCTCCCACCACACCACCGAACTCCCGCCCGCGGTGCCGAGGGTGGGCCCGACGGTGACGGGCCGGACGGTGCCGCGGCGTGCCTCGACGTCGAGGGTGGCGAGCCGGTTGTCCTCGGTGCGCGCGAAGACGTAGCGCCGGTCCTCGGTGGTGATCAGGTCGTTCGCGGTGGGGAAGGCCCCCTCGACGGTCGCGACGATCCGGGTGCCTTCGGCCAGGCCGATCTCGTCGGCGGCGCGGTAGGCCACCATCGGTCCCGGCGGGGGCGCCTCGGTGGTGGTCGGCTCGAACGGCGAACTGGGCAGGCTGTTGGTGGTCTGGCCGGGGCCCGCCGCCGGCCCGGTGCACGCCGCGAGCAGGATCGCGACGAACGCGAGCGTCAGCGCGACGACCACCGGTCGCGAACGTGTCAGGGGCGTGGGGGTGATATCCATGGCAGCCTTCCATGTAAGCCGACCGGCGCCGGTGGGTGCCGCCGCCCCCGCGCTGCGTGGCGCGCAGACGCTCTGCGTGGCGCGCAGGCGGACGCCTCGACTCGGTATGGTGATCCCGGCCGGTAGCAGGGGATTCCGGAGCCGACGAGCAGCTTTGCGGAGACCGCACCGCCGTCGACTGACAGATGTGGAGCAATCGTTGTGACCTTGAACACCATTGCGCTGGAACTCGTTCCGCCCAATGTCGACGGGGGCCGTGAGCGTGCCCTGGAGGACGCCGACAAGGTGCTGCGCTGCGCTGCCGAGGCCGGCGTCTCCGACCGGGTCCGCCACGTGATGATCCCCGGGATGATCGAGGAGGACGGCGACCGCCCCATCGAGATGAAACCCAAGCTCGACGTGCTGGAGTTCTGGGAGATCATCAAGCCGCACCTGCCTGGAATCCGGGGACTGTGCACCCAGGTCACCGCGTTCACCGACGAGCCGGCGCTGCGCGCCCGACTCTCCGCACTCTGTGACAGCGGCTTCGAGGGCATCGCGTTCGTGGGGGTGCCGCGCACGCTGAGCGACGGCGAGGGCGGCGGGGTGGCCCCCACCGACGCGCTGTCGATGTTCGACGACGTCGTCGACAATCGCGGCGTCATCCTGATCCCGACGCGGGAGGGTGAGCAGGGGCGTTTCAACTTCAAGTGCGACCGCGGCGCCACCTACGGCATGACGCAGCTGCTGTACTCCGACGCGATCGTCGATTTCCTGACCGAGTTCGCGGCGACCACCGAGCACCGCCCCGAGATCCTGCTGTCGTTCGGGTTCGTGCCCAAGGTGGAGAGCCGGGTCGGGCTGATCGACTGGTTGATCCAGGACCCGGGCAACGAGGCCGTCGCCCGTGAGCAGGAGTTCGTCCGCACTCTGGCCGACACCGATCCCGGGAACCGCCGCGCGCTGATGCTCGAGCTCTACAAGCGGGTCATCAACGGCGTCGGGGAACTCGGCTTCCCGTTGTCGGTGCACTTCGAGGCGACCTACGGCGTCAACACCGCGGCGTTCGAGACGTTCGCCGAGATGCTCGACTACTGGGCGCCCGACCGGGGCTGACGCGGTACGCGATGGCCATGACACCGGAGCATCCCCCGATCGGGCGACTGGGCGCGACGTCGGTCGACTGTCCCGACCCGGGCGCGCTCGCCGACTTCTACGCGGCGCTGCTGGGCATGCGGCGCATCGTGGAACGGCCCGACGGTGGTGTCGTGGCGATCAGCGACGGCACCCAGACGCTGGCGTTCCTGCGGGTCGACGACTACGTCGCCCCGACCTGGCCGGCGCCGGGGCAGGCCCAGCAGATGCACCTCGACGTTTCGGTCACCGACCTCGACGCCGCGGTCGTGGCCGCCGAGGGGTTGGGCGCCCGGCAGGCCGCCCACCAGCCGCAGCCCGACGGGTGGCGGGTCATGTTCGATCCCGCCGGTCACCCCTTCTGCCTGACCACCTTCGGGGCGGACTGAGTTGTCCGGACCGTCGTCGTCCGGAACGCCCCGCGCCCAGATCGCCGACCTGCGGGCCCGGCTGGACGGACTGACCCTGCGCGACGCGGCCCGGCTGCGCCGCCGGATGCGGGCGCTGCGGTCCCCGACACCGGCGCAGGTGGAACGGTTGGCGCAGCAGGTGGACGCCGGCGAGGCGCTGGTCGCGGCCCGCGCGGCGGCCGTGCCGGCCATCAGCTATCCCGACCTGCCGGTCAGTGAGCACCGCGACGAGATCGCAGCCGCGATCGCCGCGCACCAGGTGGTGATCGTGGCGGGCGAGACCGGCTCGGGTAAGACCACGCAGCTGCCGAAGATCTGCCTCGAGCTGGGGCGCGGCATCCGCGGCACCATCGGCCACACCCAGCCCCGCCGGCTTGCGGCCCGCACGGTGGCCCAGCGCATCGCCGACGAGCTCGGCACCGAGCTCGGTGGCGCGGTCGGCTACACCGTCCGGTTCACCGACCAGGCCGGCGACCGCACGCTGGTCAAGCTGATGACCGACGGCATCCTGCTCGCCGACATCCAGCGCGACCGCCGGCTGCTGCGCTATGACACCCTGATCATCGACGAGGCCCACGAACGCAGCCTCAACATCGACTTCCTGCTCGGCTACCTGCGCGAGTTGCTGCCGCGCCGGCGGGATCTCAAGGTGATCATCACCTCGGCCACCATCGAGCCGGAGCGCTTCGCGGCGCACTTCGCCGGAGCCGACGGTGTGCCCGCGCCGATCGTGACGGTCTCCGGCCGCACCTATCCGGTCGAGATCCGTTACCGGCCACTGGAAGTCGTCGTCGAACCAGATGAGGGGGACGATCCCGACGACCCGGACCACGACGTGGTCCGGGTTGAACTACGCGATCAGACCGACGCCATCGTCGACGCCGTACGGGAGTTGCGGGCCGAGCCCGACGGCGACGTGCTGGTGTTCCTGTCCGGAGAACGCGAGATCCGTGACACCGCCGAGGCGCTGCGCGCCGCGCTGGCCGAGGTGCGCCCGCCCACCGAGGTGCTGCCGCTGTACGCCCGGCTGCCGACCGCGGAGCAGCAGAAAGTCTTTGCGCCACACCAGAACCGGCGGGTGGTGCTGGCCACCAACGTCGCCGAGACGTCGCTGACGGTGCCCGGTATCCGCTACGTCGTCGACCCCGGCACCGCGCGCATCTCGCGCTACAGCCGCCGCACCAAGGTGCAGCGGCTGCCCATCGAGCCGATCTCGCAGGCTTCGGCGGCGCAGCGCGCCGGGCGGGCCGGCCGTACCGCGCCGGGGGTGTGCATCCGGCTCTATTCCGAGCAGGACTTCGAGTCCCGGCCGCGCTACACCGACCCGGAGATCCTGCGCACCAACCTGGCCGCGGTCATCCTGCAGATGGCCGCCCTGGGGTTCGGCGACATCGAGGGCTTCGGCTTCCTCGACCCGCCGGATGCGCGCAGCATCCGCGACGGCATCGCGTTGCTGCAGGAACTCGGCGCGTTCGACACCTCCGGGCACCTGACCGACGTCGGCCGTCGACTGGCGCAGATCCCGGTCGATCCGCGGCTGGGCCGGATGCTGCTGGCCGCCGACGCCGAGGGCTGTGTCCACGAGCTGCTGGTGCTCACCGCCGCCCTGTCCATCCCAGACCCGCGGGAACGCCCCGCCGACCGCGAGGAGGCCGCCCGTGCCAAGCACGTCCGGTTCGCAGACCCGCACTCGGATTTCGTCTCCTACCTGAACCTGTGGCGCTACCTGTCGGAGCAGCGAAAAGAGCGTTCCGGCAACTCGTTTCGCCGGATGTGCCGCGAGGAGTTCCTGCACTACCTGCGGATCCGGGAGTGGCAGGACCTGGTCGGTCAGCTGCGCGGTATCTGCCGTGACCTCGGCATCACCGAGTCCGACGAGCCTGCCGACCCGAACCGCATCCACTCGGCGGTGACCGCCGGGCTGCTCTCGCACGTCGGGATGCGCGAGGAGGACGGTCGCGTCTATCAGGGGGCCCGCAACGCGAAGTTCGTGCTGGCGCCGGGGTCGGCGCTGGCCAAACGTCCACCGCGGTGGGTGGTGGTCGCGGACTTGGTGGAGACCAGCCGCCTGTACGGACGCACCGCGGCCCGCATCGAACCCCACGTCGTGGAGCGCCTGGCCGGACATCTGGTGTCGCGCAGCTACAGCGAACCGCACTGGGACGCCGAACGTGCCGCGGTGATGGCCTACGAGCGGGTGACGCTGTACGGCCTGACGCTGGTCGCCCGGCGCCGGGTGAACTATGCCGACATCGACCCGGTGGTGTCGCGCGAGCTGTTCATCCGGCACGCCCTGGTCGACCAGGACTGGCACACCAAGCACCACTTCTTCGCCGACAACGCGCGGCTGCGCGGCGAGATGGCCGAACTCGAGGAGCGGGCCCGTCGCCGCGACCTGCTGGTCACCGAGGACGAGATCTTCGACTTCTACGACGCCCGGATCCCGGCCGAGGTGGTCTCGGGGCGCCACTTCGACGGCTGGTGGCGCAAGACCCGCCGTGAGCACCCGAACCTGTTGACGCTGACCCGGGATGACCTGCTGCGCAACGAGTCCGGCGCCGAACAGCCCGACGCGTGGCAGGCCGAGGATGTGGCGCTGCCGCTGACCTACCGGTTCGACCCGGGGGCCGCCGACGACGGTGTGACGGTGCACGTCCCGGTCGACGTGCTGGCCCGGCTCGGCGGCGACCAGTTCGCCTGGCAGGTGCCCGCGCTGCGCGAGGAGCTGCTGGTGGCGCTGATCAAGTCGCTGCCCAAGGATCTGCGCCGCAACTTCGTCCCGGCCCCCGACACCGCCCGCGCCCTGCTGGGGTCGATCTCGCCGGGCAGCGGTCCGCTGCTCGACACCGTGCAGCGGGAACTCAAGCGCCGCAGCGGTATTCTGGTGCCCATCGACGCGTTCGATCTCAGCAAGGTACCGCCGCACCTGCGGGTGACCTTCGCGGTCGAGGGCCCCGACGGCACGGTCGTCTCGCGGGGCAAGGACCTCGCGGCACTGCAGGAGGAACTGGCCGCACCGGCCCGGGCGGCCATCGCCGCCACCGTCGCCGGAGACCTGACCCGCCGCGGATTACGTTCCTGGCCGGACGATCTCGACGAGCTACCCCGCGTCGTCGAGCGCGCGGGAACCTCCGGGCACACGGTGCGCGGCTACCCCGCCCTGGTCGACGCCGGCGGCGCCGTCGACATCGAGGTGTTCGCGACGCCGGTCGAGCAGCAGGCCCGCATGGGGCCGGGCAGCAGGCGGCTGCTGCGGCTGGCGGGGCCGAACGTCACCAAAGCGGTGGAACGCGGTCTGGACACCCGGGCCCGCCTGGAACTGGGCAACAACCCGGACGGATCGCTGACCGCGTTGCTGGACGACTGCGCCGACGCCGCGGTCGCGGTGCTGGTTCCGGTCCCCGTGTGGACCCGTGACGAGTTCGCCGCCGCGGGGAAGCGGTTGGCCGCGCAGCTGCCGTCGGTCACCACCGAGGTGCTGCGCCGCACGCAGCGGGTGCTGCAGGCCTGGCGGGAGGTCGAACTGGCGCTGCCCCAGCGGCCCACGTCGCTGCAGGCCGCCGCCGTCGCCGACATCGAAGCCCAGGTGGGCCGGCTGCTGCCGACCGGGTTCGTCGCCGCCGCCGGGGCCGCGCGCCTCGGCGACCTGGCCCGGTACCTGACCGCCGTCCGCCGCCGGCTGGACCGGCTGTCGCAGGCGCCCGCAGCCGACCAGGAACGGATGGCGCAGGTCGCCGCCGTGCAGTCGGCATACGACGACCTGCGGGCCGCGCTGTCGCCGGCGCGCGCCGCTGCCGACGACGTCCACGACATCGCCTGGCTGATCGAGGAGTTCCGGGTCAGCCTGTGGGCGCAGCAGCTCGGCACGGCTCGGCCGGTCAGCGCGCAACGCATCTACCGCGCCATCGACGCGGTGCACGGGTGACGACGGGCTACACCAGGGTCGCGTCGCCGGCCGGGTCGATGAGGACCTTGGCGTGGGTCTCGGGGTCACGCAGCGCCTCGAACGCCGCGCTCACCCCCTCCAGCCCGACGGTGGCGCTGACCAGTGGGGACGCGTCGACCTTGCCCTCGGCGAGCTGATACAGCGCGTCGCGGTACTCCAGCGGGGTCTGGCCGAACACGAACCGCAGCTCGACCTCTTTGCCGATAGCCATCGCCGGACGCAGTACGTCGCGGCCCATGCACACCCCGACGACCATGATCCGCGACGCCAGCGGGGCGGCGGCGATGATGCCGTCGATCATGCCGGGGACGCCGACGCACTCGAAGATCACCGGACGTTTGGGGGCGGTGCCGCCGAGCCGGTCGGCCACCCGGTAGACGTGCGACCAGCCGGGGAGTTTGCGCAGCTTCTCCATCGAGCCGACCCCAAGCTCGAGGAGCTTGGGTAGGTCGGTCAGGCCGCGCTGCTTGGCGGGCACTGCCTCGTAGGGCGATTCGACGGCCGGGTCGACGACCACGTGGGCGCCGCAGCGGGCGGCCAGCGCCCGGCGCGCCGGGGAGAAGTCGCTGGCCACGATGGTGCGCACCCCACGCGCCTTGAGTTGGCAGATGATCCCCAAACCGACTGGGCCGCAACCGATCACGATGGCGACGTCGTTGGCCGCGACCTCACTGCGCCGCACCGCGTGCAGCGCCACCGACATCGGTTCGGTCAACGCGGCGGTAGCCGGGTCCAGGCCGTTGGGCACCGCGAACGTCAGCGCGGCCTCGGTGACCACCTGTTCGGCGTAGGCGCCCGGGGTGAGTGGGGACAGCCCGATCAGGTGCACACCGCCACCGGCGCGGCGGATCGGGAACGCGACCACCGTGGTGCCCTCGGCGAATTTCTTGCCGACCTTGCGCCCGCGTTCCCGGATGACCCCGCAGAACTCGTGGCCCATCACCGTCGGCGTGTCCCCGCGCATGAAGTCGTGGTAGCCGCCCTCGGCCATCACCTCGGTGAGTTCGTCGGCGTGGTCCTTGGCGTGCAGGTCGGATCCGCAGATGCCGCAGCGCAGCACGTCGAGCACCAACTGCCCTTCGGCGGGGCGCGGATCGGGCAGATCGACGACTTGCAGGGCACCCTCAGAACAGCTGACCGCTTTCACGCGGCCATCGTCGCACGGTAGAACGGCGGTATGACCCGCGACAGGACGAAGTGGCGCTTCTGGTCCCTGCTGCTCCCGCTGGCCCTGGTGGTCGGGGCGGCGGTGCCGCACGCTCAGGCCGTACCCGCGGCGCCGGTGGCGACGCCGCAGGTGCTGGCCGAGCTCAGCCACGACCCGACCGCGTTCACCCAGGGTTTCGAGATCGCCGACGGCATCCTCTACGAAGGCACCGGGCTGGCCGGCGCGTCGCAGCTGCGTGAACTCGACCCGGTCGGCGGGGCCCTGCGACGCGCGGTCGAGGTGCCCGGCTCGTACTTCGCCGAGGGCATCACCGTGGTCGGCGACCGGATCTGGCAGCTGACCTACCGTGACGGTGTCGCCGTCGAATGGGACCGCGCCACCCTGACGCCGCTGCGTGAGGTCCCCGTTGCCGGCGAGGGCTGGGGCCTGTGCTTCGACGGCGACCGGCTGGTGCGCAGCGACGGCAGCAACCGGCTGCGGTTCCAGGACCCCGCCGGCCTGGCCGAGACCGGCGGCGTCGACGTCACCCGGGACGGCCGTGCGGTCACCGGGCTCAACGAGCTCGAGTGCGTCGGCGGCCACGTCTGGGCCAACGTGTGGCCCACCGACACGATCGTGCGGATCGACTCCGCGACGGGCGCGGTCGACCTGGTCGTCGAGGCGGCCGAGCTGCGCGAGCGCGGCATCCCGGCCGACGCGCAGGTGCTCAACGGCATCGCCCACGTCGGCGGTGACGAGTTCCTGCTGACCGGCAAGAACTGGCCGAGGACGTTCCGGGTTCGGCTGGCGGAGCCGCAGTGACGCCACCCCGGGTGGTGATCGCCGGGATGGGCGACACCGGGGTGCTGACCGCGATCCGGCTGGCCCGGCGCGCCGACGTCGTCGGGGTCTCGGCCAAGCCGGCACTGGTCTCCGGGCAGGAGCTCGGGTGGCGGCTGTCCCGGCCCGACGAGTGGGCCCGGCACTACCGGGTGGACTTCGGCAGTTTCCGCGGCCTGGACCGGGTGCGCACCGTGCACGCGACACTGACCGGGGTGGATCCCGTCGGGCGCACCGTCGGCGTCACGCTGCCCGACGGGTCCGCGACCACCCTGGGTTACGACGCCCTGGTGATCGCCACCGGTGTGCGCAACGGGTTCTGGCGCCGCCCGGTGTTGCAGTCCGCCGCGCAGGTCGACGACGAGCTGCGCACCGCGCACCGGCGCATCGCGGCGGCGGACTCGGTGATCGTCGTCGGCGGCGGCGCGGCCGCGGTCAGCAGCGCAGCCCAGATCGCGCTCACCTGGCCCGGTAAACGTGTGGACCTGTACTTCCCGGGATCGCGCGCGCTGACCGCGCATCATCCCCGCACCTGGAACGCGGTGCAGCGCAGGCTGATCGACGCGGGCGTCGGCGTGCACCCCGGGCATCGGGCCGAGCTGGCGCCCGGGTTCACCGCCGAGGAGCTCACTGGTGGCCCGGTGCGGTGGACCACCGGGCAGCCGCCGGCGTCGGCTGATGTGGTGCTGTGGACGATCGGGCGGGTGGCACCCAACACCGCCTGGCTGCCAACGGAGCTCCTCGACGCCGACGGCTTCGTCCGCGTCACCGACACCCTGCAGGTACCCGGGCACCCGGGTGTCTTCGCGGTGGGCGATGTCGCGGCCACCGACCCGCTGCGCAGCTCGGCCCGCAACCGCGCCGACGGCCTCGTCGCACATAATGTCTCGGCATTCTTCACCGGCGACTCGATGCGCCGCTACCGCCCGCCCGCGCGACGCTGGGGCTCGGTGCTGGGCATCCAGCCCGACGGGCTCGAGGTGTTCACCCCCAACGGGCGCGCTTTCCGGGTTCCGGCGTGGGCGTTCGAGCCGGTGCTGATGGGCGGCATCGTGCGGTGGGGGATCTATCGCGGCGTCCGCGCACGCGAGAGTGCCGTCAGGGTAGTGAACGGACCTGGCGAACTACCGTGAGTGCACTCTCGCGGATCAAGCGATACGCGGGATCTCGGCGTTGATGCGGTTCAGCAGCGCGGGGTAGCGACCGGCCTCGGGGTGCCGCCCCGGCTTGCCGCTGCTGACCACGGCCACCGACAACGCGCGCGACGGATCGGCCCACACCGCGATGTCGGTCAGGCCGGTGTGCCCGAATGCGGCCGCGTTGTCCCGGCCGAACGGCCCGAACCGGCGGGAACCCAGCATGTAGCCCAGCCCCCAGCGCATCGGCATCAGTCCGGTCGCGATGTCGGGCCGCAGCCTGCGGCACTCGGTGGTGGCGGTGCGCAGCGTCTGCTCGGACATCACCCGCACACCGTCGAGTTCCCCGCCGCGGCAGAGTATCTCGGCGAACCGGGACAGCTCGAAGGCGTTGGACACGGTGTTCGACGAGGGCACCACCCCGGTCAGGAACCGCGGCGTGTTGGAGAACGGGATGATCTGCTGCGGGGTGCCGCCGACGGCGGTCTTGAACGCCTTGGCGATCGGGGCGGGCAGCGGCTTGCCGGTGACGTGGCTGGGCGCCACCGACGCGACGTCCCCGGGCGCGACGCCGAAGTTCGTCCACCGGAACCCCAGCGGTTCCAGGATCTCCTCGGCCAGGATGTCGCGGATGTTGCGTCCCGTTGCCGCGGAGATGATCTCGCGCATCAGCGGACCCCACGTCACGCCGTGGTACATGTGCACCAGGCCCGGCCGGTACACCGGTTTGAGCCGGCTCAGCATGTCGCGCGCATAGTCGCTGTCGTCCATGCGTTTGAGGTCCGGGCGCGGTCCGGTCGCGAACGGCACACCGGCACTGTGGGTCAGCGCGTGGCGGATGGTGGTGCGGTCCTTGCCGTGGCTGGTGTAGCTCGGCAGGTACTCGCACACCCGGTCGTCGAGCGAGAAGGCTCCGCGTTCGACCAGCATGTGCGTGACGGTCGTGGTGATCGCCTTGGCCGCCGAGTACACGCAGAACGGGGTTTCGGTGGTCACCGCGACTTGGGGCGTGCCGGGCGGGTCAGCCGGCCCGTTGCCCCAGGCGTGGCCGATGGCACGGTTGAGGATGACCCGGCCGTCGCGGCGCAGGCAGATCTGGATCGCCGGTTGCATCCCGGCGGCGTACCAGTGCCGGGCCGCCTCCCAGACGCGGGCCAACGCGCCGGCGTCGACGTCGCCCGGCTCCTCCGGCCCGATCGCGGTGACCGCGTCGAGGTCGGAGGGAACGCTGATGCGGCCGTCGGTCAGCGCGGACCGCCGTTGAACATGCCGCTACCGATCACCTGGGTCAGCTGCCCGAGCAGCTCACCGGGCCCCGCGGGGGGCGGCGGCGGGGTGTTGGTCATCTGCCAGGTCTGGCACTCACTGGTGGTGAACGTGGTGTCGGTCGCCATGATGTGCACGATCGCGGGCTTCTTGGTCAGCGCGTTGTCGACCAGCTTGTCGCCGGCCGCGCGCTTCCAGTAGCAGGCGCCGTCGTCGACGGGCCCCGCGGACTGGTAGAAGCCGGGGACGATCTGGGTGCCGACGGCGAAGGTGCCGTCGCCTTCGATGACCGTCTTCGGCGCCTCCGCGGGAGGTGCGGGTTCGGCGGTGGCGTCCGGCTGGGCCAGCGCCGACGGCGCCAGGGCACACCAGCCCGCCAGGACCGCCGCGGCTGTTGCGGCCGCTCGTGAGGGCTTCATAGGAAGCCAGTCTAAGTGCTGCGGCGGCGGGTGGACACCCGCCGCCGCAGCCCGACCGGAAGACGACGGATGTCGGTCAGCCGGCCATGAAGGTGTCGTACGCCGACTGCAGGTCGCCCGGGAGCACGGCGATGTTGCAGGCGCGCTGGGTCTCGCCCAGCGGTGCCAGGATGCCGCGCAGGTCGTAGTACTGCGACGGGTTGGCGTTGAAGTAGCCGCGCAGGTTGGCCTCGGCCTCCGGCCGCGGCTGGTTCATCGCCGCGGTCACGGCCTGGTTGGCACCCGGGTTGGCGTCGAGGTACTGCCGAGCCGCGCCGGTCACGTTGCTGACGGTGCCGGCGACGGCGGTGGCGCTGCACTGCGGGGCCGGCTGTGCGCCGGCGGCCGGAGCGGCCACGGTGGCGACCGCCAGACCGCCGAACAGACATGCCGCCCCGACACCGGCCAGCGTGCGTCGTGTGGTCGGCACGGTGAAACCATTGGAATTCATATGAATTGGTCCTTCGAATTGTCGATCATTTGTTGCGGACCCCCGCCCGCAATCCAACATAACCGCGGCGGTGGAGGGTCAAACTCGACCGCGGAATCCCATGTGTCCCACCCGTCCCGCGTTACATCCGCATACCGTGACTTTCGCCTCAATCGACGGTGATTTCGTTCGCTGGCGGCACAATTCGGCAAGCGGAATCTGAGACTTCTCAGAAAGCAGCACACTCCCTTAGAAGATCGTGATCTGTCCTGTATCCGAATCGTTATCCACGATCTTGAATTCGCGACCTCAGGGACGCCCCGACGGCGCGACCGCTAGCGTGGACCCGGTGAAGCTCGATCTGCTGATGCCCGGTGTCGAGGTGGGACTGGTGACCACCGACCTCGAGCCGATGGTGGCCTTCTACGAGGGATTCCTGGAGCTCGAACCGCAGGGCGTCGTCGAGTTCGACGGCGGATCGCAGCGGCGGTACACGCTGGGCGCCAACGTGCTCAAACTGGTCAGCTACGACGTCGCACCCGAGGCGCCCGTCGCGCCGGGCGGCGGCCGCGCGCAGGCCGGACTGCGGTACTTCACCCTCGGGGTGAACAAGCTCAGCGTCGTCGCGGAGGCCTTCGAGGCGGCGGGTCACCGGATCGTCGAGCCGCCGACCGAGTTCGCGCCGGTCCCCGGCATGGGCTACATGTTCGTCGCGGACCCCGACGGCAACCACATCGAGTTCTTCGGTCCCCTATGAGCTACCCCTACCAGCCGGGCGGGCAGCAGCCGCCCGTCCCCACGTGCTACCGCCACCCCGACCGGGCCACCTGGGTGCGCTGCACCCGGTGCGGCCGGTTCATCTGCCCGGAGTGCATGCGCAGCGCCGCGGTCGGGCACCAGTGCCCCGACTGCGTGGGCGCCGCCGCGCGCACCGCGCCGGTGGTGCGGACCCCGCTGGGCGGCCGCCGCCGCGAGTCGACCGCGCCGGTCGTCACCTACGCGCTGATCGCGATCAACGTCGTCATGTTCATCCTGCAGTCGGCGTCCTCGGCGCTGGAGCGCGACCTGGTGCTGTGGGCGCCCGCGGTCGCTGACGGCGACCTGTACCGGCTGCTCACCTCGGCGTTCCTGCACTACGGCCTGGTCCACCTGCTGTTCAACATGTTCGCGCTCTACATCGTGGGACCGCCGCTGGAGATGGCGCTGGGGCGGATGCGGTTCGCGTCGCTGTACCTGCTCAGCGCCCTGGGCGGATCGGTGCTGGTGTATCTGCTGTCGTCGCTGAACTCGGCCACCGCCGGCGCGTCCGGCGCGATTTTCGGCCTGTTCGGCGCCACCTTCGTGGTGGGCCGCAAGCTCAATGCCGACGTGCGCGGCGTCATCGCGATCATCGTGCTGAACCTGGTGATCACGTTCGTGATCCCGCTGGTCAGCTCGCAGAACATCAGCTGGCAGGGGCACCTGGGCGGACTGGTCACCGGCGCGGCGGTGGCCGCCGCCTACGCCTACGCGCCGGCCCGGCAACGCAACGCGGTACAGGCCGGTGCCACGGTCGCGGTCGTGGTCCTGTTCGTGGCGCTGATCTCGTGGCGTACCGCCGAGTTGCGGTCCCTGTTCGGTCTTGGCTGAGGAGCGCGCCGCGCGTCGAAATCGGCGCGACCGGGTAAGAAGAAGGTGATGCTGGGCCTACCCGATCGGATCCGCGCGTGCCTCTTCGACCTCGACGGTGTGCTGACCGACACGGCCAGTGTGCACCGGCGGGCCTGGAAGGCGATGTTCGACGAGTACCTGTGCGACACCGCGGGACCCGACTTCACGCCGTTCGACGCGGGCGCGGACTACGAGCGCTACGTCGACGGCAAGCCGCGCCTGGACGGCATCAGATCGTTTCTGGACAGCCGGGGCATCGTCGCTGACGACGCGACCGTCACCGATCTCGGCGACCGCAAGAACGAGTTGTTCGGCGAGACGCTGCACCGCGACGGGGTCACCGTCTTCGACGGCTCGCGACGCTATCTGCAGGCCGCGGCCGAAGCCGGTCTGCGCCGCGCGGTGGTGTCGTCGAGCGCGAACACCGCCGCGGTGCTCGAACTGACCGGCCTGGACGCCTACGTCGAGGAGCGCGTCGACGGGGTCACCCTGCGAGAGGAGCACATTCCCGGTAAGCCGGCACCGGACTCGTTCCTGCGCGCGGCCGAACTGCTCGGAGTCGCCCCGGCCGAGGCGGCGGTCTTCGAAGACGCCCTGGCCGGCGTCGCCGCCGGCCGGGCCGGCGAGTTCGGCGTCGTCGTCGGCGTGGACCGGGTGGGACAGGCACAGGCCCTGCGCGACAACGGCGCCGACATCGTCATCACCGACCTGGGAGAACTGCTCACGCCATGATGATCAAAGACAGCGCGTTTCCCGTCGAGCCATGGCAGGTGCGCGAAACCGAACTGCACCACGACCTGCTGCCGCAGACCGAGTCGCTGTTCGCACTGTCCAACGGGCACATCGGTTTACGCGGCAACCTCGACGAGGGCGAACCGTACGGATTGCCCGGCACGTACCTCAACGCGCTGTTCGAGATCCGCCCGCTGCCCTACGCCGAGGCCGGGTTCGGTTATCCCGAGGACGGCCAGTCGATCGTCAACGTCACCAACGGCAAGATCATCCGGCTGCTCGTCGACGACGAACCGTTCGACACCCGGTACGGGGAGCTGCACTCCCACGAACGCATCCTCGACATGCGTGCGGGGGTGCTGCGCCGTGCCGCGGAGTGGGAATCCCCGACAGGCAAGCGCATTCGGGTCAACACCGTCCGGATGGTCTCGCTGGAGCGCCGCAATCTGGCCGCCGTCGAGTACGTGGTCGAAGCCGTCGGTGAACCGGTCCGGATCACCCTGCAGTCCGAGCTCGTCGCCAACGAGGACCAGCCGTCCCCGTCGGACGACCCGCGGGTGGCGGCGGTGCTGAACAAGCCGCTCGAGCCCGTGCAGCACGAGCTCAGTGAGCGTGGGGCGATGCTCGTGCACCGCACCCGGGCCTCGGACCTGATGATGGCCGCGGGGATGGACCACCACGTCATCGAGGCGCCGGGCCGGTTCGAGGTCAGCGGCGACGCGGGCGAGGACTGGGCGCGCACCACGGTGGTCTGCGAACTCGGTGCCGGGGAGTGCCTGCGCGTGGTCAAGTTCATCACCTACGGGTGGTCGAGCCTGCGGTCCCGCCCGGCGCTGCGCGACCAGGTCGCCGCCGCCATCGCCAGCGCGCGCTACACCGGGTGGGAGGGGCTGCTCGACGAGCAGCGCCGCTACCTCGACCAGTTCTGGGACTCTGCCGACGTGGAGGTCGACGGCGATCCGGACTGCCAGCAGGCCGTGCGGTTCGGCCTCTTCCACGTCCTGCAGGCCAGTGCCCGCGCCGAGGGGCGGGCGATCCCCGGCAAGGGTCTGACCGGCAACGGCTATGACGGCCACGCCTTCTGGGACATGGAAGGTTTCGTGCTGCCGGTGCTGACCTACACCGCGCCGTACGCGGCCGCCGACGCACTGCGCTGGCGCGCGTCGACCCTCGACCTCGCCCAGGCCCGCGCCGAGGAACTCGACCTGGCCGGTGCATGTTTCCCGTGGCGCACGATCCGCGGCGAGGAGTGCTCGGCGTACTGGCCGGCCGGGACGGCGGGGTTCCACGTCAACGCCGACATCGCGATGGCCTTCGAGCGCTACCGGATCGTCACCGGCGACCACTCTCTCGAGAACGAGTGCGGGCTGGCGGTTCTGGTGAACACCGCACGCATGTGGCTCTCGCTGGGTCACCACGACCGCAACGGACTGTGGCGCATCGACGGGGTGACCGGACCCGACGAGTACACCGCGGTGGTGCGCGACAACGTGTTCACCAACCTGATGGCCGCGGCCAACCTGCGCGCCGCGGCCGACGCGTGCCGGCGCAACCCGGACGCGGCCGCCGAGTGGGGCGTGGACACCGAGGAGATCGCCGCGTGGCGCGACGCCGCGGCGGCGGTGCACATTCCCTATGACGAGGACCTGGGCGTGCATCCGCAGTGCGAGGGCTTCACCACACTGCGGGAATGGGATTTCACCGCGAACACGAAATACCCTCTGCTGCTGCACGAACCGTACGTGCGGCTGTATCCGGCACAGGTGGTCAAGCAGGCCGATCTGGTCCTGGCGATGCAGTGGCAGAGCCACGCGTTCACCGAGGAGCAGAAGGCCCGCAACGTCGACTACTACGAGCGGCGCACCACGCGCGACTCGTCGCTGTCGGCGTGCACGCAAGCGGTGATGTGCGCCGACGTGGGCCATCTCGAACTGGCGCACGACTATGCCTACGAGGCAGCGCTGATCGACCTGCGCGATCTGCACCGCAACACCTCCGACGGTCTGCACCTGGCCTCGCTGGCCGGTGCGTGGACGGCGCTGGTGGCCGGGTTCGGCGGGCTGCGCGACGACGACGGTTGCCTGGCGCTCGACCCGCACCTGCCCAGCGGCATCTCCCGGCTGCGATTCCGGTTGCGCTGGCGGGAGTTCCGCATCACCGTCGAGGCCGACCACGACTGCGTCACCTATACGCTGCGCGACGGCCCGCACACGCGGCTGAAGATCCGCCACGCCGGCGAGCCCTTGGAACTGTCCACCGACGATGAGGTGCGTGTGCCGGTGCGGCCCCGGGTGCCGCTGCTGGACCCGCCGCGGCAGCCGCCGGGCCGGGAACCCATGCGGCGTCACCGTCCCGAGGACTCCTGACGATCGTGGCTGCCGACGCGGCGACCGAAGGCGCACTCGACGAGCTCTACACCGCGGCGCCCGAGGACTTCACCGCGCTGCGCACCAGGCTGGCCACCGACGCCAAACGCCGCGGGGACGCCGCGGCGGCCAAACGCATCGCAGCCGCGCGGAAGCCGACCGTGGCGGCCTGGGTGGTCAACACCCTGGCGGTGCGCACGACGGCCCGGGAGCAGCTGTCCGAGCTCGGGGCGCGGCTGCGCGCGGCGCACGCCGCGATGGACGGCGCCGAAATCCGTTCGCTGACCACCGAACAACGTCGCCTGGTCGACGCACTGACCCGCGACGGGCTGCGGCTGACCGGTCTGGCCACCCCCACCGCGGCACTGCGTGACGACATCACCGCCACCCTGCAGGCCGCCGTCGCCGACCCCGAGGTCACCGCCCGGCTGGGTCGCCTCGCCAAGGCCGAACAGTGGTCGGGCTTCGGCGAGTTCGGCGCGGTGACAGCGGTTTCGGCCGTCCGCAAGTCGGCTGCGCCCGCCAAGCAGCAGCCACCCGCCCCGGCGGCCCGGAAGAAGTCCGGCGAGCAGGACCGCCGCCGCCAGCGCGCCCAGGCCACCCTGGTGGCCGCGCAGCGCGAGAAGGCCCAGGCCGATGCCGCGCTCGGCGAACTGCAGGCCGACCTGGCGACGGCGCGGCTGCGTCACCAGGACGCCGAACGCCGGCTGCGTGACGCCGAGGCCGCACTGACCGCCGCGCAGGATGCCTACGACGCCGGCAAGCAGGCGGCCCGCGCCGCTGCCGAGGCGGTGAAGGACGCGGACCGGGAGTACCGCCGCGCCGGTGGTTGACCCACCGGGCGTCCGCCGCGATATGTTGCCCCTGACACACCGCGCCGGGCGGCGTGTTAAGCGAAATGCTCAGCGCCACGCTTAGATTCGGGAGGTTGCCATGGCGTCCGACATCCGGAAGGTGGTGACCGGAGCCTCCATCGGCAACGCGGTCGAATGGTTCGACTTCGCCATCTACGGCTTTCTCGCCACGTTCATCGCCGCCCGGTTCTTCCCCGCGGGCAACGAAACCGCCGCGCTGCTCAACACCTTCGCGATCTTCGCGGCGGCGTTCTTCATGCGTCCGCTCGGGGGGTTCTTCTTCGGTCCGCTCGGCGACCGCATCGGCCGTCAGCGCGTGCTGGCCATCGTGATCCTGCTGATGTCGGCGGCCACGCTGGGCATCGGACTGCTGCCGACCTACGAGACCATCGGCCTGGCGGCGCCGCTGCTGCTGCTGATTCTGCGCTGCCTGCAAGGTTTCTCGGCCGGCGGCGAGTACGGCGGCGGTGCGGTGTATCTGGCCGAGTTCGCCAGCGACCGCAACCGGGGCGTGACCGTGACGTTCATGGCGTGGTCGGGGGTGGTGGGCTTCCTGCTCGGCTCGGTGACGGTGACCCTGCTGCAGGCCGCGTTGCCGCCGGAGGCGATGGAAAGCTATGGGTGGCGCATCCCGTTCCTGATCGCGGGCCCGCTCGGGCTCGTCGGCCTCTACATCCGGCTGCGACTGGGGGACACCCCGCAGTTCGCCGAACTGTCCAAGGCCGACAAGACGGCCGATTCGCCGCTGCGGGAGGCGATCTCGACCGCACGGCCGCAGATCCTGCAGGTGCTGGGGCTGTTCATCGTGTTCAACATCGGTTACTACGTCGTGTTCACGTTCCTGCCCACGTACTTCATCAAGACCCTGGAGTTCTCCAAGACCGCGTCGTTCGTGTCGATCACGTTGGCGTGTGCCGTCGCGCTGGTCCTGATCCTGCCGATGGCGGTGCTGTCGGACCGCATCGGCCGCCGCCCGCTGCTCATCGCCGGTGCGGCGGCCTTCGTGGTGCTCGCCTACCCGCTGTTCCTCCTGCTGAACTCGGGTTCACTGGTCGCCGCGATCGCCGCGCACTGCGTGCTGGCGGCCATCGAGTCCATCTACATCTCCGCGGCCGTGTCGGCCGGTGTGGAGCTGTTCGCGACCCGCGTCCGGTTCAGCGGGTTCTCGGTCGGCTACAACCTGTGCGTCGCGATCTTCGGCGGCACCACGCCCTACGTGGTGACCTGGTTGACGGCCACCACCGGCAACCCCGTCGCGCCGGCGTTCTACCTGATCACCGCCGCCGTGATCTCCCTGGCCACGGTGCTCACGCTGCGGGAATCGGCAGGGCGGACACTGGCGCAGGTGCACCCCGGCGCCGCTAGGGTGGGCACAGGCATCCACGAAGGGGAGGGCACATGAAATTTCAGGTGCTGCCTTACATCACCGTCGAGGTCGACGACCGGCTGCGGCGGCAGTTGCGTGCAGCGGGGGAACGGCTCCGCGTCAGCGTGCGGGCCTACCTGCTGAGCGCGGCCGACGACGTCGACACGGCCGGGGACCGGGTCCGCGACATCTGCGACCGCGCCGTGCACCGCGTCGACTCCGTGGTGGCGTCGGTCAACGACCGGATCGCGCCGGACCCGGCCGCCGAACCGACCCTGCGGGTGGTGCGCAGCGACCGCGAGGCGGTCTGACCTCAGGTCGTGACGCGGCCGCTGCGGCCCACGAAGAACGACGCGATCACCAGCACCAGGCCGACACCGGCGACCGGGAAGGCCCAGGACTGCCGCGACGACACCGCGGACTCGCACTCGGCGACGAAGTCCTGATGCGGGATGATCTCGTTGAGGATCGGCAGGTTGGCCGGGTTCTGGTTGTCGACCTGGCGGGCCTCGGAGAGATCCTTCGAGATTCCGTTGCCGCATCCGATGGTCGAATCGGGGCCGGACACCGAAACCGGCACCAGCAGCGCGATGACACCCACCAGCAAAGCAGCCACACCCGCCACCAAGATCAACTGTCGCAATTTCATGCCGGACCTAATAACCCGGTCGCGCTGTGCCGAAACAAGATCGCTGCCCGGTGGGCCCCGACCGGGGTGGGCGCGCCGATGCCCGATGTGTTGTCCTTGTCGGGTGATCGGCCATGGACTGACGGTGCTGCTGGCGCTCCTTGCTGCGGTGTTCCTCGCTGTGGGGATCGTGGTGCGCCAGCGCGCCACCCTCGACGTGCCCGCCGAACTGGGCATCAGCTCGGTGATGTTCACGACACTGATCCGCCGCCGCCTGTGGTGGGCCGGCACCGCCGCCGCCCTGGCCGGATTCGTGTTCCAGGCGCTGGCGCTGGCCGAGGGCTCGTTGCTGTTGGTCCAGCCCATCCTGGTGTCGGCGCTGCTGTTCGCGCTGCCGCTGTCGGCGCGCTGGGCCGGCCGCCGGGTGAGCCGCGCCGAGTGGGCCTGGGCGGTGCTGCTGACCGTGGCGCTGGCGGTGTTCGTGGTGCTGGCCAAGGCCAACCCCGGCGACTACGAGGCCTCGCTGTCCACATCGGCGGTGGTGGCGGTGGTGTGCACCGCCGCGGTGCTGGCGTGCGTGCTGGTCGGGACGCGCACGGCGGGCTGGCGCCGTGCGGTGCTGCTGGCCGTGGCGGTGGGCGTGCTGTTCGGCGTGGTCGCGGTGCTGACCAAGCTGGTCATGCACCTGCTCACCCATGAAGGCATCGGCGCGGCCCTGAGCACGCCGGTGCTGTACCTGCTGGTGGTGCTGGGCGTGGTGGCGATGCTGCTGCAGCAGTCGGCGTTCCACGCCGGATCGTTGCAGACCTCGGTGCCCACCATGCTGGTGCTCGAGCCGATGATCGCGGTGCTGCTCGGGGCCGTCGTGCTCGGCGAGCACCTCGACGTCGGGCGGTGGGACGCGGTCGCGCTGGCCGTTTCGACGGCGGCGATGGTCGCCGGCACCATCGCCCTGGGGCGCGACGAGGGCGCCTACGAGGAGGCGCTGGCCCCGTCGGCCAAGACCGTCTCCCGGGTCGATTAGCCGCCCTGCCAGGACGCCCAGCCGGTGACGCGCACCGCGATGACCGGCCCGTCGACGGCGACGTCGCGGTACTGCGCGTACTTGGCGCGCAGCGCCGCCCGGCCGGTGTCGGCCACGGCGCCGTCATCGTGGATCTCGGCGACGCCGTCGGCCCGCACCCACCACAGCTGCGACCAGTCGTCGTCGTAGTGGCTCACCAGCAAGCTCACCGCCGGCCTCGCCTCGATGTTGGCCAGCCGCTGCAACCGTCGCCCGGACTTCGGTTTGCCGTCCACGGCGGTGAACACCACGGGGTCGGCGGCATCGTCGCCGCCGTCCATCGCGAAGACGACCGGCACCACGTGCGGCGTCCCGTCCGGCCGCACGGTGGCCAGCATCGCCACCGGGGCGTCACCGAAATCGGCGCGTGCCGATCGCCGCAGTGCCACGCCAGCGAGCCTAGGCGCGATAGGGTTCACCGCGGTGACATCCCTGCGCAAGCGCCACGCAACCGCAAGGCTTTGCGCTCATCGGAAGGTTCGGCCATGAAGACCTCTTTTCCTTCGCTGTTTCCTTCGCTGATGACCAAGGTGCTGGCGTGCGCGTCTGCCGCGCTGCTGGCGGTGTCGTGTGCGCCGCCCGAGCGTGACTCCGGCGGCGAGACCGACAGCGGCGTGCGGGGCGCCGAGGCCACCTCCGCGGCCGACTTCGGCGGCCTGGACGGCCTGATCAGCGCCGCCAAGGCCGAAGGCGAGCTCAATGTGATTGCACTGCCCCCGAATTGGGCGAACTACGGCGAGATCATCAAGGCGTTCTCCGACAAGTACGGCATCAAGGTCAACTCCGCCCAGCCGGATGCGTCCAGCCAGGACGAGATCAACGCCGCCCGGCAGCAGAAGGGCCGCAGCACCGCGCCGGACGTGTTCGACCTCGGCCAGTCGGTCGCCCTGGGCAACACCGACATGTTCGCGCCCTACAGGGTGCAGACCTTCGACGACATCCCCGTGGCGTTCAAGGACCCGGACGGCAAGTGGGTCAACGACTACGGCGGCTACATGTCGATCGGGTACGACTCGGCCAAGGTGCCCCCGGTGACCTCGATCGACGACCTGCTCAAACCCGAGTACCGGGGCAAGGTCGCGCTCAACGGCGACCCCACGCAGGCCGGCGCGGCGTTCTCCGGCGTGCTGATGGTCGCGCTGTCCCAAGGCGGCTCGGTCGACGACATCGCCCCCGGTGTGGAGTTCTTCGCCAAGCTCAAGCAGGCCGGGAACTTCCTGCCGGTGGACCCGACCCCGGCCACCATCGGGTCCGGCCAGACGCCGGTGGTCATCGACTGGAACTACACCAACGCCGCCGAGACCAAGAAGCTGCCGTCGTGGTCGGTGCTGGTGCCGCCGCAGTACCCGGTGGCCGGCTACTACTACCAGGCCATCAACAAAGACGCCCCGCACCCGGCGGCCGCCCGGTTGTGGCAGGAGTTCCTCTACAGCGACGAAGGCCAGACCCTCTACGCCAAGGGCGGGGTGCGCCCGGTGCGCGCCGACACGATGCTCGCCGACGGCACCCTCGCCGAGGACGTGGCCAAGGCGCTGCCGGTGGTCGACGGCCCGGTGACCGTCCCGACACCCGCGCAGACCGAGGCCGCCTCGAAGTACCTCGCCGAACACTGGGCGGCGGCGGTCGGCTGACATGAGTGCCGGCCGCCGGGTCCGCGACGCGCTGCCGCTGGCGCCCTTCCTGGCGGTGGTCACCGTCTTCCTGTTGATCCCGACCGTCACCGTCATCGTCAACGCGTTCGTCGCCGACGGGTCGTTCACGCTGGGCCGGATCCGGGCTCTGTTCACACCCGCGGCGTTGTCGGCGCTGCGGGACAGCGTGCTGCTCTCCGGCGCCACGGCCGTACTCGGCGCCGTCTTCGGCGCAGTGCTGGCCTGGCTGATCGTCAGCAGCCCGCCGACGTCGGCGCTGCGTCGCACGGTGCTGTCGCTGTCGAGTGTGCTCGCCCAGTTCGGCGGTGTCGCACTGGCGTTCGCGTTCCTGGCGACGATCGGGCTGAACGGCGTGCTCACCCTGTGGGTGCAGCAGCTCTTCGGGTTCAACCTGGCCGCGTCGGGCTGGCTGTACGGGCTGCCCGGGCTGATCCTCGTGTACACCTACTTCCAGATCCCGCTGATGGTCATCGTGTTCCTGCCCGCCCTGGAGGGACTGCGCCCGCAGTGGCGGGAGGCGGCGGTCGGGCTGGGCGCGTCGACGTGGGCGTACTGGCGGGAGGTGGCCATCCCGCTGCTGACCCCGGCCTTCCTGGGCTCGGCACTGTTGTTGTTCGCCAACGCCTTCGCCGCCTACGCGACCGCCGCTGCGCTGGTCAGCCAGGGCAGCCCGATCCTGCCGCTGCTGATCCGCGCCTCGCTGGTCAGTGAGGTGGTGCTGGGCCAGGAGGGCTTCGCCTACGCGCTGGCGTGCGAGATGATCGTGGTGGTGGCGGTCGTGATGACCGCCTACAACCTCCTGGTGCGGCGCAGCTCGCGGTGGCTGTCGTGAGAAGGCTTGTGCGGGGCGCACTCTGGGTGGTGTTCGCGGTGTTCTTCCTGTTCCCGCTGTACGCCATGGCCGACTTCTCCACCCGGAACCTGGTCGAGGGTGGACGCACCGGCCAGGCGTGGCGCAACCTGGTGGCCGACGACGCGCTGTACACCGCGATCGTGGTGTCGCTGCTGCTGGCGGTGCTGACGGTCGCCGCGATGCTGGCAGTGCTGGTGCCCACGATGATCTGGGTGCGGCTGCGCACCCCGTGGGCGCGGCGGCTGGTCGAGTTCCTGTGCCTGCTGCCGCTGACCATTCCGGCCCTGGTGATCGTGGTCGGGCTGCGCAACGTGTACCTGTGGGTGACCTATTTCCTCGGGGAGTCCGCGCTCACACTGACTTTCGTCTACGTCGTGGTGGTGCTGCCGTTCGCCTACCGGGCACTCGACGCAGCACTGTCGGCGATCGACCTGCGCACCCTGGCCGAGGCCGCGCGCTCACTGGGGGCGGGGTGGGGCACCACGATCGCCCGGGTGATCGTGCCCAACATCTGGTCGGGCATCCTGTCGGCGGCGTTCATCTCGATCGCGGTGGTGCTGGGCGAGTTCACCATCGCGTCCCTGAGCGGTTACGACACGCTGCCGGTGCAGATCGTGCTGATCGGCAAGAGCGACGGCCCCACCTCGGTGGCGGCGTCGCTGGCGACGCTGGTGTTCGGGTTCGTGCTGCTGCTGGCGCTGTCGCTGCTGACCCGCAGTCGGCGCGGCCGGGTCCGCGAGACAGGAGTGACGGTATGAGTGTGGACGTCCGGCTCGACGACCTGACCCGGGTGTACGGCAGCACCCGGGCGCTCGACGGACTGACACTGCACATCGAGGCCGGGGAACTGGTCGCGCTGCTGGGCCCGTCGGGCTGCGGGAAGACGACCGCGCTGCGCATCCTGGCCGGCCTCGACGAGGCGACCTCGGGAACGGTCACCGTCGGCGGTGTGGACGTCGGCGACGTACCGGCCAACAAGCGCGACATGGGCATGGTGTTCCAGGCCTACAGCCTGTTCCCGCACCTGACCGTGCTGGACAACATCGCGTTCGGACTGAAGATGCGCCGGAAAGGCAAGCGTGCCCGCATGTCCCGCGCCCGGGACATGCTCGATCTGGTGGGTCTGAGCGCGCACGCCGACAAGTACGCCACCGAGCTGTCCGGCGGTCAGCAGCAACGGGTGGCGCTGGCCCGGGCCCTGGCGATCGAGCCGCGGGTGCTGCTGCTCGACGAACCCCTGTCGGCGCTGGACGCCAAGGTCCGCACCCAGCTGCGCGACGAGATCCGCCGCGTGCAGTCGGAGGTCGGGACGACGACGCTGTTCGTCACCCACGACCAGGAGGAGGCCCTCGCGGTCGCCGACCGCGTGGGCGTGATGAACGCGGGCCGCCTCGAGCAGCTCGCCGCGCCGGCCGAGCTGTACGCGCACCCGGCCACCCCGTTCGTCGCGGACTTCGTCGGGCTGAACAACAAGGTGCCCGCCGAGGTGGCCGACGGCAGTGTGCGGCTGCTGGGCGTCACGGTGCCCGCGCTGCCGGGCTCGATCGCCGCGGGCAGCGGGACCGCAATGGTGCGCCCCGAGTCGGTCACGGTGCGTACCGACCCGGCCGGCACCGGGACGGTGACCGCGGTGTCGTTCCTCGGCGCCGTCTCCCGGGTCACCGTCACGACCGCCACCGGCCCGGTCAGCGCGCAGATGAACAGCTCGGCAGCGCGTGCTCTGACCCCCGGCGACCGGGTCACCCTCGGGCTGGAACCCGGCGGGGTCCTCGTCGTGGAGAACCGAGTGGAGAACTGAGCCGGACGGCTCAGACGTCCTTGACCGGCTCGATGCCCAGGTCGCGGTAGGTGACCAGCGCGTGGAACGGCACACCGTGCCGGGCGAACCGCTGCGCGGCCACGTCACCGCGGTCGACCATCGGGATCACGCCGGTGACCACGGCGCCCACCGCCCGAACCCGCTCCAGGGCGATCTCGGTGGAGCCGCCCGTGCTGATCACATCGTCGACGAGCAGCACGCGATCGCCGGGCTGCAGGCGGGTGCCCTCGATCCACTGCTCGCGGCCGCGCGACTTCTGCTCCTTGCGCACCGAGAACCATGCCTTGCCGGTCACCATCGCCACCCCGTGCGCGAGCGGGTCGGCGCCCATGGTCAGCCCGCCGACGGCGTCGAACTCCACGCCGTTGGCGGCGGCCAGGTCGGCCACCGCGCGGCTGACGGCGGCCAGTCGCTCACCGGTGTCCACGGCGTACTTACCGTCGATGTAGTCGTGGCTGAGTTGGCCGCTGGCCAGCCGGAACGGCTCCTCGCGGCGCTCGTAGCCGCGGGTGCGGATCAAGTCGAACGCGGCCTGCCAGGTCGGCGGTCGCTGTGGGTCGGCGCTCTGCTCAGCCATGTCGACAGATGGTAGAGGACGCCCGCTGCCCGCTTCAGCCGGCGCGGGCCAGGCGCGTCAACTCCACGGCGGCCGAACGCAATTCACCGATCGCGTTGATCGGCTCCGGATATCCGACCCGGGTGTAGGCCACCCCCCGCTCGGTGGTCAGCCGCAGGTCCAGGCCGTAGCGGTCGGCGCCGGTGCAGGTCGCGCCGGTGGCGTCGGGATAGCCGCCGAGGGTGCGGGCCATCGCCAGCAGCGAGTCGGCGTGGTCGGCGTTGAGGTGACTGATCGCGCCGGCGGCGTGCGGGGTGACCGGGTCGGGCTCGGCGGCCAGGTACTCGGCGCCGCTGGTGGAGTCCATCCGTCCGTAACCGCCCACCCAGCGCACGCGCTGCACCCGCAGCACCCACAGCGAGAAGTCGCTGTAGTCGATGTAGTACTTCGCCGCGGCGACAGCCGCGAGGTGGGCCTCGCGCGCGGCGGCGTGCTCGGCGCCCTCCGGACGCTCGACGTGGCCGGCCAGCGTGATGCGGGCGTTGGCCAGCGGGTCACCCTCGGTGGCCGGGGCGACCACGGCGAGGCTGGCGCGCGGATCGCCGGCCAGGTTGCGGCCGTGTTCGGCCAGGTTGGAGACGCACAGCACCGGAGCGCCGCCGAGCAGCCCGTAGGTCACGAACGACGCCCACGGGTCGCCGTCGGCGGTCAGGCTCGCCAGCGTCGCCGAGTTGGTCGACGCCGCGATGGTGCGGGCCTCCTCGGCCGCCGAGGGCCGGGCGGTGTTGACCGCGCCGGTCAGGGGTGGCGGCACGGTGGGGGCGTCGCCGGGGTCTCCATGGTCACGGCCGCCGGTGGTCACGTCCGCACCATAGCGTGCCGGCGGCGAGGTGGGCAGCCGCAGCTGTTGCTCCAACCACGCTGGGCGTTTGTGGGACTGTGCGAGAATGGACGGCGATGTGACCTGGCCGTCGGGCGATCGGACTTCTGGGGGAGCGACATGGCGGAGCTCGTGCTACGCGCCGTAGCCGCTGCCGGCGTGCTCTCCATCGGCGTCCTGGCCGGTGCCGCCCCGGTGCTCGCGCAGCCCTCGGATTCCGACAGCTCCTCACAGAGCACCGACTCTCCGGATTCCGGTGACGGCGACAGCGGCACCGACACCGGCACCACCGACGGCTCCACCGGCGGCTCGACCGGCGGCACCGAGTCGCCGGGCTCCACCGAACCCGAACCCGACGAAGTCACGGTCATCGACGAGGACGAGCCCGCCACCTCCGGCGGGACCGGCACCCGCAATCCGCCGCCGCCCCCGGACACGTACGTCCCGCCGAAGGAGTCCAGGAAGGTCGAGTACGAGAACTCGCTGACCGTGCCGTTCCTGCGGTTGCCCCCTCCCGGGGAGATCCCGGCCGGAAGCTGGCCGACGGTGTCGTCGTTCTACACCACCGTCCGGATTCCGCTGCCGACCCTCGGCGAGTTCCTGGCCACGCTGCGGCTGGTTCCGGCGCCGCCACCCCCGCCCGGGCCGCAGATGGGCATCATGCGGGAAGGACCGGTGCTCGACGCCGGTACCGGCACCCAGGACGGGGCCGTCGCGGGCGGCGGCGGTGGGGGTGGCAGCGGCGCCACCGCCTTCCGGGTGCCGTTGGTGGTATCGGTTCCGCGGGCCATGACCACCGCCGGAGCCCGGCCGCGGGCACTGGCCGCGCGCCCCGGTCAACCCGTGGACCCGGCCACCACCGCGCCCGGCGTCGCCGGAGTCCGCACCCCGGTGATCCGGGGATCGGTGGCACCCACCCCCGGCACGACCGTCGCGGCGGCGCCGATGGGCGGCGCGCCCGGACAGGTGCCGCGCCCGGCCGGATACCCGCGGGTGCTGACGGGGCCGACGCTGGCCGAGATCGCCGCCGTCGCGCTGCCCGGGCTGGCCGGCCTGATGCTGGTCACGTTCGGCGGCAGCGTCGTCGGCTACCGCCAGGCCAACAGCCTGCGGTACGTCCGCACGGCCGGCGCCGAGCGGTTCCTGCCCTAGCGGCCCCGCGCGCGTGTGGTTCAGGTCGCGCCGTCCTGGGTAGGTGAACACCATCTATGGAGGACAGCACCGTTAGCCGCTCACCGTCCCCGGCGCAGGGCAGTCACGTCGAGGACGGGGTGGTCGAACATCCGACCGCCGACGACTTCAGCCATGCCCGTACGTTGCCCGAGGACCGCCTCTGGTTCAAGCGCGCCGTGTTCTACGAGGTGCTGGTGCGCGCGTTCTTCGACTCGAACGCCGACGGTATCGGCGACCTGCGCGGGTTGACCGAACGCCTGGACTACATCAACTGGCTTGGTGTCGACTGTCTTTGGCTGCCCCCGTTCTACGACTCACCGCTGCGCGACGGCGGCTACGACATCCGCGACTTCTACAAGGTCCTGCCGGAGTTCGGCACCGTCGAGGACTTCGTCGAGTTGCTCGACGCCGCGCACCGCCGGGGCATCCGGGTGATCACCGATCTGGTGATGAACCACACGTCGGACTCCCATGCCTGGTTCCAGGAATCCCGGCGCGACCCCGACGGCCCGTACGGGGACTTCTACGTCTGGAGCGACACCGCCGAGAAGTACCCCGACGCCCGCGTCATCTTCGTCGACACCGAGGAGTCGAACTGGACGTTCGATCCGGTTCGGCGACAGTTCTATTGGCACCGGTTCTTCTCGCACCAGCCCGACCTGAACTATGACAACCCCGCCGTGCAGGAGGCGATGATCGACGTCCTGAGGTTCTGGCTGGACCTCGGCATCGACGGGTTCCGGCTCGACGCCGTGCCCTACCTGTTCGAGCGGGAGGGCACCAACTGCGAGAACCTGCCCGAGACGCACGCGTTCCTCAAGCACTGCCGCAAGGTGATCGACGACGAGTTCCCCGGCCGGGTGCTGCTCGCCGAGGCCAACCAGTGGCCCGCCGACGTCGTCGAGTATTTCGGCGACCCCGGCACCGGCGGCGACGAATGCCACATGGCGTTCCACTTCCCTCTGATGCCAAGGATTTTCATGGCGGTGCGGCGTGAGTCGCGCATTCCGATCTCGGAGATCATGTCCCAGACCCCGCCCATCCCCGAGATGGCGCAGTGGGGCATCTTCCTTCGCAACCACGACGAGTTGACGCTGGAGATGGTCACCGACGAAGAGCGCGACTACATGTACGCCGAGTACGCCAAGGACCCACGGATGAAGGCCAACGTGGGCATCCGCCGCCGCCTGGCGCCGCTGCTGGAGAACGACCGCAACCAGATGGAGTTGTTCACCGCGCTGCTGCTGAGCCTGCCGGGTTCCCCGGTGCTGTACTACGGCGACGAGATCGGCATGGGCGACATCATCTGGCTGGGTGACCGCGACGCGGTGCGCACCCCGATGCAGTGGACCCCGGACCGCAACGCCGGGTTCTCCAAAGCCACCCCGGGCCGGCTGTATCTGCCGCCCAACCAGGACGCGATCTACGGCTACCAGTCGGTCAACGTCGAAGCGCAACGGGACACCTCGACATCGCTGCTGAACTGGACCCGCACCATGCTCGCCGTGCGGCGCCGCCACGAGGCGTTCGCGGTGGGCACGTTCCGTGAACTCGGCGGCTCCAACCCGTCGGTACTGGCGTACGTGCGGGAATGCCACGGCGCCGGCCATACCGAGACGGTGCTGTGTGTGAACAACCTGTCGCGGTTCCCGCAACCCATAGAGTTGAACCTGCAGCACTGGAACGGATACACCCCGGTCGAGATGACCGGCCACGTCGAGTTCCCCCGCATCGGGGCGCTGCCGTATCTGCTGACGCTGCCGGGCCACGGCTTCTACTGGTTTCTGCTCAAACCCGGAGACCCCGAGGCAGGAGAGATGTCATGACACTGCCCTATGACCAGTGGTTGCCGCGGCAGCGCTGGTACGCCGGCCGCGCTCGCGAGCTCGCGGCGGTGGCGCCCGTGGCGGTGACCCAGCTGTCGAACGACGCCGGACTCGACCTCGAGCACGTGCTGCTCGACGTGAGCTACACCGACGGGTCCAGTGAGCGCTACCAGGTGCTGATCCGTTGGGGCAGTGAGCCCATCGCCGAGTACAACGACGTCGCCACCATCGGCACCGCGGAGCGCGACGGCGCGCAGCGCACCGCCTACGACGCGCTGTACGACCCCGAGGCGGCTCGCTACTTGCTGACGATGATCGACGGGTCGGCCGTCGTCGACGACCTGCGGTTCCTGCGTGAGCCCGATGTCACGCTGCCGCTGGACGTCGCGCCGCGGGTGTCGGGCGCCGAGCAGAGCAACACCAGCGTCATCTTCGAGGAACGCGCCGTGCTCAAGGTGTTCCGCCGCGTCACCCCGGGCATCAACCCCGACATCGAGCTGAACCAGGCGCTGGCACGGGCCGGCAACCCGCACGTCGCACGGTTGCTCGGATCGTTCGAAACGCATTGGGACAGCGAACATCTGCAGCCGTGCGCGCTGGGCATGGTGGCCGAATTCGCTGCCAACAGTGCCGAGGGCTGGGACATGGCCACGGCGAGTACGCGGGACCTGTTCGCCGAGGGTGACCTGTACGCCGACGAGGTGGGCGGCGACTTCGCCGGAGAGTCACACCGATTGGGGGAGGCCGTCGCGTCGGTGCACGCGACACTGGCCGAGCGCCTGGGCACCAGCACCGAACCGTTCCCGGTCGACAGCATGCTGGAGCGGCTGAACGCGGCCGTCGCCGCGGCGCCGGCGCTGCGCGAGTACGCGAGCGTCATCGAGAAGCGCATCGGCGACCTGGCCGGCGAACCGATCACCGTGCAACGCGTGCACGGGGACCTCCACCTCGGGCAGGTGCTGCGCACACCGGAGCGCTGGCTGCTGATCGATTTCGAGGGGGAGCCCGGCCAACCGCTCGACGAGCGGCGCAGACCCGACTCGCCGCTGCGAGACGTGGCCGGAGTGTTGCGGTCCTACGAGTACGCCGCCTATCAGCGTCTGGTGGAGCTCGCCGGCGACGAGGACCACGACCGGCAGCTGGCGGCGCGGGCCCGGGAGTGGGTGGCGCGCAACGGCACTGCGTTCTGCGAGGGCTACGCCGCGGTCACCGGGACCGACCCGCGCGCCGCCGCCGACGTGCTCGCCGCCTACGAGCTGGACAAGGCCGTGTACGAGGCGGCGTACGAGGCGCGGTTCCGGCCGTCCTGGCTGCCCATCCCGATGCGCTCGATCCGGCGCATCCTCGGCTGAACCGGCAACCGCTGAGCTGGCAACCGTGGTCGCCGGTAGGTCGCCGCCGCTCTTCGGCTCCTACTGCCAGCCCGCCCAGGCCGGTCGCGTCAGGGCATCCGAGGACACCCGACGCCGACACGACGACCACGGTTGCAACAGCAAGATCAAGCTAACACACCCGATCCGGAAAAACGCTGAACTGAGCGATCAAGCTCGATGGCTCGCAACGTTTTTCAATCGGTCACCGCCCGCAGTACCAGCGTCGCCCGGGCGTCCACGGTCACCGGCGTCCCCGCCTTGTGCACCGCGTCTGGATCCGGCTCGGCCGCCGTGCACAACACCGGCGTCCACGCGTTGCCGAACTCGCTGTCGGGCAAAGTGAAATCGATCGGTTCGTAGTGGGCGTTGAAGAACAGCAAGAACGAGTCGTCGATCACCCGCTGCCCGCGCGCGTCCATGTCCGGGATGCCGTGCCCGTTGAGGAACACCCCGACCGATTTGGCGAACTCGGTGCCCCAGTCGTCGCCCGTCATCTCGGCGCCCTCGGGGGTGAACCAGGCGATGTCGGGCAGGCCCGCGCTGCCGCGGCGGCCCAGCGGTTTGCCGGAGAAGAACCGGCGGCGCCGGAACACCGGGTGCGCGGCGCGCAGCTGCGACACCGTGCGGGTGAACTCCAGCAGGTCGGTGTCGGCCTCGTCCCAGTGCACCCAGGTGATCTCGTTGTCCTGGCAGTAGCCGTTGTTGTTGCCGCCCTGGGTGCGGCCGAGTTCGTCGCCGTGACAGATCATCGGCACGCCCTGGCTGAGCAGCAGGGTGGCCAGGAAGTTGCGCTGCTGGCGGGACCGCAGGTCGTTGACCTCCGGGTCGTCGGTCGGCCCCTCCACACCGCAGTTCCAGGACCGGTTGTGGCTCTCGCCGTCGTTGTTGTCCTCGCCGTTGGCCTCGTTGTGCTTCTCGTTGTAGGACACCAGGTCGCGCAACGTGAAGCCGTCGTGGGCGACCACGAAGTTGATCGACGCCACCGGGCGGCGGGCGGTGTGCTCGTAGAGGTCCGAGGACCCCGTCAACCGGTAGGCGAACTCGTCGAGCGTCGACGGCTCGCCGCGCCAGAAGTCCCGGACGGTGTCGCGGTACTTGCCGTTCCACTCGGTCCACTGCGGCGGGAAGTTGCCGACCTGGTAACCGCCGGGGCCGACGTCCCACGGCTCGGCGATCAGCTTGACCTGGCTGACCACCGGATCCTGTTGCACGAGTTCGAAGAACGTCGCCAGTCGGTCGACGTCGTAGAACTCGCGGGCCAGCGTGGAGGCCAGGTCGAAGCGGAAGCCGTCGACGTGCATCTCGGTGACCCAGTAGCGCAGCGAGTCCATGATGAGCTGCAGCGTGTGCGGGTGCCGGACGTTGAGGCTGTTACCGGTGCCCGTGTAGTCCATGTAGTAGCGCTTGTCGTCGTCGACGAGGTGGTAGTAGGCGGCGTTGTCGATTCCGCGCATCGACAGCGTCGGGCCCATGTGGTTGCCCTCGGCGGTGTGGTTGTAGACGACGTCGAGGATCACCTCGATGCCGGCCTCGTGCAGCGCGCGCACCATGGCCTTGAACTCCTGTACCTGCCCGCCCGGGTTCGGGTTCGAGCTGTACTTGGAGTCCGGCGCGAAGAAGCCGATGGTGTTGTAGCCCCAGTAGTTCGACAGGCCCTTCTCCACCAGGGTGGAGTCGTTGGCGAAGTGGTGCACCGGCATCAGCTCGACGGCGGTGATGCCGAGGTCCTTGAGGTGCTCGATGATCGCGGGGTGCGCCATCGCGGCGTAGGTGCCGCGGACCTGCTCGGGGATGTCGGGGTGGGTCTGGGTGAGCCCCTTGACGTGGGTCTCGTAGATCACCGAGTCGGCGTACTCGTGGCCCGGGGGACGGTCGACGCCCCAGTCGAAGTACGGGTTGACCACCACGCACTTGGGGGTGTTCGCCGCCGAGTCCTCGTCGTTACGGCTGTCGGGGTCCCCGAAGTTGTACCCGAAGAGCGGTTGCCCCCAGTCGAAATGCCCGTCGATGGCTTTGGCGTAGGGGTCGACCAGCAGCTTGTTCGGGTTGCACCGCATCCCGTTGGCCGGGTCGAACGGTCCGTGCACGCGGTAGCCGTAGCGCTGGCCCGGTTCGATGTTGGGGATGAAGCCGTGCCACACGAAGCCGTCGACCTCGGGCAGCGTGACCCGGGTCTCGGTGCCGTCGGCGTCGAACAGGCACAGTTCCACCTTCTCGGCGGCCTCGGAGAACAGCGCGAAGTTGGTGCCGGAGCCGTCGTAGGTGGCGCCCAACGGATACGCCTTCCCCGGCCACAGTTCGAGATCCATGGCGTTGCCCGGGTTGCTGACGATCTGGGTCAAAGGACTCTCCTGAATTCTCGCCGCGGTCGCGGACGATAGGGGATGCCCGCTGCGGGCCGGGTACAACCGTGGGTCAGGTCACCACTTCGACGCCGGTTGCGCGCAGTGTGCGCACGGCGTCGGCTGTCGAGTCCGGGGCGACGCCGGCGGTCAGGTCCAACAGGACGCGGGTGGTGAAACCGGCCGCCGCGGCGTCGGCGGCGGTGGCGCGCACGCAGTAGTCGGTGGCGATGCCCACCACGTCCACCGCGTCCACGTCACGGTCGCGCAACCAGTCAGCCAGGGTGGCGCCGGACTCGTCGGTGCCCTCGAATCCGCTGTAGGCCGCGCTGTGGTGCCCCTTGGCGAACACCGCCTCGACGGGTGTGACGTCGAGGTCGGGATGGAACTCGGCGCCGGGCGAGCCGGCGACGCAGTGGGGCGGCCACGAGTCGACGAAGTCGGGCCGGTCGGAGAAGTGACTGCCCGGGTCGATGTGAAAGTCCTTGGTGGCCACCACATGTCGGTAACGCCGGCGCGCCGGGCCGGACAGCAACTCGTTGACCGCGTGCGCCACCGCGGTGCCGCCCGCGACGGCCAGCGAGCCGCCTTCGCAGAAGTCGTTCTGCACATCGACGATGACCAGGGCGGTGCGGCTCGGTGAAGCGGTCACTGCTTCACGGTATCGCCGCCGCGTTCGACTCGCAGATGAGCGGTGAGCAGCAGATGGTCGAACGAGGCGCGCGGCGGCAGCGTCTCCTCGTAGACCAGGTCCCCGTAGTCCTGCAGCAGGCGTTCGGCCAGGACCCGCAGCTTGACGTTGGTCTCCTGGGAGCGCCAGCGCAGCAACTCGAACGCGGCGTCGGCGTCGACGCGGTAGATGAGCATCAGCATGCCCTTGACCTGCTCGATGACAGCCCGGTTCTCGGTGATCTCGGCCAGCGCGGCGCTCATCATCGCCTTGGTCGCCGACTCGCTGGGGGTGACGTCGACGTAGAAGCCGTGGGTGCCGACCAGGCGCCCTTCGTCGTCGTTGAGGCGGTCACCGATGACCACGACGTCGTGGCTCTCGCCGCGGGCGTCGATGATGCGGTGGCGTGTCGAGAACGTGCGGTGCGTACGGCGCATCTCGTCGAGGGTCGCCGCGACCTGCTGGCGGTCGTCCGGGTGCTTGTGCGACAAGACCAGGTCGGTGGTGGGCGTGACGGTGCCGGGTTCGTAGCCGTGCAGGATCTGCACCTGCTCGGACCATTCCCACCGCTCGTCGGCGAAGTAGAACCGGAACCACCCCACCCGCTGTGGCGCTCCTCCGGCGAGCGCCTGTTCCAGAGAGTCCTCACCTGACACAAATTGACATTATGGGCCAGGTTGGACGATTCACCCCCCGAACAGTAGATACAGCCCGGTGAAGGTGTAGAAGACCATCACCAGCATCATCGCGAGCTGCCCGGTGACCTGGTGGTCCTTGGGCAGCAGCGTCAACGACCGGTCGTGCGCGGCCACCACGCCGGCGATGTGGCCGGCCACCACGAAACCAACCTTCAAGGTGGCCAGCACCGCCGGATGCATCGTCAGCACATAGCTGACCTCGGCGTCGGCCAGTCCCAGCACGTTCCAGCCGCGGCCCAGCGGGTCGGCCAGCTGGATCACCGTCTGCTGGCCGCGTTCGATCAGGTAGGTCAGGTAGTGCGCGAAGACGTAGCCGATCACGATCGGGATCAGTGAGTGCGCGAGGCGGCCGGGCAGTTCGCGGCGCTGCTCGGCGTCGACGCCGCCGGTGCAGCGGGCCGCGGCCCAGAACGTCGCCGCGACGATGCCCACGAACACCAGCAGTGTCGCCGAGCGGAGCAGGGTGGCGCCGAGCGCGGAGTCGGTCAGTTCGCCGGTCCACCGGCGGAACTGGGGCGTCGCGGAGAAGCTGTCGAACGCGGTGGACCCGAGCAGCACCGCGAGTACCGCGATGACCCCGGGCCGGACGGGCAACGACGGCAGATGGTCGAACGGGTTGCCGACGACGATGCGGCCGTCGTCGCGGCGCCGGAAGACCGACAGCCGTGACGCCACCATGCTGTACACCTCGAACGGGTCGGCGTTGGCGTTCCAGCGCGGCCCGAAGAGCAGCGCCCCGGCCAGCGTCACCACCAGGTACACCAGCAGCCAGGTCCGGATCGCGCTGAGCGACCCGGGATCCGGGCTGGCCAGTTCCAGCCACACGAACGCCAGCAGCCCGGCAGCGGCGGGCCAGTAGCCCAGCGCGCGGGGATAAGGCCGGCCCAGGTTGCGGCCACCGATCAGCCGGTGCAGCGCACGCACCGGCGACAGCACCCGCCACACCGGTCCGATCGCCCATGACAGCGCGACCAGGCCGACCCAGAGCAGCACATAGAAGACGCCGGGCAGCGGGTTGTCGCCGTCCTGGGGCCCGAACATCGCCGCCATCGCGACCCACGCGGTGAACGCCAGGCTCAGCAGCGCCAGCACCCACCGCGTCACACCCGAGTCGACGACGCGGGTGCACCACGCGGGCAGCGCCCGGCCCGGCTTGGCGGTGTCGAAGCGGGGCTTGCGCCAGGCCAGCGCGACCACCGCGAAGGTGAACGTCAGCGCCCAGGCGGCCCCGATCAGCGCGTAGGTGAACGGGATGGGCAGGTCGGTGGAACCGCCCAACCCGTGGGCGAGCAGCTGCGCGCTCACCGCACCAGGATGGTGGCGATCGTGGTGTGGGTGTTGTGCAGCTCGACGTCGACTCGGCCGGGCATCTCGACGGTGAACTCGAATGTCTGGTCCGGGCCGACCGCGACAGGGAAGGTGTGCTCGGGGGTCGAGTGCACGTGCAGCTCGTCGGCGGCGTCGCTGTCCACGCGGATCACGATGGGCTGACCCACCGCGGCCTGCAGCTGCTCGTTGGTGGGCCGTACCTCACCGCCGGAGATCGAGACATCGAGGGCCACTTGGTCGCTCGCCGGGCCGCCCTCGGCGGGAGCGGGTGCCGCGGACGTGGCGGCCGGGCCGGACGTGTCCTGGGTGGATTCTGAACTGCTGCCGCAGCCGACGAGCAGCACCGCAGCGGCAGCGACGGCCAGCGCTGTGTGGATTCGGATTCCGATCACCTATTCCGTTTTGAGTTCCAGTTGTCGAGTTTCGTTACCGAGTGTTGTTGCTGTCCAAGGATTCCCCGCTAGCTTCCCCGGCTTCGCGCTTCTTGCGGTTGCGGACCGCGATGTAGATGACCACACCGGTGACCACGAACGCCGGTGCGAACGCCGGCACCGCGATCCAGATCGGATGGTCGGCCAGGAAGACGACGTCGGCCGGTGCGGTCATGTCTGACCGGACGGTTGCAGGTGGTCGGCCTCGCGGCGCGGGGCGCTGTTGTTGATTCGGCCGCCGCCCCAGGTGATTCCGGCGACCATCGCCAGCGTGCACGCCAGCACCACCAGGCAGCCGATCAGCCACAGCGACTGCGGGATGTCGGGACTGCGTTCGCGCTGCAGGATGGTGATCTCGGAGACGAACGGCCGGGTGAACTGCGGGTCGGCCGGTACTTCCTCGGCACCGATGCCGGGGTCGCCGGCCAGGTAGATCGGCACCGCCGTCAGCGTCTTGCCGTCGTGCACGCGCAGCAGCGTCTTCCACGTCCCGGACACCGGCATCGGCTCGGTCGAGACGTAGTGTCCGTCGCCGACCTTCTCGAGCGGGTCGACGAACTGGCCGCGCTGGTTCTCCAGACCGCCCTGCCAGCCCAGCACCGACACCCAGTTGGGGTTGTCGCTGATGACGTCGGGCGGGTTGAGCACCACATCGGCGGTGACGTAGCGCTGGCCGTCGACGTCGGACGCCTCGGTGAGGGTGATCTGCGCGGTCGCGTTCTGCGGCGTGTTGTACTGCAGACCGTTGGCCGCCGCACCGCCGATCGCCAGCACCGTCAACGCCACCAGGCTGACCCCGATCGCGCGGCGGGGCAGCCGCTCACCGGTGAGCACCATGCCGGCCATCGCGCCGCAGGCGCCGACCAGGACGGCCACCGGAATCGACATCGCCAGCGCCTCGGGCCAGATGCTGCTGGGCCACGGGTAGTGGTACACGGCGTTGATCCACAGCGACTCCAGCCACAAGCCGACCGTCGCGATGCCCAGACCGCTGACCATGCCGAACAGGATGGGCCGTTTGATCAGCGGGGTGAGCGCGATCAGCTCGACGACGACGGCGGCGCCGAGGTAGAGCGGGAACCAGTTCACGGGGGCGTCGAGCACCGGGGCCACCAGCAGTGCGACGGTGCCGCGCAGGCCGATCGCGATGAGCGCCGCGATCACGGCGGCGCCGCGGCCGAGGAAGACGCGCGCCATCACCAGCGCGAGCGCGGCCGCCGCGGCGATCAGCATCGGCTGGAAGACCTGGCGGAACTGCGGGACGCCGAAGTCGAACTCGATCTGGTAGACCGACGCACCGACGAGCACGCCCGCGAACGCGAGGTACTGGACGAACTTGAGGCCGAGCCCGTCGCGCGGGGCGTCCGGCCCCATCGCGCGCTTGCCCTCGATCTCGAGGAAAGCCGCTGCGAGCGTGGAGAATCCGGCGCCGCCGATCATCATCAGGTGCGTCGGGCCCCACAGCGTGACGTCCTGGCCGAAGATGCGGTGCCAGATGTCGTCGAGGGGGAAGCCGGTCAGCGCGTACAGACCGCAGCCGGCCATCACGATGCCGCCGACCGGCGCGTACCAGTCGTCGGTGATGCGCACCGCCGCGGGTCCCGGGCGGTCGCCACCCAGCGGAAGCACCATCGCCGTGCAGCCGGCGACGAAGATGCCGAACAGGCCGATCAGGATGAAGTAGTGCGCCGGGTTTGCCAGTGCGCCATCGTCGCGGCCGTTGCCGATGTGCAGGCTGACATCCCAGATGAACCCGAACAGGGCGCAGATGATCGAGGTGATGAACATCGCGATCGGCAGCGCCACCCAGGACGGGCGTTTGAACCGGCGACCGGACCAGTCGGCCAGCCGGGTGAGCCAGGTGATCTTCCCGGTCCGGTGCAGGTAGCCGATCCAGACCAGCACGGCGGAGACCACCGCGCCGGCGACGGTCAGGCCGATGATCTCGTTGAGCGCGGCGCCCCCGCCCTCCTCACCCTGCGCAAGAACCGACACGTCGAACTGCGCTTGCGTCCCGGTGGACGCCCAGGTAAACCCCATTGTCATCCCATCGCTGTGCGCTCGGACACATATGTGACTGATCGGTAATGTTGCCAGAAACGTCGTAGGTGAAACCAGCGGTACCGGATTTTTTGGGTCATTTCCGCGGCGGCCGGAGCACCTTCATCGCCATCTGCATCACCGGCTGGGGCACGTGGTCCTTGGCGGCCAGGGCCCGCGCTGCGGCGCGGGTGCGCAGCGGGGTGCCGCGCCCGAAGTAGCGGTTGAGCGGTCCGCCGGTGGGTTCCAGGTCGACGTGCAGCGGGGGAGCACCGTCGGCGGCGCCCAGCGCGCGGGCGATCACCATGCGTTGGATCTCGCTGGTGCCTTCGAAGATCGTGTAGAGCTTGGCGTCGCGGTACCACTTCTCCACCGGATGGTCCTTGATGTAGCCCCAGCCGCCCATGGTCTGGATCGCGCGCTCGGTGGCCTTTACCGCGACCTCGCTGGCCGCGAGCTTCGACATCGAGCCCTCGCCACGCTCGAATGGCACGCCGGAGGCGGCCATCCAGGACGCCCGCCAGGTCAGGAGCCGGGCGGCGTCGATCTGGGTGGCCAGGTCGGCGATCGGGAACGCGATGCCCTGGTTGTCGATGATCGGGGCGCCGAACGCCTCGCGCCGGTTGGCGTACTCGGTCATGTACTCCAGTGCGGCGCGGGCGATCCCGAGGGCCTGGGCGGCGACCATCGGGCGGGTCTGCTCGAAGGTGCCCAGCGCCGCCGACCGGGACGGGCGGGCTCCCGCCAACCCTTCCGAGGCCTCGCGTGCCTTGGCCAGCTTGTACTCGAGCTTCTCCTCCCCGCCCAGCAGATTCTCGCCGGGGATGCGCACGCCGTCGAACCGCAGTTCCGCGGTGTGCGACGCGCGGCAGCCGAGTTTGTCGAGCTTGCGGACCAGCTCCAGCCCGGGCGTGCCGCCGGGCACGATGAACAGCGCCTGCCCTTTATGGCCCAGCTCCTGGTCCACCACCGCGTTGACGACGTGGACGTTGGCGATGCCGCCGTTGCCGATCCACATCTTGTGGCCGTCGATGATCCAGTCGTCGCCGTCGCGGCGCGCGGTGGTGCGCAGATTGCGCACGTCGCTGCCGCCCTCGGGTTCGGAGATCGCCAGCGCGGCGAGCTTGAGGTCACCCGGGGTGCCGAAGCACTCCGGCGCCCACTTCAGCATCTGTTCCGGTGAGGCGGCCTGGCCGATCGCCGAGAGGGCCAGGGCGGGCATCACCACGGCCAGCCCGATGCCCGCACAGCCCCAGAACAGCTCCTCCATGAACATCGGGAGGGACAACCCGGTCGGGTCGCCGATCAGGTCGCGGTAGAACAGCGGGCTGTAGAAGCCGCGGGCCGCCGCCTCCTCCAGCACCGGCCACGGAAACTCCTGGCGCTGGTCGTACTCGGGGGCGACGGGCCGGATGCACTGCTCGGCGAACTCGTGTGTGCGCCGCGCCAGGTCGTGCTGGGCCGCGGTCGGGGTGATGTTGAACGTCATGGCGCCCCCTCATGATCAGACCGATGGTGACCCTGTACCCACTCGGCCGACAAACTCACCGGGCCGGGTCGCCGACCTCCTGGGGGTGGACTTCCCAGACGGGTGCGGGTTTCAGCAACGCCAACGCCACGCTGCTCACCCCCATCAGCACCATGGTCAGGACCAGGAACGGCGCGTAGCCGCCGAAGTGGTCCGACGTCGCGCCGGACGCCAACGGGCCGAACGCCGTGCCCAGCGACAGGGCCGCGACCAGCCCGCCGAACAGTCCGCCGAAGTTGCGCAGCCCGAAGTAGCGGGACGCCAGGTAGGCGATGACGTCCACCTCGGCGCCCAGGGTCAGGCCGAACAGCGCCGCGGCGAGCGTCTGGCTGACCGGGTTGGTGCCGTCGAACAGCAACAATGCGCTGCCCCCGATCGGCACCAGGTACGCGCAGGCGCCGACCACGCGGGCCGGGAAGCGGTCCAGCAGCAGGCCGACCCCGAGCCGGCCGACGATGGAGAACACCCCCACCAGCGCCGCGGTGCCCGCCGCGGCGAGGGGTTCGGCGCCGGCGTCGCGCAGGATCGGCACCAGGTGGACCACCACGCCCAGTGTGGTGAACGCGAAAAGCCCTGCGGCGAGCAGCAATTGATAGAAGGTGATCGAGCGCAGGCCTTCGCGCAGCGTGACCCCCGGCAGTTCCACCGGCGCCGCGGGGGTGGCGGGCGCGTCAGCCGGAACGGCCGCGGGTTCGGCGCGCTTCTCGTCCTGTGCGCCCCGGAAGAACAGCGCCACCGCCGCCAGCACCAGGCCGCCCCACAGAACGCCGAGTCCGATGAACGCGCCGCGCCATCCCCACACCCCGATCAGCGCGGTGGCCAGCGGCGGGAAGACCGCAGCGGCCAGCGAGCCGCCCGACAGCGTCACGGCGAAGGCCAGACCACGCGCGTTCTCGAACCGGCTCGCCACCGCCGACGTCCACACCGTGGTCTGCACCCAGAACGACGCGAACGACAACAGCGCCCACAGCAGGATCCAGTTCGCCATGGTGCCGGTCGCGGTCCCCATCAGCGCGAACGTCACCGCCATCAGGACCACGCCGCACAGCCCGACCCGCCGCGGACCCAACCGGTCGACGAGCAGGCCGATCGGCAGCGCCGCGGCCGCGGCCGCCATGCCGACGATCGTCAGCCCGATCGAGGCCTGTGCGCGCGACCAGCCGAACTCCTGCTGCAGCGGTTCCATGAACGCGCCCAGGCAGTAGACGTGGATGACGCCCATGGAGTAACCCAGCCCCGCGGCGATCGGCACCGCGCCGAACCGCCGCCACTCGAGCACCGCCGGGCTGGGGCTGCTCGCCGGAGTACCTGTCACGCCAACCCCCTTGTCAGTATTGGCGCAAAGTGTAAAGCCGGAGCGGCTTCGGTGGCGCGCGCTCGGGCCGGTGTCCGCGCGGCCGTCGATACGCTGAGTCGATGACCCGCAAGTACGCCACCGCCGACGAGGTCACGCTGCCCGCGCTGCTTGATTTCGTCCGGCCGCGTCACCGCATGGTGCTCACCACGTTCCGGGCCGGGGAGTCCCTGCAGAGCTCGCCGGTCACCGGCGGCGTCGACGCGCACGGGCGCATCGTGATCGCGACCTATCCGCGGCGGGCGAAGGTGGCCAACATCCGCCACCGGCCGCGGGCCAGCGTGGTGGTGCTGTCCGACGACTTCAACGGCCCGTACGTCCAGGTCGACGGGCACGCCGACGTGGTGGATCTGCCCGAGGCGCTCGAACCGCTCGTCGAGTACTTCCGGGTGATCTCCGGCGAGCATCCGGACTGGGACGAGTACCGCACCGCGATGGTCGAGCAGGGCAAGTGCCTCATCAGGATCACCCCGCACCGATGGGGGCCCGTCGCGACCGGTGGTTTCCCGCCCCCGGAAGCGGATGCCCCAAGCGAGGGTGCACAGGACGGTCGCCCGCGACTGTGATAGTCAGAGCTAGCACACGCGTTGCGTCAGCTAGCACGTCAAACTATAGTCTGGACACATGTCCAGGAGGGTTCGGATTCCTTGCTCCAATCAATTCGGCCAGCTCAGGGCGGCTTCCCAACCTGGACCTGCGCCGCGCCGCGCGCCGCTGAAGCGGTGAGCTGAATGCGCATCGCACTGCTGTCATATCGCAGCAAGACCCATTGTGGCGGCCAGGGCGTCTACGTCCGTCATCTCAGCCGCGGCCTGGTCGAACTGGGCCACGAGGTGGAACTGTTCTCCGGCCAGCCGTATCCGGAGAACCTCGACCCGCGGGTGACGCTGACCAAGGTGCCCAGCTTGGATCTGTACCGCGAGCCGGACCCGTTCCGGATCCCGCGGCCCAGCGAGATCAAGACCAGCATCGACCTCGAAGAGCTGCTGACCACCTGGACGGCCGGCTTCCCCGAGCCCAAGACCTTCAGCAAGCGGATGGCGCGGCTGCTCGCCGAGCGCCGCGACGACTTCGACGTCGTGCACGACAACCAGTGCCTGGGTACGGGGCTGCTGACCATCGCCGAGTCCGGCCTGCCGGTGGTGGCCACCGTGCACCACCCGATCACCCGGGACCGGGTGGTCGAGGTCGAAGCGGCCGCGTGGTGGCGCAAGCCCCTGGTGCGCCGCTGGTACGCCTTCGCCGAGATGCAGAAGCACGTGGCCCGGCAGATCCCCGAACTGGTCACCGTGTCGTCGACGTCGGCCGCCGACATCGCCGAGGACTTCGGTGTCGACCCGCAGCAGCTGCACGTGGTGCCGCTCGGCGTCGACACCCAGCTGTTCCAGCCGAGCCGGGAGCGGGTGCGTAACCGCATCATCGCGATCGCCAGCGCCGACGTCCCGCTCAAGGGCGTCAGCCACCTGCTGCACGCGGTGGCGCGGTTGCGCGTCGAACGCGACCTGGAGCTGCAGCTGGTCGCCAAGCTCGAACCCAATGGGCCCACCGAGAAGTTGATCGCCGAGCTGGGCATCTCCGACATCGTGCACAGCTCCAGCGGTCTGTCCGACGCCGAGCTCGCGCAACTGCTGGCCTCGGCCGAGGTTGCGTGTATTCCCTCGCTCTACGAGGGGTTCTCGCTGCCGGCGGTGGAGGCGATGGCCAGCGGCACGCCGATCGTGGCGAGCCGGGCCGGTGCGCTGCCCGAGGTGGTCGGCCCGGACGGCGAGTGCGCCCGGCTGGTCACCCCCGCCGACGTCGACGAGCTGACCTCGGTGCTCGGGGAACTGCTCGACTCGCCGCGGGAGCTGCGCCGGCTCGGCGAGAACGGCCGCCGGCGGGCACTGGAAGTATTCAGCTGGGAATCCGTTGCCGCCCAGACGGTTGCGGTGTACGAACGAGCTTGCGGGAGGGTCGCGACATGCTGACCGTCGATTTCGACCGGCTGGAAGTCGGCGCGGGCACCAAGGTGATCGACGTCGGCTGCGGCGCCGGCCGGCACACCTTCGAGGCGTTCCGCCGGGGCGCCGACGTCATCGGGTTCGACCAGAACGCAGCCGATCTCAACGACGTCGACGAGATCCTGCAGGCCATGAAGCAGCAGGGCGAGGTGCCCGCGTCGGCGAAGGCCGAAGTGGTCAAGGGTGACGCGCTGGATCTGCCGTATGAGGACGGCACCTTCGACTGCGTGATCGCCTCGGAGATCCTCGAGCACGTCCCCGATGACGACCAGGCCATCGCCGAGTTGGTGCGCGTCCTCAAACCCGGTGGGCGCCTGGCGATCACGGTTCCCCGGTGGTTGCCGGAACGGATTTGCTGGGCGCTGTCGGACGAGTACCACGCCAACGAGGGCGGCCACATCCGGATCTACCACGCCGACCAGTTGCGCGACAAGGTGCTCGCACACGGGCTCCGGTGGACGCACACCCATCACGCGCACGCTCTGCATGCGCCGTACTGGTGGCTCAAATGCGCTGTGGGAACCGAGAAGACAGATCATCCCGCGGTGAACGCGTACCACAAGCTGCTGGTCTGGGACATGATGGACCGACCGTGGCTGACGCGGACCGCCGAGTCGGTGCTCAACCCGCTGATCGGCAAGAGCGTGGCCCTCTACTTCAAGAAGCCGCAATCGAGCTGATGGCCGAGATTCCCAGCGTCCCCGGCGTTTTCACTGCGGCTCAGTGTCTGCTGACAGCTGAGTCCATCGCGGCGACGCAGGAGGCTGACGGGGCGATCCCGTGGTCGGTCGGCGGGCACACCGACCCCTGGGATCACATCGAGAACGCGATGGCGCTGACCGCGGCCGGGCTGATCGAGCCCGCCCGCAAGGCATTCGAGTGGTCACGGGTCAACCAGCGGGCGGACGGCACCTGGCCGATCCAGCTGCGCGACGGCGTCGTCGAGGACGCCAACAGCGACAGCAACTTCTGTGCCTACATCGCGACCGGGGTGTGGCACCACGTCCTGGTCACCGGCGACCGTGAGTTCGCCGCCGCCATGTGGCCGGTGGTGACCAAGGCCATCGACTTTGTCCTCGAATTGCAGTACGGCAGAGGCGAGATCGCGTGGGGCCGGGGGCCCGGCGGGCCGACCGGGGAGGCGTTGCTGACCGGCTGCGCGAGCATCCACCACGCGATGCGCTGCGCGCTGGCGCTGGCCGACCACCTCGGCGAATCGCAGCCGGAGTGGGAGCTGGCCGCAGGCCGGCTCGGGCACGCGATCGCCGAGCATCCCGAGGCGTTCACCGCCAAGGACCGCTGGTCGATGGAGTGGTACTACCCGGTGCTCGGCGGGGCGCTGCGCGGTGAGCGGGCGCACGCCCGAATCGACTCGCGCTGGGATGATTTCGTGGTGCCCGGCCTGGGCATCCGCTGCGTCGACGACCGGCCCTGGGTGACCGGCGCCGAAACCTGCGAGCTGGTGATGGCACTGGACGCGATCGGGGCGCAGGAGCGCGCGCACGAGCAGTTCGCGGCCATGCACCATCTGCGCGAGGAGGACGGGTCCTATTGGACCGGCCTGGTGTACGCCGACGGCAAGCGCTGGCCGGTGGAGCGCACGACGTGGACGGGCGCCGCGGTGATCCTGGCCGCCGACGCGCTGTCGTCGACGACCGCAGGCAGCGGCATCTTCCGCGGGGCGGACCTGCCCCGCGGGCTGGAAGGCGATTACGACTGCGAGTGCGCCACCAGCGGGCGTTAGCCGCTGCCCAACGAGCCCGGCGCACCCGACACCCGCTCCAGCACCCGCATGGAGCCGGTCGCCTGCACTTCACGGAAATCTCCGCAATCCAGTGCGCGCCGGTAGATGTGGTACGGCGCCTGACCGCCGTCGGCCGGGTCCGGGAACACGTCGTGGATGACCAGCGCGCCGCCGACGTCGACCCACTTGGCCCAGCCGTCGAAGTCGCGGTTGGCTGCCTCCTCGGTGTGCCCGCCGTCGATGAACAGGAACCGCAACGGTGTCCGCCACCCGCGGGCGACCACGGGGGAGCGGCCCACCACCGCGACGACGTGGTCGTCGAGGCCGGCGGCGTCGAGCGTGTGCCGCAGCGTGGGCAGGGTGTCGAAGAGCCCGGTCACCGGATCGACCATGGACTCGTCGTGGTACTCCCAACCGGCCTGGTGCTCCTCGGACCCGTGGTGGTGGTCGACGGTGTAGATCAGGCCACCGGTCTGCTGGGCGGCGGCGCCGAGCAGGACGGTGGAGCGGCCACAGTAGGTGCCGATCTCGACACCGATCCCGTCGGCCAGGTAGGACACCGCGGTGTCGTAGAGCGTGCGTCCCTCGTCGGATGGCATGAAACCGGTGACCCGCTCGGCGAGCTCGAACAACGCGGCGGTCTCCGGCGGCAACGCGGTTTCGGTACCCATGCCGCACAACTTACCGTTGCTGACCACAGGGTGTTGTAGTAGCGTCCGGACATGTGTCCGATCCGGCCTTGGAGTCGACTCGGCGCAGGCTGACGGCCAAGCAGGCCGACACCGTCGACCGGTTGGGGCGGGCAGCGGTCGACCTGCTCACCCGCGAAGGCTTCGCCGGGATCACCGTGCGGCGGGTGGCCGCGGAAGCGGGCGTCGGAGCTGCCACCGCCTACACCTACTTCTCCTCCAAAGAGCACCTCGTGGCCGAGGTGTTCTGGCGTCGGCTGGTCAACTCGCCCGAAGTGGCGCACGAGTCCGGTGACGCGGTCACCCGTGTGGTCGAGGTGCTCGCCCACATCGCGATGCTCGTCGCCGGGGAGCCCGAGTTCGCCGGTGCGGTGACCACCGCGCTGCTCGGCAAGGATCCCGACGTCGAGGTGCTCCGCCAGCGGATCCGCCGCGACATCCGCGGCCGGTTGTGTGCCGCGCTGGGCACCGATACCGATTCCGACGTGGTCGACTCCCTGGAGATGCTCTACGCGGGTGCTCTGGTGCGTGCGGGTATGGGGTACGGGTCCTACCAGGAGATCGCGGAGCGGCTGGAGAAGTCGGCCCGGTTGATCCTGCGCTGAGTTGTCAGGCCCGGCCCAGGAGCGCGACGGCCGCCTCGACGGCGGGTCCGACCAGTTCGCTCACGTCGCGGCCGTCTTCGACATAGAGCGCGGTCAGTTCGCGCAGCCCGCCCAGCAGGATGACCGCCAGCGGCGCGGTGACGGGAGACAGCCCCGCGCGCACGAAGCCCGGCCCGGCGGTCAGGTCGAGGAGCATGGTGGTCAGGCTCGTCATCGCGTGCCGGTGCAGCGGGGCGGCGGCCGCGCCGAGTGCGGGGGCTTCGCGGATCCAGCTCAGCGTGATCGCCGGCCGGGCCGCGATGTGGCTGACGTACGCGTCGACGGCCTGCCGGATCTGGTCCTGCCAGTCGGCGTCCGGCTCCACAGCGGCCCGGATGGTGGCGATCAGATCGGTGTTGTTGCGCCGCAGCAGTTCCACCAGGCACTCGTCCTTGCCGGGGAAGTGTTCGTAGAACGTGCGTTTGGAGGTGCGGGCGTGGCGGACGATGTCGGCGACGGTGGTGTCGCGGTAGCCGCGCTCGCCGATGGCGGCGGCCAGGCCGTCGAGCAGACGGTCGGCCACCGCGGGCAGCGTCGGGCTGGTGCTCACGCCTCCATCGTCGTCCAACCGGGTCTTGTGCGGGCTGGTACCGCGCGGTACCGTTCCCGGAAAGCCGCCGGTACATCGCTGTACCGCAGTAGCGATCGGGAGCCCTCATGAGCGAGTCGACGATCACCGAAGTACCCCCGGTCCGGTTGCCGCCGGCCCCGCCCATCCCGTACCTCGTCCAGGCCACGGGCTTCACCGTGTCCCGGAAGTGGACCGTCGCGCAGGTGGTGCGCCGCTACGGCGACGTGGTCTCCATGCGGTTGCCGGTCTTCGGGCCGACGGTCCTGGTGGCCGACCCCGCGTTGGCCAAGCAGGTGTTCATGGCCGACACCGAGGCCGTCGGCAACATCCAGCCCAATCTCTCCCGCGTCCTGGGTCCCGGATCGGTGTTCGCGCTCGACGGCGCCGACCACCGGCGCCGCCGCAAGCTACTCACCCCGCCGTTCCACGGCCGCAGCATCAAGAACTACGAGAGGATCTTCGAAGAAGAGACCCTGCGCGAGGCGGCGACCTGGCCCGAGGGCCGCCCGTTCGAGATGGTCGAGCCGATGATGCGAATCACGCTCAACGCGATCCTGCGCGCCGTATTCGGTGCCGACGGTGCACATCTCGACGACCTGCGCCGCATCATCCCGCCGTGGGTGACGCTCGGATCGAAGGTCGCGGTGTTGCCCACCCCCAGTCGGACCTACGGCCGCTTCAGCCCGTGGGGCCGGCTGGCGGTCTACCGCCGCCAGTACGACGAGGTGATCGCGCGGTTGATCGACGACGTCCGCTCCGACCCCCACTTCGCCGAACGCGACGACGTGCTGGCGTTGCTGCTGCGCAGCACCTACGAAGACGGCTCGTCGATGTCGCGCCAGGACATCGGCGACGAGTTGCTGACCCTGCTCGCCGCCGGCCACGAGACCACCGCCGCGACCATGGGATGGGCCTTCGAACGGATCAGTCGGCATCCCGAGGTGCTGGAAACCCTTGTCGCCGAGGCGGACACGGAGGCCAACGAGTACCGTCAGGCGACCCTGCTGGAGGTGCAGCGGGCCCGCACGGTCATCGACTTCGCCGGCCGCCACGTCTACGCGCCGACCTTCGAACTAGGCGAATGGGTGATCCCGCGCGGACACTCGATCGTCGTCGCGATCGACCAGGTGCACCAGCGGCTGCAGGAGTACCCGGACCCGGAGCGGTTCGATCCGCAGCGCTTCCTCGGCCAGCGTCCGAACACCTTCTCCCACATCCCTTTCGGTGGTGGGACGCGGCGCTGCGTGGGGGCGGTGTTCGCCAACGTCGAGATGGACGTCGTGCTCGCCACGGTGCTGCGGCACTTCACCATCGAGACCACCACCGCGCCCGGCGAGAAGCCGCACTCCCGCGGGGTGGCGTACACGCCCAAAGACGGTGGGCGCGTGGTGGTTCACCGGCGCTGAAATCAGACCGCCGGCGCCGAATCACACCTGCGTGCGCTTGGGCAGCTTCCAGCCCGGCCGCGGGAAGTGGCAGGTGTACCCGTTCGGGTAGTGCACCAGATAGTCCTGGTGCTCGGGCTCGGCCTCCCAGAATTCGACTGCCGGGCTCACCTCGGTGACCACCTTGCCCGGCCACAATCCCGAGGCCTCGACGTCGGCAATGGTGTCCAGCGCCACCTGGCGCTGCTCGTCGTCGACGTAGAAGATCTCCGAGCGGTAGCTGCTGCCGACGTCGTTGCCCTGCCGGTCCTTGGTCGTCGGATCGTGGATCTGGAAGAAGAACTCCAGCAGCGCGCGGTAGTCGGTCTGCGCGGGGTCGTAGATGATCTCCACCGCCTCGGCGTGGCCGGGATGATTGCGGTAGGTCGGGTGGTCGTTGCGCCCGCCGGTGTAGCCGACGCGGGTGGACACGACGCCGGGCTGCTTGCGGATCAGATCCTGCATGCCCCAGAAACAGCCGCCGGCGAGTACGGCCCGCTGGTAGTCGCTCATGTGTGCTCCTTTCGCGCCCGGTCACGCTCTGCTGTCAGGCTACCGGCGGAGGTACAACCGGAGTCGGCCCGAAATGATTCCGGCGCCGTCTAATCTCGGGGCATGCGCCCCCCGCGGTCGAGCACGGCCTTCTCGTCTCTGTTGGCCTCGTCTCTGTCGGCCGCCGCGGTCCTCGCGCTGGTGTGCGCGGCGCCCGCGGCCGCTGATCCGGACCCCGTGACCCCCGTGATCCCCGAAGTTCCCGCCGATCCGGCGGTCACGGTGTTCGCCGACGAACCCGCCATCGAGAACGCCTATCCGGTGCGGCCGCAGGCGTTCAGCCGGCTGCCCGACGACCGCGCCGTGCGGCTGTACTTCACCAGCGGAACCCCGCAGTGCTACGGCGCGAGCGCGACGGTGCAGGAGCGCGCCGACGACGTCGTCGTCAGCCTGCGCACCGGAACCCTCCCCGGGCTCGGCGATCGGGCCTGCATCCTCATCGCGTTGGTGGGTGCCATCGACGTGCCACTTCAGCAGCCCCTCGGCGCGCGCGCCGTCCGTAGCGACGTCTGAACGCTGCTCGACAAGCGCAGCTGAAACGTGTTCTATTTTCCGGTGTGACGGCCACCACCTTCTCCCGTGCCGAGCTCGAAGCGGCCTTCGCCGTGTTCGAGGCCACCGTCGACGAAGCCGCGCGCACCCGTGACTGGGATCCGTGGGTCGATCAGTACACCGAGGACGTCCTCTACATCGAGCACGCCGCCGGGACGATGCGCGGCCGCGAGGAGGTGCGGCCGTGGATCTGGCGCACCATGGGGAGCTTTCCGGGCAATCACATGACGTCGTTCCCGTCGCTGTGGCACGTCATCGACGAGTCCACCGGACGCATCATCTGCGAGCTGGACAACCCGATGCGCGACCCCGGCGACGGCTCGGTCATCAGCGCCACCAACATCTCGATCCTCACCTACGCCGGTGACAACCGGTGGTCGCGGCAGGAGGACGTCTACAACCCGCTGCGGTTCGTCGCGGCCGCGGTCAAGTGGTGCCGCAAGGCGCAGGAGCACGGCAACCTGACCGAGGAGGCCGCCGAGTGGCTGGCCACCTACGGGCGGCAGCGGTGACCGCTCTGGTCATCGGCGCCAACGGTTTCCTGGGCAGCCACGTCACCCGGGCGCTGGTGGCCGCCGGTCAGGATGTGCGCGTGATGGTGCGCCCCGGCGCCTCCACCGTCGGCATCGACGACCTGCCGGTCACCCGCCACCTCGGGGACATCTTCGGCGGCGACGTGCTGCGCGAGGCGATGACCGGCGCCGACGTCGTGTACTACTGCGTCGTCGACACCCGTGGCTGGCTGCGCGACCCGGCCCCGCTGTTCCGCACCAACGTCGAGGGCACCCGCAACGTCTGCGAGATCGCCACCGAGCCCGAGATCGCCGCCGGCCTGCGGAAGTTCGTCTACACCAGCAGTTACGTCACCGTCGGGCGCAAGCGTGGCCGCGTCGCCACCGAGGCCGACATCATCGGTGACCGCGGCCTGACCCCGTACGTGCGGTCCCGCGTGCAGGGTGAGCAGCTGGTGCTGGACTACGCGCAGCGCCGGGCGTTGCCGGCGGTCGCGATGTGCGTGTCGACGACCTACGGCGCGCGCGACTGGGGCCGCACCCCGCACGGCGCGATCATCGCCGGTGCCGCGATGGGCAAGCTGCCGTTCGTGATGGCCGGCATCGAGTTGGAGGCGGTCGGTGTCGAGGACGCCGCGCAGGCCATGCTGCTGGCCGCCGAGCACGGCCGGGTCGGGCAGCGCTACCTCGTGTCGGAGAAGATGATCGCCAACGCCGAGGTGGTGCGCATCGCCGCCGAGGCTGCCGGCGTCGCGCCGCCGACCAGGACCGTCCCGCTGGCCGCCTCATGGGCGATGGCGACGGTGGGCAGCCTGCGGGGACGCCTCAAGGGCACCGACGAACGGCTCTCCCTGGAGGCGCTGCGCCTGATGCGCGCCGAGGCTCCGGTCGACTGCAGCAAGGCCCGGGACGAACTGGGTTGGCGGCCGGCGCCGGTCGAGGACTCCATCCGGGCCGCCGCCCGGTTCTGGGTCGAACTGCGTGCGGCGCGACGGCGCAGCGGATGACCCCGAAGGTGCCCGTCCCGCCGCAGGTCCACCGCTACGGTTTTTGACTGTGTTCACTCGCGCACCCGTCAACGGCCAGGTGTCGCACTGGTTCGACGGGTTGCCGGCACCTCGGCCCGCGCTGCCCGGCAGCCGCGACGCCGACGTCTGCATCGTCGGCGCCGGATACACCGGACTGTGGACCGCCTACTACCTCAAGCAGGCCGATCCGTCGCTGCGCATCACGGTGCTCGAGGCCCGGTTCGCGGGCTACGGCGCCTCCGGACGCAACGGCGGCTGGCTGTCCGGTCTGGTCCCCGGCGACCGGGAGCGCATGGCCCGGCAGTACGGGCGCGACGGCGTGCTGGCCTGGCAGCGTGCGCTCAACGACGCCGTCGACGAGGTCATCGACGTCGCCGCCCGGGAGGGCATCGACGCCGGCATCGTCAAAGGCGGCACCCTCGAGGTGGCCCGCAACCGCGCGCAGGCCGAGCGGCTCGCCGCGGGCCTGGACGCCGAACGCCGCTGGGGCGTCGACGGTGTCGAAGCCCTGACCGCAGAGGACGTGCGGCGCCGCATCGCGCTGGACGGAGTGGTGGCGGGCTACCACAACCCGCACTGCGCGCGGGTCCAGCCGGCGGCGCTGGTGCGCGGGCTGGCCGACACCGTGGCCCGGCTCGGCGTCGACCTCTACGAACGCACGCCGGTCACCGGCATCGCCGCCGGCCGCGCAACCACCCCGCGCGGCAGCGTGCGCGCCCCGGTGATCCTGCGCGCGACCGAGGGCTTCACCGCCGCGCTGCCCGGACTGCGCCGGCGCTGGCTGCCGATGAACAGCTCGATGGTCGTCACCGAACCGATCCCCGGCCCGCTGTGGGAGCGCATCGGCTGGGACGGCCGGGAGACGCTGGGGGACACCGCGCACGGGTTCTTCTACGCTCAGCGCACCGTCGACGACCGGATCGCGATCGGCGGCCGCAGCGTGCCCTACCGGTTCGGCTCGCGCATCGACGACGACGGCCGCGTCCCGGAGCGGACCATCCGGCGGCTCACCGCCACGCTGCGCACGATCCTGCCGCAGACCGCCGACGTCCCGATCGCCCACGGCTGGTGCGGGGTGCTCGCGGTACCGCGGGACTGGGACGCCACCGTCGACTTCGACCGGTCGAGCGGGCTGGGCTGGGCCGGCGGGTACGTCGGCCACGGTGTCACCGCGACCAACCTCGCGGCCCGCACGCTCGTCGACCTGATCCTGGGGCGCGACACCGCACTGACCGTGCTGCCCTGGGTCGGTCACCGCAGCCGCGGCTGGGAGCCCGAACCGTTGCGCTGGCTCGGGGTGCGCGGTATGTACCTGGCGTATCGGGCCGCCGACTGGCACGAGGCGCACGGCGCCTGGGCCACCTCGCCGATCGCGGTACTCGCCGACCGGATCGCCGGCCGCCCGCACTGAGCGTTCCGGGAGCGTTCAATGGAGGGATGACGTCACGTCCCGTCCTCGAACCGAACGCGGCGCACCCGATCACCGTCGTCCCGACCGGCCGCCGCGTCGTGGTCCGGATCGACGGCGAGGTGATCGCCGAGACCGACGGTGCGCTGACCCTGCAGGAAGCCTCGTACCCCGCGGTGCAGTACATCCCGATGGCCGACGTGGCCCGCGAGCGGCTGCAGCTAAGCGACACCACCAGTTACTGCCCATACAAGGGCGAAGCCGTCTACTACGACGTGCGTACCGCCGCCGGCACGACCGCCGACGCGATCTGGAGCTACCGCGACCCGTACCCGGCGGTCGCCGAGATCGCCGGTCACGTCGCGTTCTATCCGGACAAGGCCGACGTCACCGTCGACGCCTAGGCTGACGGGGTGCGCAGCTCGGCCAGCGTGACCTTCGCCGGACCGGTCAGCTATCGGCTGACGTTGTCGCCGTTGCGACGAGGCGGCGGCGACCCGTGCTACCGCGACGACGTCGACGGCACGATCTGGCGCACCAGCCTGATGACCACCGGCCCGGTCACGGCGCGGATCGCCCGCGGCGGGCCGACCACTGTCGATTGCGAGGCGTGGGGGCCGGGAGCGGTCGAGTTCACCGACACGCTGCCCGCGCTGCTCGGCGCCGACGACGACGCATCGACGTTCGCGCCGCACCACCCCGTCCTCGTCCGCGCCCACCGGCGCGTACCCCACCTGCGGCTGGGCCGCACGGGCCGGGTGCTGGAGGCGCTCGTCCCCGCGGTGCTCGAGCAGCGGGTCTACGGATCCGACGCCCGGCGCGCGTGGCGTCGGCTGGTCACCCGCTACGGGGCACCCGCCCCCGGGCCCGCGCCCACCGGCATGCGGGTACCGCCCACCGCAGACGCGTGGAAGCGCATCCCGTCCTGGGAGTTCCAGCGGGCCAACGTCGATCCGGGCCGCGCTCGCACCGTCATCGGCTGCGCGCAACGCGCCGACGCGCTGGAGCGGCTGGTGCGCCGGACGCCCGAGAGCGCCCGCACGGCGCTGACGTCCCTGCCGGGGGTGGGGGTGTGGACCGCCGCCGAGACCGCGCAGCGCGCGTTCGGCGATGCCGACGCACTGTCGGTGGGCGACTACCACCTGGCCAAGGTGGTGGGCCGCTCGCTGCTCGGTCACCCCATCGACGACGCCCAGATGCTGGAGTTGCTGGCCCCGGTCGCGCCGCACCGGCACCGCGCGGTGCGCGTGCTCGAAGCGGGCGGGATGGCGGTCTACGCGCGGTTCGGGCCGCGTGTCCCGATCCCGGATCTTGCTCAAATGTGACGAAATTTGATCATGATTATTGGACCCTTCTCTCGGGTACACGAGCCCGAGACGAGCGAAGGAGTCAACAAAATGCCCAAATCCTCATACACAGTTCCCGGCTTGACCGACAAGGAAGGCGCCGAGGTCGCCGAGCTGCTCCAGAAGGCGCTCAGCCGCTACAACGACCTGCACCTCACGCTCAAGCACGTGCACTGGAACGTGGTGGGGCCGAACTTCATCGGTGTCCACGAGATGATCGACCCCCAGGTCGAACTGGTCCGGGGCTACGCCGACGAGGTGGCCGAGCGCATCGCGGCGTTGGGCGCCTCTCCCAAGGGCACCCCGGGCGCCATCCAGAGTGACCGCACGTGGGACGACTACTCGGTCAACCGCGACACCGCGCAGGCCCACCTGGCGGCGCTGAACCTGGTCTACACCGGTGTCATCGAGGACACCCGCAAGTCGATCGAGAAGCTCGGCGACATCGACCCGGTCTCCGAGGACATGCTGATCGGCCACGCCGGCGAGCTGGAGAAGTTCCAGTGGTTCGTCCGCGCCCACCTGGAGAACGCCGGTGGTGAGCTGGTCAGCGCCGGCGCCCAGTCGGAGAAGTCCGCGGCGAAGAAGGCCAAATCGGCCTGACGTTTCAGCGGTACGCGGTGAGTCGGGCCACGAGGGCGGTACTGCCGTCGTGGCCGACCGCGCGTGCCTCGGCCAGCCCGGTGCTGCGCCCGACGCGCAGGGTCCGGCCCTCGTAGTGCGCCTCGTTGCCGCCGTGGAATGGGCGCAGGTAGTTCACGCGCAGCGACCCGGTGCGGAAGGCACCGCCCCCGGTGTCGAGGGCGGCGATGCCTACCAGTTCCAGGCCCATCGCCGAGACGCCGCCGTGCACGGTGCCGACGAGGTTGTTCAGTACCTCGTCGCTGCGCTGCATCAAAACAGTTGCCGCGCCGCCTGATTCGCCGATCTGCACATTCATCAATGCGGCCAGGTCGGTGCCCACAAGCGTGCCCTCCGAGCTCGGCTCCCGCCCGGGCCAGGCCTGCAGGTTCTCTGGCGTGGCGATGTAGAACGAATGCACGGTGGCCGTGGCGATCGCCCGGCCCGCGGCCGACAGCTCGCAGTGTGCGACCGCGGCGTTGTCCTTTCCGCCCAACGGGCGCGCCATGGCGACCACTGGCGCGTCCGGGGCGGACGCGATGGCCGACAGGGCGTCGGGCGCGACCTCCAGGGCCAGTTCGCTGGTGACCGTCCACTCGCCGGCCTCGCGGCGCCGGTGGTTGACCAGTCCGCCGACGTGGTCGACCAGCATCGCCAGCGGGGCGATGGTGGCCGCACCGGTCAGGGGGTTGCGCAGGCCGGCCACGGGAATGGTCGCTGTGCACCGGGTGGAGGTCTCCTCGGTGGTCTCGACGCCGAATCGGCCGAGCGGCGTGTTCAGGGGGTACGGCACCTTCTCAGCGTGACGGCCCTCGTGGCCCGATTCATACCCCCAGAGGGTATCTATGCGGCTCGTCTGCGCGCCCCGAACTGCGAGGCTCCCCGGCGGGTCCACCGAATCCGTTGACCTCCAGCCACTTTCGCGGCGCATCGGCGCGCCCGCGGGTGACTGCGCTGCGCTGCCGGCGCGCGAGCGTCGGGTCCGCGGGCCGGGTGTGCCGAAGGCCATTTTCTCTAAGAATCCGATCAGTCTTTCGGCAAATTTTGATCAATTCATCACAGGTGTTCAAGCCCTTTATGGCTGATCTCAGCAAACTATTTCGCATTGGACGAATCGAGTGTGATCTACCCCTCACCGGACGGTCGTTCTGTTTGACAGTGTGAAATATCGCGCGCGGCAACGTTATTCGTCTGTGATCTGACCGGGGCGGTAACTGCCGCGTCCGTCACCCGGCGAACCAAGTTAGGCAGTGCTAAGTTGGCATGTCACGGGCGTTTTGACATATCGTTTCACCACTCGAGGCGTGTGGGAAAAGGGCCGTCGTTCAGTGCTGCACGAAGGCGCTCCATCGCCAGACCGGCCAACGCTTCTTTTGCGGATATCAGATTCCGAGTCCGCCGGAGTGTGTGCACAAAAAAGGTAGGTGCGAATGGCGCCCAGGAAGCAAGGGCTCTACAACCCCGCGTATGAGCACGACTCGTGCGGCGTGGCAATGGTGGCCGATATGCACGGGCGTCGCAGCCGCGACATTGTCGACAAGGCCATCACCGCCCTGTTGAACCTCGAACACCGGGGCGCGCAGGGAGCCGAGCCGAACACCGGTGACGGCGCCGGCATCCTGCTGCAGGTCCCCGACGAGTTCTTCCGCGCCGTCGTGGACTTCGAGCTGCCCGAGGCGGGCAGCTACGCCACCGGCATGGCATTCCTGCCTCAGTCGTCCAAGGACGCCGCGACCGCCAGCGAGCAGGTCGAGAAGATCGCCGAGGCCGAAGGCCTGCAGGTCCTCGGCTGGCGCGAGGTCCCCACCGACGACTCCTCGCTGGGGGCGCTGGCGCGCGACGCCATGCCGACGTTCCGGCAGCTCTTCCTGGGTGGCGCCTCAGGCATGGATCTCGAGCGCCGCGCCTTTGTGGTGCGCAAGCGCGCCGAGCACGAACTGGGCACCAAGGGCCCCGGCCAGGACGGTCCGGGCCGGGAAACCGTGTACTTCCCAAGCCTTTCCGGGCAGACCTTCGTCTACAAGGGCATGCTCACCACGCCGCAGCTGCGCGCGTTCTACCTGGACCTGCAGGACGAGCGGCTCACCAGCGCGCTGGGCATCGTGCACTCGCGGTTCTCCACCAACACCTTCCCGTCGTGGCCGCTGGCCCACCCGTTCCGGCGCGTCGCGCACAACGGTGAGATCAACACCGTCACCGGCAACGAGAACTGGATGCGCGCCCGCGAGGCCCTCATCAAGACCGACGTGTTCGGCGGCCAGGACCTCGACAAGGTCACCCCGATCTGCACCCCCGGTGCGTCCGACACCGCTCGCTTCGACGAGGTGCTCGAGCTGCTGCACCTCGGTGGCCGCAGCCTGCCGCACGCGATGCTGATGATGATCCCGGAGGCCTGGGAGCGGCACGAGTCGATGGACCCGGCCCGCAGAGCCTTCTATGAGTTCCACGACTCGCTGATGGAACCGTGGGACGGCCCGGCGTCGGTCTGCTTCACCGACGGCACCGTGATCGGCGCGGTGCTCGACCGCAACGGTCTGCGCCCGTCGCGCATCTGGGTGACCGACGACGGCCTGGTGGTCATGGCGTCGGAGGCCGGTGTGCTCGACCTCGACCCCGCCAAGGTGGTCAAGAAGTTGCGCCTGCAGCCGGGCCGCATGTTCCTGGTCGACACGGCCCAGGGCCGCATCGTCGACGACGAGGAGATCAAGGCCGAGCTGGCGGCCGAGCACCCGTACCAGGACTGGCTCGACGCCGGCCTGTTCAAGCTCGACGAGCTGCCGCCCGGCGACTATGTCCGGATGCCGCACCACCGCGTGGTGCTGCGCCAGCAGATCTTCGGCTACACCTACGAAGAGCTCAACATGCTCGTCGCCCCGATGGCGCGCACCGGCGCCGAGGCGCTGGGCTCGATGGGCACCGACACCCCGATCGCGGTGCTCTCGGCCCGCCCGCGGATGCTCTACGACTACTTCCAGCAGCTGTTCGCCCAGGTGACCAACCCGCCGCTGGACGCCATCCGCGAAGAGGTGGTCACCAGCCTGCAGGGTGCGGTCGGACCGGAGGGCGACCTGCTCAACCCGGGGCCGGAGTCCTGTCGCCAGATCGTGCTGCCCCAGCCGATCCTGCGTAACGCCGAGCTGTCCAAGCTCATCTGCGTCGACCCCGACCACGAGGTGCGCGGCCACAAGCACGGGATGCGCGCGGCGGTCATCCGCTGCCTGTACCCGGTCAACCGCGGCGGCCAGGGGCTCAAGGAAGCCCTGGACAACGTGCGGGCCAAGGTCTCCGCGGCCATCCGCGAGGGCGCCCGCATCATCGTGCTGTCCGACCGCGAGTCTAACGAGCAACTGGCGCCGATCCCGTCGCTGCTCAGCGTCTCCGCCGTGCACCACCACCTGGTGCGCGAGCGCACCCGCACCCAGATCGGGCTCGTCGTCGAAGCCGGCGACGCCCGCGAGGTGCACCACATGGCCGCTCTGTGCGGCTTCGGCGCCGCCGCGATCAACCCCTACATGGCGTTCGAGTCCATCGAGGACATGATCGAGCGCGGCGTGATCACCGGTATCAGCAGCGACGAGGCCAAGGCCAACTACGTCAAGGCCGCCGGCAAGGGCGTGCTGAAGGTGATGTCGAAGATGGGCATCTCGACCCTGGCCTCCTACACCGGGGCACAGCTCTTCCAGGCCATCGGCGTCAGCCAGTCGGTGCTCGATGAGTACTTCACCGGGCTGTCCTGCCCGGTCGGCGGCATCGACCTCGACGACATCGCCAACGACGTCGCGGCCCGGCACGCCCTGGCCTTCCTGGACCGTCCCGACGAGCGGGCACACCGCGAGCTCGAGGTCGGCGGCGAGTACCAGTGGCGCCGCGAGGGCGAGTACCACCTGTTCAACCCGGACACCGTCTTCAAGCTGCAGCACTCGACGCGGACCGGTCAGTACTCGATCTTCAAGGAGTACACCAAGCTGGTCGACGACCAGAGCGAACGCATCGCGTCGCTGCGCGGTCTGCTGAAGTTCCGCGAGGGCGAGCGCCCGCCGGTGCCGATCGAGGAGGTCGAACCCGCCGGCGAGATCGTCAAGCGGTTCTCCACGGGCGCGATGAGCTACGGCTCCATCTCCGCCGAGGCCCACGAGACGCTGGCGATCGCGATGAACCGCCTCGGCGGACGGTCCAACTCCGGCGAGGGCGGCGAAGCTGTGTCGCGCTTCGAGCGCGACGAGAACGGTGACTGGCGCCGCAGCGCGATCAAGCAGGTTGCGTCGGGACGCTTCGGTGTCACCAGCCACTACCTGAGCAACTGCACCGACATCCAGATCAAGATGGCCCAGGGCGCCAAACCCGGGGAGGGCGGCCAGCTTCCGGGGCACAAGGTGTACCCGTGGGTGGCCGAGGTGCGGCACTCCACCCCGGGTGTGGGGCTGATCTCGCCGCCGCCGCACCACGACATCTACTCGATCGAGGATCTGGCCCAGCTGATCCACGACCTGAAGAACGCCAACCCGCAGGCGCGTGTGCACGTCAAGCTGGTCAGCGAGAACGGCGTCGGGACGGTCGCGGCCGGTGTGTCCAAGGCGCACGCCGACGTCGTGCTGATCTCCGGCCACGACGGCGGTACCGGCGCCTCGCCGCTGACCTCGCTCAAGCACGCCGGCGCCCCGTGGGAGCTCGGCCTGGCCGAGACCCAGCAGACGCTGCTGCTCAACGGTCTGCGCGACCGCATCGTCGTCCAGGTCGACGGCCAGCTCAAGACCGGCCGCGACGTCGTCGTCGCCGCGCTGCTGGGCGCCGAGGAGTTCGGCTTCGCGACCGCGCCGCTGGTGGTGTCGGGCTGCATCATGATGCGCGTCTGCCACCTCGACACCTGCCCGGTCGGTGTGGCCACGCAGAACCCGGTGCTGCGCCAGCGCTTCGCCGGCAAGCCCGAGTTCGTCGAGAACTTCTTCATGTTCATCGCCGAAGAGGTTCGGGAACTGATGGCGCAGTTGGGCTTCCGGACCGTCAACGAGATGGTCGGACAGGTCGGCATGCTGGACACGGCGCGGGCCGCCGAGCACTGGAAGGCGCACAAGCTGGACCTGAGCCCGGTGCTGCACGAGCCCGAGTCGGCGTTCATGAACCAGGACCTGTACTGCAGCTCGCGGCAGGACCACGGTCTGGACAAGGCGCTCGACCAGCAGCTGATCGTCCAGTGCCGCGAGGCCCTCGACCACGGCACGCCGGTGCGCTTCTCCACGACCATCGCCAACGTCAACCGCACCGTCGGCACCATGCTCGGCCACGAGGTCACCAAAGCCTATGGCGGACAGGGCCTTCCCGACGGCACCATCGACATCACGTTCGACGGTTCCGCCGGCAACAGCTTCGGCGCGTTCCTGCCCAAAGGCGTCACGCTGCGCGTGTACGGCGACGCCAACGACTATGTCGGCAAGGGCCTTTCGGGTGGCCGCGTGGTGGTCCGGCCGCCGGACGGCGCCCCGGGCGACTACGCCGCCGAAGACAACATCATCGCCGGCAACGTGATCCTCTTCGGTGCCACCGCGGGTCAGATGTTCCTGCGCGGTCAGGTCGGAGAACGGTTCGCCGTGCGCAACTCCGGCGCCCACGCCGTGGTCGAGGGTGTCGGTGACCATGGCTGCGAGTACATGACCGGTGGACGCGTGGTGATCCTCGGACCCACGGGTCGTAACTTCGCCGCCGGTATGTCCGGAGGTATCGCCTACGTGTACGACCCCGACGACGTGCTCGCCGACAACCTCAATCCCGAGATGGTCGCGATCGAAGACATGGGCGGGCCGGAGTCCGAGGACTCCCTCTACGTCCACGACATGGTCGCCGCGCACGCCGATGCCACCGATTCCGCGGTGGCGCAACGGATCCTGGCAGGATGGAACAGCGAATTGGCGCATTTCAAGAAGGTCATGCCGCGCGACTACCGGCGCGTGCTGGAGGCGATCGAGCGTGCGGAGGCCGAGGGCGCCGACGTCGACGAGGCGATCATGGCGGCGGCCAATGCCTGATCCCCGCGGCTTCCTGAAGCACACCAAGCGTGAGACGCCGCAGCGGCGTCCGGTCGACCTGCGCCTGCGGGACTGGAAAGAGGTCTACGAGGACTTCTCGCTGGACACCCTCAAGGTCCAGGCAAGCCGGTGCATGGACTGCGGAATCCCGTTCTGCCACAACGGGTGTCCGCTGGGCAACCTGATCCCGGAGTGGAACGACCTGGTGCGCACCGGTCGGTGGCACGACGCCATCGAGCGGCTGCACGCCACCAACAACTTCCCGGAGTTCACCGGGCGGCTCTGTCCGGCGCCGTGCGAGGGCTCCTGTGTGCTGGGGATCAACCAGGACCCGGTGACCATCAAGCAGGTCGAGGTCGAGATCATCGACCAGGCCTTCGAGCAGGGCTGGGTGGTTCCGTTGCCGCCGGACCGTCCGACCGGCAAGACCGTCGCTGTCGTCGGTTCGGGTCCCGCCGGTCTGGCCGCGGCGCAGCAGCTGACCCGGGCCGGTCACCAGGTGACGGTGTTCGAGCGCGACGACCGCATCGGTGGTCTGCTGCGCTACGGCATTCCCGAGTTCAAGATGGAGAAGCGCCACATCGACCGGCGTCTCGAGCAGATGCGCGCCGAGGGCACCGAGTTCCGCGTCAACGTCAACGTCGGCATCGATATGACCGCCGCGCAGCTGCGGGCCGACTTCAACGCCGTGGTGCTCGCCGGAGGCGCGACCGCCCGCCGCGATCTGCCGATCCCGGGGCGGGAGCTGGCCGGCATCCATCAGGCGATGGAGTATCTGCCGTGGGCCAACCGGGTGCAGCTCGGCGATGACGTCGCTGACGAGAACGGCCAGCCGCCGATCACCGCCAAGGGCAAGAAGGTCATCATCATCGGCGGTGGCGACACCGGTGCCGACTGCCTGGGCACCGCCCACCGGCAGGGCGCGGAGAGCGTGCACCAGTTCGAGATCATGCCGCGGCCGCCGGAAACCCGCGCGGACTCCACCCCGTGGCCGACCTATCCGCTGATGTACCGCGTCACCTCCGCCCACGAGGAGGGCGGCGAACGCGTCTACTCGGTCAACACCGAGGAGTTCCTCGGCGAGAACGGGCACGTCACCGGTCTGCGTGGCCACGAAGTGGTGATGAAGGACGGCAAGTTCGAGAAGGTCGAGGGCAGCGACTTCGAGATGGAAGCCGACCTGGTGCTGCTGGCCATGGGCTTCACCGGCCCCGAGCGCGAGGGTCTGCTCGGCGATCTGAAGGTGGAGATCAACGAGCGCGGCAACGTCACCCGCGACGATGCCTTCGCCACCTCGGTGCCGGGTGTCTACGTCGCCGGCGACATGGGTCGCGGCCAGTCGTTGATCGTGTGGGCCATCGCCGAGGGCCGTGCGGCCGCCGCGGCGGTCGACAAGTACCTGATGGGCAGCTCCGCGCTGCCCGCTCCGATCAAGCCGACCGCGGTTCCGCAGCGGTAGGCCGGAGGCCAGCAGAATCACTTCAGTCACACAAGTCACTCCAGAAACTTGTGTCACACATCACGGCGCGTCGCCGATGGTTTGCCGGGGATGCAGGGTCTAATGACTTGCCAAGGGGGCTGCGGTAATGTGGCTCCACGGTTCAGCAATTCGGTAGACCGCAGGGGTGAACGCCGTGTATGTCAACCCGATAACCCGCACCCGGATGGGTCGTATGGCCTGGTCACTGCTTCGCCACCCGGTGAAGAGCCGGGAGTTTCCGGCGAAGGCGGAGCGGTTGATCACCGCGGACGAACTCATGCGATACGGCGTCTAGCGAACGTTCCGAAGCCTCTTGGTGCCGGTTCTGGCGGCCTCCAGCTCGATGTTTGCCCTACGTTATAGATTCGTAACCCGTCACGAGGCTCCGAGCCCCGACTCCCGAACCGCCTCCGCGAGCGGCTCCAGCACCGCCGGCGTGTGGGGCGGCGGCAGGTAGAAGATCGCGAGATCGAGTCCTTCCGGGGCCAGAGCGGCTGCCTCGTCCACGGCCCGCTGCACGTCCAGATCCGGGGTCAACCGCACGTGCGCGGAGGTCGTGATCTCCGCGGGATCGCGCCCGATGTCCGCGCAGTGGGCGGCGAGCACCGCGCGCTTGCGGGCGAACTCCTCGGGCGGGCCGCCGACGAAGTTCCAGTGGTCGGCGTACCGCGCGGTGATGCGTAGCGTGCGCTTCTCCCCGCTGCCGCCGATGCAGATCGGCGGGTGCGGCTGCTGCGGCCCCTTCGGTTCGTTGCGGGCATCGGTGAGTTGGTAGTACGTGCCGTCGAATGTGGTCGTCTCCTGCGAGAGCAGCCCCTTGAGCACCTGACACGCCTCCTCGAACCGGTCGAACCGCTCCTTGATCGAGCCCAGCTCGATGCCGTAGGCGTCGGACTCCTCCTCGTTCCAGCCGGCGCCGATCCCCAGCTCCAGCCGCCCGCCGGAGACGATGTCGAGCGCGGAGGCCATGTTGGCGAGCGGGATGGCGGTAGTGGATGCCGGTCACCAGAACGCCGACCCGCAGCCGGCGGGTGGCCTGTGCCAGCGCGGTCAGCGTCACCCAGCCCTCCAGACAGGGGCCGGTGGGGTCGGCGAAGATCGGGTAGAAGTGGTCGAAGGTCCAGCCGGACTCGTAGACGTCGATGTCGTCGGCGGCCTGCCACACCGCGAGCATGTCGTTCCAGGTGGTGTTCTGCGGCGAGGTCTTGAACGCGAATCTCACCCTCCTGACTGTAGGCCGATGAGTTCGGCGCCGCGTGCCGGTCAGTACTCACATGATCGATCTGACACAGGCCTGCGCCCGCACCGCCACGCTGCTCGGGCAGGTCGGGGATGACCAATTGCGTGCTGCCACGCCGTGTACGGAGATGGATCTCGGCGCGGTGATCGCCCACCTCGGCGGGCTGGCGCCGGCTTTCACCGCGGCCGCGCGTAAGGAGTTCGGTCCGCTGACCGACACCCCGCCGCAGCTGGGCGACGCACCCGAGGACGGTTGGCGCGAGCTGTATCCGGAGCGCCTGGCCGCGCTCGCCCAGGCGTGGCGGGATCCCGCTGCCTGGCAGGGCTTCTCACGTGCCGGCGGCGTCGACTTCCCGGCCGAGCTGGGGGGCACGATCGCGCTGAGCGAGGTGGTCGTGCACGGCTGGGACGTCGCCGTGGCCGCCGGGCTGCCGTACACCGTCGACGAACCGGTCCTGCAGGTGCTGCTGCCACACGTGGCGGCGTTCGCCGAGGAGCCCGTCGAGGGGCTGTTCGCGGCCCCGGTGCCGGTGTCCGGCGCCGCGCCGTTGTTCGACCGGATCCTGGGGCTGACGGGCCGGGACCCGGCGTGGTCGGCGGGATGACGGCGGGCTGACTCAGTGCGGGTGCGCGTGCGCGTGGGTGCGGGCGTGCGCGATCGCCTCGTCGAGGGTGTCGACCAGATGGTTCTCGTGGCGCAGCGTCTCGAAGACGCCGACGTTGGCCAGCAGCGCCGCGTGCTCGGACCGCACCCCCTTGATGATCACGGTGATGCCGCGTGACTCCAGCTCGGTGCAGATTTGCGCCAGCGTGTTCGCGCCGGTGGCGTCGAGCATGCCGAGCTGGGACATGCGGATGATGACCACCGAGGTCCGCGGATGGTCGGCGTCGACGATCGCGTTCGAGATCCGTTCGGCCACACCGAAGAACATGGCGCCGTCCAGCCGCAGCAACGCGATCTCCTCGTCGCCGGGGCGGTAGGGAACGGGGAGGTCCTCGCGGACCACACTGCTGCGGCGGGCCACGCTGCGCAGCGCGAAGAACGCCGCCACCAGCACGCCGATCTCGACGGCCTCGATCAGGTCGAAGCACACCGTCACCGCGGCGGTGAGCACGAATGTCGCGGCGTCGGAGCGGGTGGAGGTCAGGATGCGGCGAACCGTCCGCACCGAGATCATCCGGAACGACGTCACCATCAGGACCCCGGCCAGCGCCGCCAGCGGGATCGCCGCGACCGGACCGGTGGCCAGGTAGACGACCCCGAGCAGCAGCAGCGAGTGCACGATCGCAGCGACCCGGGTGCGCGCGCCGGACCGGACGTTGACCGCGGTGCGGGCGATCGCGCCGGTGGCCGGCATGCCGCCGAACATCCCGGACGCCATCGACGCCAGACCCTGGCCGACGAGTTCCCGGTCCGGGTCGTAGGGCCCGGTCGGGGACATCGTGGCCGCGACGCGCGCCGACAGCAGGGATTCGATGGCGGCCAGCGCCGCGATGGCCAGCGCCGCGCCGAGCAGGTCGCGCAGCACGCCCGGGTCCACCTGGGGCAGCGCGGGGGCGGGCAGGTGCGACGGCAGCTCGCCGATGGTCGCCACGGACACCCCCAGCAGCGTCACCGCGACCGTGGCCGCGACGACGGCGGCCAGCGACTCGGGAATGGCGCGGTGCAGCCGCGGCAGGGCGAGCATCAGGACCGCGACGAACGCGATCACTCCGAGGGTCTTGGCGGCCTGGGACCAGTCGGCGTGGGTGACGACGTGCCACGCGGCGGGCAGGGTGCGCTGTCCGGGTGGGGCGGTCGCCGCGAACGCCGCCGGAACCTGCTGGAGGAAGATGATCGCGGCGATGCCCAGGGTGAAGCCCTCGATCACCGGCCACGGGATGAACGTCACCGCCCGGCCCAGGCCGGTGGCGCCGGCGACCAGCACGATGACGCCGGCCAGCACGGTCACCAGGGCGATGCTGCTCAGGCCGTGGGTGGCGACGATGGGCGCGAGGATGACGGCCATCGCGCCGGTGGGGCCGGACACCTGGACCGAGGAGCCGCCGAAGACGGCGGCCACCAGACCGGCGACCACCGCGGTGATCAGCCCGGCGGCCGCGCCGACACCGGAGCTGATACCGAACGCCAGTGCCAGCGGCAGGGCCACCACGCCGACGGTGACGCCGGCCACGATGTCCCGCCGCCACGAGCGGGGCAGGTCGGCGTAGTCGCGGCGATTCGGTAGCAGCCGCCCCAGGGTGCGGGCGATCACGGCCGCTTCTCCAGGGGCGGCAGCGCGTCGAGGGAGCTGAGCTGGTCGCGCTGACCGGCGAGGGTGTCGGCGAGGAAGGTGCGGGCGATGACGAGCAGCTCGGCGACCAGCGGGTGGGCCGGCTCGTAGTACACGGCGTTTCCGGTGCGGCGGGCCGTCACCACGTGGTGCCGTTTGAGCACCGCGAGGTGCTGCGACAGCAGCGTGGGCTCGATCCCGGTGTCGGCGAGGATGTCGCTGACCGGGGTGGGGCCGCCGGTGGCGCACAGGATCTCGAGCACCCGGATGCGCGCCGGGTGGGCGAGCGCCTTGAACAGGTTGGCCTTGATCTCGTAGAGGGGCCGCTGCCGGTCGGCGGGGAAACGGTCGGGCATCGAAGAGTCTTCACGGATTGATGGATTGAACGATTTATCAACCAGCTTAGCGCGGGGCCGCCCGCGGGCACACTGGGAGCATGGACCCGGTCATCGCGCTGCGTCAGATCGCCTACTACAAGGACCGCGCCCGCGAAGACCCCCGCCGCGTGATGGCTTACCGCAACGCCGCCGACGTCGTCGCCGCACTGACCGAGGAACAGCGCGAGCGCCACGGCACCGCCAACAGCTGGCAGACCCTGCCCAGGGTCGGTCCCAAGACGGCCAAGGTGATCGCCCAGGCCTGGGCCGGGCAGGAACCCGACGTCCTGGCCGAACTCCGCGCGTCCGCCCAGGACCTCGGCGGCGGCGAACTGCGGGCTGCGTTGCGCGGTGATCTGCACGTGCATTCCAACTGGTCCGACGGGTCGGCGCCGATCGAGGAGATGATGCTGGCCGCCCGCGACCTCGGGCACGAGTACTGCGCGCTGACCGACCACTCACCCCGGCTCAAGATCGCCAACGGCCTGTCCGCGGAGCGGCTGCGCGAGCAGTTGGAGGTCATCGACGAGATCCGCGAGAAGGTCGCCCCCATGCGCATTCTCACCGGCATCGAGGTCGACATCCTCGAGGACGGCTCCCTGGACCAGGAACCCGAACTGCTCGAGCGTCTGGACGTGGTGGTGGCCAGCGTGCACTCCAAACTCGCCATGGACGCCCCGGCGATGACACGGCGCATGGTCAAGGCCGTCACCAACCCCCACACCGACGTGCTCGGGCACTGCACCGGCCGGCTGGTCACCGGCGGGCGGGGCATGCGTCCGGAGTCGAAGTTCGACGCCGAGAAGGTTTTCACCGCGTGCCGGGACGCCGGTACCGCCGTGGAGATCAACTCCCGGCCCGAGCGCCGCGACCCGCCCACCCGACTGTTGCACCTCGCCATGGACATCGGCTGCGTGTTCTCGATCGACACCGACTCCCACGCGCCCGGCCAGCTCGACTTCCTCGGCTACGGCGCCCAGCGCGCCCTCGACGCGGGGCTGTCGGCCGAGCGCATCGTCAACACCTGGCCCGCCGAGGACCTGCTCTCCTGGACCCGCGCCGGCTAGCTGAGTTCCGCGGCCAGCAGCCGTGCCGCCGCCACGCCCGTGGGTTGGGTCTGCGCCCCGAGGACGGTCAGCGTGACGTGGTCGGCGCCGGCGTCGTGCAACAGCTTCGCGTGCCCGATGATCTGCTGCGGGCTGCCCCAGGCCACCAGCGCGTCGACCAGGCGATCGCTGAGCTCGTCGACATCCTCGTCGACGCAGAACCCGTACCGCCCCAAGTCGATTCGCGTCATGTCCGGACGCTATGACCTGAACCGCGGTTGAGGTCAAGAGTGTCAGTCGGGCAACATCGGCATCTCCAGGCCCGGGTCGCGCCCGAGCAGCACGCCGCGGGTCAGCGCGCCGTTGCCGTACCGGCCGCGGATCGCGTCGACGGCGGTGTCGATCTGGCTGCTGTCGATCGCGGTGCTGTCCGCCTGGGTGGTGAACGGCAGCTCCAGTTGGGAGGCCCCGTCGCGGTCGATGTTGCAGACGGCGAAGCCCACGAGGGTCAGGCCGCGTGCGGCGATCAGCGGTTGCGCGGCGGCGACCAACTGCCGAGCCGCGGCGAGGATGACGTCGGTGGACGCAGTGGCCCGCGCCATGGTGTGCGACCGGGTCGCCCGGCCGTAGTCGTCGAAACGCATCCGCAGTACGACCGTGCGCCCCGACCGGCCGGCCGCGCGCATTCGGCGCGTGATCCGGTCGACGAGGTTGACCACGACGGCGTCGATCTCGGCTGCGGAGAGGCTGTTGCCCGCGCGGCCCAGCGCGCGCTGCGCCCCCACGGAGCGCCGGCGGCGCCCGGTGACGACGCGGCGGCGGTCGATGTTGTGCGCGAGCGCGTAGACCTGGCGGCCCATCGCGCCGCCGACCAGCGAGGCCAGCGTCGCCTCGTTCAGTTCGGCCACATCGGCCACCGTCTCGATTCCGTGCGCCCGGAGCTTGTCGGCGGTCTTGGCGCCGACCCCCCACAGCGCGCGGACCGGCAGCGGGTGCAGGAACGCCAGTTCCCGATCGGGCGGCACCAGCAGCAGGCCGTCGGGCTTGGCCTGCTGGCTGGCGACCTTGGCGAGGAACTTGGTGCGGGCGATGCCGACGGTGATCGGCAGGCCGACCCGCTCGCGGACCTGCTCACGCAGCCGCGCGGCGATCTGCACCGGGGTGCCGGAGACCCGGCCCAGACCGCTGACGTCGAGGAACGCCTCGTCGATCGAGAGTGCCTCGACCACGGGGGTGGTGTCGGCGAAGACGTCGAACACCGCCGCGCTGGCCTGGGAGTAGGCGGCCATGCGCGGGGGCACCACGATGGCCTGCGGGCACAGGGCCCGCGCCTGGCGGCCGCCCATCGCGGTACGCACACCGAAGGCCTTGGCCTCGTAGCTGGCCGCGAGGACCACGCCGCCGCCGACGATCACCGGACGGCCCCGCAGCGACGGGTCGTCGCGCTGTTCCACCGACGCGTAGAACGAGTCGAGGTCGGCATGCAGGATGGCGCCGTGGGACACGAACATATGTTCGCATCCCGGGCCGACAGGTCAGAGGGCGTCGCGGTAGATCGCGGCCATCCAGATGTGCACCAGGTTGTCCAGCACGCGCTCGTCGGCGACGGCCGGCTTCTGGCTGGCGAACGACGCCGTCATCACGGCTTCGTTGAGCAGGTTCAGCGACGTCGACAACTCTTCGGCCGGCAGGTTCTCGGGCAGCTCCCCGCGCTCCCGCAGCGCGACGATCACGCTCGTGGTGTGGTCGACGGAGCGCTGCATGAACGCCGACCACAGGTCGCGGACCTCGGGGTTGGTGTAGCGCGCGGCGTTGGCCGGGCCGACCAGCGCGCGGTGTGCGCGGAAGGTGGAGTAGAAGACGTCGATGCCGCCGCGCCAGAACGCATTGCGCTCCCGCGGCGGGTTGCGGATCAGCGCGTCCAGTGCCACGTCGGCTTCGCCGATGACGCGCTCGAGCAGCGTCAGGAGCACCGCGTCCTTGGACGGGAAGTAGAAGTAGAAGGTCGGCCGCGAGATACCCGCGCCCCTGGCCAGGTCGTCGACGGAGATCTCGGCCAGCGGGCGGTGCGCCAGGAGTCGTTCGGCGGTCTCCAGGATGGCCAGTTCCCGCTCGTCGCCCGACGGCCGGGACGGTCGGCGGCCGCGGGGCGAGCGGGTGGTGCGAGCGCGGGTCACCCACGTGACTTTACATCGTGTCGAGATTTCTCAACACGGTGTTGACGACTCGACACCGCGTTGATAACTTGACGCCATGACCGAGTATGTCGACGTCGTCATCGTGGGAGCCGGGATCTCCGGCATCAGTGCCGCCTGGCACCTGCAGCAGGCTTGCCCGGAGAAGAACTATGTGATCCTCGAGCGCCGCGAGCGCCTCGGCGGCACCTGGGACCTCTTCAAGTACCCCGGCATCCGTTCGGACTCCGACATGTACACGCTCGGCTTCCACTTCAAGCCGTGGGCCACCGACCAGGCCATCGCCGACGGGCCGTCGATCTGGAACTACCTCAACGAGGCCGCGGTCGAGAACGGAATCGACAAGCACATCCGCTACGGCAACAAGGTGATCGCGGCCAACTGGTCCGACGAGCACCAGCGCTGGGAGCTGACCGTCGAACGCGACGGGGAGCGCGCCGAGATCCACACCGGCTTCCTGTGGGCGTGCAGCGGCTACTACAACTACGACCAGGGTTACTCACCGGAGTTCCCCGGCATCGAGGACTTCACCGGCACCGTCATCCATCCGCAGCACTGGCCCGAGGACCTCGACTACCAGGGCAAGAAGATCGTGGTGATCGGCAGCGGTGCGACCGCGATCACGCTCATCCCCGCCCTCGTGGACACCGGCGCCGAGCATGTCACGATGCTGCAGCGCACCCCCACCTACGTCGGGGCGCTGCCCGACAAGGATCCCTTCGCCGCGCGGGCCTACAAACTGCTGCCGGAGAAGGTGGCCTACGCCGCGACGCGCTGGAAGGCGATCCTGCAGGCCACCGCTCAGTACCAGACGGCGCGCATGTTCCCCGACGTCTTCCGGAAGGCGTTGCGCACCATGGCCGAACGGCGCCTGCCCAAGGGCTTCGACTACGACCGGCACTTCGCCCCGGACTACAAGCCGTGGGATCAGCGAGTGTGCTTGGCGCCCAACGGAGATCTGTTCAAGACCATCCGCAAGGGCAAGGCCGACGTGGTCACCGACAAGATCGATCGGCTCACCGCCGACGGAATCCAGCTGCAGTCCGGTGAGGTGCTCGAGGCCGACATCATCGTCACCGCAACGGGTTTGAGCGTGCAGTTCTTCGGCGGCGCCGACGTGCTGCGCAACGGGAAGCCGGTCAACCTGGCCGACTCGGTCGCCTACAAGGGCATGATGCTCTCCGGCATCCCCAACATGGCGTTCACGTTCGGCTACACCAACGCATCGTGGACGCTGAAGGCCGACCTCACGTCGGAATTCGTCGCCCGGCTGCTGAAGTACATGGACACCAACGGGTACGCCGTGGTGGCGCCGCGCGAACCCGGCGCCGACGTCGAGCGGCTGCCGTTCGTGGACCTGACATCGGGCTACATCAAGCGTGCGCTCGACCGGTTGCCGAAGTCCGGCTCCAAGGCGCCGTGGCGGCTCAAGCAGAACTATCTCGTCGACATCGCGCTGATCCGCCGCGGCAAGGTCGACGACAAGGAGTTGCAGTTCACCCGCGCGAGCGCGCCGCTGGCCGCGTCGGCCTGACCGGGTCCGGTCAGGCCGGGGGCGAGACGACGACGATCCCGTCGTCGTCGCTGTAGGCGATGTCGCGCGGGTGGAACACCACGCCGCCGAACTCGACGGGAACGTCGCGCTCGCCCTCACCGGTCTTGGTGCTCTTGCGCGGATTGGTGCCCAGCGCCTTGATGCCGATGTCCAGATTGCGCAGCGTGGAGGCGTCGCGCACGGCGCCGTGGACGATCAGACCAGACCAGCCGTTGGACCGGGCCAGCTCGGCGATCACGTCGCCCACAAGTGCGGTGTGCAGCGAACCTGCGCCGTCGATGACCAGTACGCCCCCGTCGCCCGGTTCGGAGAGCACCGACTTGAGCAGGGCGTTGTCCTGGAAGCAGCGCACCGTGGTGATGGGACCGGCGAACTGGTCACGCCCGCCGAGCTGACGTAGTTGCAGGTCGCAGCTGCGGACCTCGGGTCCGATGTCGTCTACGAGATCGGCGGTGGGGCGGAAGAGCGCGCTCACCCGCGGTGGCCCCCGGAACGGCGGGCCACCACCAGCACCACGAGCAGCGCCAGCAGGCCGGTGACCGCGGCCGCGGCCATCGGGATCCGCGAGGACGACGACGTGTCCGGTGCCGGCACCGGGGCCGAAGCCACGTTGCTGGCTGTCGCTACCGCCGACTTGGCCTGTGCCGCAGCCTCTTTGGCGGCTGTGGCGACGGCATCCTCGGCTGGGGCCGGCTCCGGGGTCGGCTCGGCGGCCACCTTCTTGGCCGGCGCCTTCTTGGCGGGTGCCTTCTTCGCCGGCGCGGCCTTCTTCGCAGGGGCGGCCTTCTTGGCGGCAGCCTTCTTCACCGGAGCGGCCTTCTTCGCAGGTGCCTTCTTGGCCGGGGTCTTCTTGGCCGGGGTCTTCTTGGCCGGCGGCGTCGACGAATCAGGCTGCGGGGTCGCGGCGTCGGCCCGTTCCTCGGGCCGATCCGGCTGCTCTGCCATGTGATTGCTCCTTCGAGTGTACGCCCGGCAGTGGTTCCCATCATGCCAGGCGGTACGCCCGGGTCCCCACCAGCGCTCAGCCGGTGACGGCCAGCACGCCTGCGGCCGCGATCGCCACACCCATCACCGCCAGTTCGGTCTCCGCCCGCCGGCGGGACAGCTGTGCGGGGCTGCGGTGCCCGCGGGCTGCGGGCACCCACACCGTCCGGTGCCGCCAGGCCAGTCCCAGCAGCACGATCGTGCAGGCGATCTTCGCCGTCAGGACGCGCCCGTAGCTTGTCGTGAGAAGTGCGGAGACGGAACCCATTTCGGTGATCGCGGCCACGATCCCCCCGGTCAGCAGTGCCAGCACACACCACAGCGACAGCTGTGAGAATCGCGGCAGCACCCGGGACCACTGTCCCCGGTGTTCGACGGTCAGCACCATCGCGGCGAGCGTGCCGCACCACAGCGCCGCCGCCAGCACATGCGCCGCGAGGGCGAGGCTGCCCAGCGGGTCGTGCGCCAGATGGCCGGTCAGCGGGTGTCCGAGCAGCCCGACGGCCGCCGCGGCGACGGCGGTGCTGCCGGTGGTCGGTGTCGGCGGCGCCCAGGCGGCCAGCGCGAGGACGAGCGCCGCGGCGGCGATGGTCAGCAGAGCGGCCCGGCCAGCACCCGTCGAGACCGCGAACGTGTAGGCGGTGCGCCAACCGACGGTCAGCGGCGAGGCGCCCGCGGCGGCCGCGGCGAGCAGGACGAGCCGCACCAGCTCGGTCGCCAACCAGACCGCGGCGGCAGCCACCAGGGGCACCACCGCGCTGCGCCGCAACTCGCCGCGGTGGCGGCCCGCGTCCAGCATCGGGACGACGGCCAGGCCGAGCGTCACCACCGCGGCACCGTCGGCGACGGCACGGACCACGGCCGGAGCGAGTCCGACGCCGGGGAACGCGAGCGCCCAGGCCAGCACACACGTGATCGCGGTGAGCACGGCCGCGCCGGCCACCGCGCGGCGCCGGGTCACTGCCGGCGCCGAACCGCCCACACTGCGCCCAGCACGACCACCAGCACCGCGCCCGCGACGAACGGCCACACCGGCACCCCGCCACCGTCGGCGTCGGCCGGGGCGGGTTCGGCGGTGGGAGCCGGAGTAGCGGGTTCGGGCGGGCCGGAGACGGCGGGCGAAGAACCGGGCGCGGCGGCCGCCGCGCGGAACGACCAGGATCCGCTCACGACGTGACCGTCGGCCGACGTCGCTCGGTAGTTGACCGTGTACTCACCGGCCGGGCCGCCGGGACGGACACCGATGCTGATCACCGCGTCCTCGACGACGGGATTACCGTCGCCCCACTGCTGCCCGTCGGGACCCACCACCGTCATCGCGGCGAACTGCGGCTGCATCGTCTCGTTGAACGTCGCGCTGACCCGCTCCGGCGGGCTGGCCACCTCGCTGTCGGCGGCCGGATCGGAGCCGATCAGCGTGGCGTGGGCCCAGGCGGGGCCCGCGCCGGCGCCACCGACGAGCAGAACGGCCGCGGCGAGCGCGGCCAGCATGCGGCCGAGGGCTTTCACAGGGCTCTCACACCGATCAGGCCACCCCGAGCCGGGCCATCAGGTCGGCGTCGATGCCGTCGAGCTGCTCGGAGATCGCGGCGTGGGCGGCGCGGCGCCGCGCCGACGGCATGTTCTCCGCGGCGGCGACGGCCGCGGCCAGCTCGCCGAGCCGGTCGGTCATCGCGGAGACGAACTGCCGCGTCTCGGCGTCCTTCGGCTTCTTCTCGGTGAGCAGCCCGATCGAGTGCTCCGCCCCGGCGATACGCGCCGACAACCCGGCGCCGTGACCGGAGAACTGCCCCAACTGGCTCAGCGGGACACCGAGCCGGTCGGCGCGGCGTTCGTCGATCAGGCCGCGGGCGGCGATCGACGCCCGGTACACCAGCGGCACCGCGACCGGGGCCAGCAGCCGGGTCACCGTCAACACGCGGCGAATCCGGCCGGGGGAGAGCAGCTTCCCCTCGCGGGCCGCCTTCAGCTGGGTCTCGGCCACCCGCAGCGCCGCGCGGTCGCTGGCCCGCTGGGCCTTCAACTGCGCGGCCAGCGCACGCGTCTGCGCCTTCTGCTCTGCCTTGAAGCGGCGGACCTCGTTCTTGGCCGACAGGCGGGCCTCCAGCTTGGCCTTGGCCTTGATGGCGCGCGCCTCGGCCTTGCGGGTAGCGCGGGACTTGCGTTTGAAAAGACCCATCCCTGCAGCCTCCCGGTCGGTTCGTCGGCGTCGCCCACGCTGAATCGGTGGGACGCAGCCAACATTATCGTTCGCGGTCCGTCCGGGACGCGCTCGTCCCGGCGATCGCCGCCCGTGACCTTTCCTGAGCAAATCCGCCGTGCGAGAATCGAGCGACCAACAGCTGGATGGATGGCTTCCCCGGGAGGGCGGTGACGTCGTGGTTTCGGGAGCGCGCCTCGCTGCGGCAGCACTCCTCGCGGTCGTCGCCCTGACCGGCCCCGCCGCCGGCACCGCCGGTGCCGACAAGGCCCCCGTGCCCGACCGTGGCGCCACGGGCGGCGACTCGGACCCGGTGAGCGAGCGCCGCAGCCTCGCCCGCGTACCCGAGCAACGCCGCGCGGAGCCGCGGCCGCGCTGCCACCGTCGCGACAGCGACTGCGGTGCCGGCGTCGCCGGCCGGGACCGCGACGACCTCGAGAGCCCCTCTGACCGCGACGGCAGCGGCTGGCCGACCGGGCGGTTGCCGGGGTGGACGTTCCCGCCGCCCGAGGCTCCGCCCCTGGTCCCGCCCCCGCTGGGCGAGCCGACCGACCCCGACGTCCTCGACACCGTCCCCGGGGTCGATCTGCCGCTGACGTCCCCGGCCGGTGCGCCGGTCAGCGTCCCGGTGCTGCCGGCGGCGCCCGGGGCGGTGGGCCCCCGTCCGGCCGGGCCCGGCGCGGCCGCACCGCGTCCCGAGGCGCCACGCAGCCCTCGGCCACGGGAGCCGGCCACGGCGCTGACCAGCCCGGTGCCGGCGGGGTCGCGTGCCGGGTACCCCGAGTACCTGCGGGCGGCGGGACTGCCACAGATCGCGGCGGTGGCGCTGCCGGGGCTGGCGGGCATCCTGGTGCTCACCGCCGCGGGCGGACTGGTCGGATACCGCCAGGCCAGCGCGGGGCGTGCGGGCGCCGACCGGCCGCTCAACCGTTTCATGACCTGACCGAAACCGCTCATCCCGAACAGGTGTGCGGCGCATAGTGGACTCGAGAAAGGGGGTTCGATGCCTGCGAGCCGGCGCGTCACCCGCGCGGTCACTGAGGTGCTGAACCTGGCCCCGCGGCGCGGCGAGATCACCCTGCCCCGTCTGGTGCAGGCAGTCGGTGAGGACCGCGGCCGGCCCATCGAACTGACCACCGCCGAACTGCCCCCGGGAGTGTGCGGACAGTGGCGGCAGTACGCCGACCACGACGTCTTCCTGATCCAGCGGGGACTGCCCGCCTGGGACCGCACCCTGGCGCACGAGCTGGGGCACCTGGTCCTCGGCCACGAGGGCATCCCGGTCGTGCAGGCCGCCCGGGAGAGCACCGAGCTGGCGACCTCCGACCTGATCGGATACATGCTCAATCAGCGCACCGGGTGCATGGGGCCGGCCGGCGAGGACCAGGAGCAGGAGGCGGAGGACTTCGCGGCGCTGCTCATCTACCGGTTGGGACGGCTGCCGTCCGACCGGTCCTCGATCGTGCAGGTGCGCCTCGGAGAGGCGTTTGGTTGATCGTCTGGGTCATCGCCGGGCTGCTCGGGCTGGCCACCGGCCTGCGCATCGGGTGGGCACTGGTCAACAAGCAGTCTCTGGTGAGCACCGCGATGATCGTCGCGCTCGGCAGCCTCGGCGCGGTGGCGGCGCTGAACTGGCAGCCGCTCGCCCTGCTCATCGACACCGCGCTGGGCTGGCCCAACATGTCGGTGGGCCTCAGTCAGGTCGCGCTCATCGGTTGTGCGGCAGGCAGTTGCGTGATGATCACGACGGTGTCCTCGGTCCGCAGCCCGGCCGTTGCGCGCCGGATCGCGATCGTCCAGTACGGCGTGGCCACGGTCATCGCGGCGATCAGCATGGCGGTGTTCCTGCGGGCCGAGAAACAGGAGGAGATGTCGCCGGAGGAGTACCTGCGGCGCAACCTCGGTTCGGAGACGACGTCGTGGGCGTGGCTGCTGCCGCTGCTCTACGTGCTGCTGGCGCTGAGCCTGGTGGTGTGGGCCGGCCTGCGGCACTCCAACCGGACGCGGCGCGGGCGGGCGCTGTTCGTGTTCACCCTCGGCATCGTGCTGATCGCGCTGGCGTTGGCGTTCTTCCTGCTGCGTGCGGTCGGCACACCCGGCCTGGTCGGTATCGGCACCGGTGCGACCCTGCTGGGCATCGCGATGCTGATCGTCGCGGCCGGCTCGCTGTTGCCCAGCCTGGAGGACTGGTTCGGCGCGCGCCGGGAGCTGCGGGTGATCCAGCCCCTGCTCGACGAGCTGGGCCGTCGGCATCCCGATGTCGGCATCGGCGTGCGCCCGCGGGGGCCGCTGGTGTTCCGGGTCGCCGAGCGGATGTCGCTGATCTCCGATGCGCTCTACCTGGAGGCCACCGCAGCCGAGGGAACACGCCGACCGGGCGCCGACGACGGGGTGCCTGAGGACGAGGCACCCGAGGACGAGGAGAGCCGGGAGGGGGTTGCCCTCGGGGAACCTGCCGACGACGCGCCCAACGTGTCCGCTCGCGACCAGGCGGCGTCCATCGCCGCCTGGATTCACCAGGGCCGAGACGACGCGGAACACCACGGCTTTCCCGGCCTGGCGTGGTTACGCCAACCGCCCGACTACTCGGATCGGGAATGGATTCTGGAGATCGCCCGTCAGTACCGCGCGCTGGACCGCGGCGACGGCGATCCAGCGGTGCCGTCGGCGCCGCGTTCGCCGCTGCCGCAGAAAAGCTGATCCGAGGCTAATCGAGGTTCTCGCGACGGCGCAGTTCGTCGACCTTCTCGACGATGTCCTGCTTGGCCTCGGGCGAGAGACCGACGGTGCGGGCGGCAATCCGCCGCACGCCTTCGTCCCGCATCCCGGCCAGGAGGGTGAGCTCCTTGTCGAGCTTCTCGTAGTACTCGTCGTCGGTGAAGTAAGCCGGTTTGATGCGGAAGAAGTTGGCAAGTGCGGCCATCGTCGCCATCGACGGGTTGGTCCGATTGCCCGACCTAAGCTGCGAGAGGTACGGCGCGGACATGGTCACGCCCTCGGCCTTGAGCGCGGCGATGACCTCGGCGGACGTATGCGGGCCACGTCCGGGCGGGTAGACGGTGTCGAACAAGCGGTTCAGGCGAGCGGCAAACGTGTTGCTCATCGAGTTGACCTCCACAAAAAAGCGAGCGGGTATAACGGGCGGCGTATTTGCTGATTATGGTAGCGAGAGTTAGGTCGACAACCAAGTGCAAACGGTGGAAATGTTCCTCCGCCGTTCCCCGGGATCATGTCGCTGCTGCATCAACGACGTCGCTGCACGGACCTCGCACGCTCGATACAAGGTGCAGCTAGGCAAATAATAACGGGTCCGAAGTTACAGAGGATGCAGCAGTTGCTCGACGGCCCGGTCGGCGATGGGCCGCTCTGGGCCCGGCAATCCCAGATCACGACCCTGAGCCCTGCCTGAATATTTGCTGAGAGAAGGGCCTGACCGGGGCGTCAATATGCCTGTGAGCAGGGCTCACGCCATGTCGGACGGCAAACTCGTGTCGGAACCAGACACAATCTACTCAGGCAGAGTGTCAGTAGCCAGTGGCAGACCGGGAACCGTCCTGATCGGGCTGAGACGGTGACGCAATGCGGCGCTGGCGAACCCAAGTGACCAATGTGACAGCAGTTGCGGTCGCCGCCGTGGCGGCCGTGACGCCGATGGCGACCCAGGGCAGTCCCAGCGCCGTGTCGAACAACAGGAAGAGTCCGAACAACAGGAACAGCACGCTGGCCAGCCCGTGCAGGAACCGCTCCGGGAGCCGCTTGTGCAGCAGCGCGCCGGCCGCGATCGCCAGGCCGTCAGCGGCCACCATGCCCAGCGTCGCGCCGATCCAGACGCCGAGCCACGGGCGGTCACTGGCCAGGGCCACCGTTGCGAGCATGGTCTTGTCGCCGAGCTCGGCGAGCACAAAGGACGAGACGATCGCGAACACGACGAACCGCGGCTCGACGTTCTGGGGTGCGGAGCCCTCGCCGGAATCCTCGGCGTCCCCGCCACCCTCCCCGCCACTGCGGCCTTCGCGCCAGGTCCACACCGCGAAGAGCAGGAACGCGATCGCGGCGGCGAAGGCGATGGGCCGCTCCGGCAGCGTCATGCCCAGGAAGTGTCCGATGGTCACCGACAGCCCGTGGACGAGCATGGCCGCGATGCCGACCCCGGAGAGCACCACCCACCAGCGGTGACGCAGCGCGTACGTCATGGTGATCAGCTGGGACTTGTCACCCAGCTCGGCGACGAAGACGACCGCGAGGCTCACGAGGATGGCAGAGAGCATTGGCGACCTTTCGACGCTCGGCCCGCGGGACGCTCGGTCTCACGAACTTCGGTCGAAGGTCTCGCCCACCACCCGAGGTGGTTCGCCGGCCGGGCTCACGCCAGTATGTCGACACGACGATTGGGGGCTACTCCCCTTCGCTTATGCGACCGACCATAACCGTTCGAGCGCGAGATCGCCAGGGCGCGGGCTGATTTCGGGTCGCCGAACAACCTGTTCAGGGGCCCGAATCACGTTCTTCGAAAGCCCTTACGCGGCAAGCAACATCGCCAGAATCGCGGTATCGGGATGGCTGATCGGATCTACCCCGACCCGGCTGACCATCGACGTCACCGTGCCGTCCGCCTCGGCTTCCACCCATGCCGCACGGTGTTCCAGGCCGAGATGCGGCAACCCCGGCAGCAACACGCACCCGGACGCGGCCCCGCTGCACTCCGGCAGCGAGGGCGTGGTCTCCGACGGCGGGTGCAGCATCAGCAGCGCCGGGGGCTGGGTCTCGGCGAAACGGCCAGGCGCCACCGCGGATTCGCCGACCACGGGCCCTTCGGCGAGCACCAGTCCCACCGTGCCCGGCTCCGGATCGTCGGGCAACTCTTCGCGAGCGCCGAATATCGTTGTGGTGGACAGTAATCCGGGCAGCGATGCGACACGTACCGCCACCATCAACAGCTGGGCCCATTCTTTCGTGGAGTCCGGCCAGCGGCCGGACACCACGAAACCCTTGAGGGAGCCCCCGGAATGGAACGGGGCGATTCCGATCGCCCTACTGGACCCGAATTCCAACTTCGCCTCCCGGCATCCTGGTGCGCAAATGCCCGACACGACTGTGGGTCGATTGGCACAGAATGCGGCAGCACCGAGCTGGCACGCAAGAGGAGTTGAGTGCTAACGAAACAAACCCGGCTCGGTCGTGGGACCGAGCCGGGTTCGCGGACAGTGGGTGGAAAGGGCCTCAGGCAGGCGGGTACACGCCCATCTGCTTGCCCTTGTCGGTCTGCCAGAAGATGTCGGCGATCTCGTCGATCGTCTTGAGCAGCTTCTCGGCGACGGCCGGGTCGAGCGACTTCTTGACGTCGCCGGCACCCTTCACGCCCTCCCAGAACAGCTGGTGCAGGTTCGGGAACTGCTCGAAGTGGTCCTTGGTGAAGAAGTCGGCCCACAGCACCATCAGGTGATGCTTGGCCTCTTCGGCCTGGCGCTCCTTGATGATGATGGCGCGCGTCTTGAAGTGCTCGTCATCGGAGTCGTGGTACTTCTGGATCGTCTTGAGGCAGGACAGCGCTTCGATCTTGGCCTGCGCGGGATCGTAGACGCCGCAGAACAGGTCGCAGTGCGCGTGGGCAGGGGTCGCGTTGGTGAACAGTCGATGCAGCATGGTTCTAACTTACCCTTAGGGCGTGCGCTGGCACCATGGGCTCCGATCATGCTGGCCAGTACGTCGTTTCGTCGTCGTCGAGGACTCGATGGCGCCGTTTCTGCAACCGGGTGACGGGTTGCTGGCGGTGGGCTGCGGCGACGTGAAACCCGGTCAGGTGCGGGTCTTTCCGGACCCGCGGGGGCGGGCCATGTATCTGGTCAAACGCGTCGGCGAGGTGTGGGAGGACCCGGACGACACGACCTTCGAGGCGCGGTCGGACAACTCCTCGGCGGCCGGAGTGACCGACTCCCGGCACTTCGGTCCGGTGCGGGCGGCCGACACCTACCGGGTGGTGCTCGCGGTGCGGGGCTGGCGGGTCCGCGTGGTGCGCGGACGGCAGCTCAGAACAGGATGATCAGGGCCAGAACGGCCAGCAGGACCAGGGCGATGACGCCGGCGCGCAGGAATGCCATCAGCTGACTGCGGGTGTAGGCGCGCGAGGAGGACTGCCACTCCGAAGGCGGGAATGCCGATCCCGAACCTGTCGACGACGACATCAGACGCTCCTCACCTGCACGCTTACCTACTTCCCCCAGCTATTCAGATTCAGTGAGATCTGTCACAGAAAAGCTGTGTGACGGCGATCATAACCTGTCAGTTCGCTGACCGTAAATCCGGGAAACATCGACCGATCGACCGCCCCAGTTGCTTAGCCTATCGAGAGATTTCGCTCTGTTCGTTTGGCGGGCTGTGCAAACTCCGCGGGCCGCCTTTGGGCGTTATCCACAGTGCGCGGCCGGGCAGATGGCCGTGACCGGCACCAGCGCACGCAGCCCACGGGCGTGGCCTGTGGATGAACCTGTGGAAACTGTGGATAGGTGTGGGCCAGAGCACCAATTGCTGCCGGACTGATGTGGCCTGGGCCACTCCGGCATGTCAGCATGGGCGTCATGATCGGGCAACAGGACTCAGGTATCCCGCAGGCGCAGATCGGCGAGGTGCCCACGACGTTCGACGCCTCGACCGTCCTGCTCGACGTGCGCGAGGACGACGAGTGGCAGCGCGGGCACGCACCGGGCGCTCAGCACATCCCCATGGGCGAGATACCGGCCCGGCTCGGCGAGCTCGACCGCGAGGCGCAGGTGTACGTGGTCTGTCACCTCGGCGGCAGGTCGCAGCGGGTGGCGCAGTACCTGGCGCAGCAGGGGTTCGCGCCGATCAACGTCGCGGGCGGGATGGAGGCGTGGGCCGCGGCCGGACGCCCGGTGATCACCGACGGTGGCGCCGCGGGCACGGTCTGACCGCCTGTGGCACGGCGCCACGGCTCTATCCTGGTCCGATGATCCAAGTGTGTTCCCAGTGTGGGACGCGGTGGAACGTGCGGGACCGGCAGCGCGTGTGGTGCCCGCGCTGCCGTGGCACGCTGCTGGCGCCGAGCGGCACCGCCCCTGCTCCGGGGTGGGGCAGGCCGGCGCAATCTGCGGGAACACCACAGGCGGGCGGTCGTCCCGCCGCATCCTTGCCCGCCGGGTTCCGATGGGTCGCGGTGCGTCCGGGTGCCCCGCCGCCGCCGCGGCGCGGGCCGCGCAACCTGGGGCCGACGCCGCGGTATCCGACGATCCCGCGCTGGGGTCTCGTCGAGCACTTCGACACCCCGGCACCGACCGAGGAGGTGCGGCCGGGACCGTCGCCGACCGTCGTGCAGATGACCCTGGTGGTCACCATGGCGGCGCTGGGGGCGGCCGCACTCGTGCATCTGATCCGCTACATCCTGCTGATCGTCAACCGGACCGTGCTGCTGAACCCGTGGGTTGCGGCCGGTGCGACCTGGGGCGGGGTCGCCCTCAGCGTGGTCGCGGCCTTCATGGTCGTGGCCAGCGCGGTCGTCCTGACCAACTGGCTGATCGCGCGCCGGGCCGCTGCCTACGCGCACCTCGGGCAGCAGGACCCGCGGCCGGTGTGGTCGCTGCGCGCGGGTTGTCTCGTTCCGGTGGTGAATCTGGCGTGGGCGCCGGTGTTCGTCATCGAGTTGGCCGCGGCCGAGGCGCGGCAGCGCTGGCTGCGCGGCCCGATCCTGCTGTGGTCGCTGGTCTGGATCGGCGCCACGGCGGTATCGATCTTCGCGATGGCCACGAGCTTCACGACTGATCCGCAGGGCATCGCCGACAACACGGTGACGACGATCGTGGCCTACCTGTTCGGGATCGCGGCGCTGGTGCTGGTGCTGCAGGTGTTCCTCGGCTTCGAGCGGCAGCCGGTGGAGCGGCCCTCGAGACGGTGGGTGCCGGTCGCGGTTCCGGCCGCCGAACCCGATGGGGCCGACGGCGCGGCGGTTGAGCCCGAAGACCGGAACCCGGCAGCATAGGCCCATGAGTTCTGCCCAGGCCGGCGGCGGCCACCCGTTCGTGGTGGCCCACCGCGGCGCCTCGGCCGAACTGCCCGAGCACACCCGCGCCGCGTATGTCCGTGCCCTCGAGGAGGGCGCCGACGGGGTGGAGTGCGATGTGCGGCTGACCCGCGACGGGCATCTGGTGTGTGTGCATGATCGGCGGCTGGATCGCACGTCGACCGGTACCGGACTGGTCAGCGAGATGACGCTGGATCAGCTGCGGGAGTTCGATTACGGGGCGTGGCACCCGAGTTGGCGCGCCGACGGCAGTATCGGCGACACCGGCCTGCTGACCCTCGACGATCTGGTGTCGTTGGTGCTGGACTGGCATCGGCCGGTGAAGATCTTCATCGAGACGAAGCACCCGGTGCGCTACGGCGCGCTCGTGGAGAGCAAGGTGCTGGCGCTGCTGCACCGGTACGGCATCGCGGCACCCGCGTCGGCGGATCTGTCCCGCGCGGTGGTGATGTCGTTCTCGGCGGCGGCGGTGTGGCGGATCCGTCGGGCCGCGCCGCTCCTGCCGACGGTGCTGCTGGGCGAGACGTCGCGCTATCTGGGCGGCAGTGCTGCCACCACGGTCGGCGCCACGGCGGTGGGGCCGTCGATCGCGACGCTGCGCGAGCATCCGGAGTTGGTGGATCGCGCTGCGGCGCAGGGCCGCGCGCTGTACTGCTGGACCGTCGACCACTACGAGGACGTGCAGTTCTGCCAGGACATCGGCGTCGGCTGGGTCGCGACCAATCATCCGGGCCGGACGAAGGCCTGGTTACAGGACGGGCTGACGGGCGCCGGCCGGGACTGAGCCCGGCCGACGCCCAGGGTCTTACAGCGCTCCGCCGGCGGCCTTCGGGGCGGTGGGATCCGCGGCGGGCGCCTCGATCTCCCGGGCGACGAAGGCCTCCAGGTCGAACAGATCGGCCCCGGCGCGTTCGGCGACCTTGACCAGAGTCGACATCAGCGCGACCTCCTCGACCTGCTCCTTGAGGAACCACTGCACGAACTGCTCGCCGAGGTAGTCACCTTCGTCGCGGGCGGTGGCGGCGAGTCGGCTGAACTGGTCGGTGACCACGCGCTCGAGGTCCAGCGCCAGACCGATCGCGTCGCGCGGGGTGTCGAACGAGTTGCGCACGGGGTCCAGGGATGGGATCTCGACGGGCACGCCCCGGTCGACCAGGTAGCGGACCAGCATCATCGCGTGATTGCGCTCCTCGATGGACTGCCGGTAGAAGAGCTTGGCCAGCTGCGGCAGGTCGGCGGCATCGAAGTGGACGGCGATCGCCAGGTATTGCTGCGACGCGCCGAGTTCGCTGCGGACCTGATCGTGCAGGAGGCTGTGAAACTTGGTGTCAAGTGCGTCTGTCGTCGTCATGACACCAGGATAGGCCAGGTCAGAGGGGGTTGTCAGCGAAGGTCGACCTAAATAAGACGAGGGTGACCTAACTAAGGGTACCCAGTGTGACCCCGCTTACAAAGGGCTCGTAGGGTTTGCTGGGCGGTTACGGATCGGCGGCGTCGAGCACGGACTGCGGAAGCGGAGCATCGGTGGCCAGCGCGGTGAACAACTGCTCGGCGGCCTGGGCGTCCCACACCACCACCGCGCCGGAGCCGTTGGAGCCGAACTCGCCGATCGGAACGGTGACGGTCGTGACGTCGCCGCGCAGCGCCCAGGCCAGGCGAGCCATGTTCCAGACGTGTTCGCCGTCGCCTACGGTCAGGGTCTCGCCGAGCGCACGCGCCATCGGATACCAGCGCAACGGGTTCAGCAGCACCGCGGGGCTGGCGGCGCGCTGAACCAGAGTCGAGACGAACTGCCGCTGGTTGACCATCCGGTCGAGGTCGGCGCGCGGGGTGGCGCGGGTGCGCACGAACCCGAGCGCGGTGGCGCCGTCGACGTGCTGGCAGCCGGCCGCCAGATCGATGCCGGCCAGCGGGTCGTTGATGGGTTCGGCAGGACAGATCTCCACTCCGCCCACGGCGTCGACGAGCCGGGCGAACCCGCTGAAGCCGATCTCGGCGTAGCGGTCGATACGCAGCCCGGTGGCCTGCTCGACGGTCTGGGTCAGCAGCGCGGGCCCGCCGAGCGAGAACGCGGCGTTGATCTTGTCGCTGCCGTATCCGGGGATCTCGACGTAGGAGTCGCGGGGGATCGACACCACCGTCGTCGGGTTCGACGACCCCAGCCCGGGCAGGTGCACCAGCAGGATCGTGTCCGTGCGGCTGTTGCCGAGGTCACCGCCGGTGGCGAGGGCGGCCTGCTGCTCCGGGCTCAGGTCGCTGCGGCCGTCGGAGCCGACGAGCAGCCACGTGGTGCCCGCGCCGGCCGCCGGCCGGTCCGGGTAGCTCGTCAGCGCGGCCACCCGCTGCAGCGACATGTCGATCCACACCGCGGCGCCGACCGTCGCGGTGATCGTCACCAGCAGGATCGCCAGGAGGATATGAGGCCAGCGGCGCCGTCGACGCCGGGGCCGCTGGGCCGCGGGCGCCGGCGGCGGCGGTTGCCGCGGTGTCGGTTGCCGGGGCGGGCCGGATCGCGGGCGCGGCGCCTGGCGTGCCGGAGGAGGCGGCGCGTGGCGCGCCGCCTCCTCC
>JBNMQW010000008.1:0-235519 GCA_050205485.1 Mycolicibacterium vaccae | reverse complement strand
GTGGTGTTGGGGGCGGGTCGGTCGGGGGCCGGGCCGGCGTCGCACGCGTTGAGGCCGCAGCGGCAGCCCAGGCTGTCGTGGCCGTGGATGATGGCGGCCAGGGCGTCGTCGCGGCGCTCGTCGGGTGGTCGGGGGTCCGCGGCGCAGACGCTGTTGATGAGGCGATTGAGTCGGTGCTGCAGTGCCGTGGCGTCACTGGAGCTCATGCGGGCGTAGACGGTGGTGATGCCCGGGGCGTCGGTCGGGGCTCCGAATTCCACGGTGCGGTCGGTGTTGGTGGTGCGGGGGATGCGTTGGGCGGCGGGGTCGTGGGCGATCACGGTGGCGTCGATGGCCTGCTCGATCTTGGGCCGCGAGAGGTGTCCCCAGAACCGGGCGTGCTGGGCGAGGGTGGCGTCGACCTCGGCGATGACGGCGGGGTCGGTGATCAGCTCGGTGCGGTAGATGATGGTGCGCACGACTTCTTCGGTGATCAGCCCGTCGGTGAACAGGGTCCGTACCTGGGGGAGCCGGTCGCGCAGCACCACGGCGCGGTGGGCTTCGTAGAGGCCCAGCCGGGAGCTGATGCCCAGGGCGGCGCCGAGTTCGGCGCCGACGGCGGCGTCGGGGTCGACAAACCACACCCGCCGATCGGCGGCACTGCTCAGCCCGGTGCGGCGGATGAACAATTCGGCCAGCGCGGCCAGCTTGCGCGGCCAGGGCGTTCTCGGTACGCGCGCAGGCGCGGGTGGCGTCGATCAGCTCGGCAGCATCCAAGCGGCCGAGGTGGTCGAGCTCCACCACATCATCGAACATGTGTTCTATTATGCCGTCGGCCACCGACAGATCTGCACACTTTTCGGGTGTGTGGGTGATGGGTTTCGGCCACCCGTAGATCAATTTCTGCCAGCTGAAATGAAACCCTTGCCGGGCTGGTTTCAACGGTCAGATCACCACGATCTGCAAGACGTCGAAACCGCGTGATTCGCTCCACGGCTCCGACCCGATACCGAGGGATTGAGAGCAATGAAGAACTTCACCGCCACCGCCACCGCCGCCACCATCACCGCCTCGGTCGCTGCCGGCCTGTCCGCCGCGATCCTGGGTCTGGCCGCTCCGGCCGCCGCCGCGCCGTCGGGTTCCGGGGATGCCCAAGCCACGATCAGCCAGCTCGAGGCCGACGGCAACCGGGTCATCGTCAACCGCAAGGGCAGCTCCGCTTTGAAGGACGCCACCGTGGTCTCGGTGCGCCCGGGCCCGCAGTTCACCAAGTGGGTGTGGGACGCCCAGCGCGACGACCGCATCCAGGTCCCCGCCGGGCGCACCTACTTCGTCGACGTCCAGTAAGACCCCCTCAAACAAGAAGGGGCGCCCCATCCCCCCGGGGCGCCCCTTCTTCATGCGTGCAGGCGAATACCAGATCCGGCCACGGATGGGCCAATTACTGCCAGGGGAAATCAAACCCTTGTCCCCCTGGTTACACAGGGCAGATCACCAAGAGCGCCAACCACATTCAGAGGGGACAAGGACAATGAAGACCTTCACCGCCACCGCCGCCGCCGCCACCATCACCGCCTCGGCCGCCGCCGGCCTGACCGCCGCGATCCTGGGCCTGGCCGCCCCGGCCGCCGCCGCCCCGTCGGGTTCCGGGGACGCCCAAGCCACGATCAGCCAGCTCGAGGCCGACGGCAACCGCGTCATCGTCAACCGCCAAGGCAGCAGCGCCCTCAAGGACGCCACCGTGGTCTCGGTCCGCCCCGGCCCGCAGTTCACCAAGTGGGTGTGGGACGCCCAGCGCGACGACCGCATCCAGGTCCCCGCCGGCCGCACCTACTTCGTCGACATCCAGTGAAACCCCTCAACAAGAAGGGGCGCCCCGAACCGGGGCGCCCCTTTCTCGTGTGCGTGACCTATTCCGGACCGGACCCCAGATGTGCCGGATCGGTAATCTGTCCGTTGCGGATTCCGAGCTGACGGTTGATGGCCCGTGTCAGGAAGAACAGCGCGATGCCGAGCACGACCAGGCCGCCCGCAACGATGTACTGCTGCGGCGGCCGGCCCGACAGCGGGGTCACCAGATAAAGCGAGGCGACGAAGCCGATGACCGGCAGCGCCGTCGGCGTCTTGAAATGCTTGCCCTCGTGCTGGATATCGCGACGCAGCACCAGCACCGCCACGTTGACCACCGCGAACACCGCCAGCAGGAGCAGGCTGGTGGTACCGCCGAGAATCGCGATCGCGTTGCTGCTGGCCGAGGTGCTGACGTAGATGATGACGGCGAACGCGATGACCGTCGTGAAGACGATGGCGACCCAGGGCGAGTGGCGCGTCGGATGCACGGTGCCCAGCACCGGCGGCAGCACGTGCTGGCGCGCCATACCGTAGATCAGGCGGCTGGCCATGAGCATGTTGATCAGGGCCGTGTTCGAGACCGCGAACATGGTGATGAACGGCAGGATCGCGTCGATCGGCAATCCTGGCGCCCCGGCCTTGACCACCTCGACCAAGGGGGTCTCGCTGGCTTCCAGCTCTCCCACCGGTACCAGGGCGACCGCCACGATCGAGATCAGGATGTAGACCACGCCCGCGATCCCGAGGCCCGACAACAGGATCTTCGGGAACGTCCGGACCGGATCCTTGGTCTCCTCGGCCATGTTCACCGAGTCCTCGAATCCGACCATCGCGAAGAAGGCCAGCGACGTCGCGGCGGTCACCGCCAGGAACGCGTTTTTCTCCTCCCCAGTCTCGAAGGCCACGATGCGCGAGAAGTCGACATCGGCGCCGCGGGTGAACGCCCAGAACCCGACCATCACGACAACCACCAGACCGGTGATCTCGACGATGGTCAGGACGACATTGAGTTTGACGCTCTCCCCGACACCGCGGTAGTTGATCGCGGCGAGCGCGGCCATGAAACCCAGGGCCAGCAGGGCGACGGCGATCTTCGACGCCTCAATCCCGGTCCCCTCGAAGAAGTTCGCCGCGAAGGCTCTGGAAGCCGTTGAGGCGGAGGTGATTCCCGAGCACATCACGACGAACGCCACGAGGAACGTGATGAAGTGGATGCCAAATGCTTTGTGCGCGTACAGCGCCGCTCCGGCGGCCTGCGGATACTTGGTGACGAGCTCCAGGTAGCTGAAGGCGGTGATGGTGGCGATGATGAAGGCGATGAGGAACGGCAGCCAGGCTGCCCCGCCGACCTCACCGGCAACATCGCCGACCAGAGCGTAGACACCGGTACCGAGGATGTCCCCGACGATGAACAACAGCAGTAGGCCGGGGCCCATGACCCGTTTGAGTTGCGGCTGCTGGTCCCCCACCCCGGGCTTGGCCGCCGAGTCCGTCATCACGCCTCCTAGTTCGTTGTGTATCGCACTAGTGGAATGGCGCAAGGACGTCGATGACGTCGATCAAAGTGGCTCTGGCCGTTTCCCGCGGTCCATCGCCGTCCCCCACCATCGCTGCCACTACGGCACCGTCGACGGCACACACTAATGCGGTCAGCATGTCGGCGCGCACCGAGCGACCCGATCGCTCGATGACTTCGACGACGGCATCGGTGCGTTGCTTGAGAATCCGCCGCTGGATGTCTCGCAGACCGGGTTGCCGCGCGCAGGCGATGTAGCGCTCGTAGCGCGAGATCAGCAACTCAGTCGCCCGCTCCGGGGTGTCCCCGACCAAGAGGTCGACCAGGATGTCGGCGGTCGACTCTGCGCCACGCCGGCGCCTCGACAACGCCCCCACCCGGTCCTTGAGCTGCTCGGACTCACGGAGTCCGATGAGTTCGACCGCATTGGCGATCAAGTCGTCCAGCGAAGAAAAGTAGTACGTCGTCGAGGCCAGTGGCAGCCCGGCGCGACGGGCCACGGCACGATGCCGGACGGCGTCGAAGCCGCCCTCGCACAGCAGATCAGCAGCGGCGCTGACCAGCGCATATCTTCGACGCTCCCCCTTGGGAGTCACCGCTGCCGTCACCTAAAGCATGGTGCCAGTCGGGGCCGGTCGGCATCGGGCTTTCGGCAATTCGTCCTCAATCCCACAGCGCGGGTGCCTGGCATGATGGCCGCCATGCCGATGCTCAGTCGCCGCGCGCTGTTCGCCCTGAGTGTGCGGGCCGGCCTGACGGCCGCCGCCGTGACCGCGGTGACGGCCCCGCAGGCGGCTGCGGCGCCGGCGCCCACGTACACGACGGGGACGCTGCGCTCCGCCGCCCGCGGCGGGGCGACCGCGAATTGGGCGATCGCGCGCCCACCGGGGCAGGACGGTCCGCTGCGCCCGGTGATCCTGCTGCACGGCAAGGACTCCAGCGCCGCCGATGTCATGTCGATGGGCGTCGAGCGGTTTCTGGCCGACGCGGTCGCCGCGGGATTGCCACCGTTTGCGATGGCAGCCATCGACGGCGGCAACGGGTACTGGCACCGGCGTGCGTCGGGCGACGATTCCGGCGCGATGGTGCTCGACGAGTTTCTGCCACTGCTGGCCGAGGAGGGCCTCGACACCTCCCGCGTGGCGTTCCTCGGATGGTCGATGGGGGGCTACGGCGCCATGCTGCTGGGCTCCCGGTTGGGCTCCGGACGTACTGCGGCGATCTGCGCGGTGAGTCCGGCGTTGTGGACCTCACCTGGCGCGGCCGCGCCGGGGGCGTTCGACGGCGCGGACGACTACCGCGCCAACAGCGTGTGGGGACTCGACGAGCTCAACCGCATCCCGCTGCGAATCGACATCGGCGACGACGATCCGTTCGCCGGCGCGACGCGCCAGTTCATCGCCCAGTTGGCGACACCGCCGGCGGGCGGCTTCTCCCCCGGCGGGCACAGCGGGGCATTCTGGTCCGCGCAGCTGACGCCGGAGATCCGGTGGATGGCGCCGCTGCTCTCAGCTCAGTGAGATCCGGCCTTCGGCGGCCGCGAGCCCGATGTCAGAGCGAAAGTGCGCTCCCGGCAGGCGAATTACGCTGATCGTGGCGTAAGCATCGGCGCGGGCGGCGGCGAGGTCGGCCCCGGTGCCGACCACCGAGAGCACCCGCCCACCCGTGGACACCACTGCACCGTCATCGCGGCGCGCGGTGCCGGCATGCAGCACTCCGTCGTGGTCCGCACCGGTGATGACGTCACCGACGCGCGGCCGTCCGGGATAGTTCTCCGCGGCCAGCACCACGGTGACCGCTGCGCCGTCGCGCCACTGCAGCGGCGGCGCATCGGCCAGGCGGCCGGTCGCCGCAGCCATGAGCAGCTGCCCGAGCGGCGACTCCAGCAGGGCGAGGACCGCCTGGGTCTCGGGATCGCCGAAACGGCAGTTGAACTCGACGACAGCCGGGCCCTGTGAAGTGATGGCCAAGCCGGCATACAGCAGGCCGCTGAACGCGCAGTCGCGCCGGACCATCTCCGCCGCAACGGGTTTGACGATCTCGTCCACGATGCGGGTGGTCATCTCGTCGGGCAGCCACGGCAGCGGCGTGTAGGCCCCCATGCCGCCGGTGTTGGGCCCGGTGTCACCGTCGCCGACGCGCTTGAAGTCCTGCGCCGGCAGCAGCGGCACCACCGTCTCGCCGTCGACGACGCAGAACAGCGACACCTCGGGGCCGTCGAGGAACGATTCGAGGAGCACGGGGTGACCCGCGTCGAGCAGCGACGCCGCGTGCGCGCGGGCGGCATCGCGGTCCGCGGAGACGACGACGCCCTTGCCGGCCGCCAGGCCGTCGTCCTTGACCACCCAGGCCTGCTGGCCGGCAGCGGGGCCGAACCGGTCGAGGGCGGCGTCGAGATGAGCAGGATTGTCGACGATCTCGCTGGTGGCGGTCCGGACCCCAGCGGCGGTCATGACGTCTTTGGCGAAGGCCTTGGAGCCCTCGATCCGCGCTGCGTCGCGGGACGGGCCGAAGCAGGCGATTCCGGCGGCGCGCAGCGCGTCGGCGACACCGAGGACCAACGGCACCTCCGGACCGATGACGACCAGGTCCGCGCCGACGCGCCGGGCGAGCGCGGTGACCGCTTCCCCGGAGGTGACGTCGACGTCGTACTGGTCGGCGACGGCTGCGGTGCCGGCGTTGCCCGGCGCCACCGACAGGCCGTCGACCTGCGGGTCGCGGCGCAGTGCCAGCAGCAGCGCGTGTTCACGGGCTCCGGAGCCGATAACCAGGACGTGCACAGATGCACCCTAACGGCTGGGCGCAACCCACTCTGGACCATACAGCCTTCGACACAGTGTATGGTCAAGACGAGTGCTGCACGTCACACCCGGAGGACGCCCATGACAACGACGCAGAGCTGTCCGTTCCTGCCCGACGGCTACGACTTCACCGACCCGGACGTACTGGTCCGGGGTATCCCCGTCACCGAGTTCGCGGAACTGCGCAAGACCGCCCCGGTCTGGTGGAACGCCCAGGGCGAGTCGATCTTCGACGACGGCGGCTACTGGGTGATCTCGCGGCACGACGACATCAAGTCCATCTCGCGCAACCACGACGGGCTGTGGTCGACCAACGCCAAGGGCGCGGTCATGCGGCTGCCCGACGGCGTCACCGCCGAGCAGTTGGACCTGACCAAGGCGCTGCTCATCAACCACGACGCACCCGAGCACACCCGGCTGCGCAAAATCGTCTCGCGACTGTTCACTCCGCGGGCCATCGCCGGCATGGAGGAGACGCTGGCCGCCTCCGCGCGCACGATCGTGGCCCGCGCCGCCGAGAAGGACAGCGGCAACTTCGTTGACGACGTGGCGATGATGCTCCCCCTGCAGGCCATCGCCGACCTGATCGGCGTGCCGGAAGCCGACCGCGAGAAGTTGTTCCACTGGAGCAACTGCATCATGAACACCGACGACCCCGACTTCGACTCCGATCCGACGATGGCCAACGCCGAGCTGATGGGCTACGCGTACGCGATGGCCGAGGACCGCCGCCGCTGCCCCGCCGACGACATCGTGACCCGCCTGGTACAGGCCGGCATGGACGAGGAGGACGGTGACTCACTAGGCGAGGTCGAGTTCGCGTTCTTCGTCATCCTGCTCGCCGTCGCCGGTAACGAGACCACCCGCAACGCGATGACCCACGGCATGAACGCGTTCTTCGAAAACCCGGACCAGTGGGAGCTTTTCAAGCGGGAGCGCCCGGAGACCGCCGTCGACGAGATCATCCGCTGGGCCACACCCGTGCACTGCTTTCAACGCACCGCGCTCGCGGACGTCGAGCTCGGCGGCGTGACCATCGCCAAGGGCCAGCGCGCCGGCCTGTTCTACAGCTCGGCGAACTTCGATGAGGCGGTCTTCGACCGCCCGTTCGAGTTCGACATCCTGCGCAACCCCAATCCCCATCTGGCGTTCGGCGGCAACGGCGCGCACTTCTGCATCGGCGCCAATCTGGCCCGCATGGAGATCAAGCTGATGTTCAACGAGATCGCCGACCAGATTCCCGACATCCGCAGGCTGGGTGACCCGCAGCGGCTGCGGTCCGGGTGGATCAACGGGGTGAAGGACCTGCAGGTCGCCTACCACTAGAGTGCCTTCGTGCGCACTCATGGTTGGTCCGGGGCCAAGCCGGCCTCCGACGAGGAGGCCATCGCGCGCATCCTGGCCGCCGCGAGCAAGACCATCGAGGACCACGGCGCCGACTTCAGCCTCTCCGACGTGGCGCGGATCGTGGGCGTCACGCGCCAGACCGTGTACCGCTACTTCCCCAGCACCGAGGCGCTGTTGATCGCCGCCGCCGTGCAGGCGGTCGACGAGTTCCTGGACCGGTTGACGGCCCACGTCGCGGGCCTGCACGACCCGGTGGAGGCGGTGACCGAAGCGGTCGCGACCGCGCTGGAATGGCTGCCGCAGGAGAAGTACATGGGCCTGCTCGTGGTGCCCGGGAGGACCCGCCACGTCGAATCGGTCACCTCCGACGTCGCGCTGCGCTTCGGCCGCACCATGGTCGACCGCCTCGACGTCAACTGGACGGCCGCGGGCCTGCACGACCACGAGCTCGACGAGCTCGCCGAGCACCTTCTGCGCATCATCCAGTCGTTCGTCGTGGACCCCGGCCGCCCGCCGCGCGACGGTGAACAGCTCCGCGGGTACCTGCGCCGCTGGGTCGGCAACACAGTGAAAACCGATTTCGAAGGACGAGAGCAATGACGGTATTGGACCAGTTCCGCCTCGACGACAATGTCGTCGTCATCACCGGCGCCTCCTCAGGTTTGGGGGTGTCGTTCGCCGAAGCGTGCGCGCAGGCCGGCGCCGACGTCGTCCTCGCGGCGCGGCGAGCCGAGAAGCTCGCTGCCACAGCGGAACTGGTCAAGAAGGCGGGACGGCGCTGCCTGACCGTACCGACCGATGTCGCCGACCCCGCGGCGTGCACCGCGATGGTGGAGGCCGCGATGAACGAGTTCGGCCGCGTCGACGTGCTGGTCAACAACGCCGGCGTGGGCACCGCGGTGCCGGCGCTGCGGGAGACCCCCGCAGAGTTCGAGAAGGTCATGGACGTCAACGTCAACGGCTCCTACTGGGCCGCGCAGGCGTGTGGCCGCGTCATGACGCCCGGCAGCTCGATCATCAACATCGCCAGCATCCTCGGTATCACCACCGCGGGTCTGCCCCAGGCCGCCTATGCCGCGTCGAAGGCCGCCGTCATCGGACTGACCCGTGACCTGGCCCAGCAGTGGGGATACCGAAAAGGCATCCGCGTCAACGCGATCGCTCCTGGCTTCTTCGAGTCCGAGATGACCGACGAGTACTCGCCCGGCTACCTCGACCGCATGCTCGAGGAGCGGGTGGTCCTCAAGCGGATCGGCGCGGCGTCCGAACTCTCGGCCACGCTGATCTGGCTCGCCTCGCCGGCCGGTGGCTACGTCTGCGGCCAGACGATCGTCGTCGACGGTGGGGTCACAATCACCTAGAGGACGGTGAGCGGCAGCGACTTCCGATCTTCGAACGCGAACGACGCCCCGCCGCTGACCTTCGTCACCGACACCTCGGGCAGTTCCTTGGCCGGGGTGTCGGTTTCGACGAACCGCACGGTCCAGTCCGTCTCGCTGCCGGACACCTCGGCGCGCAGATGCGGGTCGACGGCTGCCGCGATCGCCTGCAGCGGTACGTCGGCCACGGGCGAGACGAGTGAGATCCAGTCGCCGTCCTCATGTGCCGGGGAGCGCCGCACGTGGACGAACCCGGTCTCGATATCGGCGTGGACGTAGGCCGCCGGGTTCAGCATCGGATGCAGCTCCAACACACGCAGTGCGCCGGCCGCGTCGGCGGAAATCTTCAGCGCATTCTTGATCCGCTCGGCAGCCACGCCGGCGATCCCGATCAACTGCTTGGTCCTGATGCTCTGGGCAAGCGCCGCATCGTCTTTCGCGCGGGCGGTGACGGCGATGTTGAACGACAGGACCAGCAGGTGCATCTGCAGGCACACCTCGTCGGCGATGCGCACCAGCGCGGAATGCGAGAAGGCGCCGAAATCCAGGTCGGACAGCAGTGGTCCCGAGTAGTCGGCCATGCCGTCGTCGTCGGGGTCGATGGGGTCGAGTTCGGTGTGGTAGGCGCGGCTGGCCCGGACGGTCTCGATCTGCGGGATGAACTGCACCTCGGGAAAGGACTCGTCGATGGTGACGGTCCACGCGCAGTGCGGATTCCGGTCGGCCGGTGTCCGGGGCGGGCGATGGATGGGCCGCACCTGGCACCTGCTGTTGGTGGCCAGCGCGGTGGCATCGAACGTCGGATCCTCGATGTCGTGGCACATGCCGCGCACGTAGTCCTCGCCCATCGGCTCGACGTCGAGCAGCGCCCCGCAGTGGTCGAGATGGAACTCGCCGTGCCAGCGGTCGTGCACGGTGTAGCGGAAGTCCATGAACTGCGGCGGGGCGCCGATGTCGAGCTGCATGCCCTTGAAGATCGTGATGATGTCGACGCCCTCGTAGTTCAGGGCGCGCTGCATCCGCTTGGTGTACAGCGGGCTGGAGGCCGCCCACTCCTCGATGGCGATCTGGAGCATCTCCTCGCGGCCGAAACTGGAGATGCACCAGGCCATTCCGGAGCGGTCGATCAGCTGGCCGATGAGCAGCAGCTCCGGGACCAGCGTCGCGAGCTCCTCGCGCGACAGCGCCGCGAACCTACTCGTCATGGACGGTGCCCCCGGAATGCATCCGGACCGCGGCGTTGACGTTCGCTTTCTTGTCTTCCCCTCCGCCCTTGGCCGCGGCCTTCTCCCGCTGCTTGGCCACCTTCGAGACGGCGCCGTCGAGCTTGGAGCCCAGCGGGAAGCCCAGATAGTGGGTCAGGAACACCGCCATCTCCTTGAGCTCCTCGACGGTGAGCTCACCGTTGGCCAGTGCCGCGTTCACCTGGATCTCCGCCAGATCCGAGTTACCCAGCGCCGTCACCGCGGTCAGCGTGAGCATCCGCTTGTCCCGCATCGACAGCCCGGGCCGCGTCCAGATCGTGCCGAACAGGTGCTCGACGGTCAGGTCGAAGTACGGGTCACCCTGGATGTCGGGCATCTCCCACCCGTACACCTCGTTCATCTTCTCGAGGCCCTTGCGGCGCACGTCGTCCATCGCACTACTCCTTGGTTGTGGAAGAGTCATGGGGCACACCGAGTCCGGCGGCCAGGTCCCGCAGCGCGATCTCGGCCAGCGGCAGCTCCACACCGGTGGCCGCACCGAGTCGCAGGGCCAACTTCAGGTCCTTCTCGGCCAGCCCGCGGGTGTGCACGAACATGTCGTGCAGGAAGTGGTCAGAGGTCAGCGGTTTCATGTCGTCACGCACCATGATGGCGCCGGGACCGCCGCTCTGGGCATCGGAGTGGCGCACCACCCGGCCCAGCTTCTGCAGCTCGATGCCGGCGGCTTCGGCCAGCCGCATCGCCTCACAGGCCGCGGTGAAGCCGATGAACGTCAGCATGTTGCGGGCCAGCTTCATCCGGGTGCCCGCACCTGGCTCGCCGGCCCGGACCACCATCGACGCCCATTTCTTGAAGACGGGTTTGACCGCCTCGTAGGCGTCGTCGTCGGCGCCCACCATCACCGCGAGCTCGCCCTTGTCGGCGGCACCGGCGCCACCGCTGACCGGCGCGTCCACGATGTGGATCCCCTTGGCGCGCAGCTGCTCGGCGAGTTCGGGAGCGGTCTCGGGTTCGATGGTGGAGTGGATGGCGATGACGGTTCCGGGGCGCGCATGTTCGGCCAGTTCGCCGACCACGTCGCGCACCTGCGCGTCGTTGAGCACGGTCACACTGATGACGTCGGCTGCCGCAACTCCGGCGACGCTGTCCGCCGCGGTGGCCCCCGACTCCACCAGCGGCGCCATCGACTCGGGGCGGACGTCGAAGACGACCAGGCCACCTGGCCAGTCGACCAGGCGTCTGGCCATCGGTGCGCCCTGGTTGCCCAGCCCGATGTAGCCCAGCTTCACCGTGTCAGTACTCATACCAGCTCTCTTCCTCGCGCAAGCGCTCGTCAGCGGATGATCTGCCCGCCGTCGACGTTGAAGATCTGACCGGTGATCCACTTGGCCTGATCCGAGAGCAGGAACAGCATCATGCCGACGAGGTCCTCGGGCTGCCCCATGCGCGACAGCGGGATTCCCTTGACGATGTCGGCGACCATCTCCTGCGGGGTGGTGGTGCGGTTGGCCTCGGTGTCGATCGGTCCGGGCGCGATGGCGTTGACCCGAATGTTCTGCCCGCCCAGCTCGGTGGCCAGCTGCTGGGTCAAACCGTTGATCCCGACCTTGGCCAGCCCGTAGAAGTTGGAGTACAGCCACGCCGCGGTGGAGGACTGGTTGACGATCGCGCCGCCGCCGCGCTTGGCCATCTTGCGGTACACCGCCCGGGTGCAGACCAGCGCGCCGTCGAGGTTCACGCTCATGAACTTCTTGTAGTAGTCCCAGTCGACGGTGATCAGGAAGTCGAGCTTCATCCCACCGAAGATGGCGGCGTTGTTGACCAGGTAGTCGATGCCGCCGAACTCCGAGAGCGCCTGCGCGGCCATCTCTTTGGCCGAGTCGGGGTCGCTGACGTCCACCCGCACCGCGAGTGCGTTGCCGCCTTCGCCCTTGATGCCGTCGGCGACCTTCTGAGCGCCTTCGGTGTTGATGTCGGCGACCACGACCGCGGCGCCCTCCCGCGCCAGTGCTTCGGCGTAGGCCTGCCCGATGCCGCCGCCGGCGCCGGTGACGATGGCCACCTTGTCCGTAAACTGATCTCCGTAATGTCCCACTCGAGTCTCCTTAGTTGGCTGCCGTCGCGATGGCTTTGATCTCGAGGTATTCCTCGAACCCGGCCAGTCCCATCTCGCGGCCGATGCCGGACTGCTTGTAACCGCCGAACGGCATGTCCGCCGAGTACCAGACGCCGCCGTTGACGTTGACCGTTCCGACCCGCATACGGGCCGCGACCGCGTTGGCGCGGTCCAGATCCGGCGAGAACACCGTGCCCGACAACCCGTACGGGGAGTCGTTGGCGATGCGGACCGCGTCGTCGTCGCCGTCGTGGGCGATCACCGTCAGTACCGGGCCGAAGATCTCCTCGCGGGCGACCGTGGCCGAGTTGTCCAGTCCGGCAATGACCGTCGGTTCGATGAAGAATCCCTTGTCGCGGTCGGCGGGCCGCCCGCCGCCGCAGGCGAACCGTCCGCCCTCGGCGATGGCCGAATCCAGGTACCCCTGTACGCGGTCGCGTTGACGCTCCGAGATCAGCGGGCCGCAGATCGTGCCGGGATTGGTCGGGTCACCGGGTTTGAGCCCGGCCATCGTGGCCGCTGCTGCCTCGACGGCCTCGTCGTAGCGCTCGCGGGGCACCACCAGCCGCGTGGTGATGGCGCAGCCCTGACCGGCGTGCATCGATACCGTGAACGCGGCCATCGAGCAGGCACCGGCCAGGTCGGCGTCGTCGAGCACCACGAACGCGGACTTGCCGCCGAGTTCCAGGAAGACCTTCTTCAGCGTCGCCGACCCGTCGGCCATCACCGCGCGGCCGGTCGCGGTGGATCCGGTGAACGACACCATGTCCACCCGGGGGTCTGTCGACAGCAGCGCACCGACCGCGTGGTCGCTGGAGGTGACGATGTTGAGCACGCCGGGCGGGATGTCGGTGTGCTCGGCGGCCAACTCGCCCAGCACCGCGGCCACCCACGGGGTGTCCGGGGCGGGCTTGAGCACCAACGTGTTTCCGGCCGCGAGTGCGGGCCCGACCTTCGCCAGGTTGATCTGGTGCGGGAAGTTCCACGGGGTGATGGCGCCGACGACGCCGACCGCCTCGCGCGCGATCGTGCGATGGGTCTTGATGCCCATCGGCGACGCGGTGCCCAGATCGGTCGTCCACTGGTAGGACTCGGCGGTGTCGGCGCAGAAGCTGAGATCCTCGATCGGGCCTTCGAGCTGGGCCGCCGCGGTCAGCATGCGCGGCGCCCCCACCTCGGAGATCGTCAGATCCCGGAGTTCTTCGACGTGGTCGCGCATCGCCTGCTGCAGCTGGCGGATGCAGCGCACGCGTAGCTCCGTGTCGATGGACCAGTCGGTCTCGTCGAACGCACGGCGGGCGGCTTCGATGGCCGCGCCCATGTCCGCGGCGTCCGCGTCGGCAGCCACCCCGAGCGTCTCCTCGGTGGCCGGGTTGACCGTGGAAAAGGTGCCCGCGCTGCCGTCGACGAGCTTGCCGTCGATGTAGAGCTTGCTCTCGCGATTGGCCAGGATTGCCATCCGGCCTCCTGTTCTGCTTCTGGACAGCTGTCTGACTGGACTTCCTGGCACCATAGCCCCCGGGCCGCGACACAGGCAAGGATGCCGGCCCAGACCGGACCCAATATGCGCGTGTGAACAGTCTTTTCACGTCATTGCTTGCCTGCCGCAGGAGCCATCGGATACGTTGGACATGTGTCCAGTGAAGCTGTTGCCGCTGTCACAGGCCCGGCACGGCGCAACCGCAGGCAGGAAGAGACCTTCCGCAAGGTGCTCGCCGCCGGTCTGGAGATGCTGCGGGAGTCGTCGTATGCCGACCTGACCGTGCGGGCGGTGGCGGCACGGGCCAAGGTGGCCCCGGCGACGGCCTACACCTACTTCTCGTCGAAGAACCATCTGATCGCCGAGATCTACCTGGACCTGGTGCAGAAGGTCGAGTACTACACCGACGTCAACGACAGCACCGTGGACCGCGTCGAGAAGACGCTGCGCGCCATGGCCCTCACCGTTGCCGACGAGCCCGAGGTGGCGGCCGCGTGCACGACCGCCCTGTTGTCCGGCAACGACACCACCGTCCGCGCGGTGCGCGACCGCATCGGCGCCGAGATCCACCGCCGCATCCGCGCCGCCGTCGGCCCCGACGCCGATCCCCGCACGCTGGCCGCCCTGGAGATGACGTTCTTCGGTGCCCTGGTCAACGCGGGCAGCGGCGCCTACACCTACCACCAGATCGCCGACCGCCTCAGCTACGTGGTCGGCCTCATCGTTGGAGACGAAAAGTGAAGCTGGATCCCTACGACTACGACTTCCACGAGGATCCGTACCCGTACTACCAGCAGCTGCGCGACGAGGCGCCGCTGTACCGCAACGAGGAACTCGGCTTCTGGGCGCTGTCCCGCCACGCCGACGTGCTGCAGGGCTTTCGTAACAGCACCACGCTGTCCAACAAGTTCGGCGTCTCGCTCGATCCGGCCTCCCGCGGACCGCACGCGTCGAAGACGATGTCGTTCCTCGCGATGGACGATCCCGATCACCTGCGTCTGCGGACCCTGGTGTCGAAGGGCTTCACGCCGCGACGCATCCGTGAGCTCGAGCCGCGCGTCACCGAGATCGCCGTCGCGCACCTCGACGCCATGCTGGAGCAGGCGCGCAGCGGTGCACCCGTCGACTACGTCGACGAGTTCGCGGGCAAGCTGCCCATGGACGTCATCTCTGAGCTGATGGGCGTCCCGGACGCCGACCGGGTTCAGGTGCGGGCCTGGGCGGATGCGGTGATGCATCGCGAGGAGGGCGTCACCGACGTGCCCGCCACCGCGATCGAGGCGTCCCTCAACCTGATCGTCTACTACCAGGAGATGGTCAAAGAGCGCCGCAACAAGCTCAGCGACGATCTGACCTCCGCTCTGCTCGAGGCCGAGATCGACGGAGACCGGCTTACCGACGACGAGATCATCGGGTTCATGTTCCTGATGGTCATCGCCGGCAACGAGACAACCACCAAACTGCTTGCCAACGCGGCCTTCTGGGGCCACCACAACCCCGACCAGCTGACGCCGCTGTACGACGAGCTCGACCGGGTGCCGCTGTGGGTCGAGGAGACGCTGCGCTACGACACGTCCAGCCAGATCCTCGCCCGCACGGTCGTCGGCGATCTCACGCTCTACGACACGCAGATCCCCGAAGGCGACGTGGTGCTCCTGCTGCCCGGCTCCGCGCACCGCGACGAGCGGGTATTCGACGATCCGGACCGCTTCCTGGTCGGCCGCGAGATCGGTTCCAAGCTCATGAGTTTCGGCAGCGGCGCCCACTTCTGCCTGGGTGCGCACCTGGCGCGCATGGAAGCCCGGGTGGCACTGACCGAGTTGTTCAAGCGAATCCGCGGATACGAGGTCGACGAGGCCAACGCCGTCCGCGTCCACTCCAGCAATGTGCGCGGGTTCGCGCACCTGCCAATGTCGGTGTCCCACCGATGAAGCCCATCACCGTCACGATCCGCTGAAGGATTACCGATGCCCCGTTTTGACCCCCTGCCCGACCGCAGACCCGCACTGGTCGCCGGCGCCTCCTCCGGAATCGGTGAGGCGACCGCGATCCGGCTCGCCCGCAACGGCTTTCCGGTCGCTCTCGGTGCCCGCCGGGTGGAGAAGCTCGAGGAGATCGTCGGCAGGATCCGCGCCGACGGCGGTGAGGCGATCGCCGTGCAGCTCGATGTCACCGACCCGGACTCGGTGAAGGGCGCCGTCGAGCAGACCACCGCCGAACTCGGCGAGGTCGAGGTGTTGGTCGCCGGGGCGGGTGACACCAACTTCGGCAAACTGCACGAGATGAGCACCGACGAGTTCACCGATCAGCTGCAGATCCACCTGGTCGGCGCAAATCGGCTGGCCACCGCGGTGCTGCCCGGCATGATCGAACGCCGCCGCGGCGATCTGATCTTCGTCGGATCCGATGTGGCACTGCGGCAACGCCCGCACATGGGCGCCTACGGCGCCGCCAAGGCCGGGCTGGTCGCGATGGTCAACAACCTGCAGATGGAACTCGAAGGCACCGGTATGCGTGCCTCGATCGTGCACCCCGGCCCGACCCGTACCTCGATGGGTTGGAGCCTGCCCGCCGAAAAGATCGGCCCCGCGCTGGAGGATTGGGCCAAGTGGGGGCAGGCCCGGCACGACTACTTCATGCGCGCCGACGACCTGGCCCGGGCCATCACGTTCGTGGCCGAAACGCCGCGAGGCAACTACATCGCCACCATGGAGTTGCAGCCCGAGGCCCCGCTGGCCGACGTCACGGACCGCCAGAAACTTGCGCTCGGTGAGGAGGGAATGCCGTCATGACGACAGCGATCGTGCCCCGGGTGTCCGGCGGCGAAGACGAGGAACACGGCCACCTCGAGGAGTTCCGCACCGACCCGATCGGGCTGATGAAGAGAGTGCGGCAGGAATGTGGAGATGTCGGGTGGTTCCAGCTCGCCGGCAAACAGGTGGTGCTGCTCTCCGGCGCCGAGGCCAACGAGTTCTTCTTCCGCTCCACCGACAGCGAGCTCAACCAGGCCGAGGCCTACCCGTTCATGACGCCGATCTTCGGCGAGGGCGTGGTGTTCGACGCCGACCCGGAGCGCCGCGCGGAGATGCTGCACAACACCGCGCTGCGCGGCGAGCAGATGAAGGGCCACGCTGCGACCATCGAGAACGAGGTCAAGCGGATGATCGCCGACTGGGGCGAAGAAGGCGAGATCGAGCTGCTCGACTTCTTCGCCGAGCTGACGATCTACACCTCGACCGCGTGCCTGATCGGGCTGAAGTTCCGCAACCAGCTCGACTCGCGGTTCGCCAACTACTACCACCTGCTCGAACGCGGCACCGACCCACTCTGCTACGTCGACCCGTACCTTCCGATCGAGAGCTTCCGCATCCGCGACGAGGCCCGCGCCAGCCTGGTGGAGCTGGTGCAGGAGGTCATGCACGGCCGGATCGCCAACCCGCCCAAGGACAAGAGCGACCGCGACCTGCTCGACGTGCTGGTCTCGATCAAGGACGAGGACGGCAACCCGCGGTTCTCGGCCAATGAGGTCACCGGCATGTTCATCTCGCTGATGTTCGCCGGGCACCACACCAGCTCCGGCACCTCGTCGTGGACGCTGATCGAACTGCTGCGCAACCCCGAGTTCTACGCCAAGGTCCAGCAGGAGCTCGACGATCTCTACGCCGACGGGCAGGAGGTCAGTTTCCACGCGCTGCGCCAGATCCCCAACCTCGACAACGCGCTGAAGGAGACACTGCGGCTGCACCCTCCGCTGATCATCCTGATGCGGGTGGCCAAGGACGAGTTCGAGGTCGCGGGGTACCCGATCCACAAGGGCCAGATGGTCGCGGCCTCCCCGGCCATCTCGAACCGGATTCCCGAGGACTTCCCCGACCCGGACGCCTTCGACCCCGACCGCTACAACAAGCCCCGGCAAGAGGATCTGATCAACCGCTGGACCTGGATTCCGTTCGGCGCGGGCAAGCACCGCTGCGTCGGCGCGGCGTTCGCCCAGATGCAGATCAAGGCGATCTTCTCGGTGCTGTTGCGCGAGTACGAGTTCGAGATGGCCCAGCCCGCGGACAGCTACCGCAACGACCACTCCAAGATGGTGGTCCAGCTGGCGCGCCCCGCGAAGGTCCGCTACCGCAGGCGCGTGAAGGACTGACGCGATGGGTTGCTACCGCATTGAACTCGACGAGGACCTGTGCCAGGGCCACGCCATGTGCGAGCTGGAAGCCCCGGACGTCTTCCGAGTCCCCAAACGCGGCGTCGTCGAGATCCTCGATGCCGAACCGCCCGACGAGCTTCGTGAAGCCGTCGAACTTGCCGTCGAAATGTGCCCGACCCGGGCACTGACCATCACAGAAAAGGACTGACAATGGCGTCGAGAGAGCAACTGGAAGACTGGGTCGAGCGCTGGCTGCAGGCCAACAAGGACTCCGAGGCGGCAGGTGACTGGACGAACCTGGCCGACTTCTACACCGACGACGCCACCTACGGTTGGAACATCGGGCCCAAGGAAGACGTCATGTGCGTCGGCAAAAAGGAGATAGCCGAGATCGCTTTAGGCTTGGAGATGGAGGGCCTGGAGAACTGGGTCTACGAGTACCAGCGGACGCTGATCGACGAGAAGCAGAACGAGATCGTCGGCTTCTGGAAGCAGATCGCCAACAAGAGCGACGGCAGCACCGCCGAGATCTACGGCATCGGCGGCAGCTGGTTCCGGCTGAACGACGACCTCCTCATCGAATGGCAGCGCGACTTCTTCGACTTCAATCACGTCGCGAAGGGCTACGCGAAGTTGATCGAGTCCGGCGATCTCACCCCTGCCATGCAGAAGCGCATCGAGCGCTCCCTCTCCGGTGAGAAGCTGCCCGGTTACTACCCGATCGGCCAGGCTCCCGTCCCGATCTGGTAGCTCCCACCCAAGCGGTTGCTTGGGGGCCATGTGATGTGGCTAACTAGAGCCTCTAGTCTCTATGTAGAGGCTCGTCACATAAGCACGAAAGCAGGAGTAGATGAAGACCAAAGGCGCTCTGATCTGGGACTTCAACCAGCCGTGGTCGATCGAGGAGATCGAGATCGGCGACCCGGTCAAGGACGAGGTCAAGATCCGGATGGAAGCGTCCGGGATGTGCCATTCCGACCATCACCTGGTCACCGGCGGCATCCCGATGGCCGGTTTCCCGGTTCTCGGCGGTCACGAGGGCGCCGGCGTGGTCACCGAGGTGGGCCCGGGCGTGGAGAACCTGGCCCCCGGCGACCACGTGGTCCTGTCCTTCATCCCGTCCTGCGGTGAGTGTCCGTCCTGCCAGGCCGGCCTGCGCAACCTGTGCGACCTCGGCGCGGGCCTGCTGGCCGGTGTCGCGGTCTCCGACGGCACCCACCGGATCCACGCCGTCAAGAACGGTCAGCCGGTCATCCCGATGACCCTGCTGGGCACCTTCTCGCCGTACATGGTCGTGCACAAGAGCTCGGTCGTGAAGATCGACCCGTCCATCCCGTTCGAGGTTGCCTGCCTGGTCGGCTGCGGTGTCACCACCGGTTACGGCTCGGCCGTGCGCAGCGGTGACATCCGCCCCGGCGAGGACGTCGCGATCATCGGCATCGGCGGTGTCGGTATGGGCGCGCTGCAGGGCGCGGTCAACGCCGGTGCGCGCTACATCTTCGCCATCGACCCGGTCGAATGGAAGCGCGACCAGGCCCTCAAGTTCGGTGCCACCCACGTCTACTCCGACATCGGCGAGGCGATGATGGGCATCGCGGAGGTCACCGCCGGCGGCATGGCCAAGAAGACCATCATCACCGTGGGCGAGCTCAAGGGTGAGGACATCGACAACTACCTCAACCTGACCTCCAAGGGCGGCACCTGCGTGGTGACCGCGGTCGGCAGCATGCTCGACACCAACGTCACGCTGAACCTGTCGATGCTGACCCTGCTGCAGAAGAACCTGCAGGGCACCATCTTCGGTGGCGGCAACCCGCACCACGACATCCCCCAGCTGCTGGCCATGTACAAGGCCGGCAAACTCAACCTCGACGACATGGTCACGCGCCAGTACAAGCTGGAGCAGATCAACGAGGGCTACCAGGACATGCTGGAGGGCAAGAACATTCGCGGCGTCATCCGCTACACCGACGAAGACCACTAAGCACCTCCCATGACCGACACAGCGCAGCTGGACCCGGTGGTCGCGGCGTCACGGAACTCGTGGCGCTGCGTCCAATCGGGCGACCGTGCGGGCTGGCTGGCCCTGATGAGCGACGACGTCGTCATCGAGGACCCGATCGGTGCGGCCGTCACCAACCCGGACGGCACCGGCGTGCGCGGCAAGGACGCCGTCGCGGCGTTCTACGACACCAACATCGGCCCCAATCAGTTGCGGGTCACCTGCGAGGAGACGTTCCCGTCGAGCAGCCCGACGGAGATCGCCTACATCCTGGTGCTGGAGACGACGTTCCCGAACGGCTTCGTGGCCACGGTGCGCGGCGTGTTCACCTACCGGGTCGACGACGCCGGGCTGATCACTAACCTGCGCGGCTACTGGAACATGGACGCGATGACGTTCACGCAGAAGGACAGCACGGATTAGCGACCTGTTCTCCGGGCGCGGCGCCGTGGTCGTCGGCGGCTCCCGCGGGATCGGCCGCGCCGTGGCCGCCCTGCTGGCCTCCCGCGGTGCCGGCGTGGTCGTCAACGGACGTGACGAATCCGCCGTCACCGAAGCCGCCCAAGAGATTCCGGGTGCCGTCGCGTATCCCGGGTCCCCGGCCGATCCGGCCGTCGCCGACGCACTGATAGACACCTGCGTACGGGAGTTCGGCGCGGTCGACATCCTCGTCAACTGCGCCGGCACCGCCGAACCGGCCGGTTCGTCCATCCTCAACGTCACCCCTGACCAGTTTCAGGACCTGCTCGACGCGCACCTGGGCACGGTGTTTGCGACCTGCCGGGCCGCCGCCCCACGGATGGTGGCGCAGGGCCGGGGCGCCATCGTGAACACGAGTTCGTTTGCGTTCCTGGGCGATTACGGCGGCACCGGCTATCCCGCCGGCAAGGGCGCGGTCAACTCCCTGACCATGGCGATCGCCGCCGAACTCAAGGAGCACGGGGTCCGCGCCAACGTGGTGTGCCCCGGCGCCCGGACCCGGCTGTCGACCGGCCCGGACTACGAAGCGCACATCACCGAACTGAACCGGCGCGGCCTGCTCGACGAGGTCAGCATGGCCGGCGCCCTCGACGCTGCCTCGCCGGAGTACGCGGCGGCGGCCTACGGGTACTTGGCCAGCGACCACGCCAAGGACATCACCGGCCAGATCTTCATCGCCGCAGGCGGTTTCGTCGGCCGGTTCGACCGGCAGACGCCGTCGATCGTGGCCTTTCGCGGCCACCACGACCAACCGCCGTGGACCCCTGAGGAGATCGCGGCCCAGGTCGGTTGATCATGGCAGCTGCGGTTTCACCACAACATCCACCGATGGATGACTGCCGGCGACGACGTGCACACCTCACCCGAACCCTCGAGATTCATTCGACACCGACCCGGTATCGACGCAGGGTGTCATATTCCGAATGCTCGCGCTAACCGTCGATCCAAGCATTGAGGTACCCGGTGAGATCCCCCGGTAGGGCAACCGGCTTTCGTGAAAGTGCCTCAGGTGCAGTGCGAATCGCACCGACGTGATCGCCACTCACTTCGGGGCCATCCGAATCGCCCCATCCAAGCGGATGACCTCACCATTGAGCATGGGATTGTCGATGATATGGCTGACCAGTGCGGCATACTCCGACGGCCTGCCCAGGCGTGACGGGTGCGGCACCTGCTTGCCCAGCGAAGCCTGCGTATCGGTGGGCAGTCCAGCCATCATCGGCGTTTCGAATGCCCCCGGGGCTATCGCCATGACCCTGATGCGGTGCTGCGCGAACTCACGCGCCAAGGGCAAGGTCATTGCGGCCACCGCCCCCTTCGATGCGGAATAGGCCGGCTGGCCGATCTGCCCGTCGAACGCGGCAACAGATGAGGTATTGACTATTACGCCCCTCTCACCATCAACCGGATCGGCAAGAGCCATTCTCTGCGCGGCCAACCTGATCACGTTGAAGGTGCCGGACAGGTTGATTCTGACCACTCGATCGAAGTCTTCGAGCGGGAGGACCCCTTTCCGTCCCAGAGCTTTTCCTGGGGTCGCCACACCGGCGCAATTCACAAGGATGCGGATCGGACCGAGTTCGGCCGCCTGCGCGATCGCCGCACCGACCTGTTCCCCATTTGTGACGTCGACACCCACGAAGGTGGCGTCCTCACCCATCTCGCTGGCCGCCGCCTTCCCACGATCTCCGGGAAGATCCAGCAGGACGACCTTCGCACCTCGGTCGTGCAGGGTCTGCGCTGTGGCACGGCCCAGGCCGGAAGCTCCACCTGTAACAAGCGCTACTGCACCAGTAATATCCATATCTTCCTCTTCATCATCGAGCCGACCACGGGCGACCAGTCGTCCTGGCCAATCGTCGGGACATCAAATTCTGCGTTCGCCACGCCACCATCGGGAAGAGTGGGTAGAACGCGCGACTACTGACCCGGGCCTTTCGTCAGCGGCTTCGAGCGCTTTTACGTGCACCGAGGAGCCGTGTCGTTTGCGGCTACCATCTTGCGTCCGATCAGTGCAGGAGCCATCGGCGCGCCACACGCTGGCGCAGACACCGAAACCCCTTTCCTGCAGACTCTTCCACGCTCCGCCGCTACTCGCCCAGTTACTCACCGCGTCGCTGCGGCGAAAGCATCCAACAGAACGACGTCGTGGTCTCCGTCGAGCGGATACGACGCCGAGATGACGCGGCTTGTCTCGGCGGAAGGCATTATGAGCGGATCGACCCGCGCATGAGCGCGCGACGTCGCGGTGAACCACAGGCAGACAGCCAGGACGATGACGAAACTGAGCCGCAGCAAGAAAACAGCCGGGCGAGCGTCGGCCAGTCCGTCGATGTCGGCCTGCCCCGATTCGGTCGATACCGAGACATGGGCAGGTCGCCTGGGCACCTGGCGGTGGCGACTGTCCGAGTTCACAGCTGGGGCGTCCCGTACACCGCGACGACTACCGTCCGGTCGAGGCTGTTCTCCGACCACACACCGATGGCGGCGTTATCGCAGTCCGACATGATCGCGTAGTAGTCGGGGTTGTGATACCACCTGTTGATGAGTTCTATCCCGCTGATCGCCAAAGCCGGGTTGATGGCGACGGTTTGGGCGACAGTCCCGCGAAATCCGGCAGCGTTTGCACGGTCCTGCGGTGTCGAACCATCGGAGCCGACATCGCCGACGAGAGACCGGTTGTGAAGCAAGTCGTTGGTATGCCACTGGGCCGCGAGACGTAACTGCGGATCGGCCTTGATGTCGGTATCACAGCCGGCCTGTCGTTGAACCGTGTACACGTTGGCCAGCACGCTCGCATTCAGGCGCTTGTTGTCGGCATGCGCCGTCGCTCCCCGCAGTGGTGTTACGAGCGCGATCACAACGGCGAATCCGACCAACGTCAACCGGCGCCGCAACACCACACCGGCGACCAGGACCGCAGTCGATCGCATACGAAACGTAGTCAAATGATTCATCATTCGTCACACCGGTGTGAAATCGGAGATAAGCCAGCGACCGTCCACCTTTTCCAACGTGACTCGGACACTGGACGCGGTGTCGGTCGGCGGGTCGGCCGCCATGGTGATGGTCTGGTCGACGAAGACCAAGACGACGGCGCGTTCGTCTTCGGCCGACACCGGTGCTGCCGCGGCAACCCTCGCCGACGCGGAGATCCTCTTCTGAGTCGATCCCGGAATCACTGTCTCGTTGATCAATGACAGATACGAATCGCGGAAAGTGCCGGTGAGTCGGTCCGCAGCCGCATGAAGGTCTTGGTCGACGTTGTCGGGTGTGTAGGACAGCATCGCAACGATTGTGTCGTTTGCGGCTTGCACGGCCTCCTGCCCCGCAGCACGCGCCTCACCTATTGTCGCGCTCTGCCACTTGAAGAATCCGGCGGCACACGCCAGCGCGATCGCCAGCGCCGGCAGCAGGGCCAACCCCAAGCGTTGCGCCCAGCGGCGACGTGTAATACGCACTCTGCTGACCACCCGGGGTGGCTCCTCTGTGCAGATCGCGTCCTCGGCACGTGACCGTTCGGACAACTTCGCGGCCCCTGTTCCCTCGGATGTCACATCGCTCATGGCACGAACTCGACATTGGAGACCTTGATGCCCTGATCGGTTTGATCCACCGAGACCCTCATACGCCAGAGCCGGGGTTGTTGCTCCCCAGAGGCATCCGATGTCTGGACAGATACCGCGACAAGCGCCTGCCCATGGGTCGACGTGGAGGACTCCAGGGCGGCTTCGGTGATGCTTCCCACGGAGGTCGACTTCGCCTCTTTGACCACCTCGGAGAACGGCTGAGAGCGCCGTTCAAAGTCGTCGCGAAAGGCGCCGGTCGACGAATCGAGGATACGCGCCACATCCGCGTCGACCTGATTGAAGTCGATGGTGGTCAAGTTGAGGGCTCCCTGCCGAGCGGCGCTGAGAAGCGCCTCGTCCCGCTTTAGCTGGGCCTGCGCCTGGTAGAAAATCCGCCCCTGCCATGCGGCCAAAGCGCCGCCGAGAAGGACCAAAGCGATACCAATGACGACGGCTGCCCGGACGGAACGCCATGGACCCCACCGACGCACGCTGGGCGCGTCCCCCTCGACCGCACAGCCGGCTGGATCACCATCGGCATGCACCGGCGAGGGTCCATCGAGTTCGCGGTCCGGCGCCGAGTGCTCGCGCGATCCGTCGGCTTCGGCGTCGACGATGGCGCCTGAGCCAGTGGCGGTGCGGTCAACCATCGAGACTCAAAGCGCCTTCGGGGCATGCATCAACTCCCGATCGCGCCGTCGCCACATCGTCCTCCGCGATATCTACGACCTCGATCGCCACGTATCCGCTGTCATCGATCGGGAACATATCCGGTGCGACCGCATGACACATCGCATGGCCTTGGCACTTGTTCGAATCGACCTTGAGTCTCACGTCTCTCCTCCACGAGAACTTGCTGGCAACGCACGCATGCTCCCATTAATCAATCCCTGTTTGACAGACTTTATGACGCGCGTCACAGCCTTGTCAACCTGCGGATCGGCCGCCGTTTGACCTCGTAAATGGCCTTTTATACGCTATGTGGACCTTCGCCACCCGATCGCCGACAAAGGTAATTAATTGAACATGGATTGGTTCTTGCTTGCAGGCCAGGGTCGGCTAGTCACCGCCCCGGCTCGGCGCCTGCGGTCAGCAGCTCTCCCCCGTCGATCGGAACGGTGACCCCCGTCATGTATGTCGCCCGATCGGAGGCCAGGAACGCCACCAGATCGGCCACCTCCTGGTCGGTTCCCACGCGTCCGAGCGGGTTGACCTCGAGGTCATGCTTCTCGGTCCAGCGCAGAATGGGAGCCACCATGGCGGTCTGGACCTTGCCGGGCGCAACGCCGACGACGCGAATTCCCTCACGCGCCCACTCCAGCGCGAGCACACGGGTGAGCGTGACCAGCGCCGATTTGCTGATGTTGTAGGTGGCAAGCCCCCGCGACGGGAAGAAGGCTGCGGTACTGGCGTTGTTGACGATCACACCGCCAGATTTCATCAATTCCTTTGCCCGACAGGCGAGATACCACGGCGCAGCCAGGTTGATCTGCAGCGTGTCGTCCCATTGCTCCCAAGTGACGTTCTCGGCTCGTGCCGCGGTGGGCAACACACCCGCATTGTTGACAAGCACGTCCAGCCCACCGAAATCCTCGCGCACGCGGTCCATCAACCGCTCTAGATCTGCGCGGTCGGCCATATCGGCTGTGACCGGGATGGCCCGTATACCGCGTTGTTTCAACTCATCTGCGGTCTGCTCGATGTCCGCCGCACTGCGCGCGGCGAGCATGATCTCGGCACCACCGGCTGCGAAACGTTTCACGATCGCTGCGCCGATCCCCCGGCTCGCGCCGGTTATCAGCACCTTCCGCCCGTTGAAGTCCTCGCCGGATTCGCGCGACATCACGTACCTCCCAGTTCTCAGTTTGACCTAGACGAGATTAATCAAACACCATATGGTTTATGCTGACCGCAACCAGGAGGGTTTCATGAGCTACATGCCGGGGGACGACGCCGAGGAACTACGGAAGGTCGTCCGCACCTTCCTGGCAAAGCGCTCGTCGGAGTCCCAGGTCCGTGCGCTGATGGAGACTCCAGACGGATACGACGCCGAAGTATGGACTCAGGCTGCGTCCGAACTCGGATTGCAGGGGCTCGCGATTGCAGACCGCTTTGGCGGAAGCGGCGTCACGCCAGTGGAGTTGGGCGTCGTCTTCGAGGAGATGGGCCGCGTCCTGTTCACCGGACCGTTCCTGTCCACGGTCGGGCTGGCCGCCACTGCGCTGATGCAGGTCGGCGACGACGATCTCGTCGGTGAGACCCTTGCCGGCATCGCCGCGGGTACCACACTGGCCACCGTCACCTGGGCTTCCCAGCAGACCGCACCGACTTCCATACGGGCTAACGAAACGCAACAGGGTTGGACTGTGTCCGGGGTGGCCGAAACGGTGATCGACGGTGCGGTAGCCGAGGTCATCCTCGTCGACGCGCAGACCTTCGACGGCCCTGTTCTGCTGTCGGTAGAAGCTGATGCGTCCGTTCAGCGCCAACCGCTCGTCGCCATGGACAGCACGCGTAAGCTCGCCAAGCTGACCTTCGACGACACTCCCGCAACGCTTTTGGCCGTTGGCGAACAGGCCGAGCGCGTGCGCCAGGCAACGTCCGACCTTGCGGCCCTGTATCTCGCCGCGGAGCAGCTCGGCGGGGCATCCCAAGTCCTGGAAACCGCGGTGAGCTACGCGCAGACACGCATCCAGTTCGGTAGGGCCATCGGATCTTTCCAAGCCATCAAGCACCGTTGCGCCGATATGCTGATCGACGTCGAGTCGGCGCGCTCGGTCGTGTATCACGGGTTGTGGACCGCTGTTCACGATCCCGGCAGTCTTCAAATCGCCGCTGACCTGGCCCGCTCGGTGGCCTCGGACGCCTATCAGCGTGCCGCAGCAGACAACCTGCAGATCCATGGCGGCATCGGATTCACCTGGGAGCACTCTGCTCACCTGTACCTCAAGCGCGCAAAGAGCAGCCAGTTGCTGATGGGGCCACCCGCACGCCACCGTGAGCGCTTGGCAGCCGCAGTGGCCTACTCCGACACACCGAGTCCTGACCCCCACGCCGCTGCTGCATCTGCCGAGGCTGAGCCAGACGAGCTGATCGCAGACCTCACGGCCTTCCTCGACGAACATCCGGTACCGGCTGCGCACGATCGGGACGGTGACCGTCGGTTCCGGGAGAGCCGATTCGATGCCGGACTCGCTGTCGTCAGTAACGAACCAGGTTTCGGCGGGCGCGGACTCGCCAGCTCGCGGCAGGCCGTCGTCGAAGAGTTCTTCACCCAGGCCGGAGCCGCCGACCACTCGGCACGCAACATCATCGGCCTGGGCATGGCACTTCCGACAATTCACGCGCACGGTACCGAGGCTCAACGCGAGAAGTTCCTTCGTCCGACGTTCTCCGGCGAGTTCATCTGGTGTCAGCTGTTCTCGGAGCCCAGCTCAGGTTCGGACCTGGCAGGACTGGCGACTCGCGCCGTACGCGACGGTGACGATTTCGTGGTCAACGGCCAGAAAGTATGGACGTCGCTCGGTCACGTGGCGGACTGGGGCATTCTGCTGGCACGCACTGATCCCGATGTGCCCAAGCACAAGGGCCTTACCTACTTTCTGGTCGACATGCGTTCAGCGGGAGTGGAAGTGCGACCGCTACGACAGATCACCGGCGAGGCGGAGTTCAACGAGGTCTACCTGACCGATGTCCGGATCCCAGCCGACAACATCCTGGGCGCCGAAGGCGATGGGTGGCGGGTAGCCATGACCACGCTTGCCAACGAGCGCGTGACCCTCGGCCGCCGGCCGGCTCCGCGCGGCTCAGGCCCGATCGGGCAGGCGGTTCGGATCTACCGTGACGCCGTTGCCGACGGCCGTGCAAATGCCGCGACCACCGAACGACTCATGACGCTGTGGAGTCGCGCGGAAGCCGCGCGACTCACCAACATCCGGGCGTCTGCGCAGGGAACAGACCCCGGCCCGGAAGGCTCGATCGCAAAGCTCCAGATGGCCGAGCTGCACAAGGCGATCTACGAGTTCTGTGTGGACCTCTCGGGGCCGGATGGACTACTCGTGCCGGGATACACCGAAACAGCCCCGACAGAAGCTGCGGTACACGGTGGCGCCGATGTGCGCATGGCGTACCTGCGTTCCCTCGCCAATTCGATCGAGGGCGGTACGTCGGAAGTTCTTCGCAACATCCTCGGCGAACGTGTCCTCGGATTGCCTGCCGAACCACGGCTCGACCGCGACACACCATGGAAGGACGTACGTCGCTCATGAACATCACCTTTGAATTCACCGGCCGCACGGCGATCGTGACCGGGGCAGCTCAGGGCATCGGTGCTGCCATGGCCCGGCTCCTCGCCGACTCTGGCGCCCGAGTCGCAGCTTTCGATCTGGACCAGAATGCGCTGTCCGCCACCTGGGGCGATCGGAGCGACCGCATCGCTCCGATCGCTGTCGATGTTTCCGATGCCGATGCCGTCTCGGCGGCCGTGGAGGATGTCGTCGGTTGGGCGGGCAGTGTCGATATCGCAGTCAACAACGCCGGCATCACACGTGATGCAGTGGTCTGGAAGCAGTCCTCCGAACAGTGGCGGCAGGTGCTCGGAGTGCATCTCGACGGCACCTTCCACGTGACGCGCGCAGTGATTCCGCATATGCGGAATGCGAAGTACGGCCGCATCATCAATGTCACCTCCTACACCGGGATGCACGGCAACATCGGTCAGTCGAACTACGCAGCGGCCAAAGCCGGGATCATCGGCTTGACCAAGACCGTGGCAAAGGAAGTCGCACGGTTCGGTATCACCGTCAACGCGATATCCCCGAATGCAGCGACCTCGATGGTCGCCGGAGTACCCGCGGCGAAGCTGGCAGAACTCACCGAGGCGATCCCGCAGGGACGATTCGCCGATCCGGCCGAGATCGCGCCGGCTGTGGCTTTCCTGGCATCCGAGGAAGCCGCCTACGTCACCGGAACCGTACTTCCGGTCGACGGCGGAATGTCGATGTAAGCGTCGCGCAACCACCCAGTCCCACACCGAGCGGAGAAAAGCCCTTGTCAAAATCGGAAACAGCGACGCCCGCCGACCGTACGAAGTACCGCCGCACTCCCTATCTGGTCGTGTCGCAGGAAAAGACGGCTCGAAAGGACGTCTACGGGTCGATCGAGGACAACATCGTCCGGCAAGCACAACTACTTCGAGGCGAAGCCGACTCGGACACGGTGATCATCGCGATGCACCCGATCGGTTCACCCGCCTACCTGCCGCTGTTCTCTGCGCTGGCCCGCGGCGGCATGCACGTCATCGGCTGTGCCAATCGGTATTCCACCGGTGATTCCGCGCTGCAGATGGAGAACGTGCTTCTCGACCTCGGCGCGTGCGTCAAGGACGCGCGTGAGCGGCTCGGCTACAAGAACGTCGTGCTGGCGGGCTGGAGTGGCGGCGGATCGCCGATGATGGGATACCAGGCCGAAGCGGAGCATCCGGTCATCACCGAAACGGCAGCCGGCGAGCCCACCCCGTTGGCGGAGACGGCGTTGCCGCCCGCTGACGGCGTGATGCTTCTGGCCGCTCCCCGAAGCCGGCATCGTCTGCTCACCGACTTCCTCGATGCCTCCATCACCGACGAGCTTCAGCCCGACCGCAACCGGGACCGGGAATTCGATCTTTACGATCCGGCCAACCCGAATCAGCCGCCGTACTCCGCGGATTTCCTGGAGGCCTACCGCGCGCGCCAGCGGGCACGGAACCAACGCATCACCGATTTCGCACGCGGCCAGCTCGAAGAGATGCGCAAAGCGGGACGTCCTGATGCCGAGTTCGCCTTCGTCGTGCACGGGACCATGGCCGATCCGCGGTGGCTCGATCCGACGATCGAGCCGAATGGCCGCCGCCCGCGATGGAGCTATCTCGGCGATCCGGCCATCGCGAACACCAGCCCCGGCGCGCTGATGCGGTTCACCACCACCCGTAGCTGGTTGTCGCAATGGAGCCTGGAAGCAGCTCAGGTCGATGCCGCGGATGCGGCCCCTCGGGTCTCGAAACCGGTCCTGATCCTGTTCAACGGCTGTGACGATGCGGTCCCGACGAGCCATCCCCAGCAGGTCTACGACGCGATCACCCACGAGGACAAAGAACTCGTGGAACTCCCCGAAGCCAACCACTACTTCAGCGGCACCGGACAGCGATCGCATCTCTCCGCAGCGGTCGGACTGATCCGGGACTGGTTGGCACGTCACGACTTCCTGGACGACTGACCGCTCGCGAGTTCAGATCTTCACAACCCATGACTTTGATCAAGAGGAATCACATGAGAGACGTTGTCATCGTCGATGCGGTCCGTACGCCGCTCGGTAAACGAAATGGTGGCCTGAGTTCGGTGCATCCGGCCGACCTGTCCGCTGCAGTCCTGAGCGCCCTGGTCGAGCGCACCGGGATCGATCCAGTTCTCGTCGACGACGTGGTCTGGGGATGCGTGAGCCAGATCGGTGAACAGACCTTCGATATCGCGCGGACCGCCGCGCTGAGCGCCGGATGGCCGGAATCGGTCCCGGGCACCACTGTGGACCGCCAGTGCGGATCTTCACAGCAGGCAATCTCTTTCGCTGCCGCGTCGGTGATCGCCGGACACTATGACATCGCGGTGGCCGGCGGCGTCGAGTCGATGTCACGAGTGCCCATGGGTTCTGCGGCGGCGCAGGGAGGGTTCCCGCTGGGCGCACGCTACATCGAAAGGTACGGACCGGACTTCCCCAACCAAGGAGTCGGTGCCGAAGAGATCGCGCGGCGCTGGCACATCAGTCGCACCGAGGCCGATTCGTTCGCGCTCACATCGCACGAACGCGCGGCCGCTGCGATTGACGGCGGTGCCTTCGATCGCCAGTTGATCACCGTCGTGCCGGACGACGGCCGGCAGGTATCCATCGACGAGGGCGTACGTCGAGGTGGCACCCTCGAAAGCCTGGCCGGACTTCGGACAGCCTTCGCCACAGACGGAATCGTCACCGCCGGCAACAGTTCCCAGATCAGCGACGGAGCCGCGGCTCTCCTGCTGATGACCTCGGAACGTGCCGCCGGGCTCGGTTTGACACCTCTTGCCCGGGTTCATACCGCCGTCGTCGTCGGTTCGGAACCGGGGATCATGCTGACCGGGCCCATTCCCGCCACTGCCAAGGCTCTGGACCGATCCGGACTGGCACTGTCGGATATCGGTGCATTCGAGGTCAACGAGGCGTTCGCGACAGTCCCTCTGGCGTGGTTGGCCGAAACCCAGGCGGACCCGAAGTTGGTCAATCCGTTGGGCGGAGCCATCGCGCTGGGCCATCCGCTGGGAGGCTCCGGAGCACGGCTTGCGACCACGCTCGTGCACCACATGCGGGACAACGGCATCCGGTACGGCCTGCAAACCATGTGTGAGGGCGGCGGTCAGGCCAACGCGACCATTTTCGAGCTCGTGTCATGACAACGGTCGCGTTCGACGATCTCGCAGGTGCGGCCGGCCTTGATCTGGGGCACACCGACTGGGTGCCGATCGATCAATCCCGCATCGATGGGTTCGCCACGGTCACCGAGGATCATCAGTGGATCCACGTCGACCCGGTGCGCGCTGCCGAAGGTCCGTTCGGAGCCACCATCGCGCACGGCTACCTGACACTGTCCTACGCGGGCGCCCGACTCGCGGAACTGCTCGACGTGCCGGAATGCACTCAGATCATCAACTACGGGTTGGATCGGGTGCGGTTCCCCGCCCCGCTCAAGTCGGGGACCCAGATGCGTGTCCACGCGGTGATCACCGACGTCGAAGCTGTTCCCCACGGTTACCAGGTCGCCGTGCGCATCACCGCCGAGGCACAACACGCTGACCGACCAGTGTGTGTGGCCGACGCGAAGCTCCGCCTGCTCCGCCACCCGGACAGCGGTCCGGCATACGCCTGAGCGACGGACACACCGTCTACCGGGCACGAGTGAACCACTGCCGAATGGAGAGGTAATGGAGTCAATTGGAAGCAGGCATCGCGGCGAATTCGACGGCAAGTCGATCGTCGTCACCGGTGGTGCATCCGGCATCGGGCTCGAGATCGCGAATCGTCTTTGCACCGAGGGGGCGCTGGTCAGCATCGGCGATGTGGCCGATTCCCTCGACACCCTCGAAGACCGGCTGGGCCCAGGCGCAACCGCGGCGTACTGCGACGTGGCCGACTCGGCCCAGGTCGACGCGCTGATCCAGGGCGCTCACCGCAGGTGCGGTCGACTCGACGGTGTGGTGAATGTCGCCGGGGTAAGCGGGCTTCCGCAGTTGACGGCCGATATCAGTGATGCCGAGTTCGATCGCGTCATTGCGGTCAACCTCAAGGGGACCTTCTACTCGATGCGGTCAGCCATCCCGCTCATCCAGTCTTCGGGTGGCGGATCGATCGTCAATATTTCCTCGATCGCCGCAGACGTGGTGTTCCCCCTGCAAGGCGCGTATTCGGCAAGTAAGGGCGCCATCAACTCTCTCACTCGCACAGCTGCGCGCGAATACGCTCCGGCAGGTGTGCGTATCAATGCGATACAGCCGGGTTTGATCGACACGCCCATGTACCGTGCCACCGCGACTCCCGAGACGGACCAGTACATCGTGAGCCGTACTCCGGCGGGGCGCATAGGTACGCCCGGCGATGTCGCTTCCTCAGTGCTGTACCTACTGTCCGAAAGCTCGACGTTCGTCACGGGCGTGACGTTGCGGGTGGATGGCGGCTGGGTGCTCGGTTGACCCCACGTGCGGGGTGAGAACTCCACCCGGTTATGGGGCCGTAGCCATCGGACGTCGAGAGCTGCGGCATCCAGTGTGTCGGGTACTTCGTGTTGCTCTGATGAGAACGCTGACACGCCCGCAAGATGTCGGTTTCCTCGCAGCAGGGTGCCGACCCATTGATGTCAGGTGTCCGCTGGAACCAGGGATCCTCATTCATCGACATCAACTCCGCGCTGCGCCCGATCTGTGGTCACACCGCAATCGAAATAAGGCGCCCTACTACGAACACACCGCGATCGCCGGAACGCACGCCCTCTGCAAAAGCCATTGCAGGCAAGGCCGCTCGCATGGTCAGGCCGGGAAACCACTGGCCATTCGGTCGGCCGCCCGTTCGATGTCGTCGATCGTGGCGGGCCACAGTCCGCAGATGATGCGATCTACGCCCAGCGCCTCATAGCGCTCCACCAGATCACGACTGAGGATTTGCTCTGCAATGTCGACGGGAGGATGGATGGTGACGGTGATCTCGTCACGTGTGCGCCCCACAGCAGCCAGCGCAGAATCGAGTCGCGTTAACGCCACCTGCGAATCCTCCGGCGAAGCGCTCACCGAGTACCAACCCTGGCCACGAGCCGCGACCCGCCGCATGGCGGCATCGCTTTCACCGCCGACGTGGATCCGCGGATGGGGCTGTTGCTTGGGTTTCGGATAGGACCTGCACGGCGGCAGGCTGTAAAGCGGCCCCTCGTAACTGGATACGTCGTCCATCCACAAGGACACCATGACGTCCAGGTAGGCGTCGGTGCGGGCACCACGGCGCTCCCAGGGAACATTCGCCGCGCCGTACTCCTCTCGGGACCAACCGATGCCGATGCCGAACTCGAATCGCCCATTCGACAAGAAGTCGAGATCGGCGACCTGACGGGCGGTATAGACCGGATTCCGCTGGGGGAGCAAGCAGATTCCGGTTGCAAGCCGCAGAGTTCGGGTTGTCGCCGCCACGTACGACAGCGCCACGAAGGGATCGGCCATTCCGATGGTGCTGGGTACCGGCAACGAGCCATCAGCGGTGTAGGGGTACTGACTGTCGTACTCGTCGAACAGCACCACATGCTCGGGGACCCACAACGACTCGAAACCACGTTGCTCCAGGGTTGGTCCGAGTTTGTCGAGAAACTCGTAATGCGCATTACCCTGAAGAATCGGCACTGCCATCCCGAAACGCATCCCTGCTCCTTCGACCATTACGTGAAGTGGATCGACGTGCCCACTTTCATTGGTATCTGTGCCCGGTGGTGGTCGCGGAGGTAAGCCGGGTGGATGCCCGGTTTACTCAGTCCACGTGTCGCGACCGACGGGGTGCCCGGGCCAGTGTCCCGGCCATACCTGATCGTCACTCACTGTCGCGCGGTGGCAACATCATCGCTTCCAATGACGCGGGTGCACTCCGTGTCAGATCCGCCTGTTTGTAGAGCTTTCCGTCCGGGCCGACGTACATGCCGGTCGCTGGATCGTACGAGGCGACCGCGACGGGAGGCAGTGGGTCCGCGGCCGGCGCCATCTCACCAACCTGCCCTGAATCTGATCCGGGCGCCATCTGCGGGATGCCCTGCCCCGACATCGTTGCGTTGGGATCGCCTTTCCATGCGTATCCGTCGTTGAGCGGCACGTACTCCTCGTCACTCTCGCACAGGGCGACGGTCGGAGCCCGCTTTCCCGGCCTGGTAACACACGGGGTGTTACGTGCACCCCGAACGGTCAGCATCGAGTCCTGTGGCACGCGACAGTACAGATCGCCGGTCGGGCGATCCGGATAGTCCTCGAACGTCGGCGACCGTCGCTGTTGGGCAGGGAGAAAACCGGTGGTGCACGGCGGAGGCACGTTGAGGTTCAGGTTGAAGCTGAGGTACCCACCTCGGTAGTCCACCTTAGTGTTCCGGTTGGCCGTGCCGGAGCCCTGCATGATCTCTGTGCCGTGCGGAAACAGCACCAGTAGTTGCTCGACGCCATCGCGATAGGTGACAGCCACCTGACCGACGCTGACGAGGTTGGCCATGAGCACTGGAATGGTCGGCTTCACCCGGTCGAACAGTCGTCCGATCTCGTCGAGAGCCGGCGCCGTGTCGGTCAAGACGCCGCGAACGGCCTCGTCGTTGTCCCGAAGCTCCGCCGTGATGGTAGCCAGATGACTCGCCCACGCCCGTACCGCATCCGAGGTATCGGTTTGTGTGTCGAGCACGGCCGGTGTCTTATCGATGACATTGGTGAACTCGTCGAGGTTCTTGCGCGCATCGATGGCCAGGGACGTCGAACCGCGCACGATGCGGGTCATTTCTGGGCCAAGTCCACCGAAGGCCTCGAAACCTTCATCGATCGCAGTCCTCAAGTTGTCTTGCGGTATCGCTCGCAGACCCCTGTCAGTCGCGTCGAGAAGAGAGTTGATATCCGGAGGCACCGATGTCCGGTCCGCGGCTATCACGTCACCGTTCTTCAGAGGTGCGGCGTCGGCACTCTGCGGAAGCAGCGCCACATACTGTTCACCCACCGCGGAAACACTGTGCACCTCGGCAATCACATCCGAGGGGATCGGCGTGTCCGACTGCAGGGAAAGTGTGGCGGCCACGCCGGTATCGGTCAGCTCGACCCGGTCCACTCGACCGACCTTCACACCCCGGTAGGTGACATTTCCCGAACTGTACAAGCCGCCGGCCGCCGGCAACTGCACGGTCACCTGATAATGACCGACACCGAACCAGTAACTGGGCAGTTGCATGTAATTCAGCCCCATGATGGCGGCCCCGATCACGGATATCAGGGCTACGACGATGAGTCTGAGGACAGTACTTCTCGTTGCTCTCATCAGCGCCCCTGATCCCAGCGATATGGCACCACAAGAGGATTGCCTCCGGTGTACGGACTCGGCATCTGCCCTATCGTCCTGCCCCACTGCATTTCCAGCTCGGTGAGGTTGCCTTCGAAGCGCGTCCCGGTCAGCCATGCGGCGTCGAGACGACTCAACGTAAGGTCTATGACGCCAGTCAGATTCGCGTAGTCGCCACGCATGAAGTTGGCGATGGTGTCTTTCGGGAACGGAAAGGTCGAGAAAAAGCCGAGCGACCGCGTGAGAGCCGGACCAGAGTCTGCGAGCGCCTTCAGCACTGGGGCGATGTCCTGCAGTTCTCGGACAAGTGTGTCCTTCGTCTGGTTCGTGGTGTCGGCCATCAATGCGCTGTACTGACCGATAGCGGTCAGTGCGGTGGCCAGCTGCTCGCGCTGATCGCGAACCACGGCCAGAGCATCCGGAATTGTCTTGATGGCGTTATCGATAACAGGCTTCTGCTCGGCGAACTGGCCGGTGACACGATTGAGGCTGTCGGTCGCCTCGATGATGTCGTCCGTCTGATCGTCGACGTTCCGGGTGAAAACGTCCAACTGCTCTATGAGACTACGCAAGTCGTCCTCGCGACCGGCAAGTGCAACACTGAGGGCTTCGGTGATCTCTTCGATCTGCCCCAGTCCACCACCGTTGAGCAGCATCGAGACTGCGGCAAGTGTCTGCTCGGTCGAGGGGTACTTCGATCCCGACGGAAGCGGGATGAGCGATCCTTGTTTCAGACGACCGCGCGGCGGCTCGTCGACCGGAGGCGCCAGTTCGATGTGCAGCGAGCCGAGCAGACTCGTCTGACCGATCTTGGCGGTGGCATTCTCCGGCAACTCGGCATCGCCATCGAGTCGCATACTGACCAGCGCATGCCAGCCCTGCAGCTCGATCTTGGTGACATTTCCGACGGTGACATCGCCGATCCGGACACGTGAGTTCTGATCGATGTTGTCGACGTCGGGAAGCTGCGCCTGAATCGTGAACGCACCGGGACCACCGCCGGCAGTGCCAGGCAGCGGCAACGAATTGATACCTTTCCAGTCGCTGCAGCCGGAGACCGCAACCACCACAGTCGCCGCGACTACGGTCGACCGAAGCTTGCCTGTGCCCTTCACGGTTGACCCGCCGGTGCCATGATCCCGGCCAGACCCGCCTGCGGGTCGGTCGGCAACGCGGAGGACGGCAGCGGTGATGCTGCCGACCCGACCGCATCGCCTTCGGCAGCCAGGGGCGCTTGAGCCGGCGCCTGCACCGGCGGCGCCGGCGGGACGTAGTCGGGCCGCAGCCAGTCCTCGCTGTATGTCACTTCGTTCGGGCGAGCCGTGGCCCCTACGAACAGGTTCTCGCCGAGGGGCGGGAAGTTCATCTGCCGGTTCTTCATGATGGGCGCCATGTACTGCACACAAAGCTTGGCCGACTGTTCGGCGTTGAGCCGGGAGGCCGCCTGGACGGCTGAGCAGATGAACTGCACCGGGTTCGCGAAGTTGTTGGCCGCGAACGCTCCCGTCAACGTGCCCTGAGCCGGTTGATAAATGTTGACGAAGTTCTGGAAGGCGGTCGGGCCGATGTGCAGAATCTGTTCAATATCCCGACGGCTCTCATGGAGCATCGTTGTCACCGATGTCAGTTTGTCGGTGGTCGTGCCGACGGATTCCCGATTCTGCGACACAAAGCTCTGCACGTCATCAACGACAGCATTGATGTCGGCGACAGCGCGGCCGACCTCGTTCGGCCGATTCGCCAGCAAACCGGTTGTCGCAGCGAGGTTCTGATTGAGTTGACGCATCGTGTCACTACTACTTTCCAAGGCCGACACCAGAATCGACAGATTCTTGACTGTGCCGAAAATGTCGCCGCTGTGATCCCCGAGCGCGGAAAGTGCCCCAGACAACTTGATGATGGTGTCCCGAATACTGCCGCCCTGGCCACGCAGGTTGTCTGCGACCGTATTCACATATCCGCCTAGGGTGCTCACACCGCCGGGCTCGGTCGGCTGAAGAGTGTCGGTGAGCTTCTCGAGCTGCTGCCGGAAGTCGTCCCATTCGACGGGAACTGCCGTGCGCTCCAGCGGAATGACTTCCCTGTCTGCCAATTCCGGCCCATCCGTGTACGCGGGTGTCAGCTGGATCGCACGTGCTGTCACCAAGGACGGCGACAGCACAACAGCATTGACATCCGCGGGCAGCCGGTACTTGTCACTGTAGGACAACGTCACCTTGACCCGCTGCGGTTGCGGCTCGATGGATTCGATCTTTCCGACCCGCACACCGAGGATCCGCACCTCATCACCGGGGTAGATGCCGTTGACCGTCGTAAAGTACGCGACGGCGGTCCGATTGCCGAACCCTCGATACGCTGCGCTGACCGTCACGATGCCGGCAATGAGAACCACCACGAGCAACGCGCCGACCACCAGTCGCGCTTTCTTCGATCTCATTTCAGGCCCGTTCGACGGTGTGTGGACTGGAACGCGCACACGTGGGGACCGGCCATCGACGTCCTCATTGAATTGCAGAGCACCTCGCTAGCCCTCCGACTGTGGTTCGTTGGCGCCGACCCGTTGCTCGGGCTCGCCGGGCGCGGGAACGTATACGGCGGTCGGCGTGGGATTCTGGGTCGGCTCGACGCCCAGCGCGGGCGGCCCGGGTGGCGGACCACCTGGTGGCGGTGCCGGCAGCGGTTCCCGGTACGGATAGCAACCTGTCGGCCCCGGCAAAGGAAGGCCTGGGGGGCCGCACCCGGCGTCACCAGGGTTGCCGGTGATCGCGTCGGGCACGGTCAGCCGGGGCGCTCCACCTTGCCCGGTCCTGGGATATGGCGACGGAAGGGCCGGCGTGCCGGGCTGTCCGACCGGCGGATCAGTGAGCTCCGAGGGAAGCATGACGTTCGGGTCCAGACCGAGATCCGAGAAGGCGGCGTCTATGAACGGCTGAACGAACTGACCAGGAAGAAGGTTGGCCAAGTACGCCTTGAAGAACGGCGCCGACCCGACGGACTCACCCAACGACATCGCGAATGGGCCAAGTCGCTGAATGGATTCCTGCACCTGCGCCTTGCGGTTGTCCACGATCGTCAGGACTCCGTTGAGCCTGTCCAGGGCGGGTTGCAATGTTTCGCGGTTTTCCTCGATCAACAGTCCGATCTGCTCTGCTACGGCAGAGAGATTGGCTGAAATATTGTTCAGTGCATCGCTTTCAGCGCGGAGCTCTGCCAGCAGATCGTTGGTGTTCGCGACGAGTCCGACGACTTGGTCGGCCCGCTCAGCGAGGACAGCCGTCGATTTGTTCGCATTCTCCAGTAGCGCGCGGAGCTTGTCATCGCGCCGGTTCAGGGTTTCGGAGAATCGTCCGACGCCCTCCAGAGCCACCTTGAGCTGGGGCGGTGTGTCCTTGAACGTCGTTGAGAGGACGGCCAAGGATTCCGATAACTGATCGGTATCGAGGGCGCTGATCGTGGTACTCAGATCCCCGAGGGCATCGGGAAGCTGGTACGGGGGCCGAGTTCGATCCGCGGGGATTGGACCGTCCTGTGCAGCCGTGCCGCGCGGTGTCACCTCCAAGAACTTTGCCCCGAGAAGACTTTGGGTCTTGATGGCGGCTTCGGTGCGGTCTCCCACGACTATGTCGTCGGCGACATTGAAGGTCACCGCCACTTGCGCGCCGTCGAGGTCGACGCTCTCAACCAGGCCGACACGTACCCCGGACACGTGGACCGGAGCGCCGGGAAGCAGGCCGCCGGTCTCGGTGAAGTACGCGGTGAAGTCGTTGGTGCGGTGGAAGAACGGCAGCTTGTCGTAGTTGAGCGCAGTGAGGATGAGGGCGGCGACGATACCGATGCCGATGACCCCGATGACGAAAGGGTTCCGCTCGTCGAATGACTTCATTTCGGCGCACACCGCCCGGTCGACTGACCAGCCACCTTCACATACACCGGCTGGCCGCCCTTTCCGTTGAGCTTGAGAACCAAATCGCACAGGTAGAAGCTGAAGAAGTCTCCGTAGAGGCCTTGTCGGCCCATGACCTTGTATGCATCGGGCAGCGTTTCAAGCAGGTTGTCAAAGTATTCGTGGTCGGCCAGGACGGCCTGCGCCGTACGGTCGGTCTCGCGGACCACGTCCGCAACCGGACCACGACCCTTCTGCAGCAGATCTGCAACCGATCCGGCTACCTCGTCCACATACTTGACCGAAGCGGCGATCTCGCCCTTCTGACCACTGAGGGTGGCCATCATCTGCGAAAGCGAATCCACAGCCTTCGCGAACTGTGTGCTCTGGTCACCTAGCGAACCGAGGACCACATTGAGATTGGAGACCACCTCCCCGATGAGCTGATCGCGGTCGGCCAGCGTGCTGGTCAGCGCCGCGGTCTGCTCGAAGAATGAGCCGATGGTGTCGCCTTGGCCTTGAAGAGCCCGAATCAGTTGACTTGTGAGCTGATTGATCTGTTCGGGGTTAAGCGCCCGGAACAGTGGCCGGAAGCCGCCGATCAGTGCATCCAGATCCAGCGCAGGCGACGTCCGTGCAAGCGGGATCGTCGCCCCGGCCGGCAGGCTACGCATACCTCCCGCGCCCTCGTCGAGCGCGAGGTAGCGACCGCCGATGAGGTCGTCGTAACGCACGGTCGCGCGGGTGCCCTCAGTCAGGACAACTGACTCATCAGCACTGAAGCCCACTTCGACAGTCATGCCGGGCTGAACCTTGACGCTCTCCACCTTGCCGACCTCCACACCGGCGATTCGCACGAAGTTCCCGGCCTCCAGGCCGGTCACATTCGTGAATTCTGCTCGGTAAGACTTCTTTTCGTCGAAGCGCAGCTCCGCGAAGACCGCGAACAACGCGAAGGTGAAGATCAGGCATACCACGACGAACGCCGACAGGAACCACATGGTTCGTCCGAGGTTGTCTTTCACGACATCCTCCCTTCGTAGGCAATGAAACGGCTTGGCCCTACTGTCCCGGAATTGCGGGGACAGGCACCCGTGGAGCCGGAGTGGGTTGAACTTGAGCAGGGTGCGGCACCATGAACGGTTCCGATCCCGGCGGCGGGGGGCCGGCCTCCCGCGGAGCTCCCGGCGGCGGCGCCGGCGGAAGTCCCGGATAGAGGGGTGTGCCGTCCGGGCCGTACAGCTGCGCACCATATGGCGGAGCACCTGGGTAGGGAATCGGTCCCACGGCAGGTCCTCCCGGGTTTCTGACGCTCGGAGGCTCAGGAACAGCACGAGTGGCCGGGAAGTAGTTCGCGTAGCCGGGGAAGCCGATGCCAGGATTAGGTCGGATATCCAATCCGGTCCCCCACCCGGTATTGGTGATCAGTTGGCGCACGGGCCAGTTGTTGTCGACGAACGGCAGTGACCCACAACTGGGCTTTCCGCCGGGGCCGCCCTTGGCGCCGATCACCGGCAGGTGGTTGGGATACTTGTACGGCTCTTTGCCTGGCAGAAGTGCAATGTCGATCACCTCGGTGCGGCCATTGGCGCCGAACGTCTCCTTGAGGCCATTCTCCAGAGCCCAGTGCCCGCCGACGATCATGCAAGTGAACGTCGGACTGTATTTCAGCAACAGCGCTGTCGTCGGTTCCAGTATGTTGACGGCGCCGATGATCTGGTCCTTAGAAGGGGCCAGCAGATCGATTCCGCTCCGCGAGAATCCGGTCACGCTCAACAACAGAGCGTCGAGCGCCTGTGCGTGGCTGGTCACCGAGTCACTGGTGGTCGACGCGGCGTCGAGCACGTCGATAATGTCTTGTGCAGCCGCCGAATACGTATCACTGAATCCTGCGATCGACTGCCAATCGCGGCGGAGCTGGTCGGCCCGAGGATTGACGGCGAGCAACACCTCGTTCGCCGCGCTGGTCGCCTCGCCCACTCTCGCGCCCTGACCGCGAAGAGCTTCCGCGAAGGTCGCGAGAATGGCATTCAGTTTCGGCGGGTCGATCTGTTGCAGGACACTGGTCAGGTTCTGGAAGACCGTGTTCACCTCGGTGCTCACGTTCTGCGACCGCAGGACTGCGCCTGCTGCAACCCGCTTGGGGCTGGGATCGTCAGGGACGATGAGATCGACGTACTTCGCGCCGAACGCCGTCGTCGCACGGATCCGTGCCTCGACGTTGGCCGGAATGTGGCGCACCTGGTCCGGATAAAGGTCCAACTGAAGGCTCACCGATTCAGCGCCCCCTCGGATGGACTTCACCCGGCCGACCTCGACGCCCCGCAGCTTGACCCTGCCTCCGGCCTCCATCACCAGACCGGCTCGGTCGGAGGTGAGAATCACCGGCACATATCGGTTGAACCAGCCTGTGTACAGGGCCGCGGTCATCGCGAACACAAGCGCGATCGTGACCACCAAAATCAACGCCCACCATTCGGGGCGCAGGTTGAGGACTCGTCTGTTCTCCATGCCTAGCCCGAGAGGTTGAAGTTTCCAGATTGGCCATAAATGGCCAGCTGAACGAGCAGGACAGACATCACCGCGGCGATCATCGATGCGCGCACGGCCCTACCTACGGCGTCGCCGACTCCAGCGGGCCCCCCACTGGCCGTGAATCCGTAGTACGTGTGGATGAGCATGATGATGACCGCCATGACGATGGCCTGCGCGAAGGACCACATCAGATCCGTAGGACGAAGGAAGGTCATGAAGTAGTGGTCGTAGACACCCGGGGACTGCCCGTAGACGACAGTGGTCCCGAACCTGGCGGCAAAGAACGACATGAGGACCGCCACGCAGTACAGCGGGAACACCACGAGCACACCGGCCACCACGCGTGTTGAGACCAGATACGCGACGGACCGGATTCCCATGACCTCCAGCGCATCGATTTCCTCGTTGATGCGCATGGCACCGAGCTGAGCCGTGGCCCCCGCACCGATCGTCGCGGCAAGTCCGACGCCGGCGACGAGCGGGCTGACGAGACGCCCCTCCACGTAGGCCGCGATGAAACCGGTGAAGGCTTCGACGCCGATGTCGGACAGCGATGCGTAGCCCTGGATGGCGATGAGTGATCCCGCGGAAAGCGTCAGGAAACCCACGATGGCGACTGATCCGCCGATGACGGCCAATGCCCCTGTGCCCAGGCTCATCTGCGCGATCAGACGCATCAGTTCATTCTTATAGCGGGCGAAGACGTCCTTGATGGCCAGCAGCGCCTCGACGTAGAACGCGGTCTGCTGGCCGATACGCGTCCAACTGTCACGCGCGGCTCGCGCGGTGCTGCGCAGCCTCGGGAGGGACTTACTCGGGGTCGCGGTGGTCACATCGTCGCCTTTACGCCGACAGCGGTCGCGATGACGTTGATGAAGAACAACGCGAGGAAGCTGTAAACCACGGTTTCATTGACCGCGTTACCGACACCCGAAGGACCACCGCCGACCGAGATGCCCTTGTAGCAGGCGATCAGGCCGGCCGCGAGACCGAACAGCGCCGCCTTGATCAGACCCACCAGCACCTCGGGTAGACCCACAAGCAAGGTCAGGCCCGAGGCGAAGGCCCCGGCGGTGACGTTCTGCACGTAGACCGAGAAGAGGAAGCCGCCCGTGAGTCCGACCACGGTGACGAAGGAGGAAAGCAAGGTGGCGACGAGCATGGCGGCAAGCACGCGTGGAACCACCAGGGCTTGAACCGGGTTGATTCCCAGCACCCGCATCGCGTCGAGTTCCTCGCGAATGGTCCGCGCGCCGAGGTCGGCACACATCGCTGTCGCACCGGCGCCCGCCACCACGAGCACTGTGACGATCGGACCGATCTGCAGCACCGTGGTGAAGGCGGCACCGCTACCCGAGAAGTCGGCTGCGCCGATCTCCACGAGAAGGATGTTGATGGTGAACACAGTGAGAACGACGAACGGAATCGACAGCATCAGCGTGGGTACGAGCGACACCCGGGCGACGAACCATGTTTGGAGCAGGAACTCCCGCAGGGCAAATGGCGGCTTGAACATCAGCACGAAGGTGTCGAGTGTCATCGCGAAGAAGCCACCCACCGCTCGGACCGGCTTGGCGGCCTTTCCGGCCGTGGTCACCATCCTGGGTCTCCCTGCAGGATGCCGCGTTGCTCACGCAGGCCTGACCGTTCGTCCATGGTCAGTGCTCCATCTTGATGACCGGGCGAATGACCGAACCGGCTTCCACGTCCTCGTACGCTTCGTTGACCTGATCGAGTGAGTAAGTCTTGGTCACCAACTCGTCGAGTTTGAGCTGACCGTCCCGGTAGTGCTGCAGCAAGCGGGGGATTGCGAGGGCCGGCGGCTGGGCGCCGAACAGCGATCCCTGAATTCGCTTCTGATACAGCGCGAACATCATCAGATCCGCCGGAATGCTGCTCATACCGGCACGGCCTAGGGAAGTCAGAACCACAGTGCCGGCCTTGCGCACCGATTCCAGGGCTTCGCCCGCGATTTCTGGGGTGAGAACTCCGACTGAAACCAGCGTGGCGTCCGCCCCCTGGCCGTTCGTCAGGTGGGCGATGCGTTCAGCGGCTTCACTCAGGTCAGCGAAACCCTCTGTTGCGCCGAAATTTTCGGCCTCTTTGCGCTTGTACTCCGAGGGGTCGATGGCGATCACGTGGCTGGCACCCGCGTGTCGTGCGCCCTGGACCGAGTTCATACCGATACCGCCGACACCCAAGATGACCACCACGTCGCCGGGACGGACGTTCCCGGCGTTGACCGCTGCGCCCCATCCCGTCGGGACACCGCACGACAGCAGACATGCCGACTCAAATGCGATGTCCTTGTCGATCTTGAGGACGCTCTGTTCGGGCACCAAGGTGTACTGCGAGAAGGTGCCCAGCAGTGCGGTCTGTCCGACCCCCTGCCCGCCGGCAGTGTGGACGCGGAACTGTTCCTCGTTGGAGCCCAGAGCCATGATCCGTGCGCCCTCGTCGCAGAGGTTGCCCTGTCCTGACGCGCACCATCGGCACCTGCCGCAGCTGGGAATGAAGACTGTCACGACGTGGTCGCCGACCTCCACCGAGGAGACGTTGGATCCGACTGCCGTCACAACGCCGGCGCCCTCATGGCCGCCAATCCACGGAAAGTACTGCACAGGAGAGTCTCCGGTGCAGAATGCGTAGTCCGAATGGCACAAGCCGGCGGCTTCGATACGGATCTGCACATCACCCGGCCCTGGATCGCGGACTTCTACTTCCTCGATCTGCCACTTGCCCGGCTGCTCCCACAACACCGCTGCCTGCGACTTCATTTCAACTCCTCAACTTGGTTGCCATCGGCTTGCGTGCGACGCGGACTCGGAGCTGCGAGGTTCGTGACGTCCGCGGTATCACGTAGCAAATAACCAATCACCGATTGATAATCATGAACGGGCGGTCTCCGGATGTCAAGCAGGTCACACCGGACCCCGATTTGAGTTGCAGCCCACAAAAGCGCAGCTAACCGATGGACTGCCCCCGCCTACCTCGCAGAGTCCTTCGTTCACCAGCTACTAGGGTCGGATCCTTTGCTGCCCAGATCCTTTCGGACTGATTCACCAGACAAAACCACCGCTCTACCGACTAATCCACCCCTGACCCGGGGCCGGGTCAGAGCGTGAGTTCATAGATCGCGCGAGTGTCTTTCGGGTAGATGTCGGCGCGGACAAGGAGCTGATCTTTTACCTTCCACAACTCCACGACCGACGTCCGAATCGAACGGCCCGTGGCACGGCAGGTGAAGGTCACGTCCACGACAGCTGCCACGCGCTCTCCAGCGGCGTGTGCCTCGAAGCCGTGGATTTCGACCTCGAACAACCTGCTCACTCGCCGATACAGTTCAGCGACACCTTGCTTGCCCTCGTAGACGCCGCCGTAGGGCAGTCCCGCCGGTTCTTCTAGCCGCATGTCCTCATGAATCATTGCGGCACAATCGCGCTGCCGGTCCGCTGCTACTGCCTCGAAAAACGCCGTCACAACGGCAACATCGTCCCGCACGGTGGTTTCTTTCATAGCGATCGGTCCGACATCGTGGTGCGCTGACCCGCTCTGGTCATGCGGTCACACCAGCGGCATGGAGGCCGGCTAGGTAACCCCCTACGATGCAGCGGGCGATGATCCCGCCGCTGACGTAGACCGGACCGAAATCCAGGTGCGCTGCAGCGTTTCCGACCGCGTACAGGCCATCGATGGAGCGGCCCCGCACATGCTGGACGACCGTGTCCGGGTCGGTCTGCAGCCCTGCGTTGTTGGATCCCAGCCCGCCCAGAGTCAGCTCGATGGCATAGAACGGCCCCCGCTCGATCGGCCCCAGGACTGTGCTGGAACCGTCCGAACTCGGGTACAGGAAGTCGATCAAGGCCTTATCGCCGCGACCGAAGTCTTCATCCTTCCCGTTCTGGCAGAACCCGTTGAAGCGGTGCACCGTCTCAAGCAGTCGATCGGCGGGGAGCCCGAGTTGTTCCGCGAGTCCCTCCAGCGAATCGGAGGTCACGAACGGCTCCGGTAGCGGACGACCGGCCGCATAGGGACCGAACCGGGTCTGATCCCGGTGATTCTGATCGATGATCAAGTACGCGGGCACGTTTCGGTAGCGACGGTTGACGGAATCGAAGTCCCTGAGCTGATCCTGCTGCTGGAAGAACCAGGTCTCGTCGCAGAAGCGCTCCCCCTGATCGTTGACGATGATGGAATGGCGCGCTGCGGCCTCGTAAAGAGCCCACCGCCACAACGGCTTTCCCTCGTATTCCTCGGTAGGAAGGCTGTAGCCGAGCTGCGTATGCATGCCGACCGTCGGCAGCACAGTTATCGCTGCGCCGATCTCACCTGCCATGACGAGATGATCGCCGGTCACGACAGCGGGAGCCGACGAGCTGAACCCTGGAGAAGTCTCAATCTGATTGGCGGTATTCCAGTCGTATCCGCCGGTAGCAAGGACCACGCCACGCGCCGCGCGGATCTCGGTGCCGTCGTCACACCGCAGGCCGCTGACTCGCCCGTCGGCGGTGATGAGCGAGTCGGCCCGGGTGTTCAGCAGAACGGGTATCCCACGGTCGACCAGAGCGGCTTTGACCAGATAGGCGAGAAGGCCCTCCCCTGCGGCCCGCGCGTCGGTATCGCGGCGCTGCGCGATCAACGCCCCCAAGGACTCCGACAGCGAGCCCGGGTCCCGCATCTCGCTGAACTTCAGACCGGGCGGGAAGAACGGTGACCGACGGGTCAGCTCCTGCCATTCGGCGAGTTCGGTGCCGTCGATCGGCTCGACCTCGAGCATCCGGCAGTTCGGCACGACACCGGGAGCCCACGGCGCATAGTTGTCCACGCAGCCTTTGACGAGCGACCATTGAACTCCCGCCTGATCCGCAAGGTAGTGCGTGGCATCGGCGACGCTGGCAGCGAAGCGTTCCCGATGCGCAGTCGTGCCATGGCCGGCCGACAGGAAGTTCAGGTAGTCCATCACCTGTTCATACGAGTCACCGGCGTTCCCTTCGGCACCGAACCTCGTCAACGGCAGCCAAGCTGCGCCACCCGATACCGCGCCGACGCCGCCCAGCCTGTCGCTGCGTTCGATCAGCAGGACGCGCAACCCGTGGTCGGCCGCCACGATCGCCGCGGTGAGCCCGCCGATACCGGTGCCGACGACAGCCAGATCCACATCATGCTGTGCAACGTTTTCTGTGCCCACAGTTATCTCCCTAATCGAACTGCCCGATCGCCGAGTTCCGCACCAGGCGCGGACCACGCCACCGGCCCGGCGTCGCTCGTGGAGCAGCCGACCGGCCAACAATCAAACAGTATATGGTTTTCCAAAGGTGAGGCCGACCGGCCCGCGGCGAGATGCATGAAGCGCCAATAGCTTCCGGCGGAACCGCTTATCGCATTCTCGCAGCAGCCGCGACGGCCAAGTCAGTCGAAGGTGATGATGCCGCGCAGGTTCCGCCCCGCGTGGATGTCCTCGTAAGCCTTGGCAACTTCATCGAGCGAATAACGGTTGGTGATCAGTTCATCCAGCTTGAGCTGCCCAGCCCGATAGAGATCGACATGCATCGGAATGTCCACGCTCGGCGAGCACTGACCGTACAGAGCACCCTGAATGCGCTTGTTGCTCATCGTCAGATCGCCTAGCGGGATCGGTACACCGACCGCGGTGACATCACCGATGCCGGCGACAACGACGGTCCCGGCCTTGCGGATCGAGGCGTACGCGGCGCCCACATGTTCGCCGGTGGTCACACCGACACACACGATCGCGCTATCGGCACCCTGGCCATTGGTCAGACCGTGAACGTAGGGAAGAGCATCCTCGATGCTCGCAAAAGCCGCCGTGGCGCCGAACTCTGTGGACTTCTCGCGCTTCCATTCCACCGGATCGACAGCGACGATGTGGGTCGCGCCTGCATGTTTCGCGCCTTGGACCGCGTTCATCCCGATGCCGCCGATGCCCATCACGACGACTGTGTCCCCGGGACGGACCTCAGCGGCGTTGACCGCAGATCCCCAACCGGTGCCGACGGCACAGGCCAGCAGAGCGACGCTCTCCAGTGGTACGTCCTTATCGACCTTGACCACCGAGTTGACGTCAACCACGGTGTGTTCGGCGAAGGTTCCCAATCCGGCCATCTGACCGACCGGAGAACCGTCCGCCAGGTGAGTGCGGAAGCTCGTCACGTCGGTAGCTCGGCTACCAACCAGGATGTTCGCACCAAGGTCGCAGAGATGCTGCATTCCTCTTGCACACCAACGGCATCGCCCACAGGCGGGAAGGAAACTGAAGACGACATGGTCACCGATCTCCCACCCGGAGGTGTTGGGGCCGATCCCCTGGACCACCCCGGCACCTTCGTGGCCGCCGATCATCGGGTGCGGCGGAAGCGGAATATCCCCCTTGGCCATATGGTCGTCGCTGTGGCACAGTCCGGCCGCTGTGATCTTGATCAGCAGTTCGTTCTGGCGTGGCGTATCGAGCTCAACCTCAGCCACCTCATAGACACCCGGCGATTCACGCAACAGAGCGGCGCGTGTCTTCATCTTCGTAGTCCTTGTTCTGTGAGTTGTGAGTGCCCCGGCGACGGCCGGCTGATCGGTTCTAGACCGTCGACGCTGGGAGGACCCAGTCGAAGGCATACGCCTCCGAGCGTGCGCCCTGGACAGTCTTCGACCGCATCGGTTCGTCCAGGTCTGCGAGCAGGCGTTCGGAGAGTCCCACGAGCTGCCGCAGCGATTCGGGGGTGAACCACTCCGGTCTGGTGGCGAACAGCAGATCCTCGGTGGCAGTGTTGCCGCTGGCGCCGGGTGCGAACGGGCAGCCGCCCAGCCCCCCGAGGGTACCGTCGACGACAGCGGCGCCGGCCGCGATTGCGGCGAGGCTGTTGGCAACCCCGAGACCCCAGGTGTCATGGCCGTGAAACACAATTCGTCGGCTCGGTGAGTCGTGTGCGACGCGCTCCACCAGACCCGCCACCTGGGCGGGCACAGCTTGCCCCAATGTGTCGCAGAGGACGATGTCCGCGGTACCGACGGCCCGAGAGTCATTGGCTATCGCGAGAACTCGGTCTGGATCGACGGCGCCGTCGAACGGACATGTGAAGGTTGTCGCCAGACATAGTTCGATGCGACCCCCGACGTCCATGGCGAACTCGATGGCCTTCGGGAGTGCCTCCAGGCTCGCATCGGTGGTGCGGCCGATGTTGGCCATGTTGTGCGCATCCGAAACCGACAGGCAGTACTGGAAATTCCGGACCCCTGCCTCGGCCGCTCGTTGCACGTGGCGTGGGGTTGCTACCCACACCCAGCATCGTTCGAGCTCTTCGGAGGTCAGACGCGTCGCCAGCTCGATGGTGTTGGCCAGCGGTGGAACCACGTCGGGTCGAGCGAGTGAACCGATCTCGAGTTCGGTCAGACCGATGTCGAGAAGTTCGCGGACGATTCTCACCTTCTCATCGGTGGGGAGCATTCCATTGGTCAGTTGCAGGCCGTCCCGCAGCGTGACATCACGGAGGATCGCTGTTGGTGTGAACGTGTAGGTCATGACTCCTCGCACTGTGGCTCGCGGCGCAGCAAGGACTCGAATACCTCATCATTGTGCTCACCGAGATCGGGTCCCATGGAACGGACATCCAGCGATCGGTCGCCGATGACGGGCACGATCCCGGGAAAACCGACGCGCTTCGGTGCGTCGTCACCGGTATCGACGTCGAAGTACTGAATCATATTGCGCGCCAGGTATTGCGGGTCCTCGCAAATGTCCGCGGCGGTGTAGATCGGCCCGGCCGGCACACCGGCAGCCTTGAGCACCTCGAGAGCTTCGTCTCGATCATGGAGCTCGGTCCAGGCACTGATCGCGGCATCGAGTTCATCTCGCCGTCGCCAACGATCCGCATTGGAGGCCAACCCCGGATCGGCTGCGAGGTCGGGGCGCCCGATGGCGGTCATGTACCGCGCGAAGATCCCGTCACCGTTCCCGGCAATCACGATTGATGAACCGTCCCTGCAGGGGTAGGCGTTCGAGGGGGCTATCCCCTCCATTCGACCGCCTGTCCGTACCCGCGTGACGCCGAACGCGAGGTAGTCGGGCACCAGGGATTCCATCACCGAGAAGATCGACTCGTTCAGAGCGACGTCGATGATGCGGGATTCCAGTGGCAAAGAGTCGGGACGCTTCCGATCGCGCTGAAAGAGAGCCATGACGGCGCCATAGCCCGCATAGAGGCCGGCGATGGAGTCCCCGATGGATACCCCGACCCGTGATGGCGCGCGGTCGGGTTCGCCGACCAGTTCCCGCAACCCGCCGTAGGCTTCCGCCACCGCGGCGAACCCCGGCAGATCGGACATCGGTCCGGTCTGCCCGAACGCCGAGATTCGCACGATGATCAGGTCTGGATTGTCTGCACTCAGCCGATCGGGACCGATCCCCCATCTCTCCAGGGTGCCCGGACGGAAGTTCTCCAGAACAACATCACACTGGCTGGCCAGCCTGACCACATCCTGACGACCTTCGTCGGTCCGCAGGTCGATGGTGACCGACTTCTTGTTGCGATTGATGGTGCGGTACAGCATCGATGTACTGCCCCCGAACAGCCGCCAGTTGCGTAGTTCATCGCCGGTTCCGGGTCGTTCGACCTTTATGACCTCGGCTCCGAAGTCCGCCAGCAGGCGGCCGGCGGTAGGTGCCGCAATGTAGTTCCCGAGCTCGAGGACTCGGACCCCACTCAGCGGCAGATCACCAGACTCACTCACGTCGCCAACCCCATGGCTTTCACAGTTCGATAACCGGCGTGTCGTCAGCGCTGCACTTTCAACAGGAGCTGGTCGACTCCCCACGTCCCCGCGGTGTGCTCGGTGATGTCCGGGTTCGCCAGCGAGTAATTGGGGATCCGGCGGTGCCATTCCTCCAACGCGACCCGCAGCTCAAGCCGTGCCAGGTGCGAGCCCAGGCACCGGTGCGGGCCGACGCCAAAGGCGATGTGGCGGGTGATCTTTCGGTCGAAGTCGACCGTCTCCGGGTGGGGATACTGGTCCTCGTCCCTGCCGGCCGCCTGAAGCGGCACCATGATGGTTTCCCCCGCCCGGATCGGAACCCCGGCAAGCTCGGTGTCGACGGTCGCTTTGCGGCCGGTGACGACGATGGGATAGGCGCGCAGCAGCTCCTCGACCGCCTTTGGGGCGATGCTTGGGTCTTCGATGATCCGTTCGCGATGCTCATCGTGGGTCGCCAGATGGAGAAACATGTAGCCCAGCTGAGCCGTCACCGTGTCCAGTCCGGCGATGAACACAAACAGGCAGAAGGCCAGCAGGTCCTGATCGCGGACGGGTTCTCCGTCGATCTCCCAAGTGAGCGCGGCGGAAAGGACGTCGTCCCCCAAAAGGCTCGGGTCAGCGCGTCGCTTGGCGATCAGTTCGGCGAAATAGGCCAACACGGAGTCCATGGCCGCGCGCATCTTGCTGCGGTCGGGATCGTGCTCGCTCGTCGAGTGCATGATCGCCCCCTCCCACTCCATGAACTGCTCGAAGTCGTCCCGAGGAAGGCCGAAAATTTCGAGAAAGACGGTGGTCGGGTATTGCCGGGCGAACTCATTGGTGAAGTCGATGGTGTCCGACGCAATCAAGTTGTCGATCAGCTCGACGCAGCGGGCACGGACCAGGCTGTCGTATTTGTTCGCCACGGCCGCCGGGGTGAAGAAGGGCGCCAGCAGCTTGCGCCACGTCGTGTGCTCGGGCGGATCGAGCATTTCCGGAATCCACTTGTACGGAGGGTCCGGTTCCAGGGCCACCACCGCGCTGCTGCTGAAGCGCTGCGGGTCCTGCAGGACCTCGGTGATCGTTGCGAAATCCGTGGCCATGAAGTAGCCGGGGTACACATCGGTCGGCTCGATATCAAGCACCGGGCCCAGCTTCGCGATATCGGCGATGCGGTCATACCCGGAATGAGCCGGGCACCCGCCGGCCAGATAGTCCCACTGAATCGCGGGACACTTGGACTCTTTTTCAGTCGATGCCATCAGACTCCCTTATCTGCTTTCTGGCGGTTCTCGGTAGTTCGCCCTGCGGTCCACCGCGATTCGAACGAGGTGGCACTTGGCCCGCCACGGAACCAACCGCTGTTAGATTAGTGTGATCCAGGTCGCGTGTCAACAGCACAAGAGATCTTGGACGCTCAGATCTTTGACTCGCATACCGCCTGTTCATAGGGGCAAAGAAGCTGACGCCGAGGTTCTCGTGCACGGTCATGCGACGCTAGTTTGAAATCAAACGACGTAAACCAATTCGTATGGCTCCAGCACTCGTGCCGCGAATGCGGTCGCATGCCCGCGCACCCAGCCCGGGAGGGCCGGATTGGGCAATAAGGCACCCGTCGTTGGACGAACGTCAGTCGGCCCCGCCATTGCCTATCGCAGTCTCTCCCCGACCGGACTCGATCGTTAAGCCCCTGTCCTCGTTTGGTCAGGCCATCGACGAGGTCAGCAGGCTCCTTCAGCTTCGGGCCTCTTGAGACCGTGGCGGGTCACTATGTAGCCATGGTCGTGGCTGTCCCAGGTCGAGCCCGAATTTCCGCGATCACGGAGCACGTACTTCTGTGGCTTTCCAGTGGGCGTCTTGGGAATTTCCTCGATGAACTCGAGGTAACGCGGGACCATGTGGTGCGGAAGGTGAGCGAACGCGTGCTCCAGCAGGTCGGCATGGGTGTCGGTCGAGCCCGGTTTGAGCACGATGAAGGCTTTCACCTCGTCGTCCACGCCGGTATCGGACGGCACCGGTACACACGCGACCTCTTTGACTGAGCAGTGCCTATCGATGGCGAGTTCGACTTCATAAGCCGAGATGTTCTCGCCGCGGCGTCTGATCACGTCCTTACTCCGGTCGACGAAGTAGTAACGCCCAGAACTGTCCTGACGCAACAGGTCACCGGTGTGGAACCACCCGTTTCGCCACGCCTCTGCTGTCGCAACCGGGTCGTTCACGTATCCGGGACTCATGACGAACGGCCGACTGGAGCGGACGATCAGCTGCCCCGTCTCCCCAAGGGCCACCTCTTGATCGTTCTCATCGACGAGACGCGTCTCGAATCCTGGAACGATCTCGCCACAGAACGACGGGTCACACCCCGGTTCGGCGATACCGCGTAGCGGCGTCGACGCCTCGGTGCTGCCGAGGCTGGTGAACACTGTCTCTACCCCGAACCGCTGACGGAAGGAGCTGATATCGGGAGGTACGGGTGCGGTCACGAGGAACCTGACCCGATGCTGACGTTCCGCGTCCCGCGGCGGATAGCCCATCATGACGGGCACCATCGAGCTGATCAGAACGCCACCAGTGACCCGCGCTTCGCGGGCGACCTCCCAGTACTTGTCGAGCGCGGGTCGGCTGCGGACGTAGATGGCGCTCCCACACGCCAAGGTCGCACTGACGTAGCCCATCGCGGCGGCATGGAACAACGGAACATCGATCTGGAACACATCATCCGGCCCGAAGTTCTGCCCCAGCAGGATGGTGGAGTAGCCCCAGAAGCTGTAAATGTACGGGATCCGGACGAGCTTTGACGGCCCAGTCGTCCCGGAGGTCATGAGCCACTTGTCGTCGTCCCAGAGCTCGATTTCGCGGGCCAACACGGGCAGCGTCTCATCGCTACCTCGCAGCGAAGTCGGATCGACAAGGTGCAGGCTGTGGAAGCTGTCCAAATCTCCGTCGGAGATCGCTGCCGAGTCCGCCACGAGTACTTTCGGCTCGGCAACCGTCAGCGGGCGCGTGAGCATGACGCCGCGCATCGCAGGATTGATCGGCAGCACCGTTGCGCCGAGCACTGCCGCGCCGAACAATGCCCGAAGGAACGCCGGCCCGTTCGGTAGCGCGATGGCGACGCAACTTCCCTGCGTAACGCCGAAGCTCTTCAACACGTTGGCGGCACGAGCCGCTTCCGACAGCGCTTCCTGATATGTCCAGCAGGTGCCGTCCTCGAACTGAGCGAATCGACGATCGGGATGCGAAGCCGCATTCGACTGCAGCAATGAGCGGGTGACCACGTCCTGACGGGTCAGCGAACGCAGCATTTCCTCGGTCATCTGGCCGGTAGGTGTCACGACGTGCATTCTCCTCATCCTTGTGTCTGCGGTTGACGTGCGCTCACAGGACCCGCAAGAAGCTGCCAGATGCCACTGGCCTTCGGTCGAGCTACCGGTCGGCAGCAGCAGGTTCCCCAATCCGCGAACCTCCGGTACCAGTCCTTCGCGAGCACCGGCGTACCGATTTGGATGCGGCAGCGCACCCGGCGATGGCGCAGCGCTTCTCCAGCTCGACATTGCCTGCAGGGCAGCGATCAGCACAAACCAACCATTGTTAGGTTAAGGTGATCGCGATCACGTGTCAAACGCAACCTATACAGCCCCGGGAGTTTCCGCCTTCAACAAGGAATGGCGGCTCGGCAGATTGCCACGCGCCCCTGCCGACCTCCTCGAACCCTTTTCCATCGATGCACATCGGAGCGGAAATATCGGTCGATGTTGGTAGCGTGGATCGCGCCGTCACCAATTCCTCCCCCAAGGCCGCACGCGGTGCCGGAATCCGTTGACTACGCCAGTGGACCGGGCGTACGGTGGCCGGAAATAAAACCCAACGGCGTATGCCTTTCGGCCTGCGGCGGCGAAGCGGAGGAGTTCTTAACGGTGCACGATTACGACAAGCTTTACATCGGCGGCCAGTGGTGCGCCCCGCGCGGCCAGGACGTCATCGAAGTGAGTTCGCCGTTCGACCTGAAGCCCGTCGGCCGTGTGCCAGAAGCCGTCCGCGACGACGTCGATGCCGCTGTCGCGGTCGCCCGCGGCGCCTTCGAGACCGGTAGCTGGAGTCGATTGCCCGCGTCGGAACGGATAGCGGTACTCGAACGTCTTCTGGACTTGTTGACCCCGCGCACCGATGAACTGGCCGACCTGCAGACGTCCGAGATGGGCGCGCCGACTACCTTCTCACGCGCTGTGTACGGCCCGGGACCGGCTGGGGTACTCGCGTCGACCATCGCCATCGCCAAGTCCACCGACTGGGAAGAGATCCGGCCCGGTACGACGGGTTTGGATATCATCGTGCGCCGCGAACCGGTCGGCGTCGTCGCCGCCATCATCCCCTGGAACTCACCACTGTTCACGCTCGTCGGCAAGGTTGCGCCCGCGCTGGCCGCAGGTTGCTCGGTGATCATCAAACCGTCACCTGAAACTCCGCTGGATGCAAACGTTTTCGCAGAGCTGGCAACCGAAGCCGGAGTTCCAGCCGGCGTGATCTCGGTGATACCCGGTGGGCGCGACATCGGCGCATACCTCGTCAACCACCCAGGTGTCGACAAGGTCTCCTTCACCGGTTCAACCGCCGCGGGTCGGGAAATCGCCTCCAATTGCGGCAGAAACCTCAAGCGCTTCAGCCTCGAACTCGGCGGGAAGTCCGCAGCCATCCTTCTTGATGATGTCGACATCGACATCGTGACCGCCGGGCTCAAGTTCGCCTCGCTGGCCAACAGCGGACAGGCCTGTATCGCCCAGACGCGCATCCTCGCCCCGCGCTCCCGGTATGACGACATCGTCGAAGCGCTCGGTGCGATGATGGCCGGCCTGGCCGTCGGTGATCCGTTCGACCCCAGCACCGACGTCGGGCCGATGGTTGCCAAACATCAACAGGACAAGGTGAATTCGTACATCGAGCTCGGCCTGGCCGAAGGAGCCCAGCTGGTCACCGGTGGACTCGACCCCTTCCCCGATCTGCCCACCGGGTGGTTTGTGCGCCCCACCTTGTTCAGTGGTGTGAACAACAGCATGCGTATCGCTCGCGAAGAGATCTTCGGGCCGGTCCTGGTGGCCATCCCGTACGACTCCGAGGAGGACGCGATTCGGATTGCCAACGACAGCGAATACGGCCTCGCAGGCTCCGTGTGGACGTCTGACCGTGAGCGGGGTATCGAGGTCGGCCGCCACGTGCGAACCGGGACCTTCGGGGTGAATCAGTACCTGCTGGATTTCAACGCTCCGTTCGGAGGTTTCAAGGCCTCGGGCGTCGGTCGCGAGATGGGCGCAGAGGGGCTGTCCGAGTACATCGAATACAAGTCGATCACCCCGCCGCCTGCCGGCTGATCGGCCGCACGCGTCCCAGAGCTGACAAGGCGCGGCCGCGCAGAACGAATTCCTGCGAATCCGATCTGCGCGGCCGCGCATGGTTTGGAACTGCCGACTCAACCGTAATGATTGGCGCCGCAGTGTGTCCGGGCCGATTACGGAACGCGGGTCACGCGACTGGATATCGACTCGGAGACCCGGTCAGCCATGGCGCGGGTGATCGACGCGTAGGCATTGATCTCCTCCAGGGACATCTGAGCCGGCAAGCCGAACAGATGAACATCGAGAACCACATCGCCTTCCGGACCGAACACCGGGGCGCCGATATGGCGAACTTCGAAATCGGTCTCATTCTGTGCGAGCGCCGGCTCATAACCCGCGTGCAGCGTCGGGACCAGGTCATCCGGTTCGTATCCGCCGGGTCCGCCGGCTACTGCAGGATCGCGAAGCGCCTTCTCGAATGCCTTCTGTTCCTCGGTGGCCAACGCCAGGGACCAACCACGTTCCCGGATTCGTCCCAGCGCGACCTCGTACCCACTCCGCTGCTCCTGGCTCAACGGTTCGGGCGACCGACGCAACCAGTTCTCGAAGGCGTCTGGCCGCTCGTCCCAGGCCACGAACATCGCACCCAGCGGGGGCCGCCAAGCTACCCGCTGGCCCACAGCAGCAGGCACCAGGTGGCTGTTCGGATCGCTGGTGCTGGCAAGCGTGATGATGTCGTGATCCACCACCGCCGCGGCCAGGCAGCCGGCCTCCAACCGGTCTGCAAGGGTATCCATGAACGGACGAGCGATATCGACGTAGCGCAACAGCGTCTGCAATTGGCGACTGGAGCCCAATGTGAGGGTCCTCGGCAGGAACGACCCGTATCCTCCGCGAAAGAAGAGCAGAGGCATACGATCTCGTTGCACCGCGAACGACCGGACGGCGCCGGTCACGATGTAGTGGTCCCCTGCCTCGGCGACGGCGTGCGGTGAGCACTCCATCCACGCGATGGCATTCGAAAGCACCGGTGCACCCGCAGGCGAAGGTCGCCAGCTGACGCCCGCGAATTTGTCGCCGGCGCGAGAAGCGAAGTTCCTGCAGAGTTCCTCCTGGTCGTCGGCCAGGATATTGATGCAGAACGCGTCCGCGTCTCTCAGGCGAGCGAAGCTTCCGCTGGTCCGTTGCGGGTAGAAAGCGACGAGCGGTGGATCCAACGAGACCGAGGAGAACGATCCGATGGTCAAACCGACCGGGGCGCCGTCGGCACCGATGGCGGTAACGATCGTCACCCCGGTCGGGTAATGGCCCATAACGGCCCGAAACTCGGACGAATCGAATGCAACCGATTCGCCCGAGTCGGAACCCCGAGACTCCGGAACCATCATGGCGTGTGCTCTATACCGACGTCGGCAGGAGCCATGCCGGGTTGTCAACGAAGATCCGGTCGACGACCTCCTGGCCATGCGCCTTCAACTTCGCATGGGTCCGACGGAAGACGTCCTTACCGCCCTCCACGTGCGGGTAATCGGTCGAGAAAGCCAACACCTTGTCGATACCGGGATAGCGGTCGAGGTAGACGTCGATCGCCTCGAAGTGGAAGAACGACACCCGGGTGTTGTTGATGATGTAGGTCGACGGAAGTTCCTTCAACTTATGCGGATTCGAGTTGAAGTGGCCCATCGCCTTGAACCAGGTATCCATGTTCTCCATCAGAGGACCCACCCAGTGCGCGCCGACCTCGATGACGCCGAAGCGGAGATTGGGGTGCCGGTCAAAGACGCCGCCAAGCACCATGACCGAGGTGAAGTTCTGGAAAGGCAGGTGGAGATTCGCCGTCGAGTACGGATCCACGCTGAATTCACCGAGAGAACGGAACCCCTCGAAAGCCTCCGCCTGCTCCCACGCCGAGCTGGCCAACAGCCGTCCATCGCCACCGATGTGCAACGTCACCGCGACATCGGCTTCTGCGCACATCGCCCACAGCGGGTCGAGGCTGAGGCTGGCGGGGGACACACCCCCGACGGGGAGACCCGCCGGCAGCCAGATCGCCTTGATCCCACTGTCGATCAGCCGGCGCGCAGTGGCGATCACAGCTTCGACGCTGTCCTCGACAATGGGCGCGACCGGGACGATCCGGTCCGAGAACTTGGCGACGTCCAGCAGGTAATCCTGGTAGAGACGGATGCACCGATCCCCCAGTTCCGCACGGCCCGAGGTGATGTTCGGGAACATCGCGGGGTCATCATGGTTGACCCGCAATACCGTCCCGTACAGACCCACGCTGCCCGGGAACATCAACTGGCTGCGCACACCCATCGCATCCATCACCTGGATGCGGCGCTCGTAGTCTGCAGCACCCGGCGCCGTCGACCCTTTGACGATCAACACGTCCTCGTCGATGGGCGCGAGGTCACCTTCGTATCCGGGCACGTTGGGGTGGTTTTTATCGGTCTCGGCGGTCTCGCCGTTGGCCCGCCATGCTTCGGCCAGGGGCGCGACTTCCGGCCCGAACGTCTCTTCCCAGACCTGCAGCGGCATCATCTCGTGACTGTCCACATCGAGGATCTTCCCTTCGAGATGGGCAAGATCAGAGGGCAGGAAAGTCGTCATCGAACACGCTCCTGGATCAGTAGTGGCGAAGAGTCATCGCGTACGCGCGATGCCTCACTAATCAAATTCTGTTTGATTAAAGTTAGACCTATCACCGCAGGCTGTCAAGAAGTGGTCCCGTTCCCGCCGGGCTCCCTGCGCCTTCCCGGCTTTACACGCCTGGTGCAGAGACTCGCCGATGCCCAGACGAAAGGAGTCAAGACCGACGGTGTCTTGAATTACCACACAGCGTTGGGTTAACGTCTCGAACAGACGTACATCACACGGTCGCCCCTGATCGACGTTCGCCTCGATCCCGGCCGCCCCCACGAATGGAGCCTGATGGAGACAATTGACCGGTTGGTCGCGACGGAGTCGATCAGGAATCTGATCAGCCGATACTGCATCGAAGCCGACCGCGGCCGGGTCGAGGCACTGACGTCCTTGTTCGCCGAGGACGCCATCTACATCTTCGGCGGTCGCGAATATATTGCCCGCCAAGGCATCGTGGACATGTTCGCCGAGTCCAGGAAACGCTTGATGGCAGCAGACATCCGGACCCGCGCGTGGCACATGGTCACCTCGAGCGCGATCGACATCGCCGGCGATACCGCGACGGCCCGCACGTACGTACTCGTGCTGGCCGAGGGCATCGTCGATCACTACGGTCACTACGACGACGAGTTTCGCCGAACAGGCGACCAGTGGCTCATCTCGCGCAGAGAGTTCACGCTTCAGGGTGCCGTGCCCGGCGGAATCGGCGAGGTGCTGAAGTGAAGACCGGTCCTCTGAACGGCGTACGTGTACTTGATGTCTCGTGGGTGGGGGTCGGGTGCATCGCAAGCTGGCTGCTCTCCGAACTGGGTGCAGAGGTCATCAAGATCGAGCCCGTCGACGGTTCGGACAACCTGCGCACCTTGGCACCACTCGTCGACGGTGTCGGCGTGAATCACCTTGTGTTCGACCGGCACAAGAAGAGCCTGCCGATCGATCTCCGCAGCGAGGCCGGCCGCGACGCGTTCCGCGCACTGGCCGACACGGCGGACGCAGTGGTGGAGGGCATGCGAGCGGGTGTAGCGGACCGCCTGGGGATCGGGGCCGAGGCCCTACGCGAGAGAAACCCCGGGCTGACCTACATCACCCTCCCCGGATACGGCGCGGGCGGTCCGTTGACTCCAGTTGCCGGGCACGACATCAACTACGACGCAGTCGCTGGGATCCTGTCCCTGACATGGCCTGGCCCGGCCGGCCCGCCCGTAGTCCAGGCAGGTGACTACTTCGGCGCCACACTCGCGGCTCTCGCCGTCACGACGGGAGTCCTCCAGGCTCGCCAGAGCGGCGAAGGAACCGTCGCGGAATCCAGCCTGTTCGACGGTGCGATGTTCTCCATGGTGATACCGCATGCGCAGCGCCTGATGCTCGGGGTCGACTTCGACGCAACAACTCACCCGCTCATCGGAGCGTGGGCGTGCTACAGCGTGTATGAGTGCGCTGATGGCAAGAGCGTTGCCGTCGGCGCACTGGAGCCACACTTCTGGAAACGGTTCTGCGAAGTGACCGGACTGGATGACGAAGGCGCACAGTACGACAGCAGGCGACAGGATCTACTGCGCGATAAGGTTTCCCGCACAATGCGCACTCGCACCCGCGACGAATGGGTGGAACTTTTCGGCACCGAAGACGTCTGCGCCTCACCCGTCCTTACTATCGCCGAAGCCCTTGATTCACCCCATGTCCGAGCCCGAGGCAGCATCACGAAGGTCGAACACCCTTCCGGCGCGGTCCTCGAAGCGCCCGCCAGTCCGCTGCGCTTCACCTCAGAGGGGCCGGCAGCCAGCACGGCACACGTGCCTTACCTGGGCGAGGGCGCCCGAGACCTCCTCATCCAAGCCGGCTACACCGACGAGCAGGTCGATCAACTGGAAGCCGACGGCGTCCTCCACGCACCTCGGCACAGCGGCCGTGGGTGATGCAATGAGCCGACTGCTCGAGGGGCGTGCGGTGGTGATCACCGGCGCCGGACGAGGCTTGGGCGAGGCGTATGCCAAGGCTGTCGCGGACCAAGGCGCCCATGTCGTGGTCAACGACATCGATGCTGCCGGCGCAGAGCGGGTAGCGGCGAGTCTGCCGTCGGCAGTGCCCGACACGTCCGACATCTCGACCTGGGTCGGGGCGCAGTCGGTGATCAACCGTTGCACGGAGACTTTCGGCCGGATAGACGGCCTCGTTAACAACGCCGGGATCGTGCGCGTGTCGCCTCCTGCGGAGGCGTCCCCGGAGGATCTTCGCGCTGTTGTCGATGTCAACCTGCTCGGCACGGCGTATTGCGGCGTGCTGGCCATGCGGGCGATGATCGCCCGTGGCGGCGGCGCCATCGTCAACGTCACCTCCGGAGCCCAACTCGGCATGGCCGCAGTTGCCGGGTACGCGGCCACCAAGGGCGCGATCACCGCCCTCACCTACTCCTGGGCAGCCGCATACGGTGAGACCGGGGTACGCGTCAACGCTGTTTCCCCGGACGCGGTCACGCCGCTGGCCCAGACGCTCGCCAGCGAGTTTCCAGAAGTCCAGGCGGGTGCCCATTCCCCGGAGAGCAACGCACCGGCCGTGGTCTACCTGCTGTCTGACCTCGCGCAGGAGGTGAACGGCCGAGTGATCATGACCGGCGGTACGCGACTCGCACTGATGCACCCCCCGCGGATCGGGAAGTCGATCAAGACCGCGGACCCCTGGACGCCGGCAGCGGTTGCCGAACTCTTCAGAGACACCAAAACCGCCGCACACGACGGCATCTAGGCACTGATGCACCCCTCACGGCAGCAACGGACCGGCCCTCCCACCGGTTGGCCGGCAGAACGGACCGATCCCGGCACAGACGCGGCATTCGATGACATGGTGCATTCGTTGCGGCGACTACAGGCCGCCATCGCGGCATCACGACCTCCTGCCGAGGTGTCCGCCGAGATCACACAGCGGCTCAATCGCACTGCCGAAGCTCTGGAAACGTTCGCTGTTGCCGAAAGCGACCGGCCGTTCGGCAATCTGCATGACGTCCCGGGCCGCGGGCAAGCCATGTCTCCCACATTCACCTACGACTATCTGGGCAGCGAAAACCTGACCGGCACAGTTGTGTTCAGCGATTTCTACCTCGGGGCGAGCGCTGTGCACGGAGGTGCCATCCCGCTCATCTTCGACGAGGTTCTCGGTCGGCTCGCCAATGAGCAGCGTCCGGCCTCACGGACTGCATACCTGCATGTCGACTACCGGCGGATCACCCCGACTGACAAAGTGCTGCGGATCGATGCCCGGGTCGATCGTGTGGATGGCCGAAAAGTTCTTGTGAGCGGGATCCTCCGCGACGGCTCGACGTTGTTGGCCGAAGCGGAAGGGTTGTTCGTCATCCTGCGTTCCGACCAACCCTAGTAGCGATGTGCGGCATCGGATCGCCGCGATGCCTCGACCACGATCGGCACTCACGGTAGGAGTGAAACGCAATGCCCGACAAGCAGTTGCCGGCCTCGATCATCGAAACCCAGGACGACGAACTGGACGTCATCGCCAATCGCGTCCTGTGGCTATCCACCGCGATCGTTCACCACGCGAACCGGGTCCGTCCGAACAGTTCAGGACTGAAGGTCGGCGGCCATCAGGCGTCGAGTGCATCGATGGTATCGATCATGACGTCGCTCTATTTTGAACAGCTGCGCCCAACCGATCGGGTATCGGTGAAGCCGCACGCTTCACCGGTGTTGCATTCCATCAATTATCTCCTGGGCTGGCTTGACGAACGGCATCTCACAACGTTGCGGGAGTTCGGCGGGCTACAGAGCTATCCGAGCCGCACCAAGGACCCCGATCCGGTGGATTACTCGACCGGGTCGGTGGGAATCGGTGCGACTGCGCCGATTTGGGGCGCCATCGCCCGCCGTTATGTCGACACTGCGTTCGGGGGTGCCGGTTCTGGTCGACAGTACTCGCTGGTCGGCGACGCCGAACTGGATGAAGGGGCGGTGTGGGAAGCAATCGTCGATCCCACCGTCGCGGAACTCGGCGAGGTCGTATGGATCGTGGACATGAACCGGCAGTCACTGGACCGGGTCGTCCCCAACATAGCGGCCAACCGGCTCGAAGCCATGTTCGGCGCAGCCGGATGGCAGGTCATTCCGGTGAAGTTCGGCAAATTGCTCACCCGGCTCTTCGGGTTGCCCGGTGGCGCCGCGCTTCGCGAACGGATCATCGAGATGCCGAACCCGGAGTACCAGCGGCTGCTCCGCTGCTCCGCCGGCGAGGTCCGCGAGCGTCTGCCGGGGCACGGCGAATCCGCATCGGAGATTGCGGATTTGATCGCACGGCTTGACGACCATCACCTGCTGCGAGCCATTCGCAACCTCGGCGGTCATGACATGGCAGCGCTGCGGGAGGCGTACGCACAGATCGACGACACGCGCCCGACTGTCATACTCGCCTACACCATAAAAGGGTGGGGCCTACCGATCGAGGGACATCCGCAGAACCACTCCTCCCTGCTTTCTTCAGATCAATTCGCCAGTCTTGCATTCTCATTGGGAGAGGATGTGGAACATCCGTTCCGGCGCTTCGCGCCGGGCAGCGTTTCCGGTGCGCTATGTGCCGCGACGGCAACACGGTTGAAACGCAGTGAACCGACAATGTTGGCGCCCCCTGCCGTCCCGGTCGAGATCGGTAGAACACCGTTGGCGCTGACCACAACGCAATCGGCCCTTGGCCGGGTGCTGCTCGACTTGACACGCGACGCTCCCGACGTCGCCAGTCGCGTCGTCACCGTCAGCCCGGACGTCAGTTCCAGCACGAATCTGGCCGGATGGCTGAACAAGGTGGGCGTCTGGTCACCCGAGGAGCGTCGTAACTGGTTCGACGACGATGCCGAAACGATCATGCATTGGCGGGAACGGCCCACCGGCCAGCATCTGGAACTCGGAATAGCGGAGACCAATCTGGTCGGTCTGCTGGGCGAGCTGGGCGCAACGTGGTCCCGGTGGGGACAACCCTTGCTCCCCATCGGCGTCGTCTACGACCCGTTCGTCGAAAGGGCACTGGAGCCCTGGTCGTTCGGCATCTACGCCGGCGGGCAGTCGATACTCGTCGGGACACCGGCCGGCGTCAGCCTCGCATCGGAGGGGGGCGCGCATCAATCGATGAAAACCCCATCGATCGGGCTCGAGCAGCCCGGGTGCCTCAGTTACGAACCGGCGTTCGCGGTTGAGGTCGAGTGGACCCTCCTGCACTGTCTTTCGCGCCTCGGCCGTCCGGACGGCGGCTCATCGTATCTGCGCCTGTCAACCAGGCCGGTACGCCAAGAACTGGCGGCCGTTCCAGACGAGCCCGCCGCCCGTGACCGACGCCGCCGCCAGGTGCTGGCGGGTGCCTATGTCCTGCGACCGGCATCGGCGGCGAGCGTAACCATCGTCGCGATGGGTGCCATGGTGACCGAAGCGGTGGAGGCATCCGAACGACTTGCCAAGCTGAATGTGGCGGCGGAGGTCGTGGTTGTCACGAACCCGGGACTCCTCTTCTCTGCTCAGCAAGCGCGGATGGGTCTGTCCGACTCACCGTCATGGATTCTCGACCAGGTCTTTCCAGCCGGCCGCGCGACTCCGATGGTCACGGTGCTCGATGGTCACCCGCACACCCTCGCATTTCTCCCGACGATCAACGGCGTCAGGTCGGCTGCCCTGGGAGTGAGCACATTCGGGCAGGCCGGAGACCTGCAGGCGGTGTATCGCTATCACGGAATCGACGCCGACGCGATCGTCTCCTCGGCGTTGGATCTCGTAGGTAGCGCTCACACGAGTGGCAACTGAGCGGACCACACTGCTCAGATATCCTGGTCTTTGCTGTTCTGAGTGATCCGAACGTTAGGTTTCTTGGACGTCTCAGAGTTACTTCCAGACTTTGCCTGTGGCTAGAAAAGGCCGTTTTCCACTGCTGGCTGTAGGTTCTACCGTTTGAGTATGCGTGCCGTCCCCACCCTCGGCCGCTAGAATGCTGTTTGATTAAGTGGAGCAGCAGATGAATCGACCGGACAGGTGTGTCGGTACCGAGCAAAGGGAACCGGAATAGAGCATGGCGCGACCACGTAAGCCGTTGATCTCGCGCCGCGGCGTGCTGGAGGCCGCGTTACGGATCATCGACGACGAGGGCTTGGACAGTCTCAGCATCCGTCGCTTGGGTGACGAACTCGGCGTCAACGGGGCGTCCCTCTATCACCATTTCAGCGGCGGCAAGGACGAGATCCTGGTCGGAGCCGCTCAATTGGCGCTGGTCGGTGTTGCTGACGATCCCGATCCAGATATCCCGTGGCGCCCCTGGCTGAAGTCCATGGCCAACCGGTATCGCGATGCGCTTGCCGCGCATCCTGCGATCGTGCCCATCGCAATTCACCGCATGGAAGTGGGCATGGGCATCGAGGAGTTCGAAACAGCCTCCGCCCGACTCCTCAAAGGGGGACTCCCCAGCGCCGCCGTCGTGCCGCTGCTGGACTCCATCGAGATGTTCATCGTCGGTAGCGCCTTGCATCAAAGTGCGAGCGAGAGCATGGTCGCGCGAAAAGAAGTCTCCACCGGCCCCGTCATGACCAAGGTTCTCAATGACGCGGGATTGGGTCCCGAAGAAGTTTTCGACCTGGTGATCGACAGCATCATCGAAGGCGTCGAGAACGCGATCGCCCAACAAGTCGCGCGCTGGACTCCTCAGCCGACCGGCGGCGCGCAGTCCTGAGCCGTCCCCTCGCCGAATGCGGCTCCTTCAACTGGACGCAGTGTCCTGGTTATCGGACCTCGGCGCCGGACTAGCCTGATCGGCGAGGCGCGCGAGAAGTTCCTTCAAAATTCGCTGATCTTGTTGATCCAGTACCGAGAACCACTGCGCTTCGCGTTCGGCCTGCGCCTGCACCGCAGCTTCCAGCACCTGAACACCGGATGCAGTCAAGGTCGCTCTTACCATTCGGCGATCCTCGGCGTCACGGGATCGTTGCACCAACCCGTTGCGCTCCAGAGTGTTCAGCGCGCTCCAGGTGCTCGCACGTGAGGCACCCGAAAGCCGGGCTATCTCACTGACCTCGACGTCTTCAACCACCCAGATCACATTCATGATCCGGAATCCACTCCACGACAGTCCGTTTCTGCGATGGAGTTGTTCGAAATCCAGGCTCAGCCGGTTGACCGTGCGGGTGAGATTGAAGAGCAATTCGGCTCGTTCGGCACTGGCCTGGTCGATACCCCCTTCAGCGCCGTGCCGGCGTCGGAGCGACTCTCGAAAATCCCGTATCGATCGTCGCTTGGCCGACTTCATGGTGCCCACCGACTGCCTCCTGTCCTCGCCCTGCCCACCGGGCAACCCGTTGCCCCCAATGCTAGAACGCCCCCGCACCGAGGTCTTAATCGTCAAAGGCTTGACGATTAAGACCTCCCCGGTCTACGGTGGCTACAGGCTGAAAGCCACTGCAAATACGCCGATTACAAGAAGGGGCCGTGATGCAGCCAAGAACTCTCATTCAGCACAGCAAGGGTCGCACCAGTCGACAGGCTCACCGAGACATCGGAGAGCTTCGCGACGATGAGCTGACCAGGGAAGGCTTCGACGGACGTGAAGCCGTTCTCTACCGTCGCAGCGATCCGACGGCCTTCAAGGCGACGGGGCGGTTCCGCTCGACCTCGGTGCTGGCCTCGGACATCGAGCCGTCGGACATGACAGATCCTCGGGGCGGTCCCCAGCGGCTCTACTACAACCAGGACGCGACGGTCTGGTTGACCCGGCGATCCGAATCGATGCCGTTCATCGTGCGTAACGTCGACGGCGACGAATGCTGGTTCATCCACGAGGGTAGTGGCCGGGTTGAAACCGAGTTCGGGCCACTGGATTTCGAACCGGGCGACTACGTCGTCATCCCGAAGGCGATCAGCCACCGTTGGGTGATCACCGAGGGCCCGATCACGGCACTCGGGATCGAAACCGTCGGCGAACTGAGGGCACCTACCTACGTCGGTCTCGGCCGGCATGCGCCTTTCGACCCTGATGTCGTTCGTGTTCCAGAGCCCGAGGTCGTCGACAACTACGACTCGCCCGTCGAGGTACGCGTGAAGTACGACGGCGAGTTCTCGACACTGCTGCTCGAGGGGCACCCGTTCGACGTCGAGGGGTGGAAGGGCGACTACTTCCCCTTTGCGTTCAACATCCGCGACTGGAACGTCATCATGTCCGACAGCCTCCACCTGCCGCCCTCGATGCACGTCTTCCTCGTGGCCGAAGGCATCAACATCATCAATCTGTTGCCGCGTCCATTCGAGAGCATCGAAGGCGTCGAGCGCATTCCGTGGTACCACCGCAACGCCGACTACGACGAGATCGTCCTGATTCACGGTGGCGACTCGCTCGGCCGCCCGATGAAGAAGGGCCTGCTCAGCCATGATCCTCAGGGAATTCACCACGGTTTCCCCCAACGCGCGCGGGACAAGTCACGTCGCGAGTGGGATCAGCACAAGCGCATCAACTGGCAGCTCATCATGGTGGAGGCAAAACGGCCACTGCGGCTGGACCCCGTACTGGCGTCCCCCGCTGAAGCGGACGCCTAAACCCTTTCGACCCGACTAGAACGTCACGTCGTGGTGGCTCCGACAGCGTGGTCGGAGCCACCACTGCGACAGATTCGGCGGCCTTCCAGAGCGTTCGCCGACGAATGTCCCACCGGTTTCACTCGAGCATTGGAGCGCGCAATGAGCGCATGTCGTCCCGACACAGACATACTCATCAGCGGCTGGGCACATTCGCCCTTCGGCAAATTGGTCGATCAATCGCTTGAATCTCTGATCGTTTCGGTTGCCGGCGAGGCGATCGAAGCCGCCGGTGTGCAGCCGGCCGACATCGACGCCATCTTCTTAGGGCAGTTCAACTCCGGCCTCGAACCCCTCGCCTTCGCATCATCGCTGGCCCTGCAACTTTCGCCGGATCTCTTCGGGGTCCCCGCGACAAGGGTGGAGAACGCCTGCGCATCAGGTTCCGCTGCCCTGCACCAAGGCATTGCGGCCCTGCTGTCCGGAACAGCGGAACGAGTTCTCGTCATCGGGGCCGAGAAGATGACGCATGCCACATCCGCTCAAGTGGGAGCGGCTCTACTCGGCGCGGACTACGAACTGGCAGGTAGCCACTCGCAGACCGGTTTCGCCGGCCTCTTCGCAAAAGTCGCCGAGGAATACGAACAGCGCCATGGCCCGGTCGGTGACACGCTCGGGTTGATCGCGGCGAAGAACCATCGCAACGGTGTCGACAACCCGTTCGCACAACTTCGCAAGGATCTGGGCGTCGAATTCTGCCAGACGGTTTCCGAGCGGAATCCCATGGTCGCGGGGCCGCTGCGCCGAACGGACTGCTCCCCGGTATCAGACGGTGCTGCGGCGCTGATCTTGACCACACAACGCATGAGCGGTGCCCGTACCGCGCCGGTGCGCATTTCCGGCTCCGGCCACGCCAATGACTTCCTTCCGGCATCGAAGCGCGACCCTCTTGCGTTCCGCGGCAGCGAAGTCGCTTGGCAGCGCGCCCACGCAATGGCGTCGACATCGCTGGACGACTTGGACTTCATCGAGCTCCATGACTGCTTCACCATTGCCGAGCTGGTGATGTACGAGGTGATGGGCCTCGCCGATCGGGGCAAGGGTCGTTCCGCCATCGAGGATGGCCTCGTGGGCCGTGACGGCAAGTTGCCGGTCAATCTATCCGGCGGTCTGAAGGCCAAGGGGCACCCCGTCGGCGCCACCGGAGTCTCACAGCACGTTCTTGCCGCGATGCAGCTGACCGGAACGGCCGGTGCCATGCAACTCGCGGGCGCTCGCCGCGGCGCTGTCCACAACATGGGTGGACTTGCTGTGGCGAACTACGTATCGGTGTTGGAGGCAACGGAGTGAGGGCGACCTGATAGTCGCCGCAGTACGTCGCGCCGACCTTCGGCTACCTGGCCGGTAACCTCGCCGGTCAAGTCACCGGTCAAATCTGTTCATCGCCACTCAGGTCGGTTGATCATGGCAGCTGCGGCTTGATCTCCTCGATCACCCACTGCGCGTAGTCGAGGTATTCCTCGACCCCGCTGACCTCCGGGATCGGCACCGCGCTGACCGTGACGCCCTGCTCGCCCAGCCAGCCCAGGCGCTCGGTGATCTCGTCGGCGCTCATCCCCGGACGGGCGTTGGGATCGTCCTGGGCGACGTGCCCCTCCCCCACCCGGTTGGTCCCCAGCCCGTGCACGACGTCGAACGGCCGACCGTCGTACTCCGGCTGCGACTTGATGAAATCCAGCCGCTCGGCGATCTTCTCGGGCGGCGTCAGGAACGACCACCAGCCCGAGGCGAACTTCGCCGCCCGGCGCAACGCCGCGTCGGCGTCGCCGCCGATCCAGATCGGCAGATGCGGCTTCTGGAAAGGCTTGGGCTCGAACGCGACGTCGTCGAACGAGACGTACTTGCCGTGGAAGCTCGTGATCTCCTGGGTCCAGAGCTCCTTGATCACCGCGAGGTACTCGTCGGCCATCCGGCCACGTTCCCGGAACGGCACACCGAGGGCGTCGAACTCGCTTTCCAGCCAGCCGACTCCGAAGGTGACCATCATCCGACCGCTGCTCATCCAGTCCGCCGTGGCCAGAGATTTGGCCAACACGATCGGATGCTGCAACGGCAGTACCGTGATGCACGAGTTCAGTCTGATCCGCTCGGTGGCGCCGGCCAGGTAGGCCTGTGCCACCGTGGACTGCAGGTAGTGCGGCCCGGACAGCTCGAGGTGTTCGACCGGGATCACGAAATGCTCTGGCACGGCGATCATGTCGTAGCCCCACCGATCGGCGCACTTGGCCATGCGGGTCTGGTCGGCGCCGGTGACCGACGCCTCCCAGGGTTGCGACATCGCCGGCAGCCGCAGCATGTGCGGCAGTGCGAAGACGAGTTGCATTGCCGCGCTGCTACTTCAGCATGCTGCCGGCGTCGACGGCCACCGGGAGCCCGGTGATGTAGCGCGCCTCGTCGGAGGCCAGGAACAGCACGGCGTTGCTGATGTCGACGGGCTCCACCCAGCCCACCGGCAGCACGTGCATGAACTGCGCGGCCACGGCCAGATCGTCGGGTCCCGGGTTCTCCAGATCGGGACGGAACAGTTTCATGGTGCCCTCGTTCATGAACAGCGGGGTGTTCACGTTGGTCGGGCAGACGGCGTTGACCCGGATCGAGTGCTGGCCGAGCTCGACGGCGAAGGTCCGCATCAGCCCGATGACACCGTGCTTGGCGGCGATGTAGTGGCCGGTGTGCGGGTACGGCTTGAGTCCGCCGACCGAGCTGGTGAGGATGATCGACCCGCCACGACCGCCGGAAAGAAGATGCGGGACAGCGGCTTTGACCGACTTCCAGACCCCGGAGAGGTTGACGTCGATCATGTCGGTCCAGTCTTCTTCGCTGGTGCGGTCCAACGTCTGACCACCGTTGCCGATGCCGGCGTTCGCGACCACGATGTCGAGCCGGCCCAACTGCTCGACCCCGGAGTCGACCGCGTCCTTGACGGCGGCGAAGTCACGCACGTCCACCTCGGCGGCGACGATCCGGCGTCCGGTGCCCTTGACCAGGTCGACGGTCTGCGCCAGGTCGTCCGGTGTGGCGGGCGGGATGTCGGTGTGGGTACTGATCGGTCCGCAGACGTCGATCGCGATGATGTCGGCGCCCTCTTCGGCCAGGCGTACGGCGTGACTACGCCCCTGTCCGCGCGCTGCGCCCGTGATGAATGCGACCTTGCCCTCGACCCGACCACCCATGTGTCACCTCAAATCCAGCCCGATGACCGACTTTTGTCGATCGATCAGGAGCGTGACACCGATCACCCGGACTGTCAACCATCGGTCTTCGGCGCCAGCGCTTTCAGCGCACGGTCGACGTAGGCACGCATCTCGTCGTGACCCAGGGTCACTCCCACCGCGCTCTCGTTGCAGAGACTGCGGGCGATCTGGGCGATCAGCATCGAGATCACCACGGGTGGATGCTCCTGGGTGTCAATGCCGTTCGCGCGTAGGGCCACCGTGACCGCAGCGGTCTCGATGTCGCGGACGCGCTCAGCGTAGGCCCGCAGTTCCGCCCGGATCGCCTTGCGGTGATTGGCCAGCGCCATGAACTCGGTGTTCAATCCGGTGCGGTTAGCCTCGGAATTGATCAACCAGAGGGCCCGCAACGGATCGTCGGCGGCCAGCGCTTTGCGCATGTGCTCGAGTGAGACCTCGGCTCCGGCGCGCAGCACCTCCACGAAGAGGTCGTCCATGGTCGGGAAGTAGTAGTAGACCAGCGCCTGCTTGACGCCGGCCTCGGCGGCCACCCGCCGGGAAGTCGCTGCGGCATAACCCTCGTCGCGCATGATCTGGGCCGTCGCCTCGATGAGTCGTTGGCGCGCATTGCTTGACCGTGCCTCAGACCCCGTGGTAAGCATGGCGCATTCTATCAGTCTGATCGATCGATCAGACAGCGAAAGGACGGCTTGCCCGATGACCGACCTCGCATCGGTGGATTTCTTCTCCGACTACGCGCTGAGCCAGGATCCGTACGCCTACTGGGACGCGCTTCGCGAGAAGAACCCGGTGTACCGGGAGCCGCACTACGGCGTCGTCGCGGTCACCGGGTATCAGGAAGTGTTGGCGGCGTTCAAGAATCACGATGCGTTTTCCGCGGTCAACGCGATCGGCGGCCCGTTCCCGCCGTTGCCGTTCACCCCCGAGGGCGACGACATCACCGAGCAGATCGAGGCGCACCGGCACCTGTTCCCGATCTACGAGCACATGGTGGTGATGGACCCGCCGGCCCACGAGCGGGCCCGCTCGCTGCTCAACAAGCTGCTGACGCCGCGGCGCCTCAAGGAGAACGAGGACTTCATGTGGCAGCTGGTCGACAGCCAGATCGACCGCGTGATCGACAACGGCCGCTGCGAGTTCCTCTCCGAGTACGCCAAACCGTTCGCCACCTCGGCGATCATCGACCTGCTCGGCGTGCCCCAGGAGGACCGGCCCGAGTTCCTCGCCGCGCTCGGTGTCGAGGAGCGCCACGGCAGTCGCGTCGGCGCGCTCGACGGTGAGCCGGTGGGTTCGGATCCGCTGCAGTACCTCGACGACAAGTTCGCGGGATACCTGGCCGAGCGGCGGCGCGAGCCGCGCGGCGACGTGCTGTCGGGCATGGCGACCGCGGTCTACCCCGACGGCTCCACCCCCGAGCTGATGGAGGTCGTCAAGCCGGCGACGTTCCTGTTCGCCGCCGGCCAGGAGACGGTCACCAAACTGCTCAGCGCGGCCATGAAGACCCTCGGGGAACAGCCGCAGTACCAACAGATCCTGCGCGAGCACCCGGATCGCATCCCGACGTTCATCGAAGAGTCGCTGCGGATGCACTCGCCGACCAAGGTGGACTTCCGCCTGGTCCGCAAGACCACGACGCTGGGCGGTGTCGATCTGAAGGCCGGCACCATCGTGATGCTGTGTCTGGGCGCGGCCAACCGGGATCCGCGCAAGTTCGAGGACCCGCACGAGTTCCGCCCCGAGCGCACGAACGTGCGCGAGCACATCGCGTTCGGCCGTGGTATCCACACCTGCGCGGGCGCACCGCTGGCGCGGGTGGAGGGGCAGATCACCGTGCGCCGGTGGCTGGACCGGACGAGCGAGATCCGGCTCGACGAGTCCGTGCACGGCCCCGCCGGGGACCACCGTTTCGCCTACGACCCCACGTTCCTGCTGCGGGGACTGAGCGAACTGCAGATCGAGTTCACCCCGGCAACGTGACGTCGCGGAACTGCTCGCGCAGCTTGACCTTGAGCACCTTGCCGGTCGCGGTGTGCGGCAGTTCGTCGACGAACACCACATCCTCGGGCAGCCACCACTTGACGACCTGACCGGCCAGGTACTCGAGGATCTCTTCCCGAGTTGCGCTGTGCCCCTTGCGTAGAACCGCGATCAGCAGCGGGCGCTCCTGCCATTTCGGGTGCGGCACCCCGATGACCGCAGCTTCGGCGATCGCGGGATGTCCCATCGCGGCGTTCTCCAGGTCGATGGAACTGACCCACTCCCCACCGGACTTGATGACGTCCTTGGTGCGGTCGACCAGATGCAGGTAGCCGTCGGGATCGATGGTGGCGACGTCGCCCGTGGGGAAGAAGCCCTCGCCGTCGAGCTTGTCGCCGCCCTCGCCCTTGTAGTAGCCGCTGGCGATCCACGGACCGCGCACCAGGACCTCACCGAAAGCCTTGCCGTCCCAGGGCAATTGGTTGCCGTTCTCGTCGACGATCTTCAGTTCCACCCCGAACACGCCGCGGCCCTGCTTGAGCTTGATCTTCTGCTGCTCCTCGACGCTGAGTCCGGCATGCTTGGGCAGCAGCCGGCCGACGACGCAGATCGGGCTGGTCTCGGTCATCCCCCACCCCTGGCCGCCCTCGGCGCCCAGGTCGTTCTCGATGCGCTCCAGCATCGCCTTGGGCAGCGCCGAGCCGCCGATCCCCGCCCACTCCAGGGTCAGCTCGCTCGGGTCGATCTCGGGATGCTCGTCGAGATAGGAGAAGAACATCAGCCACACCGTCGGCACCCCCTGCATGATCGTCACCCCCTCGTCGCGCATCAGCCGGTACACGCTCTCCCCATCGAGGTGCGGCCCGGGCAGGACCAGCTTGGCGCCGACCATGGCCGCCGCGTACGGCGTGCCCCAGGCGTTGGCGTGGAACATCGGTACGACCAGCAGCAGCGTGGCGCCGCTGTGGATGTCGAACGTGTCGCGCGACAGCGACAGCATCGCGTGCAGCACCGTCGAACGATGGGAATACAGAACACCTTTCGGGTTCCCGGTGGTGCCCGAGGTGTAGCACAGTGACGAGGCGGTGTGTTCGTCGAACTCAGGCCAGTCGTACTCGGCGGACTGCCGGCCCACGAACTCCTCGAAGCACAGCAGCTTCTGCGCCGGGATCTCGGGGATGTCGGGCATGTGCTCGCGGTCGGTCATCGCGACGTAGGTCTCGACCGTGCTCAACTGGTCGGCCAACTGGCCCACCAGTGGCGCGAACGTGACGTCGAAGAACAGCACCCGGTCCTCGGCGTGGTTGACGATGTAGACGATCTGCTCGGCGAACAGCCGCGGGTTGACGGTGTGCATCACCGCGCCCGAACCGGAGACACCGAAGTACAGCGCGAGGTGGCGGTCGCTGTTCCACGCCAGCGTCGCCACCCGGTCCCCCGGTTGGACGCCCAGTTCGGCCAGCGCGTTGGCGACCTGCTTGGACCGGTCCCGGACCGCACCCCAGGTGGTCCGGCGGATCGGCCCCTCGGGCAGCCGGGACACGATCTCGGTCTGTCCGTGGAACGTCGCCGCGTGCTCGATCAGCGAGGAGATCATCAACGGCCGGTCCTGCATCAATCCCAACATCCCGACAGGCTAGAGCGAACCAGCGCCGGCGTGGGCATTGTTGCGCGCGCGATTCGCGGGCTGGAATGCTCGACGCATGGCGACCGTCTTCACCAAGATCATCAACCGCGAGCTGCCGGGACGCTTCGTCTACGAAGACGACGACGTGGTGGCGTTCCTGACGATCCAGCCGATGACGCAGGGCCACACCCTGGTGGTGCCCCGCGAGGAGATCGACAACTGGCAGGACATCGAGCCCGCGAAGTTCGCCCGGGTCATGGAGGTCGCTCAGCTGATCGGCAAGGCGGTCTGCAAGGCGTTCGACACCGAACGCTCGGGCGTCATCATCGCTGGCCTGGAGGTGCCGCACCTGCACGTGCACGTCTTCCCGGCCCGCGACCTCGCCGACTTCGGCTTCGCCAACGTCGACCAGAACCCCTCGGCGGAGTCGCTCGACGAGGCCCAGACGAAGATCAAGGCCGCGCTAGCCGAACTGACCTGACGCCACCGGCGCCGGGCTGGCCTCGGTGATCCGCGGCAGGCTGACCCGGAACCGGCTGCCCTGACCGGGCGCGGTGGTCACACAGACGTGACCGCCGTGCGCCCACACCAGCGAGTCGACGATGGACAGACCCAGGCCGGTCCCGCCGCTGGCCCGCGTGCGGGATGAGTCCGCCCGGTAGAACCGCTCGAACACCCGCTCGGCGTCCTCGGCGCTCATGCCGGGGCCGTGGTCACAGACCTCGAGGATCGCCGAGTCACCCTCGGTGCCCACGCGCACGGTGACGGCGGCCGACTCGGGCGTGTGCTGCAGCGCGTTGGCCACCAGATTGGACAGGACCTGCCGCAGCCGGGCCTCGTCGCCGAGCACCTCGGGCGTTCCGGGACCGTCGAACACCTCCATGCCGATCGTGCGCTTCGGCGCCACCGACTGCGCGTCGTGTACGGCGTCGGTGGCCAGCGTCAGCAGATCCACGCGGTGCTGTTCGAGCGGACGCTGCGCGTCCAGCCGTGCCAGCAGCAGCAGGTCCTCGACGAGCAAACCCATTCGGCGCGACTCACTTTCGATGCGGCTCATCAGCATCTCGACGTCGCGGGCGGCGCCCTGGCGATACAGCTCGGCGAAGCCGCGGATCGTGGTCAGCGGGGTACGCAGCTCGTGGCTGGCGTCGGTGATGAACCGGCGCATGCGCTCCTCGGAGGTGCGCGCCTGCTCGGCCGAATCCTCCGACGACGCCATGGCCCGCTGGATCTGAGCGAGCATCCCGTTGAGCGCCAACGACAACCGGCCGACCTCGGTGCGCGGGTCGCGTTCGGGGACGCGGCGGTCGAACTGTCCCGACGCGATGGCCGCCGCGGTCTGTTCGACCTCGGCCAGCGGGCGCAGGCTGCGGTGCACCACCGCGTAGCCGACGATGCCGAGCACCAGCAGGACCGCTACCCCGATACCGATCTGGGTGTAGACCAGGGTGCGCATCGTCGAGTCCACGTCGGACAGATCGACGGCGACCGTCGTCAGGCCGCCGTTGTCGTTACGCACCGTCATCGCGCGCCAGTGCACGTCAGGGTGGTCGACCGAACCCACCGTGACCGGGTCGGGACCGACGTCGTTGTCGGCGGGCAGGTCGGGTTCGGCGACGCGATCGTTGACGGCGGTCCAGACGTGACGCTCCGAGTCGACCGAGCGCACGTAGAAGTCCGACGGCGGACGCGCCGGATTGGGGTCCCCGAGCGGGGTGAGCGGCGCCTCCCTGGGCACCTGCGCCCAGCCCTGTGACGCGTCGAGCAAGGTGGCGTCGACCCGGTTCATCAGGCCGTGAGCCATGATCGTGGTGACCGCGACGCCGGAGGCCAGCAGGCCGCAGGCGACCAGCAACAGGGTGGCGGCCACCAGCGCCACCCGCAACGGAACGCCCCGGCCGGGCCTCACCGCGGTTCGCGCAGGACGTACCCGACGCCGCGCAACGTGTGCAGGAGGCGCTTGTCGCCGGTGTCGATCTTGCGTCGCAGATAGGACACGTAGGACTCGACGACGTTGACGTCGCCGCCGAAGTCGTAGCGCCAGACGTGGTCCAGGATCTTCGGCTTGGACAGCACCGTGCCGGCGTTGATCATGAAGTAGCGCAACAACGTGAACTCCGTCGGCGACAGCGAGACCGGCTCGCCGGCCTTCCACACCTCGTGGGTCTCCTCGTCGAGCTCGATGTCGGCGAATGTCAGCCGCGTGGTGCGCAGCTCGGGGCCGCGGCCGGCGCGCCGCAGGATGACACGCAGGCGGGCCACCACCTCTTCGAGGCTGAACGGCTTGGTCACGTAGTCGTCGCCGCCCAGCGTCAGGCCGGCGATCTTGTCCTGCAGCGAGTCGCGCGCGGTCAGGAACAGCGCGGGGGCGTCGATGCCGTCCCCGCGCAACGCCCGCAGCAGAGCGAAGCCGTCCATTCCCGGCATCATCACGTCGAGGATGATCGCGTCCGGGCGCACCTCGCGGGCCATGGCCAGCGCCGCGGCGCCGTTCATCGCGGTGTGCACCTCGAAGCCCTGAAATTTCAGGCTCGCCGACAGCAGGTCGACGATGTTGGGCTCGTCGTCCACCACGAGGACGCGGGCCTCGGGGACGTGGTCCTGGAGAGGCATGGCCATGTTCCCAGTGTTGCCCCTCCCGGTGGCCGAAAGCTGGACGTTCGCTGTGCGATTCCTGTGAGTCACAATTGCGTCATCCCTAGACTTGAGCTCATGAACCTCGCCAAATCGCTCACCGACCTCGCGTTTACGCCGGTGCGCGTCGGGCTGGCGGTCGCCGACGCCGGTGTCGGCATGGCGACCAGCGCCCTGGATGCGGCGTACCGGACCGTCGGTGACCCCGGGGCGCAGCAGCGGCCCACCTCGCTGGCGCAGATGCTGGGCATGCAGGAGGCCGTGGATCGGGCCAACCGGCTGGCCCGACTGATGGACGAGGACCAACCCCTCGGCCGGGCCCTGGCCCCCGACGGACCCCTGGACCGGCTGCTCAAGCCCGGTGGCGTGGTGGACCGCATCACCGCGCCCGGCGGCGTCCTCGACCGGCTCACCCAGGAGGACGGCGGGTTGATGCGCGCCATCGAGCCGGGCGGCCTGGTCGACCAGCTGCTCGAAGAGGAAGGGCTCGTCGACCGGCTGCTGGCCGAGGACGGCCTCGCCGACCGCCTGTTCGCCGACGGCGGGCTGGTGGAGAAGCTGACGGCGCGCAACGGCCCACTCGAGCAGCTCGCCGATGTCGCCGACACCCTGAACCGATTGGCCCCGGGCCTGGAGGCCCTGGAGCCCACGATCGAGGCGCTGCGCGAGGCGGTGATCGTGCTGAGCCAGGTGGTCAACCCGCTGAGCAATATCGCCGACCGGATTCCGCTGCCGGGCCGCCGCCTGCGCAGCCGCGCCGCTCGGCCGGTGACTTCGCAGCGGATTATCGACAGCAACGAGTGAGCCCGCAGTCAGTACGACCAGCCCTGGGCGTATCGCTGCCGCCGGTAATAGCGCCCGCTTCCCCGGTTCCTCGCTTTATAGGTTGATAGCTGACTGTCGCAATTCGGACAGATCAAACGCAGGTTCTGGCGGCGGTTGTTGGTCGCGTCGCCGTCGATGTGATCGAGGACCAACACCAAGGGCGCACCGTTCCAGCTGTCTTGGGTTCGGCATATTTCGCAGCAACCACCCTGTTGCTCGTGGATGTACTCCCTGACAAAGTGCCCCTGGTACGACATCCGTCCACAGACTCCGGTCTCGAGCCACGCCTCCAGAAGAGCACGTCTCCGGTACATCTGTTGGCACGAGTTGCTGCAGAACATGCCTCCGCGTCGCCGGACGTCGGTCCCGCAACCGAGACAAGTTGTGCTCATACGGCGAAGCTAACTACCAGCACCGACACGGTGCCGGCACCCGCCGGGGCGAAAGATCGCGCGGCGACTTGTCGACGTGAACGGCTCAGCCGATAAGATCGACTCGTCCTACCGGACATGCCTCCTTAGCTCAGCGGTAGAGCAACGCTCTTGTAAAGCGTAGGTCGTCAGTTCAATCCTGACAGGAGGCTCCACGCCCACCCACTAGTAGCGTCAGCGGCATGGCTGAAGCTGGACTCTGGATCGCATGGGGTGTTCCGAATGCGGGGCGCGAACGCAAGGCACTCGAATTGCTCGTGGAAACCCAGGACTACCTGTCCGGGCTGCAGGAGCAGGGCCACATCGAACGCTTCGACCGGGTTGTCCTCAAACCGCAGAGCATCGAGTTGGGCGGATTCATCTTCATCCAGGGCACCGTCGAGCAGATCGACGGTCTGCGCCGCAACGAGTCGTTCGGCGTCTGGCTGAGCCGCGTGCAGCTGGTGGCCGATCACGTCGGAGTCGTCGACGCCTGGGTCGGTGATGGGATAGCCGAGGCGGTCGCCCTCTACGAAAAGGCGCTTGAATCCCTGGAATGACCTGTTTCTGCCGTTTGCTGCCTGCGTGCGAAAACCGGCTGCAGCGTTGTAACACCTTTGGTCACGGTAACGAAACGAAATCTGTGACGATTGAACATTTTGCTCGACTCCACCAACCGGCCGCTTGATAATTGCCGGGGCGGGGGCCACCAGAGTTCGTCCAAAAGGGGTTTCATGAGTGCCGCAGCCTACGTCGGTCGAGTGGGCGGGCTAGCCGTCGCACTGGGTGTCGGATCCGCAGTCTTCACCGGTCACGGTGTCGCGTGGGCCGATGACAGCGATTCGGGGGGATCCACGTCATCGGAATCCGCCTCTTCGGAATCAGCCTCGTCGGCGAGCGACAGCTCTGGCACCAGCCGGACGCGCCGCAACCACCAGAGCGCCGGTGAGCGTCAGTCCAAGCGGGACACCAAACCCGACACCGACTCCGAGCTTGTCGTCGAGGAACCCGAGGCGCCGGTCGAGGGACCCGAGGCGCCGGTCGTCGAGGAACCGGATGCCGTCGAGGACAAGGCCGTGTCGACACCGCGCCGCGACCGTCGCACGGTCGCCGGTGAAGCCGAACCCACCCGCCCGGCCGCGACGGAAAAGCCGGCCAAGTCCCACGCCATCCCCGCGCCCGAAGACACGCCGGCCACCACGACCGACGACCCCGCGGTGGCCCCGAAGGAGCCGACCAGGGTCGCGGTCTTCGCCTCGGCGACCGCATTGGCCGAGGCGAGCGCCACCCAGGGCTCCCCGGAGAGCGTCGAGCTGGATGACCAGACCCCACCGTCCTCCGCGCGCAAACCCAACCTCGTCACCGCGGTCGTCAATGTCGTGCACAGCATGCTGGACTGGGCCAATCAGCGGGCCGGCAGCGATCCGGCCAGCTCCCCGCAGCCGCCGTTCCTGTGGGCGCTGGTGTCGTTCGCGCGCCGTGAGCTGGAGAACCTGTTCGGCCCGCGCGGCACGGTGACCGCCCCCGACCGTGCGGCCCGGGCGACCTCCCTCGCACTGGCCCACAGCGCCACGGCCGTCACTGCTGCTGCCGTTGCGAACCCGAGGGGACCCAACTGGCCCAGCATGCAGGTGAGTCCGTCGACGAACTTCGTCAGCTGGGTCACCGGCGACTACGTCTACTACACGAACGCGATTCCTCAGGTGACCCGGAAGGTCGCCAACACCCAGAGCCGCTTCGCCGTCTGGGGCACCGACGTCGGAGTGATGTGGGACAACGGAATTCCCGACGATCCCAGCACGCCTGACATCAACGAGAACCAGGTCCTCATCGCCGTCGGTGACACCTTCGCCGACCGGCTCAAGACCACCGCGGGCTGGCGGTACAACACCCTGTTCCGCAGCTCCGACCGCGACCTCTCCGACGGCATGGATATCCCCAACGGACAGTGGTTCAACGGCAACATGTTCGGCGGCGCCCCGCTGTCTAGCCCGACCACCGCCCGGCCGATCATCAACCGGCCGACGTGGGCGCCGAACTCGGTGACGTTGATCCCGACTGCGGGCATCTCGGTGAAGACCGACGTCACGCCTGACACGCCTTACGGCGCAATCCAATACGTCAGCTTCATGTCGGTCTCCAACTGGGGCAGCGCCGGCCGCTGGACCACCAACTACTCGGCGATCGCCTACTCGATCAACAACGGCGAGACCTTCACGGTCGCACCGCAGAGCGTGCGGTACAACTCGATCTTCAGCGGCAACCGCAACTTTCAGCAGGCGGCGTTCGTGCACGGCGACGACGGCTACATCTATGCCTACGGCACCCCCAACGGCAGGCAGGGCGCCGCGTACCTGTCGCGGGTCACGCCGGAGAACATCCTCGACGTCTCGAAATACGAGTACTACAAGAAGGCCTCGTCGGGCTGGCTCGGCAGCACCCCGGCCCGCTGGGTCAAGGGCAACCCCTCGTCCGCCTCAGCCATCATCGGCAAGGACGGCGGCGCCTGCGGCGCCACCAAGCCCGGCTACCGCGTCAGCGAGATGTCGGTCCAGTACAACCAGCACCTCGGCAAGTACGTGGTGATGTACGGCGACCAGTTCAACAACATCGTGATGCGCACCTCCGACAAACCGCAGGGCGGCTGGTCGGACGCCACGGTGGTGATGGGCCAACAGAACGGCGGCATCTACGCCCCGATGATGCACCCGTGGTCGCCGTCAACGCTGGGCACCGGCTCGGATCTGTACTGGAACCTGTCGCTGTGGTCGGACTACAACATCATGCTGATGCGCACCGACCTCGAAAAGCTCTAGAGACCGCCCGCCTACACTCACGCTCGTGCGCGACGTTCTCGACGAGCTCCTGACGGTGTGGAAGGCGGGCGGCACCGCCGGGCTGTCGACCGTGGTGCGCACGATGAAGTCCGCGCCGCGGCCCCCGGGCGCATCCATGGTGGTCGCACCGGACGGCAGCGTCGCCGGATCGGTGTCGGGCGGCTGCGTGGAAGGCGCGGTCTACGAGCTCGCCAACGACGTCGTCGCCAGCGGGATCCCCGAGCTGCAGCGCTACGGCGTCAGCGACGACGACGCGTTCTCGGTCGGCTTGACCTGCGGCGGAACCATCGACATCTTCACAGAACCGGTGTCGCGCAAGACATTTCCGCAGCTGCTCGCCGTCGCCGACGAGATCGCCGCCCACCGAGCCGTCGCCGTGGCCACCGTGATCACCCATCCGGACCCGCAACGGGTGGGCCGCCGGCTGATCGTCGGGCCCGACACGACCGACGGATCGGCGGGTTCCGCACGCGCCGACGCCGCGGTGGCCGACGACGCCCGCGGCCTGCTCGCGGCCGGCCGCTCGGCGGTCCTGACCTACGGCCCCGACGGCCAGCGCCAGGAGTCCGGCATGGAGGTGTTCGTCGCCAGTTACGCGCCCCGACCGCGGATGCTGGTGTTCGGCGCCATCGACTTCGCCGCGGCGCTGGCCCAGCAGGGCGCCTTCCTCGGCTACCGCGTCACGGTGTGCGACGCGCGTCCGGTGTTCGCCACCGAGGCCCGCTTCCCCGCCGCCGAGGAGGTCGTCGTCGACTGGCCGCACCGTTACCTCACCGCGCAGGCCGACATCGATGCCCGCACCGCCATCTGTGTGCTGACGCATGACGCGAAGTTCGACGTACCGGTGCTCGAGGTCGCGCTGCGCCTGCCGAACGTCGGCTACATCGGGGTGATGGGGTCCCGGCGCACCCACGACGACCGCACCCGCCGCCTCAAGGAAGCGGGGCTGACCGACGCCGAGCTTGCGCGGCTGGCCAGCCCGATCGGCCTCGACCTGGGGGCGCGCACCCCGGAGGAGACCGCGGTGTCCATCGCCGCCGAGATCATCGCGCGGCGCTGGGGCGGCGGCGGGCTGCCGCTGAGCCGGATCGCGGGCCGCATTCATCACGAGTGAACAACCGTGAGACACAAGTGGTGGAAATGTCGCTCTCGGATGCGATAACGTCACTCTTCAAGCCCTGAGGAGAGTGATCGAAGTGACCGACACCGCCGTCGACTCCGTCACCGCGCGCTACGCCGGCCGACGCATGGAGCGTGTCGAGGACAGCCGTCTTCTCACCGGTCACGGCTCATTCGTCGACGACATCAACCGCCCCGGCATGCTGCACGCCTGCTTCGTGCGCAGCCCGTTCGCGCGGGCGCGGATCCTGAAGTTCGACGCCTCGGCCGCACTGGCCCACCCGGGCGTGCATGCGGTGCTCACCGCCGCCGACATCAATCCCGAGGTGCAGGAGGCCTGGCACGCCGTCGCCGGTAAGGACATCCCCGACACGCCGCGCCCGCCGCTCGCCGAGGACGAGGTTCGCTTCGTCGGCGACCCGATCGCCATCGTGATCGCCGAGAACCGGTACGTGGCCGAGGACGCCATCGAGCTGATCGACGTCGACTACGACCCGTTGCCCCCGGTCGTCGACTTCACCCGCGCGGTCGACCTGGCCGAGAGCGGCGCGGTGGTGCACGACGCTTACCCGGACAACCGCGCCGGCGGCATGGGCGGCGCACCGCCGGACGAGGAGACCTTCGCCAACGCCGCCTACGTCGCGAAAGCGCATGTGTATCAGCAGATCCACGCGCCGGTGCCGATGGAAACCCGCGGCATGGTGGTCGAGTGGCAGGCCGCACCCGGGGAGCTGACCGTGTGGGCTTCCACGCAGACGCCGCACGAGTTGCGCGCGTTCGCCGCTCGCCTGCTCGGCATCCCGGCTCAGCGCGTACGCGTGATCATGCGCGACACCGGCGGCGGTTTCGGCCAGAAGGTCGTGCCGATGCGTGAGGACATGTGCATCCTGCTGGCCGCTCGGAAGGTGTCCGCGCCGCTGAAGTGGATCGAGGACCGCCGGGAGAACCTGATGTCGGCCGGTCAGGCCCGGCACGTCGACGGCGACGTGCGCATGGCCTTCGACGCCGACGGCAACATCCTGGCCGCCGACATCGACTTCATCCAGGACGTCGGCGCCTACCCGACCCCCTATCCCGTGCTGACCACCGCGGCCATCGGGATGTTCTTCCCCGGCCCCTACCGCGTCCCGAAGTCCAGCTTCAACTACCAGACCATCTTCACCAACACCGCCGGCCTGGCCGCCTACCGCGGGCCGTGGCAGTACGAAACCCTCACGCGCGAAATACTTCTCGACATCGCCGCCCGCGACATGGGCATCGACCCGCTGGAGTTGCGCCGGCGCAACATCCTGCGCCGCGACGAGATGCCGTACTTCAACCCCAACGGCATGCCCTATGACCACGTCGCGCCCGCCGACACCCTCGACCAGGCGGTCAAGATCCTCGACCACGAGGGCTTCCGCCGGGAACAGGCCGACGCGCTGGCCGAAGGCCGCTACATCGGACTGGGCTACTCCGCCTACATCGAGCCGACCGGCGCAGCCACCGGCCACCTGGCCACCGAGGGCGCGACGATCCGGATGGAATCCACCGGCAAGATCAACGTGTACGTCAACGGCGGCTCGACCGGCAACAGCATCGAGACCACCGTCGTGCAGCTGACCGCCGACGCGCTCGGCGCCGACATCGACGACGTCGCCACCATCCAGGGCGACACCGCGGTCACCCCGTACGGCGCCGGCACCCAGGGCAGCCGCAGCGGACCGATGACCGCCGGCGCGGTCAACGAGGCCGGTGCGATCCTGCGCAAACAGATCCTCGCCATCGCCGCCAACCTGCTGGGGGTCCCGGCCGACGAGATCGACCTCGCCGGATCCCGCGCGATCGTGCGCAGCGACCCCGAGCGCAGCGTCAGCTTCGCCGACATCGCCTACCGCTCCTACTACGAACCCGCCGCGCTGGCCGGCACCTCCCCCACCCTGGAGGCCACCGCGCGCTTCAACTCCGAGGCGATGATCCATTGGGCCAACGCAACCCACGCGTGCACCTGCGAGGTCGACATCAAGACCGGGCAGGTCACGCTGACCCGCTACATCGTCAGCGAGGACGTCGGCCCGATGATCAACCCGAACGTCGTGGAGGGCCAGATCGCCGGCGGCACCGCGCAGGGCATCGGCGGCGCGCTGCTCGAGGAGATGAGCTACGACGCCGACGGCAACCCGCTGTCCTCGACGTTCGTCGACTACCTGCTGCCGACCGCCACCGAGGTCCCGGCCATCGAGTACGGCCACGTCGAGATCCCCGGCCCGGGTGTCGGCGGCTACAAGGGCTGCGGGGAGGGCGGCGCGATCGGCTCCACCCCCGCGGTCATCAACGCCGTCAACGACGCCCTGGCCCCGCTCGGCGTGACCATCACCCGGCTGCCCGCCACCCCGGCCTCGATCGTCGCGGCCATCCAGAACAGCCAACAAACGACCAAGTAGAGGACGAACAGTGGAGCTGGTCAACGAGTTTCGCGTCCCCGTGCCGGCGGCGACAGCATGGGAGGTGCTCACCGACGTGCAGCGCGTGGCGCCGTGCATCCCCGGCGCCCAACTGCTGTCGGTAGACGGCGACGACTTCACCGGCGCGGTGAAGGTCAAGGTCGGCCCCATCACCGTGTCCTACCGGGGTGAGGCGACGTTCGCCGAGAAGGACACGGCCGCCCAGCGGGTCGTGATCAAGGCCAGCGGCAAGGAGACCCGCGGCAGCGGCAACGCCTCGGCGCTGGTGACCGCGCAACTCAAAGACGAGGGTGACGCCACCCGGGTGGTCATCACCACCGACCTGACGATCTCCGGCAAAGCCGCGCAGTTCGGGCGCGGCGTACTCTCCGACGTCGCCGGCAACCTCATCGCGCAGTTCGCCCAGCGCCTGGAGGCCGACGTGCTCGGCGGGGCCGCCAAACCCCAGACCGCGCCGTCGGCGGAGGCGCAGGCCGCCGCGGCCGCACCGCAGACGGCCGACGACTCCGTCGACCTGTTCAAGGTGGTCGCGCTGCCCATCGCCAAGCGTTACGCCCCGGTCGCGGCCGGGGTGGTCGCCGGGCTCGCGGTGGGACTGCTGCTGGGCCGGCGCCGCCGCAGCACCCAGACCCCGCCCGCCCTCGACGATCTGGTCGCTGCGCTGTCGCGGCTGGTGTCATGAAGCCCGCCGCATTCGACTACCACCGACCCGACACGCTCGCCGAGGCCGCCGAGATCCTGGGCCGGCTCGGTGACGACGCGAAGGTGCTCGCCGGCGGGCAGAGCCTGGTGCCGATGCTGGCCATGCGGCTCACCCACTTCGAGAACCTCGTCGACATCTCCCGCGTCGAGGAACTGTGTGGCATCGACCCGGTCGACGGCGCGGTACGCGTCGGGGCCACCACATCACACGCGCTGGTCGGCCTCGACGACGAGGTCGCCGACTCGGTGCCGCTGCTGACCCTGGCCACCCCGCACATCGGGCACTTCCAGATCCGCAGCCGCGGCACCCTCGGCGGCGCGATCGCCCACGCTGATCCCGCAGCCGAATACGCCGCTGTCGCACTGGCTCTCGACGCCGAGATGGAAGCCACCTCGACGCGCGGTACCCGTGTGGTCCCAGCCGCCGACTTCTTCACCGGCCTGTGGGAGAACTCGCTGGCCGGCGACGAGATCCTCAGCGCCGTCCGATTCCCCGTGTGGCACGGCCGATGCGGCTTCGCCGTCGAGGAGTTCGCCCGCAGGCACGGCGATTTCGCGATCGCCGGCGCGGTCGTCGCGGTCGAGCTCGACGCCGCAGAGCGCGTGCAGCGCTGCGGCATCGGGCTGCTCGGGCTGGGTTCCACCCCGCTGCGCGGCAGCGCCGCGGAGACCGCGGTGCTCGGACGGTCCGCCGGTGAGCTCGACGAGGACGCCCTCGACGAGATCGGCCGCGTGGCCATGGACGCCATCGACGACATCCCCGCCGACCTGCAGGGCTCGGCGGCCTACCGAGCCCAGGTGGGTTCGGCCATGGTGGCGCGGGCGCTGGGCAACGCGCTGGCAGCAGCGATCACCGAGACGGCGAGCACCCGGACACAAGGAACGTGAGCATGCGCGAGACCCCTGTCGAGATCACGGTGAACGGCCAGCCGGCACGCCACGTCGTGGAGACTCGGCTTACCCTGGCGGACTTCCTGCGTGAGAAGTGCGGGCTGACCGGTACCCACCTGGGCTGTGAGCACGGCGCGTGCGGGGCGTGCACGGTACTGCTCGACGGGCAGGCCGTGCGCTCGTGCCTGATCTTCGCCGTGCAGGCGGAGGGCCAGGAGGTCACCACCGTGGAAGGTGTGGGCGGCGAGGACGGCTCGCTGTCCCCCGTGCAGGCCGCGCTGCGGGAATGCCACGGCCTGCAGTGTGGGTTCTGTACCCCCGGCTTCGTCACCAGCATCACCGCCCTGCTGCGCGACAACCCGTCCCCCACCGACGAAGAGATCCGCGAGGGCCTGTCGGGGAACTTCTGCCGGTGCACCGGTTACCAGGGCATCGTCAACGCTGTGAAGCGCGCCGCAGAGGTGGATAATCCGACTGCATGAGGATCGGTTTCGTCGGCCTGGGCAACATGGGTGCGGCGATGGCCGCGAATCTGCTGGCCGCCGGCCATGAACTGACGGTCTACAACAGATCCCCCGAGAAGGCGCGGCCACTGGCCGAGCGGGGCGCGACGACCGCGTCGTCGGTCGCGCAGGCCTGCGACGCCGACGTCGTCGTCACGATGCTGGCCGACGACGCCGCCACCGAAGCGGTGACGTTCGGTGAGTCGGGAATCCTCTCCGCGCTGCCGCCCGGCGCGACCCACGTCGCCAGCAGCACCATCAGCGTCGCGCTGTCACAGCGGCTGACCGAGGCCCACATCGCCGCCGGGCAGACCTTCGTGGCCGCGCCGGTCTTCGGCCGACCCGAGGCCGCAGCCGCGGGCAAGCTCTTCGTGGTGACCGCGGGACCGCCCCCGGCGGTGTCCGCGCTCGAACCGGTGTTCACCGCGGTCGGGCAGCGCACCTTCGTACTCTCCACAGAACCCCGCGTCGCACACCTGGTGAAGCTGTCGGGCAACTTCCTGATCGCGTCGGTGATCGAATCACTCGGCGAAGCAATGGCTCTGGTCGGCAAAGCCGGCGTGGACCGGCAGGACTACCTGGAGGTGCTGACCTCCACGCTGTTCGACGCACCGGTGTACCGCACCTACGGAGGGCTGCTGGCGAGCCGGCAGTTCGAGCCTGCGGGTTTCGCCGCCCGCCTCGGCCTCAAGGACGTCCGGCTGGTGCTGGCCGCGGGGGAGGAACTGCAGGTGCCGTTGCCGGTGGCCAGCCTGGTCCGCGACCGCTACCTCGCGCTGCTGGCCGGCGGTGGGGCCGAACTGGACTGGTCGGCGATGGGCGAACTGTCGGCGTGGGAGGCCGGCGGCCCGAAACCGGGCAGCTGAACCGTCAGTCCGCGACGACCCCGCGCAGACCGTCGGCGCCGAACACCGGCTCCAGCATGGACGAGAAGTCCGGCCCGCGGCGCAGCATCATGCCGCCGTCGACGTTGATCACCTGCCCGGTGATGTAGCTCGACGCATCGGAGAGCAGGAACACCGCGGCGTCGGCGACGTCCTCGACCTCACCGGGCCGCGGCAGCGGGGTGGCCTCGGCGTAGTCGCCGCTGACCTCCGGCGACATGAAGATCGCCGCCACCAGATCGGTGCGAATCAGGCCGGGCCGCAAGCAATTCACCCGCACCCATGACGGACCCAGCTCGTCGGCTGCCAGCTTCATCAGGTGGTCGACCGCGGCCTTGGACACCCCATAGGCGCCGAACCAGCGGTGCGTGTTGCTCGCCGCGATCGACGAGATACCGACGAAGGATCCGCCGCCACCGCGCACCATCTCGCGCGCGGAATGCTTGAGCACGTAGAACGTTCCGTTGACGTTCAGGTCGAGCAGCTTGCGCCAGGCCTCCGAATCCAGCTGCGGGATCGGGCCGATGGTGTCGCTGCCGCCCGCGCAGTTCACCACACCGTGCAGCCGGCCGGTCCAGTCCGTGGCGGCCTTCACGGCGCGGATGACGTCGTCCTCGTTGGTGACGTCACCGGCTTCGTAGCGTACGGCTCCGCCGCTTTCACCTGCGGCAGCGGCTATTTCGCCGGCGGCTGCAGCCAGCTTGTCGGCGGTGCGGCCCATGAGCACGGCGTTACCCCCGGCGGCCACCACCGCCGCGGCCACGCCCTTGCCGATCCCGCTGCCACCACCGGTGACCAGAATGGTCCTGTCCGACAACGAAACCTGCACGCCCACGCTCCCTCTACGGTCCGACCAGAACGAAATCAGTTATACGTCACGGCTCGTCGCGACGTGCGAGCTTCGGCGCACCCTGTGTCCGCCAATCGGGGACATTGGGCGGCAGACCGACCGGGAAGCGATTCTCGTTGAACGCGGCCCAGTGCGCGTGGCCCAGCTCGTGGATGTGGAATGCGTGCCGCAGCGCCTCGGTGAAACCCATGGCGTCGCTGGCCGCATTGACCGAGTCCTTCACCAGCAGTGCGGCCATCGTCGGCCGCTCGGCGATCCGGCGCGCGAACTCCACGGTCCGGTCCTCCAGCTCGGCGCGCGGGAACACCTTCGACACCATCCCGAGCCGGTGCGCCTCGTCGGCGTCGATGCAGTCCCCGGTCAGCAGCAGTTCCTTGGCCTTGCGGGGGCCGAACTCCCACGGGTGGGCGTAGAACTCGACGCCGGGCATGCCCATCCGGACCGCGACCACATCGCTGAACCGCGCGTCGTCGGCGGCCACGATCAGATCGCAGGCCCAGATCAGCATCAGCGCCGCCGAGATCGCGTTGCCCTGGACCTGCGCGATGGTGACCTTGCGCAGATCGCGCCACCGGCACGTGTTCTCGAAGTAGTAGTGCCACTCCTGCAGGTAGGTCCGCTCGGCGACGGACGGCCGGGTGGCGCCGTTGGACTGGAAGGTCGGGTGCTGGTCGGGCCCCGGCGCGCGCTCGGCCATCGCGGCCTCGGACCCCAGATCGTGGCCGGCCGAGAAGTTCTTGCCCCGCGCGGCGAGGATGACCACGCGCACCTCGTCGTCGGCCTCGGCCCGCCGGAACGCCTCGTCGAGCTGGACCAGCAGCGTCCGCGACTGCGCATTCTGGGCGTCGGGCCGGTTCAGCCAGATCCGGGCGATCCGGCCGTCATCGAGCGTTTCGTACGTCACCTGCTCAGCGGTTGCCACGTCAAGCACATTACGGCGCGAGGTGTAGCCGGGGACACACACCGCCTGAGGCCGCCAGCGGAGTTGTCTAAAGTTGAGCGCATGCCCGCGAAATCTGATCCTGCCGCCGATCTCGGCGACGTCGAACCGATCGCCGACAGCACCGAACGTCAGGCCAGGCGCGTGGTCGCCGCCTACGCCACGGACGCCGACGAGTGCCGAGTGTTCCTCTCGATGCTCGGTATCGGTCCAGCCAAGCTCGACGCGTAATGGGCACCCAGGGGGGTGCCGACTTCGTGGTGGTGGCCAACCGGCTCCCGATCGACATGGTGCGCCTGCCCGACGGCAGCATCGAGCCGAAGCGCAGTCCGGGTGGCCTGGTCACAGCGCTGGAACCGCTGTTGCGCCGGCAGCGCGGCGCCTGGGTCGGCTGGGCGGGCGTCCCGCACGACCCCGACGACCCCGACGCCGAGAAGCCCATCCAGCAGGACGACATGTACCTGGTGCCGGTGCGGCTTTCCGCCGACGACATCGCCGAGTACTACGAGGGCTTCTCCAACGCCACGCTGTGGCCGCTCTACCACGACGTCATCGTCAAACCGACCTACCACCGGGAGTGGTGGGACCGCTACGTGGACGTCAACCGGCGGTTCGCCGAGACCGCAGCCGACACCGCTGCCGAAGGCGCCACCGTCTGGGTTCAGGACTATCAGCTGCAGCTCGTCCCCAAGATGCTGCGCATGCTGCGACCCGATCTGACGATCGGGTTCTTCCTGCACATCCCCTTCCCGCCGGTCGAGCTGTTCATGCAGATGCCGTGGCGGCGGGAGATCATCGAGGGCCTGCTGGGCGCCGACCTGGTCGGCTTCCATCTGCCCGGTGGCGCACAGAACTTCATGATCCTCGCGCGCCGGCTGCTCGGCGCCAACACCTCGCGCGGCAACGTCGGGGTGCGGTCCCGGTTCGGCGAGGTGCAGCACGGCTTCCGCACCGTCAAGGTCGGCGCGTTCCCGATCTCGATCGACTCGACCGAGCTCGACCAGCAGGCCCGCAGCCGGGCCATCCGGCAACGGGCCCGGGCGCTGCGCGCCGAACTGGGCAACCCGCGCAAGATCCTGCTGGGTGTGGACCGGCTCGACTACACCAAGGGCATCGACGTGCGGTTGCGGGCGTTCTCCGAACTGCTGGAGGAAGGCCGCATCAACCGGGAAGACACGGTGCTCGTCCAGTTGGCCACCCCCAGCCGGGAGCGGGTCGAGAGCTACATCGCGATGCGCGAGGACATCGAACGCCAGGTGGGTCACGTCAACGGCGAGTACGGCGAGGTCGGCCACCCCGTCGTGCACTACCTGCACCGTCCGGTCCCGCGGGAGGACCTGGTCGCGTTCTTCGTAGCCGCCGACGTGATGCTGGTGACGCCGCTGCGCGACGGGATGAACCTGGTGGCCAAGGAGTATGTCGCCTGCCGCAGCGACCTCGGTGGGGCGCTGGTGCTCAGCGAATTCACCGGCGCCGCAGCCGAGTTGCGTCAGGCCTATCTCACCAACCCACACGACATCGAGGGCGTCAAGAACGCGATCGAGGCGGCCCTGAACCAGAGTCCGGAAGAAGGGCGGCGGCGGATGCGCGCGCTGCGCCGGCAGGTGCTCGCGCACGACGTGGACCGTTGGGCGCGGGCGTTCCTCGACGCACTGGCGAAGAAGGACTGACTCAGATCGGCGTGATGAAGTCGATCAGCCACCGGCCGTCGATCTTGCGGTAGTCCACCCGCAGCCGGCTGCCGTCGTAGACGGGCTTACCGCCCTTCTCGGTGACGGTGCGGTTCATGTAGACCATCACCGACGCGGCGGTGCGCTGCGCGTCGAGCACGCCGGCCCCGACGACGTTGGCCTGGCTGACCAGCTCACGCTCACGCGCCTGCGGAATCACGTCCTTGGCGGTGCGGTCGGCGAACTCGCGGCGGTACTCCGGTGTCAGGAACTGATAGACCTCCGTGAAGTTGGCCTCGACCGTCTGGTAGTCGAAGCCGAAGACCCGGGGGATCTGCTCACGCACCAGCGGGGTCACCTCCGCGCGCGCGGACTTCTCCCCCTGCCGCTCGACCCAGCCCCACCACAGCGAACCGCCCACGGCGGCCAGCGCCACTACGACGGTGGCAACCAGCACCGCGCCGGACGTGATCAGCCGGGTGGCCCACTTACCCATCAGTTGCCCCCGTCGGGGTATTTGACGTCGTATCCGGTCATGTGCCCGTTGTCGTCCTCGTGGACGGTGATGCGCAGCCGATACGGCTGCGACGGCGCGTTCGTGCCGTCGAGGTCGGTGACCGTCACCCGGACCGACACCAGCACGTCGGCGTTGCGGGCGATCTCGTCGACGCTCTCGAGCGCGGCACCGTTGATGACGGCCTCGGAGTTGGCCATGGTGCTGCGGAAGATCGCCTTGAGGTTGTCGACGTTGTTGTTCTGGCTGAGCATGTCGCGCAGCGGGCCGCTGGTGCTGTCGACGAAGCGGTTCACGCTCTCGTCGATGTTGTCCTGGTTGTAGCTGAACATGTTCACCACGACCTGCGACGCGGTGTCGACGAACCGCTGCTCCCGCTCGGCGACGCGGTCGTCCGCCCGCTGCGCCAGCGCCAGCCCGATCACCGCCCACGACAGCGCGACGATCAGTACGAGCGCGGCGGCCAGCGACGACCACAGCACGGCGGGACGGTGCGGCACCCGACGCGGGGGCGGCCCGGCCGGAATGACCGGGCGCGCTGGGGTGGTCGCCACCGGGATGCTCACCGCGGCGGCGGAGCCCTGGACCGGTCCCGCCGCGCGCGAGGCCCGGCGCCGCGCACGCGCGGGCGGCTTCACCGTCAAGGTGTCGCCAGGTGACTCCACTGTCTGTTCATCAGTCACTACGCCCGCTCCGGAGACAACATCAAATCCACCCAGTTCTCGGCCGGCGCCTGCTTGGCCAGACCCGGCGCGAACACGCCGGCACCACTTTCAGGATCGACGAATACGCCGGTGTCCTGATCATAGGTGGCCACCGACGCACCGCTGGCCAGCGCCGCCTCGGCGGGCAGCGGACCCGGAGCGGGTGCCGGAGCCGGCGCGGGAGCCGGGGCCGGCGGCGCCGGTGGGGTGCGGCCGTACGGCGGCACGACGTGGTCGGGCGGCGAGAAGTACGGCCACGGCGGCGGGACGCCGGGCTCGGCGGGGGGAACCGGCAGCGGGAAGGGCGCGTGCGGCGCCGGACCGGGGCCGGGCGCGACACCGGGCGGCAATTGCACCACCGGCGGCCCCGGGTCGGGGTCGACCTGCGGCGGGATCATCGGGAACTTGTTGGGCGGCAGGATGTTCCGGCCGTCCTCGATGGGGGTGCCGACCGGGACCGGCGGGCCGCGCCACGGGTTGGAGCCGATCGGCACGTAGCCCTCGGGGTCACGGCACAACTGGACGGTCGGCGCGCGCTTGCCCGGATACTCCATGCACGGGTAGTTGCGCGCACCCCGGACCACGCTGGGATCGTTGTGCGGCACCTTGCAGTACATGTCGGTCGGCAGCTCGCGCAGGGTGGTGTCGGCCGGGGACCGGATCTGCGTCGGGGGAATGAAGCCCACCGAGCAGGGCGGCGGGTCACCGAGGTCGATCTTGAAGTCGAGTTTGCCGCCCTCGTCGCCGGGCACACCGCCGCCGACGGTCAGCAACGCGGCGAACAACGCCGGGAAAATGACCAGCGACTGCTCGATCGACTTGCGGTAGATGACCCCGATGCGGCCGGCGTTGGCCAGGTTCGCGGCCAGCATCGGGAACGACGGCCGGATACCGGTGAACGTCTCGTTGGCCACCTCGATCGTGCCCGGCGCGGTCTGCAGCGTGGTCCGCAGCTGCGGATCGGCGTTGGTGACCTCGGTGGTCAGCCGCGCGAGCCCGTCGGCCAGCGACCGGATGTCGTCGCCGCTGCGGATCTGCGCCGACAGCAGCGGGCCGGCCTGGTCGATGAGTTGCTCGACCGGCTGGTAGTTCGCGTTGGCCTCGTCGATCAGCAGGCGCGCCGACTCGATCATCCGGGCCAGCTCGGGACCGGACCCGTTGAACGCGGCGAACGACTCCCGAAGCACGTCCTGCAGGCGGGTGTTGCTGATGTTGGTGACCAGGGCGTCGGCCTCGTCGAGGAGACCCGAGATGTCCTGGCCGATCGCGGTACGGTCCAGGCCGATGTCGGCGCCGTCGGCGAGCATGTCTTCGGTCGTCACCTCGTCGGGCGGCACCAGATCGATGTACTGCTCGCCGATCGCCGACATGCTCTTGACCGTGGCGGTCACGTCCGCGGGCACCGGGGTGCCGCTGTTCAGCCGCATCTTCGCCACCACGGCATCGTCGGTCAGGCCGACCGACTCGACCCGGCCGATTGTAACGCCCCGGTAGGTGACGTTGGCGTTCTGATAGATGCCGCCGCCGGCGGCGAAGTTGGCGGTGACGTTGTAGACGCCGATGCCCAGGGCGGCCGGAACCTGCAGGTAGAAGATCGCGGTGATGCCGACGGTGATGACCGTGACCAGCGCGAAGATACCCAGCTGGATTCGGGTGAGACGGTCGATCATCGCGGCGGCTCCCCTCCGGCAGGTCCCGGCGGGATCTTGAACGGGTCGGCGGCCTGACCGGACAGGTTGGCCATCGAGCCGATGAGGAAGTCGGGCGGGTTGATGATCTCGTCCATCCGCTTCATGTTCGGGTCGAGCCCCAGTGACGTGGTGAAGACCGACTCACCCACCCGGCGCAGGGTCAGGTCGAACGTGGTGAACACGTTCAGGTAGTCACCACGCACCGCGCGCTTGATGTTCTTGCTGACGAACGGGAAGGTCGGCAACAGCTGCAGGTCCTTGACCAGAGCGGACCGGTTCTCGCTGAGCTGCTTGACGACCGGATACAGGCTGACCAGGTCGGCGGTGAAGTCGTCCTTGGTCTGCGACAGCATTCGCGAGGCCACCTCGGCGAAACTGCGCAGCGCCGTGAACGTGTCGACGATGTTGGCCCGGTTGTTGTTGAGCACCTCCAGCGCGCCGGGCAGCGTGTCGAGAGTGCGACCCAGGCTGTCCTTGCTGTCGGCCAGGATGCCGGCGAAACGGTTGAGTCCCTCGGCGGCGGCGATGATGTCGTCGGTCTGCTCCTGCAGCGACGCCGTCAGTTCGGCCAGGCGCGGCACCAGGTCGGTGAAGCTGTCCCGGCGCCCCGCCACCGCTGCGTAGGCCTCGTCGGTGATGTCCTGCAGCGCACCGAGGTTGCCTTTGTTGACCACCATGCCGAGCGACGACAGCACTTCTTCGGTGGTGGGATAGCGCCCGGCGCGGTCGAGCGGGATGCGGGACCCGTCACCGAGGCGGCCCACCGACTGCTCGCCGACGGGGGCGGCCAACTCGATGTGCTGGGAGCCCAGCAGCGAGGTCTGCGCCACCCGTACACCGGCGTTCTCGGGCAGGTTGACGTCGCCTTCGATGGAGAGTTTCACCGCCGCGTAGAAGGTTCCGTCGGCGCGCTGCACGGCGTCGATCCCCGACACGCTGCCGACCGTGACGTCGTCGACCATCACCGGTGAGTTCTGCGGCAGCGTCGCCACGTCGGGCAGTTCGACGGTGATGCTGAACGAGCCGGCGCCGTGCCCGGCGGTGCCCGGCATGTTCAGGGAGTTCAGGCCACCGAACTGGCAGCCCGCCAGCAGGGCGGCCCCGCTGCCGATCGCGACGGTGCGCAGTGCCCAGCGACCGGGTGTGCGGACGGTCATCGCTCCCCCTCCTCGGCCGGCAGCGGCGTCGGGCCCGGGGCGGCCCCGGGCTGGCCGTGCGTCGTGCTGTCCGGCGCGGGAGCCGTCGCGGCTCCGGCCTCGGACTTCGGCAGGAAGAACGTGGCCAGGTCGGCGTCCACCGGCACCTGCGGCGGCGTCACGCCCGGCGCGTTCTGCCACTGCAGGTACGGCACCGGTGTCTTGGCCTTGGCCTCGGTCTCCGGGGTGTCGTAGATGATCTGCCCCTTGTAGGCGGTGATGCTGTTGATCGGGTGGAACATCACCGGCGGGTAGTTCATCGTGATGCGCTTGAGCACGGGCCCCATGCGCTGCCGGCAGATCTCGGCGCGCTTGTAGTTGTCGGTCGACATCGCGGCGTCGAACGTGCCACCGCAGATGAACTGCACGGGGTTGGCGAAGTTCGGCAGCGACAGGATGCCGCCGACGGTGCCCTGGGCCGGGTTGTAGATGTTGTAGAAGTTGGCCAGCCCGTTGGGCGCGATGTGCAGGATCTGCTCGATGTCGTCGCTGTGCTCGGTGAGCAGGTTGGTGAAGTCGGTGAGCCGGTTGACCTGGCCGATGAGCGCCTCGTTGTGTTCGCCGAGGAACCCGCGGACGTCACTGAGCGCCTGGTTCAGGGTGCCCAGCGTCTGGTCGAGCCCGGACGCGCTCTCGGCGAGCACCTGCGACACCGAGGCCACGTGGTTGGTGAACTGCACGATCTGTTCGTTGCTGTTGGACAACGCGTCGACGAGCACCTGCAGGTTGCGGATGGTGCCGAAGAGGTCGGTGCGGGAATCGCCGAGGCGGCCGGCGGTCTGGGACAGCTCGCGCAGCGCCTGGCGGAAGGAGTCGCCGTTGCCGTCGAAGGTGTCGGCGGCCTGGTTCACGAACTCCGAGATCGGCCCCTGCACCTCCCCCTGCTGCGGACCGAGTTCCTCGGCCAGCGCGGTGAGCTGTTCCTTGACGTCGTCCCACTCGACGGGCACGGCGGTGCTGTCCAGGCCGATGGTGGCGCCGTCGGCCAGCGCCTCTCCGCCGGTGAACGCCGGGGTGAGCTGGATGAACCTGGCCGACACCAGGTTCGGCGCCACGAGCAGCGCCTTGGCGTCCTTGGGCACCTGCACACCGTGGTCGAGGGTCATCGTGACACGCACGTCGGTGGCCCGCGGATCGATGGCGTCGATCTTGCCGACCGGTACGCCGACGATGCGGACGTCGTCGCCGGGATACAACCCGACCGCGGTGGTGAAGTGGGCGACGAGCTTCGTGCCGGTGCGCGTCGGCCAGACGAGGTAGACCCCGACGGCGAGGACGGCCACCAGCAGCAGGGCCAGCGTGATGCGGGTCCCGCGGCTTCGCGTGTTGATCTTCTCCGTGATGCTCATGGCGATTTCGGCCTGATGATGAGCCGCTCGGAGATGTATCCGCGCAGCATGTCGGAAAGGCTGTCAGGCAACTTGCCCGGCTGGAAGTAGGTGTCCAGCAGCACCTCGGCGATCGGGGCGGGCGGCAGGCCGTACAGGTTGATCTGGAAGCCCGGCGCCGAGCCGACGACCTCGCCGAGCGCGGTGGCGTACGGCGGCAGCCGGCGCAGCGCCTCACCGATGTGCTCGCGGCGCTCGAGCAGGTTGTCCATCACCGCGTTGAGCCGTTGCAGCACCGGCCCGAACTCGCGCTGGTTGTCGGCGACGAAGCCGGAAAGCTGTTCGGACACATCGTCGATGCCGGCGATCAGCCGCGACAGCGCCTGGCGCCGTTCGTCGAGCGCGGCGAACAGCAAATTGCCATCGGTGATCAACTGGTTGACCTGGCCCGAACGTGCCGCCAGCGTGTCCGAGACGCGCTTGGCGTGGCCGAGCAACTGGGCCAGCGCCTCGTCGCGCTTGTTCAGCGTGCGCGACAGATCGGCGATGCCGTCGAGAGCACCGCGCAGCTGCGGGGTGGCATCGCGCAGCGAGTCGGTCAGCGTGCGCAGAGCCTGCTCGAGCTGCGGCTTGTCCAGTTCTGCGGTGTTGCCGCCGAGATCCTGCAACGCGGTGTTGAGCGTGTACGGAGTCGTGGTGCGGCCCAACGGGATCACCGTCGACTCACCGCCGCCCTTGGGCGTCACCGCCAGGGACTTCTCACCCAGCACCGTGTCGGTCTTGATCGCGACCAGCGACTGGTCGCCGACCGTGATGTCGCGCTTGACCGTGAAGGTGACCTTGGCTGCGTCACCGGCCAGGGCGACGTCCTTGACGCTGCCCACGGTGATGCCGGAGACGTTGACGTCGTTGCCCGGCGTGATGCCGCCGGCATCGGCGAAGTACGCCTCGTAGGTCTTGCCCTGTGGGAAGAACGGCAGGCTGCTGTAGCCGAACGAGACGATCACCAGGCACGCCACCAGCGTGATGCCGAAGATGCCGGTGCGCAACGGATTCGAGTTCTCGGTATTAGCCATTCTCTGAGCACCTCCCCTTCGACGGGTCCGGTGGGCCACCGAACGGGATCAGGATGTCGCTGCCGGCGGGACCGTTGATCTTGATGCGCGTCGAGCAGTAGAAGATGTTGAAGAACGAACCGTAGGCGCCCAGCGCGTTGAGCCGCAGGTAGTTCTCGGCCAGCGGTTCGATGACCTCGTTCACCTCGGCCTTGCGCTCGTCGAGCTCGGTGGCCAGCGGCCGCAGCTGTTCGAGGACGCCCTGCAACGGGCGCCGCGACTCGGACAGCATCTCGGTCAGGTCGTTCTCGGCCGTGGCCAGCGGACCGATCGCCCCCGCGATCGGGTCCCGCCCCTGGCTCAGCCCGGTGATCAGCTGCTGCAGCCGGTCGACGCTGGCGTCGAACTCGGCGCTGCGCTCGTCGACCGTGGACAGCACGGTGTTCAGATTCGTGATCACCTCGCCGATGAGCTGGTCACGGGCCGCGAGGTTCTGGCTGAAGGCGCTGGTGCTGGCCAACATGCTCGACAGCGCGCCGCCTTGGCCCTGCAGCAACTCGATGACCGCGCCCGAGAGCTCGTTGACCTTCGACCCGTCGAGGCCCTTCACCACCGGACGCAGCCCACCCAGCAGCGCGTCGAGGTCCAGCGCCGGCTGAGTGTTGGCCGCCGGGATCGTCGCGCCGGTGGGCAGCTTGCGCAACTCCCCCGGGCCCGAGGTGATCTCGAGGTACCGGTCGCCGACGAGGTTCTCGTACCGGATGACCGCGCGGGTCGACGTGTAGAGCTGGTAGCGCTTGTCGATGTTGAAGCCGACGTCGACGGTGTTGTCCGGGTTGAGTTCGATCTCGGTGACCGACCCGACCGGGACGCCGGCGATGCGGACGTCCTGACCGGTCTTGAGCCGGGACGCTTCGGCGAACGTGGCGCGGAACGAGTTGCTCGACGCGAAGCGGAACTCACCGAACACGACGATCAACCCAGCGCCCACCAGGGCCATCACCACGGTGAAGATCGTGACGCTGATCAGGTTGCGACGGTGACTCATCCGTCACCCCGCTTCTTCGCGCAAGCGCTCATCAGAACCCCCGCTTCTTCGCGCAAGCGCTCATCAGAAATCATCCCGTTCCGCGAACGCCCCGTTGAACAGGAACTGCAGGGTCGACGGAGCGTCGAACTGCAACTCGGTGTTGGGCTGGTAGGGCACGTATGCGTTGTCGGTGACCAGGAACGGCGCCCGGTACCAGGATCCGCCGTACTGCTTGGACGGAATGTTCGGCAGGCCACGGCAGTTCGGCCCGCCGGTGGCGTTGACGATCGGCAGGCTCTCCGGATAGGTGTAGGACGGCGAGCCCGGGAGGAAGTTCGACGAGGTGAACAGACCCGGCCGGGTCCCGCCGATGATCGGGCCGAAGCGGTCGATCGCCAGGTCGATCGACTGCAGCAGACATCCGTACTGCGGCGAGTAGTCGCCGAGCACCTTCAGTGGTGCGCGCAGCCGCTGGATGGCGGCGATGTAGTCGTCGGCGCCCGGCTCCAGCGTCGCGGTGCCGTTGTTGGCCAGGCCGGTGGCCGCCAGCAGCGTGGTGTTCAGATTGGCCTGTTCCTCGATCACCGTGGCGCTGATCGCGGGCGCGTTGTCCAGGATGCGGGCCAGGTCCGGTCCGGCGTCCCCGTAGATATCGGCGACCACCGCGGTCTGGCGGATGTCCTCACGCAACGCCGGCAGCTTCGGATTGAACTGCGACAGGTAGTAGTTCAGGCCGGCCAGCAGCGCACCCAGGTCATTGCCGTTGCCGCGCAGGCCCTCGGCGAGTGCGGAGACCGTCGCGTTGAGGTTGATCGGGTCGATCTTGTCCAGCAGGTCGGTCAGGTTCTGGAACAGGGTGTTGACTTCGAGCTGCACGTGCCGCGCGGCGACCTCGGTTCCGGGGCGCAGCGATCCACCGCTGCTCTCCTCCGGCGGCAGGAACTCGACAGCCTTGGCGCCGAAGATCGTGGTGCCGCCGATCCGCACGGGCGCGTTGCTGGGGATGTAGCGCATGTCGGCGCGGTTGATCGCCAGGGTCAGCTTGGCGTCGCGTCCCGCGTACTCGATCGACTCGACCTTGCCGACCTGGATGCCGCGGTACTTGACCTTCGCGTCGCGTTCCATCACCAGGCCGGCCCGCGGTGAGAGCACCGTGACCTTGTCGGTCGGCGTGAACGCCGCGGTGTAGGAGAGGTAGGTGAAGACCACCGCGGCCAGCACCACCACAGCCAGGATCGCCGCAGCGATCCTCACATGGCTGCGCCGGGCGTCACCGTCGGACATCGTCGTTCGCTTCCTATCCGGAGAGGTTGAAGTTGCCGGACGCGCCGTAGACGGCGAGCGAGATGAGCAGCACGATGGTCACCACCACGATCAGCGACGTCCGCACGGCCTGACCCACGGCGACGCCCACCCCCACCGGGCCACCGGAGGCGTTGTACCCGTAGTAGGTGTGCACGAGCATCACCGCCACCGCCATCACGATGGCCTGCAGGAACGACCACAACAGGTCGCTCGGGACGAGGAACGTGTTGAAGTAGTGGTCGTAGAGGCCCGAGGACTGACCGTTGATGTAGACCGTGGTGAAGCGGGCGGCGAAGAACGCGGCGAGCACCGACAGCGCGTACAGCGGCACGATGGCGATCAGCCCGGCGACGATCCGCGTCGACACCAGATACGAGACCGCGTGCACCGCCATGGATTCCACGGCGTCGATCTCCTCGGAGACGCGCATCGCGCCCAACTGTGCCGTGGCGCCGGCACCGATGGTGGCCGCGAGCGCGATGCCCGCGATCACCGGTGCCACGATGCGCACGTTGAGGAACGCCGACAGGAAGCCGGTCAGGGCCTCGATTCCGATGTTGCCCAGCGACGAGTAGCCCTGGACGGCGATGACGCCGCCGGATGCCAGCGTCATGAACGCCGCGACGCCGACGGTGCCGCCGATCATGATCAGCGCGCCGGTACCCATCGACATCTCCGCGATCAGACGGATGGTCTCCTTGCGGTACCGGGTGACCGCGTTGGGGATGTAGCGGAACGTCTCGCCGTAGAACAGTGCCTGTTCGCCGACGCCGTCGACGATCTTCGGCACACCGCGCAGCAGGCGGCGGAGGCGCACGGTGGCGTCGTAGCTCATGCGTCCAACACCCGCACCCCGACGGCCGTCATGATCACGTTGATCACGAACAGGCAGATGAAGGCGTACACGACGGTCTCGTTGACGGCGTTGCCCACGCCCTTCGGACCGCCCTGGACGGTCAGCCCGCGGTAGCAGCCGACCAGGCCGGCGACGACACCGAACAGCAGCGCCTTGATCTCGGCGAGGATCAGCTCGGGCAGGCCGGTCAGCACGGTCAGGCCGTTGATGAACGCGCCGGGGTTCACGCCCTGCAGGAACACCGAGAACACGTAGCCGCCGGCCAGCCCGATCAGGCAGACCAGGCCGTTGAGCAGCAGCGCGACGAACGTCGACGCCAGCACGCGGGGCACCACGAGCCGCTGGATCGGGTCGATGCCCAGCACCCGCATCGCGTCGATCTCCTCGCGGATGGTGCGCGCACCGAGATCGGCGCAGATGGCCGTGGCGCCGGCGCCGGCGACTACGAGCACCGTCACCACCGGACCGAGCTGGGTGATGGTGCCGAACGCGGTGCCCGCACCGGAGAGGTCGGCAGCGCCGATCTCGCGCAGCAGGATGTTCAGCGTGAACGCGACCAGCACCGTGAAGGGGATCGCCACCAGCAGGGTGGGAACCAGCGAGACACGGGCGATCATCCATGTCTGGTCGAGGAATTCGCGAAACTGGAACGGCCGCCGGAAGGTCTTGGCGAAGGTGTCCAGAGACATTTCGACGAACCCGCCCACGGCCCGCGCCGGCGCCGCAAGCTGTTCGATCAAGTCGGCTCCGTTCCTAGTGGACAGGGTCTCGGGGACTCAGCGGTGGCGAACAACCGCAAATCGCCCGCCCGTGCCGCCTGCCCGCCCTGGTCAGATGCGCTGCTCTCCGTGAGCCGGATCATACTAACTAGAACGTGTTCGCGGTGTCAAAGTTGGCTAATGTGGCGCTCTTCGTTATATACGAGCACGTCAAAGGCACTGTGACCCACGTCATTCTAGAACGTGTTCTAGTCGGCAGCAAGGGCCCTGGACTGCTGCCGTCAGTCCGGGTCGCCCAGTCCCATGGCCGCGGAGAAACTCCGGTCGGGATCACGATCAGCAAAGTATTGGGTCAGGGTGTCCGACAACGCCCCCGGTTCCCAGACGTCACCGTCGGCGCTGAACTGCCGCTCTGCCGTCGGCGCCGCGAGCAGTGTCACTGTCGGACCATAGACGATGAACAGCTGACCGTTGACGGCTTCGCTGGCCGGCGAGGCCAGGAACCGGACCAGGTTGACGACGTGCTCGGGCGACAACGGGTCGACCGCGCCGTCGGGCAGTTCGGGCGCGTCGCCGAACACCCCGGCGGTCATCGCCGTCCGGGCGCGCGGCGCGATCGCGTTGGCGCGCACGCCGAAACGGTGCAGTGCGCGGGCGGCCGACAGGGTCAGCGCGGTGATCCCGGCCTTGGCGGCGCCGTAGTTGGGCTGGCCCACCGGCCCCGACAACCCGGCCTCCGAAGAGGTGTTGATGATCCGTCCGTACACGGTTCCGTCCCCGGCCTTGGCCTTGCCGCGCCAGTAGGTCGCCGCGTTGCGGGTCAGGAGGAAATGCCCACGCAGGTGCACCGCGATGACCGCGTCCCACTCCTCGTCGGACATGTTGAACAGGATCCGGTCGCGGGTGATGCCCGCGTTGTTGACGACGACGTCCAGCCCGCCGAGGCCGTCGGCGGTCTCGATCAGCTCGTCGGCGGTGCTGCGCGCGCTGATGTCGCCGGCCACGGCGACACCTTTGCTGCCCACGGAGGCGATCTCGTCGAGGACGTCGGAGGAGTCCAGGGCGGGGGCGATGTCGTTGACCACCACGGTGGCGCCGGCGCGGGCCAGGCCAACCGCTTCGGCGCGGCCCAGACCGGCGGCGGCGCCGGTCACGATCGCGACGCGGCCGGACAGATCAATCTCAGTCAATTTATGAAGACCTCTAGTCGTGTCGGATCAGGGCAGCTCGGGGGCACTCGTTGACCGACTGTTCGGCCAGCGCCTCCTGGTCGGCGGGCACGGGGTCAGCCTTGACCACCGCGTAGTCCTCGTCATCCAGCTCGAACAGGTCGGGCGCAATTCCGACGCACACCGCGTTGCCCTCGCACCGGTCGCGGTCGACTTCCACTCGCATGATTCCTCCTGTCGGTCCGGGCTGTGGTCCGGCCTCGCTGGGCATCCAGTCTGGCACCACCCTGGACCCCAAGACTAGAACGTGTTACAACCGGGGAGCCGCTGAGGTAGGCCTACGTCCCCGGCGACATCCACCGATCAAGGCTTGCAGACAAGTGAGGACAGCGCGATGCGAATCGGCTACACCCCTGAACAGGAGGAGCTGCGCCGCGAGCTGCGCGCGTATTTCGCCAAGCTCATGACTCCCGAGCGCGCCGAGGCACTCGCGAGCAACGACGGCGAGATGGGCCGCGGCAACGTCTACCGCGAGACCGTCGCGCAGATGGGCAAGGACGGCTGGCTCACCCTGTCGTGGCCCAAGGAGTTCGGCGGCCAGGAGCGTCCCCCGATGGACGGGCTGATCTTCAACGACGAGGCCGCGATCGCCAACGTGCCCGTGCCGTTCCTGACCATCAACAGCGTCGCGCCGACGATCATGGCGTTCGGCACCGACGAGCAGAAGAAGTTCTATCTGCCGCGCATCGCGTCGGGTGATCTGCACTTCTCCATCGGCTACTCCGAACCCGGCGCGGGCACCGACCTCGCGGCGCTGCGGACCACCGCGGTGCGCGACGGCGACGACTACGTCATCAACGGCCAGAAGATGTGGACGTCGCTGATCGCCTACGCCGACTACGTCTGGCTGGCGGTGCGCACCAACTCCGAGGCCAAGAAGCACCGCGGCATCTCGATGCTGATCGTGCCGACCACCGCCGAGGGGTTCTCATGGACCCCGGTGCACACCATGTCCGGGGTGGACACCAGCGCCACCTACTACCAGGACGTCCGGGTCCCGGTGGGCAATCTGGTCGGCGAGGAGAACGCGGGCTGGAAGCTGGTCACCAACCAGCTCAACCACGAACGCGTCGCGCTGGTGTCGGCGCAGCCGATCTTCGTCGCGCTCGACGGCGTGCGGGAGTGGGCGCAGAACACCAAGGACGTGCACGGCAAGCGGCTGATCGACTCGGAGTGGGTGCAGCTCAACCTCGCCCGGGTGCACGCCAAGGCCGAGGTGCTCAAGCTGATCAACTGGGAGCTGGCCTCGACCGAGGCCGCGCCGTCGCCGGCGGACGCCTCGGCGGCCAAGGTGTTCGGCACCGAACTGGCCACCGAGGCCTACCGCCTGCTGATGGAGGTGCTGGGCAGCGCCGCGACGTTGCGCCCCGGCTCGCCGGGCGCCGTGCTGCGCGGCCGGGTGGAGCGGATGCACCGCTCCTGCCTGATCCTGACCTTCGGCGGCGGCACCAACGAGATCCAACGCGACATCATCGGCATGGTGGCGCTCGGCCTGCCCCGCGTGAACCGGTAAGAATCGAGGACTTTGCATGGACTTCTCACGACCTGAAGCCGCCGACGACCTCGGCGGCCTGGTGCGCACCATCACCGAGTCGGTGTGCACGCCGGAACATCAGCGCGAACTCGACGGACTCGAGGGACGGTTCGACCGGACGCTGTGGGCCAAGCTGATCGATGCCGACATCCTGTCGGCCGCCGCACCGGAGTCGGTGGGCGGCGGCGGTTTCGGGGTCCTCGAGCAGGTCGCGGTACTGGAGGCGCTGGGCCGCCAGATGGCCGCGGTCCCGTACCTGGAGTCCGTCGTCGTCGGCGCCGCGGCGCTGGCGCAGTTCGGCCCCGAGGACCTGGCCCGGCAGTGGGCGGTGCCCGCGGTCAGCGGCGAGAAGATCCTGACGGTGGCGCTGGACGGCGACCCCGGGGACGGCCCGGTCCGGGCGCAGGCCACCGACGGCGGCTACCGCCTCACCGGGACCCGTACCCAGGTGCCGTTCGGACCCGTGGCCGACGCGTTCCTGGTGCCCGCCGAAACCGACCGCGGCATCGAGGTTTTCGTGGTCTCGGCGCAGGACGGCGGCGTGAGCGTGGAGGGGCTGGCGGTGACCGGCCGCAGCAGCGTCGGCTACCTGACACTGTCGGATGCCGAGGTCGGCGCCGATCGCGCGGTGGACGGCGGCGCTGCCGCGCTGGCCTGGATCGCCTCCCGGTACCGGTTGGGGCGCAGCGCATTCCAGCTCGGCGTGGTCGAGCGTGCCTTGGAGCTCACAGCGTCCTACGCGCGTGAACGAGAGCAGTTCGACCGCCCGATCGGCAGTTTCCAGGCGGTGTCGTCGCGGTTGGCCGACGGCTACATCGACACCAAGGCGCTGCGACTGACCGTCACCCAGGCGGCCTGGCGGCTGTCCGAGGGACTGCCCGCCAACATCGACATCGACACGGCGACGTTCTGGGCGGCCGAGGCCGGGCACCGCGTGGCCCATACCGCGGTGCACGTGCACGGCGGCGTGGGCATCGACATCGATCATCCGGTGCACCGGTACTTCCTCGCGGCCAAGCAGACCGAGTTCGCGCTCGGCAGCGCCACGGGTGCGTTGCTGCGCGTCGGCGCCGAACTGGCCGACACCCCGGTCTGACACCGCGCGTGGCCCCATCCACCGTCGCGACGCTGCTCGCGCCGCTGGCCGACGTCGACGATCGCGGCGTGCATTTCGTCGACGGCGACTCGGTGACCTGGACCTCGTGGCGTGACCACATCCGCGAGGGGGCGGCGCTGGCCGCGCTGTTGCGGTCCCGGCTGGCACCGGATCGCCCTCCGCACGTCGGCGTCCTGCTGGGCAACACACCGTTCTTCGGCACGGTCCTGGTCGCGGCCGCACTGTCGGGCATCGTGCCCGTCGGCTTGAACCCGACCCGGCGCGGTGCGGCGCTGGCGCGCGACGTCGCCCATGCGGACTGCCAGCTGGTGCTCGCCGATCGCCACGCACCCGACTGCGCGGGCGCCGTCGATGTCGACGGCCCGGATTTCGCGACCGAGCTCGCGGGCCATCGCGGTGCCCCGGTGGAGTTCCGCACCGCCGCTCCCGACGACCTGTTCATGCTGATCTTCACGTCCGGCACGAGCGGGGACCCGAAGGCGGTGCGCTGCACCCACGAGAAGGTCGCGTTCCCCGGGACGATGCTGGCCGAGCGGTTCGGCCTCGGCGCCACCGACACGTGCTACCTGTCGATGCCGCTGTTCCACTCCAACGCGATCATGGCCGGGTGGGCGCCTGCGGTGGCAGCTGGTGCGTCGATAGCGTTGCGCCGCAAGTTCTCCGCCTCGCAGTTCTTTCCCGACGTCCGCCGCTTCGGCGCCACCTACGCCAACTACGTCGGCAAACCGCTGTCCTACATCCTGGCCACCCCGGAACGCCCCGGCGACGCCGACAACCCGCTGCGGATCGCGTACGGCAACGAGGGCGCGCCCCGCGACCTGACCCGCTTCGCGCAACGGTTCGACGTCCGGGTGGTCGACGGCTTCGGCTCCAGCGAGGGCGGGGTCTCGATCGCCCGGGCCCCCGACACCCCCGAGTCGGCGCTGGGTCCGCTCGCCAACGGGGTCACCATCGTCGACGTCGACACCGGCGCCGAATGCCCGCCCGGCGTGGTCGGCGAACTGGTGAACACCGCCGGGCCGGGCCAGTTCCGGGGCTACTACCGCGATCCCGACGCCGAGGCCGAGCGGATGCGCGGCGGCGTCTACCACAGCGGTGACCTCGCCTACCGGGACGAGAACGGCTTCGCCTACTTCGCGGGACGCCTGGGCGACTGGATGCGCGTCGACGGCGAGAACCTGGGCACCGCACCGATCGAGCGGATCCTGTTGCGCCACCCCGACATCACTGAGGTGGCGGTGTACCCGATCCCCGATCCCGCAGTCGGCGACCAGGTGATGGCGGCGGTCGTCCTGCGCGACGGCGCGGTCTTCGATGCCGGGCGCTTCGCCGAGTTCCTCGCCGCCCAGGCCGATCTGGGTCCGAAGCAGTGGCCGTCGGTGGTGCGGGTGGCTGCCGACCTGCCGCGCACCGAGACGTTCAAGGTGATCAAGCGTGTGCTCTCCGCGGAGGCGACGCACTGCGCCGACCCGGTGTTCGACATCCCGCGGCCATGAGTGCGCACCACGAGGACATCGCCGCGATGCTCCTCGCCCGGGTCGGGGACGATCATCCCGGGCTGCGGACCAGAGAGCAGACGTGGACCTGGGACGAGGTCGTCGGTGAGTCGGCCGCCCGGGCCGCCCTGGCGGACTCTCTGCGCACCGAAGCCTTCGCCGACAAGCCGTTTCACATCGGCGTGCTGTTGCCCAACGTCGCCGACTTCGTGTTCTGGCTGGGTGCCGGAGCCCTGGCCGGCGCGACGATCGTCGGGCTCAACCCGACGCGCGGTGCCGCCGACCTCGCCGCCGACATCCGGCACGCGGACTGCCAGCTGATCGTCACCGACCTCGCCGGCGCGGACCGCCTGGCCGGACTCGATCACGGTCTGCCCGGCCACCGGATCCTGCGCGTCGACGACCCCGGATACCGGACACGCCTGGAAAACCATCGCCAAGCACCGGTTCGCGCCGACACGGCGGGACCCGATTCCCTTCTGCTGCTGTTGTTCACCTCGGGTACCACCGGTACGTCCAAGGCCGTGAAGTGCAGCCAAGGTCGGTTGGCGCGCATCGCGTACGCGGCCACCGACAAGTTCGGTCACCATCGCGGCGATGTCGACTACTGCTGTATGCCGTTGTTTCACGGCAACGCGATCATGGCGCTGTGGGCGCCCGCGCTGGCCAACGGCGCCACGGTCTGCCTGACCCCGGCCTTCTCCGCCTCCGGGTTCCTGTCCGACGTCCGCTATTTCGGGGCGACGTTCTTCACCTATGTGGGCAAGGCACTGGGGTACCTGCTGGCCACCCCGGAGGAACCCGACGACGCGGACAACCCGCTCACCCGAGGCTTCGGCACCGAGGCCGCTCCCGAAGATCAGCGGGAGTTCCGCCGCCGGTTCGGCGCCGACCTGTACGAGGGTTACGGCTCCAGTGAGGGCGGTGCGGTGGCCGTGCCCGACCCGGCGGCCCCTCCCGGCGCGCTGGGTCGCCCCGCGCACCCCGGTGTGGTGATCGTCGACCCGCAGACGTTGCAGATCTGTCCCCCAGCAGTTCTCGACGCCTCCGGCCGCGTCTGCAACCCGGATGAGGCCGTGGGGGAGATCGTCGACCAGCGCGGTGCGGCGAACTTCGAGGGGTACTACCGCAACGAGATCGCCGACGCCGAGCGGACCCGCAACGGCTGGTACTGGTCCGGCGATCTGGGCTACATCGACAGTGCGGGCTTCCTGTACTTCGCGGGACGTCGGGGTGACTGGCTGCGTGTCGACGGCGAGAACCTGTCGGCGTTGACGATCGAACGGGTGCTGCGTCGCCACCCCGCGGTCATCGCGACGGCCGTGTACGGCGTGCCCGATCCGCGCTCGGGAGACCAGGTGATGGCCGCGGTGGAGGTGGCCGATCCCGGCGCGTTCGACGTCGCCGAGTTCGCGCGCTTCCTGGCGGGTCAGGACGACCTGGGCCGCAAGGGGTTTCCGCGGCTGCTGCGAGTGTCGGCGCGGCTACCGGCCACCGGGTCGAACAAGGTGCTCAAACGCGACCTGCAGGCCCAGCGCTGGCACACCGACGAACCGGTGTGGCGCTGGGCCGGCCGTGGCGCCCCGCAGTTCCGGCTGATGACCGCCGCGGACCGCGCCGCGCTCGACGAGGAGCTCAGCTCTCGCGGATCGCGTCCAGCTGCTTCGTGGCCTCCTCGAACCCGCTGACCAGCTCGGCGATGATGTCGGCGACGGGCCGGATCTCGTTCATCCGGCCCACGATCTGGCCGACCGGCATCGCGACCGCGGTCGGATCCGCCGACTGGCTCATCCGCTGGTGGGCCTCACTGACCAGGATGTTCTGCAAGGGCATCGGCAGCGGATCCGGAGCGCCCTCGGCGTCCCACGCGTCGGTCCAGCGGCTCTTGAGCAGCCGGGCGGGCTTGCCGGTGTAGATCCGGCGGCGCACCGTGTCGGCCGAGGTGGCGTTGAGCATGGCCTCCTGGATCACCGAGCGGCCCGACTCCAGGCGCACCCCGAGGTCGTACTCGGCCGAGGTCAGGAACGCCGAGCCCATCCAGACGCCCTGCGCGCCGAGGGCCAGCGCGGCCGCGACCTGACGGCCGGTGCCGATGCCGCCGGCGGCGAGCACGGGCGCCTTGCCGTCGAGGGCATCGACGATCTCCGGCCACAGCACCATCGAGCCGATCTCACCGGTGTGGCCACCGGCCTCGTGGCCCTGGGCGACGACGATGTCGACGCCGTTCTCCACGTGGCGCAGCGCGTGTTTGGGGGAACCGGCCAGCGCGGCGACCGGCACGCCCGCGGCGTGCACCTGGTCGATGACGTCCTTGGGCGGCGAGCCGAGCGCATTGGCGATCAGCTTGATCGGGTGCTTGAGGGCGACCTCGACATGGCTGCGCGCAACCGAATGCAGCCATCCCAGAACGCCTTCGGAGCGTTCGTCGTCCTCAGGCAGCGGCGGCACCCCGAGGTCGGCGAGCGTCTTGTCGACGAACTCCCGGTGCTCGGCCGGGATCAGCTTGTTGATGTCGACGGAGGTGCCCTCGGTGGGCACCTTGGCCGGCATCACGACGTCGACGCCGTAGGGCTTGCCGTCGGTGTTCTCGTCCATCCACTGCAGGACGTTCTCGAGGTCGTCGGGGTCGTTGAACCGCACGCAGCCCAGCACACCCAGACCGCCGGCCTTGCTGACCGCCGCCGCGACCTTCTCCGACGGGGTGAAGACGAAGATCGGGTATTCGATCCCGAACCGTTCGCAGAGTTCGGTACGCATCAGTTTTCTCCCGTCGCTTGGCTCGCCCTGGTCATTTCGCAGCCACGTGTTTGGCGTGGACCTCGTCGGCCGGCCGTTCCTCGGTGGTGTCCTTGGCCCAGCGATAGTCGGGCTTGCCCGCCGGCGACCGCTTGATCTCGTCGACCAGCCAGAGGCTGCGTGGCACCTTGTATCCGGCGATCTCCTTGCGCACGAACGCATCGAGTTCGGCCAGGCTCGGACGGGCGCCATCACGCGGGTGCACTACCGCAGCCACGTGCTGGCCGAACCGCGGGTCGGGCACGCCGACCACCAGCGCGTCGAACACGTCGGGATGGCCCTTGAGCGCGGCCTCGACCTCTTCGGGGTAGATCTTCTCGCCGCCGGAGTTGATCGACACCGAACCGCGGCCGAGCATCGTGACGCTGCCGTCCTCCTCGACCGTGGCGTAGTCACCCGGGATCGCATAGCGCACACCGTTGATGGTGCGGAACGTCTCGGCCGTCTTCTTCTCGTCCTTGTAGTAGCCCAGCGGGATGTGGCCGCGCTTGGCGATCACGCCGCGCACCCCGCTGCCGGGCTTGACCTCGTTGCCGTCGTCGTCGATCACGACGACGTTCTTGTCGATCGTCACGCGCGGGCCGCCGGTGTGGGACTGGCCCTTGGCGACCACGCTGCTGCCGCCGAAGCCGGTCTCCGAGGAGCCGATCGAGTCGGTGATGATCCGGTTGGGCAGCAACTCGAGGAACTTCTCCTTGAGGCTGGTGGAGAACAGCGCGGCGGTGCTGGCGAGCAGGAACAGGCTCGACAGGTCGTACTCCCTGCCCTGCTCCTGGTTCGCGATCAGGGTGTCCAGCAGCGGCCGGGCCATCGCGTCACCGGTGAAGAACAACAGGTTCACCTTGTGCTTCTCGATGGTCGCCCAGACCTCTTCGGGGTCGAACTCCGGCACCAGCAGGGTGGTCTGCCCCGCGAACAACGCCATCCACGTCGCCGACTGCGTCGCACCGTGGATCATCGGCGGGATCGGGTACCGCACCATGGGGCCGTTCTCGACGGCCTGCTTGGCCAGCCCGTACTCGTCGGCGATCGGCTCGCCCGTGGCGAAGTCGGTGCCGCCGAACAGGACTCGGTAGATGTCCTCGTGGCGCCACATGACGCCCTTGGGGAAACCGGTGGTCCCGCCGGTGTAGAGCAGGTAGATGTCGTCCTCGCTACGGGGGCCGAAGTCGCGCTCCGGCGAGCCCTGCGCCAGTGCCGCCTCGAACTCCACCCCGCCGTAGCGCTGGTAGTCGTCGTCGGACCCGTCCTCGACCACCAGCACGGTCTTCACGGCCGGGGTCTCGGGCAGCACGTTGGCCACCCGGTCGGCGTAGCGGCGCTCGTGGATCAGCGCGACCATGTCGGAGTTGTCGAACAGGTACTTCAGCTCGCCTTCGACGTAGCGGAAGTTGATGTTGACCAGGATCGCGCCGGCCTTGATGATGCCGAGCATCCCGATGACGATCTCGATGCGGTTCCGGCAGTAGAGCCCGACCTTGTCGTCTTTCTTCACCCCCTGGTCGAGCAGGTAGTGGGCCAGGCGATTGGCCTTGTCCTCCAGCTCGGCGTAGGTCAGCGTCTCGTCGCCCGAGATGAGGGCGACGCGGTCAGGCACAGCGTCGATGGCGTGCTCGGCGAGGTCGGCGATATTCAGGGCCACGGCTCTAAACTAGAACGTGTTACATTTCCAGACAAGTCTGTGGCATCGACGCTGGAAGGCGGATCAATTCGTGAGCGACGAACAAACCTCGGAAAAGGGTCCCGACGCCATCGTCGAACAGCGCGGACACACCCTGATCGTCACGATGAACCGACCGGAGAAGCGCAACGCGCTGTCCGCCGAGATGATGCGGATCATGGTCGAGGCGTGGGATCGCGTCGACTCCGATCCCGAGATCCGCAGCTGCATCCTGACCGGCGCAGGCGGGGCGTTCTGCGCGGGCATGGACCTCAAGAAGGCCGACAGCCAGTCCCCCGGCGACTCGTTCAAGAGCGGCTACGACCCGTCGAAGATCCCCGCGCTGCTGAAGGGCCGGCGACTGACCAAGCCCCTGATCGCGGCGGTCGAGGGCGCGGCCATCGCAGGTGGCACCGAGATCCTGCAGGGCACCGACATCCGCGTCGCGGGTGAGAGCGCGAAGTTCGGCGTGTCCGAGGCCAAATGGAGCCTCTACCCGATGGGCGGCTCGGCCGTCCGGCTGGTCCGTCAGATCCCCTACACGATCGCCTGCGACATCCTGCTCACCGGACGCCACATCAGCGCGGCCGAGGCCAAGGAGTTCGGCCTGATCGGGCACGTGGTTCCCGACGGGCAGGCGCTGACGAAGGCGCTCGAGATCGCCGAGACCATCAACGGCAACGGCCCACTCGCGGTGCAGGCCATCCTGAAGACCATCCGCGAGACCGAGGGCATGCACGAGGAAGAGGCCTTCAAGCCCGACACCGCCAACGGCATCCCGGTGTTCCTGTCCGAGGACTCCAAGGAAGGTCCGAAGGCATTTTTGGAGAAGCGCAAGCCGGTTTGGAAGCTGAAGTAAACCGGGCCGCTACGCGGCGCTCTCCCCCGCCACCCAGAGCTGGTCGATCGCGGCCTCGCCGTCGGCCAGGCTCTGCGCGGCCAGTGGTTTCAGCTCGGCCAGGGCGGGATTTGCGCCGGCCGCGGTGAGTTCCACGACGACGAAGCGCGGGCTCAGCCCTGCCGTCGACACCCCGTGGGCGAGCCAGGTCTGCGCGTGGTCCCACCCCTCCCGGGGCGTTCCGGGACCGTATCCACCGCCCCGGGTCTCGATCGCGATGAACTCGGTGCCGCCGAGAAGGCCCGCACCGGTGGTCGCGTCGGTCGACAGTCCCGGCGCGATGATGTGGTCGACCCAGGCCTTGACGGTGCTGGGCGGCCCGAAGTTGTAGAGCGGCAGGCCGAGAAGGACGGTGTCGGCGGCTTTGATCTCGTCGACCAGGACCGCACTGAGCGCGGCCGACGACTGCGGATGCAGATGGGGCGGCGGATCGGCGGCCAGGTCGCGGTAGGTGACCGTCCCGCCGGGATGAGCGGCCCGCCACCCGGCTGCGGCCCGGGCGGTGAGACGACGACTGACCGAATGCGGACCCTGGACCGACGAGTCGATGTGCAACAGGTGGGCCATACCAAACTCCCTATAGATAGTTTGTGCTACACAAACTATCTATACACCATAATGTCTAGGTAAAGGCCGTACTGTCGCGCAGGTGAGTGCGAATGCGCGGTCGGAGGCGCTGCTCGGTCCGTTGCTGGACCTGCTACTGCGCAGACTGCGGGGCGCCGCGGAGGCGGAGGTCGCCAAGTTCGGCCTGCGGACCCGGCACATCATCGCGCTGACGGTGCTGCGTGACTTCGGCGAGCAGAGTCAGTCCGGTCTCACCGAATCCCTCGGCATCGATCCGACGAACGTCGTCGCGCTGCTCAATGACCTGGAAACCGCCGGGCTGGTCGAACGTCGGCGTTCGCCGCAGGATCGGCGCCGGCACACCGTCATCCTGACCCCGGCGGGCGCCGATCGGCTGGCGCAGGCCGAGACCGCACTGGCCGCCGTCGAACACCGCATGTTCGCCGAACTGGGACCCGACGAACTGGTCACGCTGCACGCGCTCCTGCAGCGGGCCGCCAGCGTGACCGCCGGCGGACCCGAGTCTCCCGGGTGCGTCGAGGACCGAAGCTGTTAGCGCTCAGAGCGCCTTCGCCGTCGGGGTGAACACCACCGGCATCGACTCCAGTCCTGACACGAAGTTGGCCGGCCGCAGCGGCAGCATGGAGTCGTCGGTCAGGCGCAGGTCGGGCAGCCGCTCGAGCACTTTGGTCAGCATGATCTTCAGCTCCAACCGGGCCAGCTGATTGCCCAGACAGAAGTGCGTACCGAAACCGAAGGCCAAGTGGCTGTTGGGATTTCGATGGATGTCGAACTCGTCAGGATTGTCGAACGCCGTCTCGTCGAAGTTCGCCGACTCGAACATCAGCATGATCTTCTCCCCCGCTTTCAGCGAGGCGCCGTGGAACTCGGTGTCGGCCGTGAGCGTCCGGCACATGTTCTTCACCGGCGAGGTCCAGCGCAACATCTCCTCGATGGCGCCGGGCAGCAGATCCGGTTGCGCCACGAGCTGTTGCCACTGGTCCTGGTGGCGCAGCACCTGTTCGGTGCCGCCGGAGAGCGTGTGCCGGGTGGTCTCGTCACCGCCGATGAGGATCAGCAGTGTCTCGAAGACGATCTCGTCGTCGGACATCCGCTGCCCGTCGACCTCGGAGTTGACCAGCACCGAGAACAGGTCGTCGCGCGGATTGGCGCGCCGGTCGGCGATGACCTCCATGGTGAACGCGGTGTAGGCGGCGAACGTCTCCATCAGCATCGTGATGGCCGCCTCGTCGACGTGCGAGCTCAGTCCGCACACCAGGTTGTCCGACCACTCCAGCAGCTTCTCGCGTTCCTCGGGCAGCACGCCGAGCATGTCACCGATCACCGCCATCGGCAGCGGTGCGGCGATGTCGCGGACGAAGTCGCACTCCCCACGCTCGCAGACCGCGTCTATCAGGGTGTCGCACAGCTGCTCGATCGACGGCAGGCGGTCCATCACCCGCTTGCGCGTGAAGCCGGCGTTGACAAGCTTGCGCCGCAACAGATGTGCCGGGTCGTCCATGTCGATCATGTACGGCATGCCGGGCTGGTCCGGCCGGATGCCGCCGGTGCTGGAGAACAGCTCGGGGCTACGTTCGGCGTCGAGCACGGCCTGGTAGGTGGTGGCCGCGGCCAGGCCGTTGCGATCCCGGAAGACCGGCTGGTTGGCCCGCATCCACTTGTAGGCATCGCGGGCGGCTCGGCCGTCGGCATAGAACCGCCCGTCGGCGAGGTCGACCTCGAGTCCGGCGTGGGCGGGGGTGGTGGCGGTCATCGCTCTCCTACGATTCGGGCGTCGCCGAAGGTCATGTCGACGTTGGCCGCCGAACTCGACACCAGGGCACGTTTCGGAAAGCCTAGGGAAGCAAGCTCGGTCGCGTAGGGATGTTCGCCGAGCCGGACCGAAACTCCGCCCGGCCGGTAACGCACGCCGGAGAGCACCATCTGCCCCGGGGTCTCGCGAACCACGCCGTCGAGGCAGGAGTACGTCGAGTGCACCTGCGGACGGGAGGTCAGCGCCGCCGGTGTCGGCAATCCGGGCGCGAAATCCATGGCGATGACGAACTTTCCGTCGATCGTCACGTCGAAACCGAAGGTGCGGCCACCCCGAACGGTGAAGTCGGCCATGACCTTCGGGTAACCCCAGATGGTCCGGCCGGCCTCCAGCGTGAACGACTGGTCCACCGGAAGGTGGTGCACGAACGCCCCCGCCGACTGCAGCGCCTTCATCCCGCTGGCGTGCGGGTCCTCGGGCGGGTTCACCATCACGTTGGTGCCGTACTCGTAGTACTCGCCGAGGTCGGTGTCCTCGTAGCGCATCAGCATCAGCACCACCAGCGCTCGGCGGTTGCCGGGGCCGAACCGGCACACCCGCAGGCCGCTGTAGTCGATCATCCGCTGCGCGGCGGCGGCGTCGACGACGAACATCGCGGTGTGCTGATGGGCGGTGCGCACCCGGATGGGCATCGTCAGGACCGTGCCCGCGATGGTGTGCTGGGAAGGCGTTACGTCCGTCACACCCTCGAATCTAGAACGTGTTCTAGACAGAGGGCAAGGAAGTGTCTACACCGGCGTGGAGACGAGACCGGCGAGGTCGCGGATCTGCTCGGGCGAGCGGGCGCCGACGACCATCATGGTGACGCCGGAGGCCTCCCAGGCCTTGATCTGCTCCTGGACATAGGCCAGATCTCCGACAATCGCCGAGTCGTCGACCAGCTCGTCGGGAATGGCCTTGGCTGCCTCGTCTTTACGGTCGCTGCGGAACAGGCGCGTGACGTCGTCGACGACCTCGGCGTAGCCCATCCGGCGGTAGACGTCGGCGTGGAAGTTGGTGTCCTCGGCGCCCATTCCGCCCATGTAGAGCGCCAGGTGCGGCTTCATCAGCTCCATGATCGCCGGGCGGTCGTCGGTGACGACGACCTGCGCCGTCGCGCAGATCTCGAACGTCTCGCGGGTGTGCCGCGCGCCGGGCCGGGCGAACCCCTCGTCGAGCCACTCGTTGTACATCGTCGCGATGCGCGGCGAGTAGAAGATCGGCAGCCATCCGTCGCAGATCTCGGCGGCCAGCGCGACGTTCTTGGGGCCTTCGGCTCCCAGCATCACTGGGATGTCCTTGCGCAGCGGATGGGTGATCGGCTTGAGGTTCTTACCCAGCCCCGTGGTGCCGTCGCCGGTCAGCGGCAGCGGGTAGTGCGGTCCGTCGCTGCGCACCGGCGCCTCCCGCGCCCACACCTGGCGCAGGATGTCGATGTACTCGCGGGTGCGGGCCAGCGGCCTGGGGAACTTGGCCCCGTACCAGCCCTCCACCACCTGCGGGCCGGACACGCCCAGGCCCAGGATGTGCCGGCCGCCGGAGAGGTGGTCGAGCGTGAGAGCGGCCATCGCGCAGGCCGTCGGGGTGCGCGCCGACAGTTGGACCACGGACGTGCCCAGCCGCATGCGGGTCGTCTCGCGCCCCCACCAAGCCAGCGGGGTGTACGCGTCCGAGCCCCACGCCTCGGCGGTGAACACCGTGTCGAAGCCCGCGTCCTCGGCCGTGGCCACCAGTTCGGCGTGGTTGGTCGGCGGCTGCGCGCCCCAGTACCCGAGCTGCAAACCCAACTTCATCCGATCCGCCTTCCCTGCAAGCCACAACCGTGCCTTGAAACCATTCTTAGAACCTGTTCTACTCGTTGCCGTGACCACCAGCCAAAGCAGCCCGGTGCAGATCGATCCCCATGAACCGCCTCTTTCCGCGCCGCTGAAGCTCGCCTTCGACTACACCCGTTCAGTCGGACCCCTGCTGTCCGAGTTCTTCACCGCGCTGCGAGAGCGGCGCATCGTCGGGGTCCGCGGATCCGACGGCCGAGTGCACGTGCCGCCGGCCGAGTACGACCCCGTCTCCTGGGAGCAGTTGAGCGAGATCGTACCGGTGTCCAGTGTCGGCACCGTGGTGTCGTGGACGTGGCAGTCCCAGCCGCTGGAGGGCCAGCCGCTGGACCGTCCGTTCGCGTGGGCGCTGATCAAGCTCGACGGCGCCGACACCCCGATGCTGCACGCCGTCGATGCGGGATCCGCCGACGCGATCAGTACCGGCACGCGCGTGCACGCCCACTGGGTGGAAGAAACCACCGGCGCCATCACCGACATCGCGTACTTCGCGCTCGGCGAGGAGGCCGAAGAGGTCCCCGCGCCCGCCGAGGGCCTGGACCCGGTCACCATGCTGGTGTCGCCGAGCGCCATCGAGATCCAGCACACCGCCTCCAAGCCGGAGAGCACGTTCCTGCGCGCGCTGCAGCAGGGCAAGCTGGTCGGTGCGCGCTCCGGCGCGGAGGGCAAGGTGTACTTCCCTGCCCGCGAGGCGGATCCGGCCACCGGCAAGACCCTCGACCAGTTCGTCGAGCTGTCCGACAAGGGCACGGTGACCACGTTCGCGATCATCAACATCCCGTTCGCCGGGCAGCGCATCAAGCCGCCGTACGTCGCGGCCTACGTGCTGCTCGACGGCGCCGACATCCCGGTGCTGCACCTGGTCTCCGACATCGACGCCGACAAGGTGCGGATGGGCATGCGGGTGCAGGCCGTGTGGAAGCCCGAGGACCAGTGGGGCCTGGGCATCGACAACATCGAGTACTTCCGGCCGACGGGTGAGCCCGACGCCGACTACGACACCTACAAGCATCACCTGTAAAGGGCGCTCACAACAATGACTGATGTAGCAGTGGTCGGGTTCGCGCACGCACCGCACGTGCGCCGCACCGACGGCACCACCAACGGCGTCGAAATGCTGATGCCGTGCTTCGCCGAGATCTACGCCGAACTGGGCATCGGGGTGCCCGACATCGGCTTCTGGTGCTCGGGGTCCTCGGATTACCTTGCCGGACGGGCGTTCTCGTTCATCTCGGCGATCGACTCCATCGGGGCCGTGCCGCCGATCAACGAGTCGCACGTGGAGATGGACGCGGCGTGGGCGCTCTACGAGGCCTACATCAAGATCCTCACCGGCGAGGTGGAGACCGCCCTGGTCTACGGCTTCGGCAAGTCCTCGGCCGGCACGCTGCGCCGGGTACTGGCGCTGCAGACCGACCCGTATACCGTCGCTCCCCTGTGGCCCGACTCGGTGAGCATGGCCGGGCTGCAGGCCCGGTTCGGGTTGGACTCGGGCAAGTGGACCGCCGAGCAGATGGCGCAGGTCGCCCTCGACGCGCAGGCCGCCGCCCCGCGGGTGGACCGGCTCGAATCCGGCAGCAGCGTCGAGGAACTGCTCGCGCAGCCGTACTTCGCAGAACCGTTGCGCCGCCACGACATCGCCCCGATCACCGACGGCGCGTCGGCGATCGTGCTGGCCGCCGGCGACCGCGCCCGGGAACTGCGGGAGAACCCGGCGTGGATCACCGGCTTCGAGCACCGCATCGAGACCCCGGTGCTCGGTGCCCGCGACCTGACGACGTCGCCCTCGACCGCTGCCTCCGCGGCCGCCGCCACCGGCGGGGACACCTCGTCCATCGAGATCGCCGAGCTGTACGCGCCGTTCTCGCACCAGCAGCTGATCCTCAGCGAGGCCATCGGCCTGCCCGAGAGCACCCGCATCAACCCGTCGGGCGGGGCGCTGGCGGCGAACCCGATGTTCTCGGCCGGCCTGGAACGAATCGGCTTCGCGGCCCGCCACATCTTCGACGGCAACGCCTCACGGGTGCTGGCCCACGCGACGAGTGGCCCTGCGCTGCAACAGAACCTGATCGCTGTGCTGGAGGGGAAGTAGCCATGGCCAAGAAACTCGCCGCGGTCCTGGGCACCGGGCAGACCAAGTACGTCGCCAAGCGCACCGACGTCTCGATGAACGGGCTGGTCCGCGAGGCCATAGATAAGGCGCTCGTCGACGCCGGAGTCACGATGGCCGACGTCGACGCGGTCGTCGTCGGCAAGGCTCCGGACTTCTTCGAGGGCGTGATGATGCCCGAGTTGTTCATGGCCGACGCCACCGGAGCGACCGGCAAGCCGTTGATCCGCGTCCACACCGCCGGTTCGGTGGGCGGCTCCACGGCGATCGTGGCGGCCAGCCTGGTGCAGTCGGGCAAGTACCGCCGGGTGCTGACGATGGCCTGGGAGAAGCAGTCCGAGTCGAATGCCATGTGGGCGCTGAGCATTCCGGTGCCGTTCACCAAGCCGGTGGGCGCGGGCGCCGGCGGTTATTTCGCGCCGCACGTGCGCGCCTACATCCGCCGCTCCGGCGCACCGACGCACATCGGTGCGATGGTGGCGGTCAAGGACCGGCTCAACGCGGTGAAGAACCCGTTGGCGCATCTGCATCAGCCCGACATCACGCTGGAGAAGGTGATGTCCTCGCCGATGCTGTGGGACCCGATCCGCTACGACGAGACGTGCCCGTCGTCCGACGGCGCCGCGGCGATGGTGATCGGCGACGAGGCCGCCGCCGATGCCCGGGTGGCCGACGGCCATCCGGTGGCGTGGATCCACGCCACCGCGCTGCGCACCGAGCCGCTGGCGTACTCCGGCCGTGACCAGGTGAACCCGCAGGCCAGCCGGGACGCGGCAGCCGCGTTGTGGAAGGCCGCCGGCATCACCAGCCCGATCGACGAGATCGACGTGGCCGAGGTGTACGTGCCGTTCTCCTGGTACGAGCCGATGTGGCTGGAGAGCCTCGGTTTCGCCGCCGAGGGCGACGGCTGGAAGCTGACCGAGGCCGGGGAGACCGCGATCGGTGGTCGCATCCCGTTCAACCCGTCCGGGGGCGTGTTGTCGTCGAACCCGATCGGCGCTTCAGGCATGATCCGCTTCGCGGAGTCGGCCATCCAGGTGATGGGCAAGGGCGGCGATCATCAGGTCGAGGGTGCGCGCAAGGCGCTCGGCCACGCCTACGGCGGTGGGGCGCAGTACTACTCGATGTGGGTGGTCGGCGCGGACAAACCGGCCGCCTAGCCTTTCAGGGCAGGCAGCCACGCCACACGGTGTGCACCAACCGGGCGATGGCGTCGTCGTCGAGGGGCGCCATGCCCAGCACCAGCCGGTAGTACGGCGGCGACACCAGCGCGTCGACGGCGACTTCGACGTCGAGGTCCTCGGACAGCTCACCGCCGTCGACGGCTTCGCGCACGATCCGGGCCACCGCCGCGCGCCGCGGCCCGATCCACTGGTCGAGCACGGCCAGTTCGATCGCCGGATCCGATGCCGCAGCGGCGATCACGTTGCGCAGCAACGGTCCGACGGCCGGATCGGCGAGCAGCGCGTTGAGCGCCACCACGTGGTGGACGACGGCGTCGACCGAGGAACTGCCGGGCGGTCGGGTGATCGACTCGCGCACCGCATCGAGCAGACCTTCCAGCACGATCGCCGACGCCGACGGCCACCACTTGTAGATGGTCGTGCGGCTCACCGCGGCCCGCCGGGCGATCGCGTCGACGGTCGCGGCCGCCGGTCCCCCGGCCAGCGCGAGTTCGGCGGCGGCGGTCAATACCGCGGTTCGCACGGCCTCGCTGCGGGGTCGGCCGCGCCGGGTTGTCGAGCCGGACTGGACCACGGTGTCAGCTTATGGCGTCGGCCCGCCGCGATCCCAGGAGTGCGACGATCGTGCACAGGGCCGCAGCGCAGGCGCCGAAGCCGAACATCGCCGGGTAGCTCACCGCCCGGCCCATCAGCGACAGCGCTGCAGGCACGGCGAAGCCCAGGTAGCTCAGGCTGTAGAAGACCGCGGTCAGTCCGGCCAGGTCGTCGGGCCCGGCGAGGCGCTGAATCTCCTGCAGCCCGGCCAGCAGCGCCAGCCCGTAGCCTGCGCCCAGCACCGCGGCGGCGCCGAGCGCGGCCCACATCGTCAGAACGGTCGCGGCCGCAGCCGCCGCCAGCATGCCGACGGCCAACAGGGCCAGGGCGAGGACGACCCCGTGCGGGCCACCCGCGCCCAGCCGGCGTCCCATGCGTTGCACCGCGAACCCCACGCCGAGGGTCACCACGCACATCAGTGCCGAGTACGCGATCGGAGCGCTTCCCACATGCGCGGTCATCAGTGCGGGCAGCACCGCATACGCGGTGGCCGACGCACCGAAGACCCACGGCGCGGCCGGGACGACGACAAAGAAGAAACGACGCTGCGCGCCGGCGGGGACACCCAGGTCCCGCCACCACGCGCCGCCGGTTCCGGAAGGGGCCCGCGTCTCCGGCGCACCGACCAGGAAGATGGCGGCGGCCAGGGCCAGCGCGATGTTGACGACGTAGGGCAGAACTGCCGGGGCCGGACCCCATTCGGCGAGGACCCCGGCCACGCCGGCGCCGAGGGCGAATCCGCCGGTCAAGCTCATCGCGGCGCGCCGGGCGCCGGCGTCGCCGGCATCCCTGGGTCCGCTGGAGAGTTCCTTGAGCCAGCTGCCGCCGACCGCCATGGCCAGGCCCAACGCCAGCCCGCTGAACACCCGGCCGACCGCCAGGAGCAGCGCGGACTGGGCGCCCAGCGCCAGGATCGCCGAGCCCGCCGCGGCCAGCACCGGCGCGGGCAACATCAGGGGGCGGCGGCCGAACCGGTCGGACAAGGGGCCGCCGATCAGCAGCCCCGGCACGATCCCGAGAACGTAGGCGAACAGCAGCAGGTCGACGGTCAGATCGGAGTACCCGCCGTCGATCCGGTACATGACCAGCAGCGGGGTGAACTCGTTGCCACCCCACGCGATCGCGAACATCGCCGCGGCGACAGCCATCCACCTGCGGGCTCCACGGGCCGTGGGAGTCGGTGCGGTCTGGACCGCCGTCGGAATAATGGACATTCTGTCCACTATATAGAACCGCGGACAGTGGGTACCCCCGACGGAACGGCAGAAGCGACATCTCCCGCAGGTCGGGAGCCACCGATTGCGCGGGTGGGAGCCAAAACTGTAACGTGTTCTAGTTAGAAGCGCCGACAAGCTGGGAGGCCCTAGGTGAGCACCGAAACAGCGGGAATTCGCGAGATCGACACCGGCACGCTGCCCGACCGGTATGCCCGGGGCTGGCACTGCCTCGGTCCGGTGAAGGACTTCGCCGACGGAAAGCCGCACGGCGTCGAGATCTTCGGCACCATGCTGGTTGTCTTCGCCGACTCCAAGGGTGAGCTCAACGTCCTCGACGGGTACTGCCGGCACATGGGCGGCAACCTGTCCCAGGGCACCGTCAAGGGCGACGAGGTCGCCTGCCCGTTCCACGACTGGCGTTGGGGCGGCGACGGCAAGTGCAAGCTGGTGCCCTACGCCAAGCGCACCCCGCGGCTGGCCCGCACCCGCGCGTGGCACACCGATGTGCGCGGCGGTCTGCTGTTCGTCTGGCACGACCACGAAGGCAACCCGCCGCAGCCGGAGGTCCGGATCCCCGAGATCCCGGAGTGGTCCAGCGGCGAATGGACGGACTGGAAGTGGAACTCGATGCTGATCGAGGGCTCCAACTGCCGCGAGATCATCGACAACGTCACCGACATGGCCCACTTCTTCTACATCCACTACGGGCTGCCGACGTACTTCAAGAACGTCTTCGAAGGCCACGTCGCGAGCCAGTACCTGCACAACGTGGGCCGCCCCGACATCAACGACATGGGCACCGCCTACGGCGAGGCGAAGCTGGACTCCGAGGCCAGCTACTTCGGCCCGTCCTTCATGATCAACTGGCTGCACAACACCTACGGTGACTTCAAGGCCGAGTCGATCCTGATCAACTGCCATTACCCCGTCACCCAGGACTCGTTCGTGCTGCAGTGGGGCGTGATCGTCGAGAAGCCCAAGGGATTGGACGACAACACCACCGAGAAACTCGCCGATGCCTTCACCGACGGCGTCAGCAAGGGCTTCCTGCAGGACGTCGAGATCTGGAAACACAAGACCCGCATCGACAATCCGCTGCTGGTCGAGGAAGACGGCGCCGTCTACCAGATGCGCCGCTGGTACCAGCAGTTCTACGTCGACGTCGCCGACGTCACGCCGGAGATGACCGACCGCTTCGAGATGGAGGTCGACACCACGGCCGCCGTCGAGAAGTGGAACGTCGAGGTCGAAGAGAACCTCAAGGCGCGACAGGCCGAGAAGCAGTCGACCTGAGGATCGCGGCCATGGACCCCCGACCCGATGTCGACCAACTCGCCAAGTCGATGCTGCTGCTGCACGGCGGCCACGACGACGACGAGCACGGCCATCCGGACGCGGGCGGCCAGGGCCGCGGCGGCTGGCGCAAGGCACCGGACTTCGCGTCCGACCCGGAGCGCGCGGCCGCGGTGCGCGAGGCGTCGCTGCGCGACCGGGAGCGGTACCTGACCGCCGGCCTGGTCACCATCGACTGCCGCTTCTGCCACGTCGCGGTCAAGGTCAAGAAGCTCGGCCCGGCGCACACCTCGGTGCAGTGGACCAGCGACGCCACGGCCCGCTGCGCCCATTTCGACGAGATCCGCAGCGCCGGCGGCGATCCCGCCCGGGAACGCGCCTGTCCCAGGTTGGCCGACAGCATCAAGCACGCGGTGGCCGAGGGTTGCCTGGAGGAGTTCTCCAGCGCGCCGTCGCCCGGCGACGGTTAGTCAGGGACGGATCCGTTCCAACGCGGCCGTACGCTCGGTGACCCACCCGCGCAGTGACTCCGCCTCGTTCCGCAGTGCCTGCTCGCCGAGGCCGGGGCTGAGCGGGACGGTCGCCACCAGGTCGTCGAGGAGTTCCACCGCGCGCCCGTCGGCGTACATCTGCCGGTAGAGCTCCCAGTACGCCCGATCGTAGAGGCCGCTGAACGCGCGGGACTCCAGGAACCGTTCCTTGAGGAGGTTGCCCTCGCGCCACGGCATGGCGCCGGAAGTGGCGCCGGGCGGCGGCTCGGGTGGTGGCGGAAACCCGGGGGGAAACTTCATCTCGACGGGATCGTGCGGCCCGGTCGTCGGGTCGCCCATCAGCATGGCCAGGTTCAGGTCCCAGGACACCACCGACAGCCTGCGCGTGTCCAGGTCGTACCACAGGTAGTAGTTCTGACCCGGGCCCGCCATGTCGTCGGCATTCACCAGCAGGTTCTGTGTCGCGACGTAGCGCGCCAGGGATTCCACGTCCACCCATCGCGACAGCGACGCGTCGAACTCGGCTGCATCGGCGGTGTCGAGCCATTTCAGGAAGTCGATGAGCGGCTGCAGGTTGCCGGAGTCCACCGCGTTGATCTGTTTGAACTCGGTCGCGTAAATCGACTGGTCAGAACCCCGATACTCGAACCGGGACCCGGCCCGGGCCTTGTACAGGTAGCCGGCGGACTCGTAGAGGGTGTTGGCGTAGGTGTCGTCGGGATGCTCGAGGACCAGCTTCGTCGTGGTGTCGCCGTTGATCGAATACCTCACGTGGGCGTAGCGCTGCGTGGGCTGGCCGGTCCCGGCGGTCAGTGACAACGCCAATGCCTCGTTGAGCATCGATGTCCCGGGCCGCACCGTCAGCTCGGTCATCCCCTGGTAGCCCCGCCCGTCGACGTTCTCGTCGAAGCTGATCAACAGCGGCAGGGAGGTCGGGACATCGGCGGACACGGAGCCCATCGGACCGAAGGCAGGCGGCGCGGAGAAGCCTTCCAGCCCGGGCGGCGGCGGCCGCAGTCCCATCAGCGTCGAGTTGCCCTTGAGACGGACCGCGACGTCGTCGATCTCCGTGCCGTCGATGGTCAACTCGGCGCTGACCCACTTCTTGTCGCCGTCGGCGGTGAACTGGGTCAGCATGTGGTGGAGTTCGGCCTCGGCGATCTCGATCGACAGGGTGTGCTCGACCGTAGGGTCGAAAAGGTCGACGGTGCCCGGGATGTCGTGGGTGATCTGCGTGGCGATGACGGACACGTCGCCGGTGACGTAGGGCCGCAACCGGACCTGGCCGAACACCAGCCCCACCACCGCAGCGACGACGATCAGGGTGGCCAACAACTTCCAGTGTTGGCGCACGGATCTCGGAACCCGGCGGACGAGCCGCCGCACCCGAGTGGGACGCACGGCCGCTGCGACGTCCTCAGATGTCGGTTTGGTCATAGCCGGTCAGCACCGTCACCCGTTGCCCGCTGTTCACCCCGCTCAGCGCCGCGATCAGGTCGTTGCCGGTCCTGCCCTTCTTCAGCCGGGCCGTGTAGTACAGCTCGTGAAGGGCGCCGGAACGCACCGATTCGGTTGAGACCAACTCGAATTCGGAGCAGTAGTCGATCAGTACGTCCTCGACGCGCGCCGCGTACTCCTGCTCCGGTGGCACCTGAACCTTCACCACCTGGCGCTTGACGTCCAGTTTAAACAGATTGAACTTGCTCATCAACACCAGCACCAGACAGATGGCCACAGTGGCGGCCACCGCCAGGAGGTAGAACCGGGTACCGCAGGTCATCCCGACCGCCATCACCAGGAAGACGAACCCGATGTCCCGGGTTTCCTTGATGGCGTTGCGGAATCGGATCACCGACAGCGCACCGACCAGGGCGAAGGCCCGGGCGATGTTGGACCCGACCACGAGCATGATGACGGAGATGATCATGCAGACCATCACCAGTGTCTGCACGAACGACTGGCTGTAGGAGACGTTCTTGTGGGTGTACCGGTACACCCACCCGATGACGAGAGCCAGCACGAAGGACAGCGACAGCGACGCGACGACGTCGAAGACGGTGAAGGTGCCGCTGAGGTCCTGCAGGTTGATGTTCACAAGAGGCTTTCTGGTTCGATCACTTGTCGGTTGACGGTTTTCGCACAGCTGCTGGGCTGCCGGACTCCAGCAGATCGGCGGGTACGGGTTCTGCGGCGTCCGGTGGCACCAGCTCGGGAGCGCCGGACAGCGACCGGGGCGCGAGGTCGAAGGCCTGCACCGACTGGCAGTACTTCGAGATCCGGACGACCGACATGTCGACGCGGGCCAGCAGATCGGTGATCCAGTACGGCACCCGCTCGTTGGCCTTGACCTCCACGATCGCCAGCTTCGGCGGGATGGTGAAGCGGTTGGGAGCCTCCGAGGCGAAATGAAAGTCCCGGTCGCGGCCGTGCACCTTGTGGTCGATGGTGACCCGCAGTCCCATGTCGGCGTCTCGGCCGACGAACGCCTCGCGCAGGTAACCCGTGGTGACGATGGGCCGTAGGTCCAGATTGCCGATCAGCGTCGACACCTCGTCGACGAACGGACGCTGCGTGGGATCGCAGTCGATCTCTTCGCGGTCGTTCAGCCAACGCAACGCGGTGGCGTACGGCAGTTCGATGCGACGTTTCTGCGTCACCCGGTTCACCCGTTGCTTGATCTCGACCTGCACCGGGGTGTCGGCGGTGCAGGCTGAGGGCGGGCCGTAGAGGCGCATGCGCAGTTTCCGGCGGAACCGCAGGCCTTCGATCTTTTCCCAGTAGAACCGCAGATCGGGGGTGTCGTAGTACAGCGAGGTCACCGGGTACCCGCCGCGCGGCGAGTACGGATCGCTGTTCATGCGGGCCGCCAGCTCGGCTCGCAGGGCCGGCACCCTCAGTTCGTCGACGAAATACTTGATCTCGTACCGGTTGAAGGCGTGCAGCTTGCTCGCGGTCTGTTGATAGCCGGTCGGGCGCGTCGGGACGTCCTCGTACGCGCGCGGCGCCCGGTCCACGCGGGCGCGGCGCAACCCGAACAGATTCATGTCTCCTGTGCTTCTGGTCAGCTGGGGGTCACTTCGAGACCAACGGGAAGTGAACAGCTAGTGAAGCTAACAGTTGAAGCTATGAGCGAGCTATGAGCGTCGGCCACGTATCCGCCGGAGACCGCATGACCTGTGGGTTCAGTGGCAATGATGTCGGTCACACCGCTGCCCCGGGTGCCGGTCAGAGGTTCTCGAACCGCTCCTTGACCTGCTCGGCGGTGAGGCCGTAGTCGGCCAGCGAGTAGGTGTGCTTCGGCGCACGGGGGCCCTTCTTGCTGTCCTCGTGGGTCTTCGTCATCGCCGCCCGGGCCTCGTCGGTGAACTCGATGCCGAACGTGCGGTAGATGTCCTCGACCGCGCCGACCGGATCCTTGATCAGCGCGAAATAGTCCAGGTCGTAGAACTGTGCCGGATCGTGCTTGGCGCGTTCGGCGGTGAACAGCTCCAAGCCTCGCGACCAGGTCTCCATCGAGTCGGCGCCGATGACGTCGCCGACGAACGTGTGCGACCACCCCTCGGTGGTGTGCTGGGCGAGTGAACACATCGAGGCCATGATCGTCTCGGCCGGCCGGTGGCACTGCACCACCAGCGCGTCGGGATAGGTCGCGAACAGCGCGTCGAGGGCGAACAGGTGGCTGGGATTCTTCAGCACCCACCGCTTCTCGCGGTCGTTGAGGCCGATCAACTGCAGGTTGCGGCGGTGCCGCTGATAGGACTTCGTCCAGTCCTGGCGGGCCAGCCACTGCGAGTAGGTCGGTACGTGGGCCAGGGTCTCGTAGGACACCGAATGCACGGACTGGCGCAGCAGCTGCCAGCACTCCTCCACCTCGTCGGCGGTCATGAAGTGCAGACCGGTGTAGTCCGGGTTCTCCTCGTGCGCTTTGGTGAACTGCGCGTCGAGCTGCTGGAAAACGGGGTTCTGCGACCAGGTTTCGCGTGGGGGTCGCGGCTGGGGGAACTCGGCCAGCCACAGTTCCAGTCCCTGGTGGCGAGGATCGGCGGCCAGCAGGCGGTGCACCGCCGTGGTTCCGGTACGCGGCAACCCGGTGACGAAGATCGGGCGCTCGATCGCGACGTCGGCGTGCTCGGGGTACTGCTTGAACGCGGCTTCCGAGACGAGGCGGGCGACCAATGCGTTGCGCAGGAAGAAGCGCTGCATCTTGCTGCCCACTTCGGTGAGGTCGGCGTCGCGCTGGTACGACTCGAGCAGGACGCCGAGCGCCTCGCGGTAGTTGTCGTCATCGGACCCGAAATCATCGAGGCCACAAGCCTTCACCGCTGAGGCGTGCAGATCCTCGACGGTGCCCACATCGGTGCGTGTCATCAGGCCTTGTACTCCCCGCAGTTGACGTCGAGCGCCTGCCCGGTGATACCGCTGGACAGATCGCTGGCCAGGAACAGGATGGCCGAGGCGACCTCGTCCTCGGTGGGAAGCCGTTTGAGGTCCGAGGCGGCCGCGGTGGCCTTGTAGATCTCGTCGACCGTGGTGCCGTACTTGCCGGCCTGGTGGGTGAAGTAGGACTCCAGGGTGCCGCCCCAGATATAGCCGGGCAGAACGGAGTTGACCCTGATGCCCTGATCGCCCAGCTCGGTGGCCAGCGACTGCGACATCGCCAGCAGCGCGGACTTCGCCATCTTGTAGGCGCCGTACTTGGCCTGGGAGTGCCGCACCACCATCGAGTTCACGTTGACCACCGAGCCGTGCGATGCGGCCAGCGCCGGGGTGAAACCCTGGATCAGGCGCAGCGCGCCGAACACCGTCAGTTCGATCGCATCGCGCATGTGGTCGAAGGTGGTGTCGGCCAGCGGTTTCATCGACGGGACGCGGAAGGCGTTGTTGATCAGCACGTCGACGCGGCCGAACGCGTTGGTGGCCTCGTCGACCAGGTTCGCGACCTGGGCGTCGTCGGTGATGTCGGTACCGACCGACAGCGCGCGCCGACCCAGGCTCTCGACCTGTCCGGCGACCTCGGTGAGCCGTTCGACGGTGCGGGCGGCCAGGACGACGTCGGCGCCGGCTTGGGCGCAGCGCCGGGCGAGCGTGGTGCCCAGCGCGGGACCGACACCGCTGATGACCACGACTTTGTCCTGCAGCAACGGCAAGGTCGAGATTTCCAGCGTCATGTCAGCCCACCATCCTGTATCCGATTTGCAGCTGCCGCAGCGCGATTCGTTCCCGCCACGCGTCCGCGGTGATCCGGTTGTCCTCGTAGTAGGGCAGCTCCTCGGCGACGCGGTCGACGTCGACCACCGCCACGGTCGGGCCGTCATCGGCGGTCATCTGCCGGGACAGGCGCTGCCAGCGGAACTGCAGGTAGCCCTTGCGGTGCCCCAGCGTCTCGAGCCAGTTGGTGACCCCGGGGTCGGTGTCGGAGACGACCATCCGGATCTTGCCGTCCGGATCAGCCTGGGCCTGAGTGCCGTTCAGTGAGGTCTGGTGGTTGATGTAGTCCAGCGAGATGTACCAGAGGCTCCCCAGCTGGAATCCCATATAAGGGGCGTCGGAGACCGGCACGGTGATCACCATGGCCTGACCGGGCGCGAGGTCGAAATGGCCGACCGACGAGTACTGCGTGGCCAGCCCACCCGGTGTCAGCCTCGGCGCCACCATCGTGTTGACGGGGAGGTTGTCGTAGAACCACTGCGGGAACTGCAGCCACGTCTTGACTCGCTGTACCAGCTGCTTTCCGGCGGTGGCGTAGCGCTTTTCGATCAGCTGGCGGGTCAGCGGCGGCGGCGCGGTGCCCGCGGTGTCGGTGCGGGCGATCGCGAAGGTGCCGCGCTGGGCGGACCAGTCGTTGAAGACTTCGCGGATCACCAGCTGTGACGGCGAGTCCGGCGTGAACTTCCATTCGAAGCTGCCGTCGGGGGCGATGTCGAGTTTGCGATCGTCGAACGCGGTCTCGCTGTCGGGCACCACCTCGTCGGTGTACTCGCCGCCGAGCAGCTGGAAGCTGACGTCGGTGGTGGTGCCGCGACGACCCGTGACGACGTACTCGTGGCCCGGCAGCACGCGGGTCCCGAAGTACAGGGTGTCAGGGTTGTCCAGCCCCATCTTGGTGAACGGCCCGGTGCCGCTGTGCAGGAACGGGTGGTCGCGGTCGTAGTCGAAGGCGACGTGGGTGCAGGCGGCGATACAGCCGGCGAGGTATTGCAGACCCTCGAGGAGATCGGCCTCGGATTCGATGAACGGGGCGGCCGCGACAAGCGTCTCCGCTTCGGCGATCGCATCGGCGAGAGGCTGGGTGAACACACTGTGAAACTAGAACCCGTTCCACAGTGAGTCAATATGCGACCAGGTTGTTCCAAATATGTACCGAAGATAGTATCTCGCGTATGCCAACCCTGGGCCGCGCCTCACCGCCGACGGACCGCGTGGTGCGCATCCTCGATTTCCTGGCCGGCCATCCCCGGGAACGCTTCGGGGTGTCCGATCTCGCGCGCCGGGTGGGCCTGACCAAGCCGACGTGCCTGGGCATCGTCACCTCGTTGCGGGACGCCGGCTACCTGGTCCGGGACCCGGCCGACAAGACCTACCGGCTGGGGCCGGCGCTGATCACGCTGGGGCACCGGGCCCAGGAGTCGCTGCGCGTGACCCCCGCCGCCCGGGAGCAGTTGCGTCTGCTGTCGTCGCGGTTCGGTGCGCCGGCTGCGCTGGCGGCGGTGGTCGACGACCGCATCACCCTGCTGGACCTGGTCGCCCCGGCCGGTACCCGGCCGGGCGTCGAGGTCGGCCAAAGCTATCCGTTCGCGCCGCCGGTCGGCCTGATGTTCGTGCTGTGGGACGAGGAGGCCGAGCGGCAGTGGCTCGCGAAGCCGCCCACCATCCCGCTTCGGACCGACACCGACCGGCTGGCCAAGGTGGTCGCCGCGTGCCGCGCCGACGGCTACCTGGTCGAGCGGCAGACCCCCGGGGGGCGGCGGCTGTACGCGCTGATGGCCGGGATGCCCGACGAGTTGCCCGACGAGCTGCGTGCGCTGCTCGGCGAGCTCGTCTCCGACATCGGCGAGCGGGTGTACCTGCGCGACGAGATCCCAGAAGGACGGCGCCGCTCTGCCCGTTTCGACATCAGCGTGATCTCCGCACCGGTGTACGACCATCACGGCCGCCAGGTCATGGTGACGTCACTTCATGTCGGGAAAGCGTTGACCGACAACGAGATCGTCGATCGCGCCCGGGCTGTGGTGGCGACGGCGGACGCGGTCACCGCTCAGCTGGCTGGGCGCACCCCGACCCGCTGAGTCATCCGGTGCTCTGGCCTCCGCGTGCCAACTAGCTGGTCGCGGCCAGCGCGAACGGGAGCACTTCGGCCGCACCCGCGCTCCGCACCGCCCGCGCCGCCATCGTCAGCGTCCATCCGGTGTCGGTCAGGTCGTCGACCAGCAGCACCGTAGCCCCGGCCACCCCGGCCGGTTCGCTCCACGCGCCGTGCAACGCCGCCACCCGGTACGCCGAGTTCGCGGCCGAGGTGGGCCGGTGTCCGGGCGAATACTCCAGCACGCCAAGGTTTTCCAGGCGACCCACCTCGGCCAGGCGAGCGGCGAGAGACATGATCAGCTTGGGGCGGGTCGCCGAATCAAGCGCGAGCACCGCTGTCGGGCGCTGCTGCCATTGCCAGGCCTTCAGCACCGCGATGGCGGCGCCGAGCACGTCGTCGGACGCCTCGGCGTCCGGGTCTGCCAACAACTTGCGTAAGCGCGCGCCCCACCCGAGGTCGGTCAGCCGCCCGATGGCGCGGCCCGGCGAAGGCCCGTCGGCGATGCGGCCGGACAACTCGAGGCCCAGCTTGGCCAGCCCGGTCGGCCACTGCTTGCGCGGGGCGATCTCGACCCCCGGTCGCATGAGGCGCTGCCGGGTGGTCTCGGCTTGCTCCGCGTCGACGTCGGCGCGGTACCGCGGTCCCGCGCAGTTGTCGCATCGGCCGCACGGTTGCGGACCGAGTTCGGGGTCGTCGAGTTGGCTACGCAGGAACGACATCCGGCAACCGTCGGTGCTCTGGTAGTCGAGCATCGCCTGCTGCTCACGTTTGCGGGCCTCGTCGAGGCGGCGGTAGCGGGACTCGTCGTACTCCCACGGCTGCCCGGTGCTGATCCACCCGCCCTTGACCCGCCGCACCGCGCCGTCGACGTCGAGCACCTTGAGCACCATCTCCAGGCGCGACCGGTTGAGGTCGACCAGCGGCTCGAGCGCCGCCGTGGACTGCGCACGGTCCGGCTCGAGTGCGTCGATCACCTTGCGCACCAAGGCCTCCGGCGGGAAGGCCACCGACGCGAAGTACCGCCACACATCGGCGTCCTCCCGGCCGGGCAACAGGATCACCTCCGCGCTGGCAGTGGACCGTCCGGCGCGGCCGACCTGCTGGTAGTAGGCGATCGGCGAGGACGGCGCCCCGAGGTGGACGACGAAGCCGAGGTCGGGTTTGTCGAAGCCCATCCCCAGCGCCGACGTGGCGATCAGCGCCTTGACCCGGTTGGCGAGAAGGTCGGCCTCGAGTTGTTCGCGTTCGGCGGCCTCGGTCCCTCCCGTGTAGGCGGCCACGGCATGGCCCTGCTCGCGCAGCAGCGCGGCGACGTCGTTGGCCTGCGCGACGGTGAGGGTGTACACGATTCCGGAGCCGGGCAGGGAGTCCAGGTTTGCGGCCAGCCAGGCCGCGCGTTGCGCCGGCCCGCCGGCATGCACCACCGACAGGCGCAGCGACTCCCGGTCCAGGCCGCCGCGCAGCACCAGGGTGTCGGTGCCGCCGACGCCCAGTTGGGCCGCCACATCGGCGACCACCCGATCGTTGGCGGTCGCGGTGGTGGCCAGCACCGGGACGTCCGCGCCCAGCTCGCCGATGAGCGTGCGGATGCGCCGGTAGTCGGGCCGGAAGTCGTGGCCCCAGTCCGAGACGCAGTGCGCTTCGTCGACCACCACCAGTCCGGCGTCGGCCGCCAGTGCCGGCAGCACCGCGTCGCGGAAATCGGGGTTGTTCAGCCTTTCGGGGCTGACCAGCAGGACGTCGAGGTCACCGGCGTTGACCCGCCGGTGCACCTCGTCCCACTCGGTGACATTGCTGGAGTTGATCGTCGCCGCCCGCACCCCGGCGCGGGCGGCCGCGTCGACCTGGTTGCGCATGAGCGCCAGCAGGGGCGAGACGATCACCGTGGGCCCGCGGCCGGCGGCGCGCAGCAGTTTCGCGGCGATGAAGTAGACCGCAGACTTTCCCCATCCGGTGCGCTGGACGACCAGCGCCCGGCGGCGGTGCACGACCAGCGCCTCGATGGCCGTCCACTGGTCGTCGCGCAACTGGGCGTGCGGGCCTGCCAGTTGTTCGAGCAGTGCCTGGGCCTGCGGTCTCGTCGCCATCAGCCCATCCTGCCGTGCACGTCCGACACAACGCCGTGCACGTCCGGCACACGGAAACGGGCCCGGGGCTCCTGGCCCCAGGCCCGTGACCTGTCAGACGTTACGGTCAGCTGGCCGGGGCGGCCGGCATCTCCGGCGCAGCGTCCGGTTGCTGCGGTTGCTGAGGGGTCGCAGGCTCAACGACCTGCGGGACCTCCGCCGGCACCTCGGCGGCACCCGGGGTGCTGTTCCAGACCGCCTGCGCCACCGGCGTCGGCGTCAACTGCAGGTTGCACTCCGTCTGCAGCGCGCTGACGGGCGCGAAGATGTTCTTGAGTTCCTGCTCCACCTGCGGGTTCTGCTGGAAGAACGCCTGGTAGGCGGGCATGGCATCGTCCTTCGGCTGCGTCGAGATGGTCGACAGCGCCTCGTTGGCCTGCGGGTTCGCCGTCAGGTAGGCACCTTCGGACGCCGCCGCAGTGCTCACCGTGCCGGCCACGCTGGCCGCGGAGCAGTCCGGCGAGGGTGCGGGCGCGGGAGCCGGCTGAGCGTTGGCCACCGGGGCGACGATCGCCGCTGACCCGAAGGCCAGCAGTCCTCCGGCGAACATGCCGAAAAGGCCGCGCCGCACGGTCGTAGCGGACGTGTTCATGAAAATCACTCCTTCGATCTGCGATCAGTCGGTCGCACTGTCGGCGTCTACCCGCGGGCGTCGACACCAAACCCCGCACAGCCGGCCCCGACGCACCCCGCGACACCGTCGTCGCAGGTCGTCGGGCCTGCCGAAGATTTTCGAAAACTTTCGCGGTCGCGCACGTTCCGGGACGTGACGGCCCCGAAGAGGTCCACTTACCGGAACTGCGTGCACGCCTGCCCGACTTCTCGGGCCGCCCGGCCTTGTCCTGACGTTTTCAACGAAATCCTTACGTGCTCAGCGTCTTACCGGGGTTTGCGGAGCAGCAGTCGCCCGACCGACCGTGGCGGATCGGCACCCGCGGGCCATCCCGTTCACCGGAAGCATCCTCGCCCGCCGGATCGGCGCTGCCGATGATTCCGACGTGGGAGACAACGACAGCCGAGCGCCGGATCCCGACGGCGTCCACCCATCGAAGTGGTTGTACGACAGGATTTCTCGCAGCCGACCGGGATCCGCCAGGTGCCCGAACGACACCCGCAGCAGCACACTGTTCTTCAGCGTCGGCAGCTCGACCCGAGAGGTCGCCAGACCCCGTGCACAGCAGCGCCCAGCTGGTCGGGCCAACGCGGGCTCATTCGGCGCATCGCCATCCTTCATGCCGCCAGATCAACAAGCGGCCGACCGCCTTTCGGTCGTTGCTAGGTCGCCGCTTCCTGCTCGCGCTTGATCTCCAAGGCGATGTCGATCAGCTGGTCCTCCTGGCCACCGATCAGCTTGCGCTGCCCGGCGCGGTGCAGCAGCTGGTGTGCCGGCACACCGTAGCGCTCGGACTGGCGGATCGCGTGCTTGAGGAAGCTCGAGTACACCCCGGAGTAGCCCATGATCAAGGCGTTACGGTCGAGCAGGCACTCGGCCGGCATGGCCGGGGCGACGACTTCCTCGGCAGCGTCGGCGATGTCGAAGAAGTCGATACCGGTCTTGACACCGATCTTGTCGAACACGCCGATCAGGGCCTCCACGGGAGCGTTGCCCGCACCCGCACCGAACCGGCGGCACGAGCCGTCGATCTGCTTGGCGCCGGCGCGCACCGCCTCGATCGAATTCGCCACGCCCAGGCCGAGGTTCTCGTGGCCGTGAAAACCAACTTGGGCATCCGATCCCAGTTCGGCGACCAGCGCCGCGACCCGATCGCGCACACCTTCCAGCACCAGCGCGCCGGCGGAGTCGACGACGTACACGCACTGACAGCCCGCGTCGGCCATGATGCGGGCCTGCTTGGCCAGCTTCTCCGGCGAGATCGTGTGGCTCATCATCAGGAAGCCGACCGTCTCCAGCCCCAGTTCCCGTGCCAGCCCGAAGTGCTGGATCGACACGTCGGCCTCGGTGCAGTGGGTCGCGATCCGGCAGATGGAACCACCGTTGTTCTGGGCCTCCTTGATGTCCTCCTTGGTGCCCACACCCGGCAGCATCAGGAAGGCGATCTTGGATTCTTTGGCCGTCTCGGCGGCGAGCTTGATCAGTTCCTGCTCGGGCGTCTTCGAGAAGCCGTAGTTGAAGCTGGACCCGCCGAGCCCGTCGCCGTGGGTGACCTCGATGACGGGCACACCCGCGGCGTCGAGGGCTGCGACGATGGCGCCGACCTCGTCCTTGGTGAACTGGTGGCGTTTGTGGTGCGACCCGTCGCGCAGCGACGTGTCGGTCATCCGGACGTCCCAGACGGGGTTGACGTAGATGTCCTCGGTGCTCATGCCTGGCCTCCTGACGATGACGACAGCGATGCCGCACCGGTCTGCTCCTCGCGCGCGCGCTCGTCGCGCGCGATCTCCTCGCCCACCTTGGCCGCCGCGGCGGTCATGATGTCCAGGTTTCCAGCGTAGGGCGGAAGGTAGTCGCCCGCACCCTCCACTTCCACGAACACCGTGACGACGTGGTTGCCTCCGTTGACCACGGACGGCTCGTCGAACTGCGGCTCGTTGAGCAGCCGGTAGCCGGGCACATACGTCTGGACCTCGGCGACCACGTCCTTGATGGACTGGGTGATCGCGTCGTGGTCGGCGTCCTCCGGGATCGCGCAGAAGATGGTGTCGCGCATGATCATCGGCGGTTCCGCGGGGTTGAGGATGATGATCGCCTTGCCACGCTGCGCGCCGCCGATGTTCTGCACGCCGGCGCTGGTGGTCTTGGTGAACTCGTCGATGTTGGCCCGGGTGCCCGGCCCGGCCGAGGCCGACGACACCGATGCGACGATCTCCGCGTACGGCACGTCCACCACGCGGGACACGGCGTGCACCATCGGGATGGTCGCCTGCCCGCCGCAGGTCACCATGTTGACGTTGGGGGCGTCGAGATGTTCGCGCAGGTTCGCCGGTGGGATCACCCCGGGCCCGATCGCGGCGGGGGTGAGGTCGATGGCGCGGATACCGGCCTCGGCGTACCGGGGCGCCGCGTCGCGGTGTACGTAGGCACTGGTCGCCTCGAACACCATGTCGGGCTTCTCCGACTGCGCCAGCAGCCAGTCGACACCTTCGTGGGAGGTCTCCAGACCCAGCTTGCGAGCGCGGGCCAAGCCCTCGCTCTCGGGGTCGATGCCGATCATCCAGCGGGGTTCCAGCCACTCCGACCGCAACAGCTTGTAGAGCAGGTCGGTGCTGATGTTGCCGGACCCGACGATCGCGACAGAGGCTTTCTTGTCCGTAGACATTGCTAGTCCTTCGGGTTATTCGAAACTGAGCTGTACTGAACCTAAACCGCTGAAGTCGGCGACGAAATGGCTGCCGGGAGGCGCATCTATCGCACGAGTGCAGGACCCCGGAAGCACGATGTCACCGGCCTTCAGGCGCACACCGAAACTGTCGACCTTGCGCGCCAGCCAGGCCACCGCGGTGACCGGGTTGCCCAGCACGGCGTCGCTGCGGCCCTCGGCCACCACCTCGCCGTTGTTGGTCAGCACGGCGTCGATGGTCCGGATGTCGATGTCCTTGGGAGACACCCGCGCCTCGCCGAGCACCCAGCCCGCCGAGGAGGCGTTGTCGGCGATGGTGTCGCAGAGTTTGATCTGCCAGTTGGTGATCCGGGTGTCGATGAGCTCGATGGCGGGCGCGAACGCCGCGGTCGCGGCGAGCACGTCGTCCTCGGTGCACCCGGCTCCGGGCAGGTCGTCGGCGAGGAGGAAGCCGACCTCGACCTCGACGCGGGGATAGAGATAGTTCGCCGACTTCACCGGACGGTCCTCGAAGACCTCCATGTCGTCGAGGAGGTGCCCGTAGTCGGGCTCGTCGACATTCATCATCTTCTGCATGGCCTCCGAGGAGAGCCCCACCTTGTGCCCGATGACCCGCGCGCCTTCGGCCACCTTCTGGCGGATGTTGATCAGCTGGATCTCGTAGGCGTCCACGACGTCGATGTCGGGATGGGCGTCGGTCAGCGGCGTGATCGGCACCCGGCTGCGTTCGGCTTGGGCCAGGTCGGCGGCAAGTCGTTCACGGACCTCGGAACTGAGCATCGAGATGAAGTCCCCTCGTTTCGTCGACCGGCACAGTTGTGGGTCGGCCGGGCAATTCTATAACGTGTTCTACATGACGGAGCAGGAGTATGACGTCGTCGTGGTCGGTAGCGGCGCCGCGGGTATGGTGGCGGCCCTGACCGCCGCCCACCAGGGCCTCTCGACGATAGTCGTTGAGAAGGCCCCGCACTACGGAGGTTCCACTGCGCGGTCAGGTGGTGGCGTTTGGATTCCGAACAACGAGGTCCTCAAGCGCGACGGCGTGACCGACACGCGCGAAGCGGCTCGCACCTATCTGCACGCGATCATCGGTGACGTGGTGCCGGCGGAGAAGATCGACACCTATCTTGACCGCGGCCCGGAGATGTTGTCCTTCGTGCTGAAGAACTCGCCGCTGAAGCTGTGCTGGGTGCCCAACTACTCCGACTACTACCCGGAGACGCCCGGCGGCAAGGCCACCGGCCGCTCCGTGGAACCCAAGCCGTTCGATGCCGGCAAGCTCGGACCCGACCTCGCCGGACTGGAGCCGCCCTACGGCAAGGTGCCGATGAACATGGTGGTGATGCAGCAGGACTACGTGCGTCTCAACCAGCTCAAACGGCATCCGCGCGGTCTGCTGCGCAGCCTGAAGGTCGGCGTCCGCAGCGTATGGGCCAACGCGACGCGCAAGAACCTGGTCGGTATGGGCCGGGCCCTGATCGCTCCCCTGCGCATCGCGTTGCGCGAGGCCGGCGTTCCCGTCCGCCTGAACACCGCGCTGACCGACCTCTATGTCGAGGACGGGGTGGTGCGCGGGATCTATGTCCGGGACACGACCGCCGGGGAGTCCGCTGAGCCGCAACTGATCCGGGCTCGCCGCGGAGTCATCCTCGGCTCCGGTGGTTTCGAGCACAACGAACAGATGCGGGTGAAGTACCAGCGCGCACCCATCACCACCGAGTGGACCGTCGGCGCGGTGGCCAACACCGGCGACGGGATCCTGGCCGCCGAGAAGCTCGGCGCGGCACTGGATGTCATGGAAGACGCCTGGTGGGGCCCCACGGTGCCGCTGATCGGCGCGCCGTGGTTCGCGCTGTCGGAGCGCAACTCCCCCGGCTCGATCATCGTCAACATGAACGGCGAGCGGTTCATGAACGAGTCGATGCCCTACGTCGAGGCCTGCCACCACATGTACGGCGGCCAGTACGGACAGGGACCCGGGCCCGGGGAGAACATCCCGGCCTGGCTGGTGTTCGACCAGCAGTACCGGGACCGATACATCTTCGCCGGACTCCAACCGGGACAGCGCATCCCGAAGAAGTGGCTGGAATCCGGGGTCATCGTCACCGCGCCGACGCTCGACGAGCTGGCCGCGAAGACCGGCCTGCCGGCCGACGCGTTCAAGGCCACCGTGGAGCGGTTCAACGGGTTCGCCCGGACCGGCGTCGACGAGGATTTCAAGCGCGGCGAGAGCGCCTACGACCGCTACTACGGCGACCCCACCAACAAGCCGAACCCCAACCTGGGCGAGATCACCCACGGCCCGTTCTACGCCGCCAAGCTGGTCCCGGGCGATCTGGGCACCAAGGGCGGCATCGTCACCGATGTGCACGGACGCGCCCTGCGTGACGACGGCTCGGTGATCGAGGGGCTGTACGCCGCGGGTAACGTCAGCGCTCCGGTGATGGGTCACACCTATCCGGGTCCGGGCGGCACCATCGGTCCGGCCATGACGTTCGGCTATCTGGCGGCACTCCACCTGGCAGGAAAGGCGTAACCGTGCCAATCAATCTCGACGAAGCGCTCGGCGCCGAGCTCCCTCCAGTCGAATTCTCTTGGACCAGCAGCGACATACAGCTCTACCACCTGGGTCTGGGCGCCGGCCAGGACCCGATGGACAAGCGGGAGCTGCGGTACCTGACCGACGACACCCCGCAGGTGCTTCCGACGTTCGGCAACGTGGCAGCCAGTTTCCACATGACCGAGCCGCCGTCGGTGAAATTCCCCGGCATCGACATCGAGCTGAGCAAGGTGCTGCATGCCAGTGAAGCGGTGACGGTCCCCGGCCCGGTGCCGCCCTCGGGCACCGGCACGGCGGTCACCCGGTTCACCGAGATCTGGGACAAAGGCAAGGCCGCGGTGATCTGGTCGGAGACCACGGTGACCGATCCGGCCGGCGCGCTGCTGTGGACGCAGAAGCGGTCGATCTTCGCCCGCGGCGAAGGCGGGTTCGGCGGTGACCGTGGCCCGTCGACGTCATCGGCGGCGCCCGAGCGGGCGCCCGACCTCGAGCTCACCATCGCGACCTCGCCGCAGCAGGCGTTGCTGTACCGCATGTGCGGGGACCGCAACCCGCTGCACTCTGATCCGGATTTCGCTGCGGCAGCGGGCTTTCCGCGCCCCATCCTGCACGGGTTGTGCACCTACGGGATGACCTGCAAGGCGCTGGTGGACAACCTGCTCGACGGCGACGTCAGCGGGCTGAAGTCCTACGGCGCGCGCATGGCCGGCGTCGTGTTCCCCGGGGAGACGCTGCGGGTCAGCGTGTGGAAGCAGGACGGCGCCTACTCCGCCACGGTCACCGCGCCTGAGCGGGACAACGCCGTGGCCCTCGCCGGTGTGGAGTTCGTTCCGGCCTGACGACCCCTCAGGTGACGGGGGCGACCGGGAAGACGGGCCAGCCGATTTCGGTGCGCCAGGCCTGCGGATCCGGCGTGTCGCGCGGCCCGACGAGGTAGGTCTCCCGGATCGGGCCGTCGACGGCCAGGGTGTGCTCGACGACCCAGGCACCCAGACGCCCGTAGGTGACATCGATGTCGTCGTGTGGCCCCGGGTGAACGGTGACCGCGAGGTCGGCGGCCGGCAACTCCAGCACGCGGATCCGTTCGCCGCCGCGCGGTTCGCGCACCGGCCGGAAGACGGTCATCTCTCCGGCGCCACCGGTGAAGAGATCATTGGCGAACTGCCCACCGGGCGGCCCGATGCGGTCGCCCGGCGGGAACGCGTCGTCGAGTTCGGCCATCGCGTCGTCATACCAGGACAGCGAATCTTCCAGCGGGACATGGGCACTGATCGCCACCACCGTGCGGACCGGGACGGAGCGGAGCTCGACGGCGACGTCGGCGCGGTCCGGCCGCAGGAGCCGGCGCAGCGAGACGACGGCGGCCCGCGTCCGATCCAGTTCGGCCTCGAGCCGCTCCAGGTGCCCGGTGATCACTTCGGCTCGCTGCCGCGGATCATCGCTTGCAAGAACCGATCTCACCTCGGCCAGGGGAACGTCGAGTGCACGCAGCTGCCGGATGACCTGGGCGGTCGGGATCTGGTCCGCGCTGTAGTACCGGTATCCGGTGAACGGATCCACCGTCGCGGGTTCGAGCAGGCCCGCCTCGTGGTAGCGGCGCAGTGTCCGCACGCTGAGCCGCGTCACCGTGGCGAACTCGCCGATCGTCAGGCCGGGACGCATGACTGCCCGTCAGCCGCGGGTCACTTGCACAGTTCGGCGACGCGGGCGGCGGCGGTCTGGGCGTTGTTCATGCGCTCGTTCTGCGCCGGGTCCTCGCCGCGGGCGCCGGCGAGTTGCCCCATGCCGATCTCGGTGAGGTCCTCGCCGAACGACCGCACAGCTTCGGTCAGATCGTCGGGCTCGGCGTCGTTGACCTGCCAGAGCAGGTACTGGCCGCCGCCGAGGGTGGCCAGGCGCGCGTTCGCGGCCACCGCCTGGACGGCGACGTCGTCCGGCCCGAGATCGGCGTTGGTCTGCAGTGAGACCGCGGTGCGCACCGTCTCGAACGACGCGCAGATCTGCGACTTGTCGATCGGCCCGGCGCCCGCTTTCGCTTCCGACGGTGAGCGCAGCAGCCCCCAGGCGGCCAGCACCACGGCGATGACGGCGACGACGAGGGCGGCCGGGGCGACCCAGCTGGGCGCGGAGCGATGTGAGCTCAGTGTGTCGGGCATGCGGCGATCATAGCCCGACCCCGTACCGGCACCCGTACGCACTTGGACCAAACCCGCTCGTCAGCAATGGTATTGGCGCCGTGACACACGACAAACGACCGGGTACGGCATCCGTACCCGGTCGTTGTGTCGTATTCAGGTGCAGGCGTCAGTCGTCGCTGCTGCTACCGCTGTCGCTGCTGCTGCTCTGGCTGCTGCTGCTCGGATCCGGTGATCCGTTGGCGCCGTCGGTGCCGCCGCGACCGGCCGTGCCGCCGAAGCCACCCTCGGCCTTGTCGGGGTCGTTGGCGGTGGCGTCGCCACCGTCGCCGCCGTTGCCGCCCCGGCCGGTCCAGCTGCCGCGGCCGCCGTCCCCGCCGTAGCCGCCGCCGGCCGCCAGGTCGGCTTCTTCGCCGTCCTCGTCGACCTCAGGGTCACCGCCGTCGGCGTTGCCGCCGTGGCCACCGCTGCCGCCCCGGCCGGTGAAGGTCGCGTCACCGCCGAAGCCACCGTCACCACCGAACGCGGTGCCGTTGTCGCTTTCGGCGTCGCCGCCGTCGCCACCGCGGCCGGCGTCACCGTTGCGGCTGGTGCCGCCGTCGCCGCCGAAGCCGCCCTCGGCGTACGCGTCGGTGCCGCCGTCGGCCGCACCGCCGTCACCGCCCCGGCCACCATTCCCGGTGAAGCCGGCCGAGCCACCGGTGCCGCCGTCGCCGCCGAGCGCTTCCTGGCCCTCGGCCGACGCCGACGAGGTACCGCCGTTACCGCCGCGACCGCCGTTACCGGAGAAGCCCTGGGACGATCCGCCGTCACCGCCGCGACCGAACGAGACCTGGTCGTTGAAGTAGCCGTACGCGCTGCCGTTGAGCGACGAGGCGTTGCCGCCGTTGCCGCCGTTCCCACCGTTGCCGAAGAAGCCGCCGTTACCGCCGCGGCCGCCGTTGCCGGCGTAGGCGTTGTTGCCCAGCGTCTCGTCCCGCTCGGTGGCGGGGTCATTCGTGAAGTTCTGCGTGTTGGTGTCGTTGCCGCCGTTGCCGCCGTTGCCGCCGTTGCCGAAGAAGCCGCCGTTACCGCCGCGCCCGCCGGCGGTGGCCGCGGTGCGCGCCCCGGTCACGGGGTCGTACTGCGCGTCGACGCCGTTGCCGCCGTTGCCGCCGTTGCCGAAGAACTGTCCGGCGTTACCGCCGTTGCCGCCGTTCTTGCCCGCGCCGCCGTTACCGCCGAGGAGGCCGCCGTTACCGCCGTTGCAGGCCGCACCGGTGCAGTCGTCGGCTGCGTCGAGTCCGTTGCCGATCAGCCAGCCGCCGTTGCCGAACATCGGTCGGAGCGCGGGGTTGGCCGACGTCTGGACCGCGGCCGCCGCGAAGGAGGTGGCCGAGGCGTCGTCGGTGGTCCTCTTGGAGTCGCCACCGAAGCCGAACAGCCACTCGTCGTAAGAGACCAGCTGGATTTCATAGGTGCGCTGCTGCGGAGAATCGTCGACCCCGACCAGCGCGAGGGTGCCGAGCCCGGCCATGGCAGCGCCGGTGACGCCCGCGGTCAGATAGGTCTTGACAGCCAGACCCCGCTGACCTTTGCGGACTTTGGAATGCTTGGGCATGGTCGGTGACTCCCGTGTTTGGCTTGGTGAATAGCTGGCGCTGCGCGCGTGATGTACTGACGGTACTCCACTGCACACCTCGGCGGAGCGCCTTGGCGGACCGAATCTATGAGTTTGCTGACGCGACTGTCAAGAGCTTCCCCGCACGCCCTGTGACCGGCGGTACCGGCCATCAGAGTAGGTGCATCTGCGGCTTTTGCTGGTCATTTCGGGGACCGGGCCGGACCCGGGGCCGACCTCCCGCACGCACCCGGCACGTTCAGACCGACCTCTCCGCAGCGGTGCGACCTGCTATTTTGCTCCCGGGGGAAGTACCTCGCTGTTCGATGAACGAAACCAGGAGGAAAAATAGTGAAGATCAAGCCCACCTGGGCTGCTGCCGCTGCCGCCGGCGCCGCCGCGCTGGCTTTTGCCGGATCACCGCTGGCCGCCGCCGACACCGACGTGGTCGATGTCGTCGGAGCCGATGTCACCGTCAAGCGATTCGGCCAGCCGGGCGAGCTCGTCAACGGGGCGGTCGTCCAGCACTGGACGGTCACCGATCTCAAGCCCAGCGCCGACGCCATCCCGTATCAGCCGGTGGGGACTCTGTGGGAAGCCACGGCCACCGACGAGGCCGTGTCGGGCTCGGCCATCCCGATCATCTCCAATCTGAACGCGCGCGCCGACAACGGTGAGACCTACCGCGTGCTGTTCGGCGTGGCCACCGAGCAGGGGGTCAACCCGTCGCCCATCGCCCAGGGTGAGAAGACCTCGGGCAAGGTCTACTTCGACGTCACCGGTGACCAGCCCGACAGCGTCGTCTACAGCGACGGCACCTCGGACCTGCTGGTGTGGGTGCAGCCGCCTCCGGCCCCGGCCACTGCGTCCACCGGCTCGTCCTATCCGGCGCCGTCGGCGTCCGGGTCCGCGGAGGGCACTGCCACCGAGACCGGCCCAGCCACCGAACCGGTCGCCGAGCCGGCTGCGGTGACGCCCGCCCCGGGAGCTCCCGAAGCGGTGCCGGCCGGCAGCTCCGGCACCCCACTGCCGGAGGGCAGCTCCGGCACCCCACTGCCGGAGGGCAGCTCCGGCACCCCACTGCCCGAGGGCAGCTCCGGCACCCCGCTGCCCGAGGGCAGCTCCGGGACCCCGCTGCCGGACACCGCGGCGACCACGGTGGCTCCCGCTCCGCCTGCCTGATACCGGTCCGTCACTCCTGGCCGGTCGATCCGGCCGGTCAGGAGTGTGACGACCACCAGGTGTAGAGCTGCACCATGTTGGGGCCCTGCGGTCCGGACTGCACCTCGCTGAGGAGATCGTCGGCGGTGGTGGTCCACGCGACGGTCGGCTTGTTCTGCTGGAAGCCGCAGACCAGCGTGCCCGCCGTCTGGTCCGGTGTGGCGTTGCGTCGCCACGGGCCCGGCGACTGGATGTTGCCGGGACAGTTCACCACCGCCGACGTGTCGATCATGTCGTCGAACAGCTCCTCCATCGCTTCGTCGTCGCGTACCAACGTGTACGTGGCCGACAACGGGCCGCCCGGATCGGTGTTGGGACCGCAACTGACCTGTGCGAGGGCGCCTTTGGGTGGTACCACCGGTGTGCACGCACCGGCGGGGTAACCGCGCGGCACCAACTCCAGCACTCGAGCCTCCGCGTCTGGTGAAGACACCGTCGGCGACGTGGCCTGCGGGTCGGTTCCGGATTCCTCGGAGCTGTCCGACGACGGCCAGAACGCCCACACCAGAACTCCGAGCGCCACGACGGCCACCGTCGCCGCACCGGCCACCACCACGGGTCGACGATCGCGTTGCACGGGTCGGGGATTCACCGACAATCTCTCGTCGAAACGCGGCCGATCGTCGAAACGCGGCGACGCTGCGCGGTCCGGTCCCCAGCCGTCGTGCACCGGACCGGTGTCTTCGTCATCGGCGGGAGGTAGCTCGGAGGAGCTCATCTGGCCAAGGTTAGTTCAACTGCGGTCGCCGAAGTTCGAGGCGGTGCCATCAAGCCAGGGTCACAGCTTCCGCGCCCGTGCTCATCACAGCTTTCGTGAACAGACTGTGTGGTCGACTATCCCTGGCCTGGATGGGATCTCGAGCGCAGACATTCAGCGTCTGTTCAATGCCGCTCGAATGTCTGACACGCCAGGCAGGCACTGGACGATGAGAATGTCCACCGCTCCCTTAATAAGCCGAAAAGTGCCAGGTATCGAAAACCCCGGCCGTGCGCTGGTCGACTCGAGCGGGGCCGGCCAGCGCACGGGTACAGCAACCGAAGTGATTGTTCGCCGTGCCGACCTCGCTGAGGAAGTGCACTTGCGACCGCCCACTGCTCAAATATCCGTGCAAGCCCGACTCAGGGATATGGGCCGATGGAGCGATATTCAGACCAATCCCATGACTAGTTCCTCGAGGCTGATCCTCCTTCAGCCCAGGATCAGCCCGGAGGTCGGCACGCCGGTACCGGCGGTCACCAGGACGTGCTCGACGTCGGGCACCTGGTTCACCGAGGTGCCGCGCAGCTGCCGCACGCCTTCGGCGATGCCGTTCATCCCGTGGATGTAGGCCTCGCCGAGCTGGCCGCCGTGGGTGTTGATCGGCAGCCGCCCACCGATCTCGATCGCTCCCCCGGCGATGAAGTCCTTGGCCTCGCCCTTGCCGCAGAAGCCGAGCTCCTCGAGCTGGATCAGGGTGTAAGGCGTGAAGTGGTCGTAGAGGACCGCGGTCTGGATATCGGTGGGCGACAGCCCGCTCTGCTGCCACAGCTGCCGGCCGACCAGACCCATCTCGGGCAGGCCGAGCTCCTCGCGGTAGTAGGAGTACATGGTGAACTGGTCGGCGCCGGCGGCCTGCGCGGCCGCTTCGATGATCGCGGGCCGCTGCTTGAGGTCGCGGGCCCGTTCCGGCGTTGTCACCACGATGGCTACGCCGCCGTCGGTTTCCTGGCAGCAGTCGAGCAGTCGCAGCGGCTCGGCGATCCACCGCGAGTTCTGGTGGTCCTCGATGGTGATCGGCTTGCCGTAGAAGTGCGCTTTCGGGTTGTTCGCCGCGTGTTTGCGGTCCGCCACCGACACCGCGCCGAAATCTGCACTGGTGGCGCCGTATTCGTGCATGTACCGCCGGGCGATCATCGCCACCGACGCGGCGGGTGTACTCAAGCCGTGCGGGTAGGACCAGCTGTATTCGACGCCGCGCGAATCGGCATTGACCGTCAGGCCCGTCATGACCTGACCGAACCGGTGCTCGGAGCGCTCGTTGAACGCCCGATAGGCGACGACGACCTCGGCGACACCGGTCGCGACGGCCAGCGCGGCCTGCTGCACCGTGGCGGCGGCGGCACCGCCGCCGTACCCGATCTGGCTGAAGAACTTCAGCTCTCCGATCCCCGTGGATCGCGCCACCGCGGTCTCGAGGTTCGAATCCATCGTGAAGGTGACCAGACCGTCGACCTCGGCCGGGGTCAGGCCGGCGTCGTCCAGCGCGTCGAGTACCGCCTCGGCGGCCAGCCGGAGCTCGCTGCGTCCCGAGTTCTTGGAGAAGTCGGTCGCACCGATGCCGGCAATCGCCGCCTTACCGGAGAGGCCGGTCATGAGTCTGCCTCCAGAGAGAGTGTGGCCGTGGCGATCACGTGGTTGCCGAGACTGTTGGCGCCCACCACTTTCACGGTGACCACGCCGTCGTCCACGGCGGTGACCTCACCGGTGAACGTGATCGTGTCGTAGGCATACCACGGCACGCCCAGGCGCAGACCGATCTTCTTGATCCGCGCCGTCGGGCCGGCCCAGTCGGTCAGGTACCGCTGTACCAGGCCGGTGTCGGTGAGGATGTTGACGAAGATGTCCTTGGACCCCTTGGCTTGGGCCTTGTCCCGGTCGTGGTGCACGTCCTGGTAGTCGCGGGTCGCGATGGCCGTGGACACGATGAACGTCGGGTCGCCGTAGATCGAGAGCTCGGGCAGTTTGGCACCGACCTCCAGCGCGGGCGCGCTCATCGGGCCGGCTCCCACGCGTAGAGCGTCCACGCGGGACTGACGTCACTGTCCGGGAAGTCGATGAACGTTGCGCGCACGGGCATTCCGATCTCCACCTCGGCGGCGTCGACGTCACGGAGCTCGCCGAGCATACGGACGCCCTCCTCCAGTTCGACCAGGGCGATGACGAACGGCAGGCTGCGGCCGGGCACCTGCGGTGCGTGGTGCACGACGTAGCTGAACACCGTGCCGTTGCCGGAAGCCACCACGTAGTCGGTGGTCTCGGCCTTGTCCTTCCACACCGCGGGCACTGGCGGATGTTGCAGGGTCCCGTCGGGGCGGCGCTGGATCCGCAGCTCATGGGCGTTGACGCCGTCCCAGAAGAACTGGGTGTCCTTCGACGACGCCGGGCGCATCAGCTTGTCGGGGTCCAGGTCCTCGGGCACGGTGTTGATTCCCCGGTCGCTGCGCTCCTGCCCACCGACGGGCTTGGCATCCTCGCGCGGCTTGAACTTCATGATGCGCCAGTCCATCTCGGCGACCCGTTCCCCGTCGGGCACGGTCCACGTGATGAGCTGGTTGATGAAGTAGCCCTCGCCCAGCGCGGTCTGCTTGGGACCCACCACGTCGGTGATCTCGGCGTGAATCGTGAGCTGTTCACCGGGCTGCAGATACCGGTGGTAGGTCTGCTCGCAGTTGGTGGCCACCACGCCCACATATCCGGCGTCGTCGAACAGCGCCATGATCTTCGACAGCGGATCGTCGTCGGACCGGCCCTGGCCGAGTCCGCCCATGGTCCACACCTGGACCATCGCCGGTGGTGCGACGATGCCCGGATGGCCGGCGGCCCGCGCGGCCGCGGCGTCGACGTAGATCGGGTTCTTGTCGCCGATCGCATCCACCCAGTGATGGATCATCGGCTGGTTCACCGGATCCCGCGCCTCGCGCGGGTCGCTCTTGCCGTCTGCCGTGATCTTGTCGATGCCGGCCTGCAGGTCAGTCATCGCTGTCCTCTGCTCTTCGCGCAAGCGCTCATCGCTGCCCTCTGCTCTTCGCGCAAGCGCTCATCGCTGCCCTCTGCTCTTCGCGCAAGCGCTCATCGCTGCCCTCTGCTCTTCGCGCAAGCGCTCATCGCGGAACCCTCGGGACCTTCAGACCCGCCGCCGCGATCATCTCGCGCATGACCTCGTTGACCCCACCGCCGAACGTGATGACGAGGTTGCGCTTGGTCATCTTGTCCAGCCAGTCGAGCAGTTCGGAGGTATGGGCATCGGCCGGGTTGCCGTAGCGGCCCACCAGTTCCTCGGCCAGCCGGCCCACTTCCTGGATCCGCTCGGTGGAGAACACCTTGGTCGCGGCGGCATCGGCGACGGCGATGGTCTCCCCCGACGCGGCGACCTGCCAGTTGAGCAGCTCGTTGATGCGCCAGATCGCCTTGATCTGGCCGAGCAGCCGGCGCGCCGGTTCGCACTCGATGGGGACGACGCCGTCCGAACCCGGCGTGGCCGCCCATTCGCGGACCTCGTCGTAGATGCCCGCCACGCGGCCAGCGGGGCCCAGCCCGACGCGTTCGTGGTTGAGCTGCGTGGTGATGAGCTTCCAGCCGCCGTTCTCCTCACCGACGAGCATGTCGGCGGGCACCCGCACGTCGTTGTAGTACGACGCGTTGGTGTGGTGCGCCCCGTCGGACAGGATGATCGGGGTCCAGGAGTAGCCGGGATCCTTGGTGTCGACGATCAGGATCGAGATGCCCTTGTGCTTGGCCGCACTGGGATCCGTCCGGCAGGCCAGCCAGATGTAATCGGCGTCATGGGCACCGGTGGTCCACATCTTCTGCCCGTTGACGATGTATTCATCACCGTGCCGCACAGCAGTGGTCCGCAGTGACGCCAGGTCGGTGCCCGCCTCGGGCTCGGAGTAACCGATCGCGAAATGCACATCACCGGAGAGGATTCCGGGCAGGAACTTCTTCTTCTGCTCCTCGGTCCCGTGCACCTGCAGGGTGGGACCGACGGTCTGCAGCGTGACCATCGGCAGCGGCACGTCGGCTCGGTTGGCCTCGTTGACGAAGATCTGCTGCTCGATGGGCCCGAAACCCAAGCCGCCGTACTCTTTCGGCCAGCCCACACCGAGCTTGCCGTCCGACCCCATCCGCTTGATCACCGCGCGGTAGGCCTCGTTGTGGCGATCGGTCTTCATCGCCTCGGCCTCTTCGGGCGTGATCAGCGTCGAGAAGTATTCGCGCAACTCGGATTGCAGCGCCCGCTGCTCGGGCGTCAGGTCGATGTACATGTCAGTTCCCGTCGCTTTGCTCGCCCAGGCCGGCGCCCACCAGGTCCAGCCGGTATGACGGACCGCCGAGATGGCGGGTCAGATCCTTGATCGACGAGTAGTAGCGGTCCATCGGATAGGTGATGTCCATGCCCATCCCGCCGTGCAGGTGATGGCAGAGCCGCATCGCCGGCGGCGCCTGCGAGGTCAGCCAGTAGCCGAGGATCGCGAGGTCCTCGTCGGCGTCCAGCCCCTCCGAAAGCCGCCACACCACCGAGGTGGACGCCAGATCGATGGTGCGCGAGGCGATGTACACCTCGGACAGCTGCGCCGCCACGGTCTGGAAGGTCGACAGCGGCCGGCCGAACTGTTCCCGGTTGGCCACGTAGTCGGCGGTCAGTCGCAGCGCGCCGGCGACCAGACCGGCCGCGAACGCACCGGTGGCCGCCAGGGCGAGTTGGTTGACCCGGGCGGGCTGGGCCCCGGCGAGCACGTCGTCGTCGGCGACCGTGACGTCGGTGAAGGTCAGCACCGCTTCCTCGCCGCCGTTGGCGCTCGGGGTCTCGGTCACCGTGATCCCGTCGGGACCGGCGGGCACCACCACGACACCGCCGTCGGTGGTCACTACCACCCAATCCGCCTGCGCGGCATAGCCTACGGCGATCTTGGTGCCGTTGATCCGGCCGGACGCCAGGGTGACGCCGGGGGCGTCCGGCAGTGACGCACCGGGCTCGTTGAGCGCGAGCGTGACCACCGAACCCTTCGCGGCACCCGCGAGGTAGCGGTCCTGCTGGGCCTCGGTGGCCAGGTCGAGCAACACCGCGGTCGACGCGAGCGTGACGAGCGCGGGGCTGATCGTGCCGTGGCGGCCGATCTCGGTCAGCGCGGTCGCGATCTCGGCCAGGCCCACACCGTCGCCGCCGAGCCGCTCCGGTACCGCCAGCGCCGTCACGCCGCCGGAAACCAGTGCTTCCCAGGTGTTCTCACGCTCGAGCACCGAGGTGACCACATCGGCGACAGCCTGCTGCCCCTCGTCTGGACTGAAATCCACCCGACTCCTCCTTGAGCCTTAGTGACTTACTGAGAGACCGGGCAACCACCGGTTGCATTTGCCGGCTCGCCGGCGCCGGTGTAGTCCACCTGCCAGTGCTTGATCCCGTTGAGCCAGCCGGACTTCAGCCGCTCGGGCTCGCCGATCGGCTTGAGGTCGGGCATGTTGTCGGCGACCGCGTTGAAGATGAGGTTGATGGTCATCTTGGCCAGGTTCGCGCCGATGCAGTAGTGCGCGCCGGTCCCGCCGAACCCGACGTGCGGGTTGGGATTGCGCATGATGTCGAACTGGTGCGGGTTCTCGAAGACCTCTTCGTCGAAGTTGGCCGAGCGGTAGGACATGACGACCCGCTCACCCTTCTTGATCTGCACGCCACCGAGTTCGGTGTCCTCCAGGGCGGTGCGCTGGAATGCCGACACCGGGGTGGCCCAGCGGACGATCTCGTCGGCGGCGGTCTCCGGGCGCTCCTTCTTGTAGAGCTCCCACTGGTCCGGATTCTGCGAGAAGGCGATCATGCCGTGGGTGATCGAGTTGCGGGTGGTCTCGTTGCCGGCCACCGCGAGCATGATGACGAAGAAGCCGAATTCGTCGTCGGAGAGCTTCTCGCCGTCGATGTCGGCCTCGATCAACTTGGTGACGATGTCCTCGGTGGGGTTCTTCGCGCGCTCTTCGGCCATCTTCATGGCGTAGGTGATCAGCTCGAACGACGACATCGCCGGATCGACGTCCGCGTACTCCGGGTCCTCGCCGGCGGTCATCTCGTTGGACCAGCGGAAGATCTTGTCGCGGTCGTCCTGCGGCACACCGAGCAGCTCCGCGATGGCCTGCAGCGGAAGTTCGGCCGAGACCTGTTCGACGAAGTCGCCGGTACCCTCGGTCTTCGCCTTCTCGGCGATCTTCTGTGCGCGGGCGCGCAGTTCGTCTTCGAGCCGCCCGACGGCCCTCGGGGTGAACCCGCGCGAGATGATCTTGCGCAGGCGGGTGTGCTGCGGCGCGTCCATGTTCAGCAGGACGGCCTTCTGCAGGTCGATGGCATCGCGCGTCATGTCCTGCGGCCACACCGGGATGGCGCCGTCCGGGGAGCTGCCGAAGATGTCGTTGCGCTTGGACACCTCTTTGACGTCGGCGTGCTTGGTCACCAGCCAGTAGCCCTTGTCACCGAAGCCGCCCGTGCCGGCGGGGACATCGACCCAGTGGATAGGCTCGGACTTGCGCAGCTCGGCGAGTTCCTCCACTGGAAGTCGTTCCAGGTTCAAGGTCGCGTCGAGGAAATCAAACTCGGGGTCGATCGGGCATTTGTTCGGGCCTGGCATAGCTATGCACTCCTCAATTGCAACGTGTTCTAGTGCCAGTAAAACATGCCTCCACCGCAGATGAAAGGCACGGCGGCATCCCTGCTTGTCAGACTAATGAAACGTGTTCTAGCCTGACGCAATGGGTAACCCTGTGATCATCGAAGCCACTCGCAGCCCCATCGGCAAACGCAACGGATGGCTCTCCGGTCTGCATGCCACCGAGTTGCTGGGCGGAGTGCAGAAGGCGCTCGTCGAGAAGGCCGGAATCGACGCCAACCTGGTCGAGCAGGTCATCGGCGGCTGCGTCACGCAGTACGGCGAGCAGTCCAACAACATCACCCGGGTCAGCTGGCTCGTCGCGGGGCTGCCCGAGCACGTCGGCGCCACCACCATCGACTGCCAGTGCGGCAGCGGTCAGCAAGCCAACGGCCTGATCGCCGGGCTGATCGCCACCGGTGCCATCGACGTCGGCATCGCGTGCGGTGTCGAGGCGATGAGCAGGGTCGGCCTGGGCGCCAACGCCGGGCCGGACCGCAGCCTGATCCGCCCCGCGTCGTGGGACATCGACATGCCCAACCAGTTCGAGGCTGCCGAGCGGATCGCCAAGCGGCGCGGCATCTCCCGCGAGGACATCGACCGCTTCGGTCTCGAGTCGCAGCGCAAGGCCGCCCAGGCCTGGTCCGAGGGCCGCTTCGACCGGGAGATCTCCCCCATCGAGGCGCCCGTGCTCGACGAGAACAAGCGTCCCACCGACGAACGCGCCCCGGTCACCCGCGACCAGGGCCTGCGCGAGACCACGCTGGAAGGTCTCTCGTCGCTGAAGCCCGTGATGGACGGCGGCATCCACACCGCAGGCACCTCGTCGCAGATCTCCGACGGTGCCGCGGCGGTGCTGTGGATGGATGAGGACAAAGCCAAGTCGTTGGGTCTGAAGCCGCGCGCCCGCATCGTCAGCCAGGCGCTCGTCGGGGCCGAGCCGTACTACCACCTCGACGGACCCGTGCAGTCGACGCAGAAGGTGCTGGACAAGGCCGGGATGAAGATGGGCGACATCGACATCACCGAGATCAACGAGGCCTTCGCCTCGGTGGTGCTGTCCTGGGCGCGGGTACACGAACCCGACATGGACACCGTCAACGTCAACGGCGGCGCGATCGCCTTGGGCCACCCGGTCGGCAGCACCGGCAGCCGGCTGATCACCACCGCGCTGCACGAACTCGAGCGCACCGACAAGACCACCGCCCTGATCACCATGTGTGCCGGCGGAGCCCTGTCGACCGGGACGATCATCGAGCGGATCTGACGTCCTCGTGATCTCCGACGCCGACCGCATCGCCGCGGCGCAGGCCTACATCTCCGCGCTGGCCTCGCATCAGGCCGACGCCGTGCCGTTCGCGCCCGGATGCACCCGCACCGAGGTCGGCATCAAGACCGGGTTCTCCGGAAACCACCTGCGCCGCAGCCTCAACCGCGGTCTGCAGTACCGCGTCATCTCGGAAGTGTCGGCACCGGAGTTCACCGTCGACGGTGACACGGTGCGGGCCCGCTTCGAGTTGTCCACCAAACCGAGCCTGGCCGGACGGCGGGTCGGGGCCCGCATCGACGAGACGTTCGTCATCCCGGCCGACGACCCGTCGGGCCGCGCCCAGATCCACCAGATCACCGCTTCCATCCGACCGTTTCTGAGCCGTTAGGATCCCGCCATGGTCGAAGCGCCCAAGCCGTTGAGCCCGAAGCAGGTCGAGAGCCTCAACTCGAAGGCGGTCGGCACCGGCATCAAGTGGATGTCGAAGTTCAACACCTGGGCGTACAAGGCCACCGGCGGCCGCATCGGCTACAAGTGGCGCGGCGGATCGAACCGGTTCACCGCGCCGCCGCCGGTCGGCATCCTGACCACCATCGGCCGCAAGTCCGGCGAGCCCCGCGACAGCCCGCTGCTGTTCCTGCGCGAGGGCGACCGCATCGTGCTGGTCGCCTCCCAGGGCGGCCGGGCGACCAACCCGATGTGGTACCTCAACGTCAAGGCCAACCCGCAGGTGAAGTTCCAGATCAAGAGCGAGAAGCTCGAGCTCGTCGCGCGGGACGCCACCGACGCCGAGCGGGACGAGTACTGGCCGAAACTCGACGCCATGTACCCGGACTTCATCAACTACCGGTCCTACACCGACCGCAAGATCCCGATCATCATCTGCGATCCGGCCTGAGAGACTCCGCGCTGCAGCGTCAGGTGGCGCCGTCCAGACGGGCGAACTCACCGTCTCGGTAGAGCTGCGCGCAGGTCGCGCGCCGCACCTTGCCGCTGGTGGTCAGCGGTAGCGTGCCGGGTGCCACCACCACGAAGTCCGACAGCCGCACATTGTGGGTCATCGAAACAGCCGATGTGACTTGCTGTTTCAGTGATTCCAGATCGGCGCCACCCGATTTCTTCAGTTCCGCGATCACCACCAGCCGCTCGCTGCCGTCGTCGTCCACCGAGATCGCCGCGACCCGACCGCCGGTGAACTCGGCGACCGTGGCCTCGATGTCGTCCGGGTAGTGGTTGCGGCCGTCGACGATGAGCAGGTCCTTGATCCGACCGACGATGTACAGCTCGTCGTCGAACAGCACACCGAGGTCGCCCGTGCGCAGCCACGGACCTTTCGGTGTGCCCGCGGCGGGCTCCGCCAGTTGTCCGGCGAACAACTCGCTGGCCTTCGGGTTGTGCCAGTACCCGCCCCCGACGTGCGGGCCGTGCAGCCAGACCTCGCCGATCCGGCCCGCGGGATGCTCGGTGCAGGTGTCGGGATCCACGACCCGCACCGTGGTCGACCGCGGCGTCCCACAGCTGACCAGTTCGGTCCCTCCCTCGCCGTCGACGCGTTCGGCGAGGCCGGCGGCCAGCTTCTCGGCGTCGAAACGTGTTGCGGTCGGCGGTCGTTCGCCTGCCGACGCCGTCACGTACACGGTCGACTCGGCCAGCCCGTAGGACGGTCGCATCGCCGCGTCGCGTAACCCGAACGGCGCGAAACGCTCGTTGAAGCGCCGCACCGTGGCCCCGTGGACGCGTTCGGCCCCATTGATGATCACGGCCACTCCGCGCAGGTCCACGCCGTCGAGGTCGGTGTCGGCAGTGCGTTTCACCGCGAGTTCGAAGGCGAAGTTCGGGGCCGCGGAGAACGCGCTGGGGTGGGAGCCGAGCTGTCGGATCCACCGGGAGGGCTTCTGCATGAACGCGACCGGGCTCATCAGCACCGCGGGTTTGCCCAGCAGCATGGGAACGAAGACCGCGACGATCAGCCCCATGTCGTGGTAGAAGGGCAGCCAGGACACCACCGTGGTGTCCGCCGGGGCTCCGCCCGGGTGGGCTTCGTAGTAGTCGGCGAGCAACTGGCCGAGATTGGCGAGGACGTTGTCGTGGGTGATCACCACACCCGCGGGTTGCCGGGTCGAACCTGAGGTGTACTGCAGGTACGCCGTCTTCGGCAGGGTCGCCGGAGCCGCCGCCCCGGCAGGCCAGTCGAAGTCCAGCGCGTCGATCTCCAGGAACTTCGGCGGCCGCTGCCGGGGGTCGGCCTGACCGTATCGGCGGATGTCGTCGGCCGCCGCGGACGTCGTGAGCACCACGACCGGCGCCGAGTCCTTCATCGCGCCGGCGATCCGTTCATCGTGGTGCCGGGTCTGCGGCATCGAGAGCGGCACCGCGATGAAACCGGCCGCGACGGCACCGAGGAACCCGACGATGTAGTCGAGGCCCTGGGGTGCCAGGATCACCGCGCGATCGCCGGGCGAGCCCAGTTTGGCGAGCTTCTCGGCGACCACCTGGGCCCGGTCGTCGACCTCGGACCAGGTCAGACTCTCGGCGACCCCGGCAGGATCGGTGTCGTAGTCGATGAACGTGTATGCGATGTCGTCGGGTTGTTGTCGTGCGCGGTCGGCGAGTACCGCGGGGATCGTGTCCTTGGACGGTGCCATTGCTTCGTCCTTCGACCGGCGCTCCCGGCGCTAGGCGCTACTCCGGACCCAACGTGCAGAAGCGAGCGTGCGGCGGCGCGATTGCGATCGCCGAACTGCCGGTCGACGTGCTGGACACCTCCCCCGAACGCCGTCCCAGCGGTCTTCCCCAAGATCGCACACTTGGTACCACCGTGGGAAGGAAAACCGTGATAAGCGTCAGGCGCCGTACACCGGCACCGGAGTGCGCGACTTTGCCAGCAAATCGCTGACCACGGGCCCCAGCTCCGCGGGATCCCACTTCGCACCCTTGTCGATCTCGGGACCGTGGGCCCAGCCCTCCGCGACGCGGATCTTGCCACCCTCGACCTCGAACATCTTGCCGGTGACGTCCCGGGACTCGACACTGCCGAGCCAGACCACCAGCGGGGAGATGTTCTCCGGGGCCATGGCGTCGAAGTCCTGGTCCTGCGTGGACATCATGTCGGCGAACACGGTCTCGGTCATCCGGGTGCGCGCCGACGGCGCGATCGCGTTGACGGCCACGCCGTACCGGCCCATCTCGGCCGCGGCCACCAGGGTCAGCGCCGCGATGCCCGCCTTGGCGGCGCTGTAGTTGGCCTGCCCGACGCTGCCCTGCAACCCCGCCCCCGAGCTGGTGTTGATGATCCGGGCGTCCACCGGCTCGCCGGCCTTGGACTTGGCCCGCCAGTAAGCCGCCGCGTGCTTCATGGTGGCGAAGTGCCCCTTGAGATGCACGGCGGTGACGGCGTCGAACTCTTCTTCACTGGTGTTGGCGAACATCCGGTCGCGCACGATGCCGGCGTTGTTGACCAGGACGTCGAGTCCGCCGAAGCTGTCGACGGCGGTCTGGATGAGGCCTTCGGCCTGCGTCCAGTCGGCGACGTTCGCACCGCTGGTGACGGCCTCGCCGCCGGCGGCCACGATCTCGTCGACGACGTTCTGAGCCGCACTGCCACCACCGGCCGGAGATCCGTCCAGTCCGACACCGATGTCGTTGACCACCACGCGCGCGCCCTCGGCGGCGAACGCCAGCGCGTGTGCGCGGCCGATCCCGCCGCCGGCGCCCGTCACGATGACCACCCGACCGTCAAGCAAACCCATGTGTGTTGTCTCCTAACCTATTTGATGTCCGCAGTGGTGGTCGAAAGATAGTGAGGCGGCTCCCCGCCGCCGTGGACCTCCAGCGACGCACCGCTGATGTAGCTCGCCGCGTCGGAGGCCAGGAAGGCCGCGGCCCAGCCCACGTCGGCAGGCTTGGCCAGGCGCCCCAACGGGACGTTGCGGGAGATCGCGGCGATGGATTCGGCGTCCCCGTAGAACAGTTCGGACTGCTCGGTCTCGACCATGCCCACCACCACGGAGTTCACCCGGACCTTCGGCGCCCACTCGACCGCCAGCGTGGTGGTCATGTTCTCCATCCCGGCCTTGGCCGCACCGTAGGCCGCGGTACCCGGGGTGGGGCGCCGTCCGCTCACGCTGGTGATGTTGACGATGGACCCGCCGCCATCCTGGGTCTGCATCACCGCGTTGGCGTGCTGGGAAACCGACAGCGCGCCAAGCAGATTCAGGGCCACGATCTTGCTGCTGAACTTCGCCGAGGCGTCGGCGGCCAGGACGTACGGCGAGCCGCCGGCGTTGTTGACCACGACATCGAGACGCCCGTGGTCGGCGACGATCCCGTCGACGAGCTCCTTGACGGCGTCGTCGTCGCGGATGTCGCAGGCGCGGAACTCGTGGGCCAGGCCCTCGACGGGCCGGCGCGCACAGGTCACCACCGTGGCGCCCTGGTCCGCGAAGACCTTGCTGATTCCGGCCCCGACGCCCCGCACCCCGCCGGTGACGAGGACGACGCGGCCGGTCAGGCCCAGTTTGATGGCGCTATCGAGGGCGTCAGTCACTGTGCTAGCGTACCAAGCAAGTGCTTGCTTAGGTAGCCACCCCCTCAGGAGTCCGCATGACCATCAGCACCAAGACCGTCGAGCCGGGCATCGTCTCGGTCACCGTCGACTACCCGCCCGTCAACGCGATCCCGTCGCGCGGATGGTTCGAACTGGCCGACGCGATCACCGCGGCCGGCCGCGACATGAGCACCCATGTGGTGGTGCTGCGCGCCGAGGGTCGCGGGTTCAACGCCGGCGTCGACATCAAGGAGATGCAGCAGACCGAGGGCTTCACCGCGCTGATCGACGCCAATCGCGGTTGCTACGAGGCGTTCCGCGCGGTCTACGAATGCGCGGTCCCGGTGGTGGCCGCGGTGAACGGCTTCTGCGTCGGCGGCGGGATCGGCCTGGTCGGCAACGCCGACGTCATCGTCGCCTCCGACGACGCCAAGTTCGGGCTGCCCGAGGTGGAGCGCGGCGCTCTCGGCGCGGCCACTCACCTGTCGCGCCTGGTGCCTCAGCACATGATGCGCCGGTTGTTCTTCACCGCCGCCACCGTCGACGCGAACACGCTGCACCACTTCGGCTCGGTGCACGAGGTGGTGCCGCGCGCCGAGCTCGACGAAGCCGCGCTGCGGGTGGCCCGCGACATCGCCAGCAAGGACACCCGGGTGATCCGCGCCGCCAAGGAAGCCCTGAACTTCATCGATGTGCAGCCCGTGACCGCGAGGTATCGCATGGAACAGGGCTTCACCTTCGAACTGAACCTCGCCGGCGTCTCCGACGAGCACCGTGATGCCTTCGCGGGCACCAACAAGGGAACGAAATGAGCGATAAGAGAACCACTCTCGACGAAGCCGTCGCGGGCATCCGCAGCGGCATGACGATCGGCATCGGCGGCTGGGGCTCCCGGCGCAAGCCGATGGCGTTCGTGCGGGCACTGCTGCGCACCGACGTCACCGACCTGACGGTGGTGACCTACGGCGGACCCGATCTCGGCCTGCTGTGCTCGGCCGGCAAGGTCAAGCGGGTCTACTACGGTTTCGTGTCACTGGACTCGCCGCCGTTCTACGACCCGTGGTTCGCCAAGGCGCGCATGTCGGGCGCCATCGAGTCCCGCGAGATGGACGAGGGCATGCTCCGCTGCGGGCTGCAGGCCGCCGCCCAGCGGCTGCCGTTCCTGCCGACGCGCGCCGGGCTGGGCAGCGACGTGCGTAACTTCTGGGGCGACGAGCTCGCGACGGTGCGCTCCCCGTACCCGACCGGTGACAAGTACGAGGAACTCATCGCGATGCCGGCGCTGAACCTCGACGCCGCGTTCGTCCATCTCAATCTCGGTGACGCGCAGGGCAATGCCGCCTACACCGGCATCGACCCCTACTTCGACGACCTCTACCTGATGGCCGCGGAGCAGCGTCACCTGTCGGTGGAGAAGGTGGTGTCCACCGAGGAGCTGGTCAAATCCGTTCCGCCGCAGGCACTGCTGGTCAACCGCATGATGGTCGACACCGTGGTGGAGGCGCCGAACGGCGCGCACTTCACCACCGCCGAGCCCGACTACCGCCGCGACGAGAAGTTCCAGCGCCACTACGCCGAAGCCGCCGGCTCCGACGAGACGTGGAAGCAGTTCGTCGACACCTATCTGTCCGGCAGCGAGGCCGATTACCAGGCCGCGGTGGCCAAGTTCAAGGAGCAGCAGTCATGACGTCCCCCACCCGCGCCGAGGTGTGCGCCGTCGCGTGCGCCGAACTGTTCCGCGATGCCGGCGAGATCATGGTCAGCCCGATGACGACGATGGTGTCGGTCGGAGCCCGCCTGGCGCGGCTGACCTTCTCCCCCGACATCCTGCTGACCGACGGCGAGGCACGGCTGATCGCCGACACCCCGGCCATCGGCGCCCCGGCCACCATCGAGGGCTGGATGCCGTTCGGCCGCGTCTTCGAGACCCTCACCTGGGGCCGTCGGCACGTCGTGATGGGCGCCAACCAGGTCGATCGCTACGGCAACCAGAACCTCTCGGCGTTCGGGCCGATCCAGCAGCCCACGCGTCAGATGTTCGGTGTGCGTGGGGCTCCGGGCAACACCATCAATCACGTGACCAGCTACTGGGTGGGCAACCACTCCCGCCGCGTCTTCGGCGACTCGGTCGACGTGGTGTCCGGAATCGGCTGGGACAAGGTCGATCCCGACAATCCGGCCTACCGCTTCTTCAACGTCTACCGCGTGGTGACCAACCTCGGCGTGTTCGACTTCAACGGTCCCGACCACCAGATGCGCGCGGTGTCGCTGCACCCCGGCGTCGAGGCCGATCAGGTCGCCGAGAACACCTCGTTCGAGGTGCACGGACTGGGCGAGGCCGACATCACCCGCCTGCCGTCCGCCGAGGAGCTCACGCTGATTCGTGAGTCGATCGATCCGAAGTCGTTGCGCGACAAGGAAGTGCGATGAGCGGTTTGAAGACCGCGCTGACCGAGCTGGTCGGCATCGAACATCCCGTCGTGCAGACGGGCATGGGATGGGTGGCCGGCGCACGTCTGGTGGCGGCGACCTCGAATGCAGGTGGGCTGGGCATCCTGGCCTCGGCCACGATGACGCTCGACGAGCTGAAGACCGCCGTCGCCAAGGTCAAGGCCACCACCGACAAGCCGTTCGGCATCAACATCCGCGCCGACGCCGGCGACGCGAACGAACGCGTCGCCCTGCTGATCGGCGAAGGGGTCAAGGTCGCGTCGTTCGCGCTGGCGCCCAAACCCGACCTGATCGCCAGGCTCAAGGACGCCGGCGTCGTGGTCATCCCGTCGGTGGGTCTGGCCAAGCACGCCAAGAAGGTCGCGGGTTGGGGCGCCGACGCAGTGATCGTGCAGGGCGGTGAAGGCGGCGGGCACACCGGGCCGATCGCCACCACGCTGCTGCTGCCCTCGGTGCTCGACGCGGTCGCCGACACCGGCATGCCGGTCGTCGCTGCGGGCGGTTTCTTCGACGGGCGCGGACTGGCCGCGGCCCTGTCCTACGGCGCCGCCGGCGTCGCGATGGGGACCCGGTTCCTGCTGACGTCGGATTCGACCGTGCCCGACGCGGTCAAACAGCGCTACCTTCAGGCCGCGCTGGACGGCACCGTGGTGTCCACCCGGGTCGACGGTATGCCCCACCGCGTGCTGCGCACCGGGCTCGTCGAGAAGCTCGAGAGCGGCTCCCCGGTGAAGGGATTCGCCGCGGCCGTCGGCAACGCGCAGAAGTTCAAGAAGATGACCGGCATGAACTGGTCGTCGATGGTCAAGGACGGTCTGGCGATGCGGCGGACCAAGGACCTGACCTGGTCCCAGGTGGTCATGGCGGCCAACACCCCGATGCTGCTCAAAGCCGGTCTGGTGGAGGGCAACACCGACGCGGGTGTGCTGGCATCCGGGCAGGTCGCCGGCATGATCGAGGATCTGCCGTCCTGCGCCGAACTGGTGCCGCAGATCGTGGCCGACGCAGTGCGCCACCTGAATGAAGCATCTTCCTTCATCCAACCGTGATGAAGTAAATAACTTCATTGCTCGTTGATGAAGCTATGATCTTCACATGGCGGTACCGCGCGCAACGCTGATCGGCGACATCGTCGGTTCTCGGCACGCCGCGGACCGACGGGCGCTGCACCGCGAGGTGAGCGCCGCCTTGGACGCGGTGGCCGCCGGTGCGCACGACGCGCCGGTGTTCACCGTCGGCGACGAATTCCAGGGCAGCTACCCCACGGTCGGAGCGGCGCTCGCCGCGGCCTGGGCGATCCGACTGGCCGTCGCTCCGGGAATCGACGTCCGGTTCGGGATCGGTTGGGGCGAGGTCAGTGTGCTCGATGCGGCCACCCGCATCCAGGACGGGCCGGGCTGGTGGGCGGCGCGCGCCGCCATCGAGTCGACCGCCGAGACGCAACGGCAGCCGGGTCTGGCGCAGGTGCGCATCACCTACCGCAACGATGCCCGGACCGGGCCGCCCACCGACCTCGTCAACGCGGCCCTGATGTGTCGGGACCACATGTTTGGATCGCTGGATGAACGCTCGATCCGCATCCTGAGGGGCCTCATGGCACACCGGTCCAAGAAGCAGCTCGCCACCGCCGAGCAGATCAGCCCGTCGGCGGTCTCGCAGCGCGCTGGCCGCGACGGCCTGGACCTCATCGTGCTGGCCTCGCAGTACCTTTCGGAGATCGCATGAGCATGCTGGCGGCGTTCTTCATCGCCGTCGGGATCGGTGACCTGATCCGTCGCGGTGCCCGCCATCGCTGGGTGCCGCCACTGCTGGGCGCGGGCGTGCTGGTGGGTACGGCCATGCTGGCCGGGCTGTGGCGCCCCGGCGATCTCGTCCTGCTCGCACTCGCGGCAGTCGGATCGGTGGCGTGGCAGCTCTGGTGCGGGCACGCCGAACGCACCGGCACGCGCCAGATCGCCGCGCTCGTGACGTTCGGCGCCACCGTGACGGCGCTGATCCTGTTGTCCACGTTGGCCTCCGAGGTCGCCGGACCGGTCGGCCGGTGGGTGTCGGCGAGCGCGGTGACCGGTGACGCCTCCCCGGATCGGGTGCTGATGGCGACCGGCGTGCTGCTGGTCCAGGTGAGCACCGCCAATCAGCTGGTCCGGCTGATCCTGGGTTCGGTCGGCGCGGTCCGACCCGCCGGGCAACCGCAACCCTCGGATCAGCTCAAGGGCGGACGGCTTCTGGGACCGATGGAGCGCCTGCTCATCGTCGGCCTGGGGCTGGCCGGCCAGCTCACCATGGCCACCGCGGTGGTCGCAGCCAAGAGCATCATCCGGTTCCCCGAGATCAACGCCAAGCGCGACCGCGACCAGAGCGCCGTCGGAATCGACGAGGTCACCGAGTACTTCCTGGTCGGCAGCTTCGCCAGCTGGATCGTGGCGTTCGCGGGGCTGGCACTGGTCGCGGCGACCTGATGACCATCCGCGGAAAACGTCTCTGCGTGACGGCGCCGTTCCTAGACTTCCCGATATGAAGACCAATGCGGCGATTCTGTGGGAGTACGGCGGCGACTGGACGGTCGAGGAGATCGACTTGGATCCGCCGAGCGACGGCGAAGTTCTGGTGTCCTGGGAGGCCACCGGTCTGTGCCACTCCGACGAACACATCCGCACCGGCGATCTGCCGGCGCCGCTGCCGCTGATCGGGGGTCACGAAGGCGCGGGCATCGTCCGCGAAGTGGGCCCGGGGGTGGTCGGGCTGGCGCCCGGCGACCACGTCGTCGCCTCGTTCCTGCCCGCCTGCGGACGCTGCCGGTTCTGCTCGACCGGCCACCAGAACCTGTGCGACCTGGGCGCGCTGATCATGGCCGGCACTCAGGTCGACGGCACCTACCGGCGCCGGGCCCGCGGCCAGAACGTCGGTGCCATGGCGTTCGTCGGGACGTTCTCGCAGTACGGGTCCGTCCCCGAGGCCTCGATCGTCAAGATCGACGACGACATCCCGCTCTCGCGCGCATGCCTGCTCGGGTGCGGCGTCACCACCGGTTGGGGTTCGGCGGTCAACACCGCCGACGTCGCCCCCGGCGACACCGTCGTCATCATCGGGCTCGGCGGGATCGGCAGCGGCGCGGTCCAGGGAGCCCGGCTGGCGGGTGCCGAGAGGATCATCGTCGTCGAGCCCGTCGAGGATAAGCGCGAGATGGCATTCCGGTTCGGCGCCACGCACTTCGTCACGTCGATGGAGGAGGCCACCGCGCTGGTCGCCGACCTCACCCGCGGCGTGATGGCCGACTCGGCGATCCTGACCGTCGGCCTGCTCGAGGGGTCGATGCTCGAGGAGGCCGCCAACATCATCCGCAAGGGCGGCGCCGTGGTGATGACCGCGCTGTCGACGATGGCCGACAACCAACCCACTCTCGGCTTGATGATGTTCACGCTGTTCCAGAAGCGGCTACTGGGCAGCCTCTACGGCGAGGCGAATCCGCGCGCCGACATCCCGCGTCTGTTGTCGCTGTACCGCGACGGCAAGCTGCTGCTCGACGAGACCGTCACCCACGAATACAAGCTGGCCGAGGTCAACGAGGGCTACGAGGACATGCGGGCGGGCCGCAACATCCGCGGCGTGATCCTGCACGACCACTGAGTCAGGGGCGGAACAGGATCCCGTCGTCGGAGGCCCTCTTCATCAGCTGCGGGATCGTCAGCGTGCCGTAGCCGGTGTGGACCGGTCCCCGTGCGGCGCCCAGGAACAGCACGATGCCGGGGTCGGGCTTGACGTCGAGGTGATAGGCCTGCACGCCGGGCAGGTGGTACTGGAAGAAGTTCACCAGGTAGTCCACCAGGAAGATCGTGCTGGCGATGATGCCCTTGCCCCACAGCTTCGACGCGTTGTACAGCGGCGTCATCGCGGCAGGGTCGCCGATCATCACGATGGGCCCGTAGTGCGGCTTGGTTCCCCCGCCGGGCACGTAGGGCGGCATGAACGGTTGCAGTCCGGGCAGATCGGTGGCCATGTAAGGCGCACTGCTGCCGTAGGTTCCGATGTTGACGAACATCGAGTCCGCCCCGTTGCCCGGTACCCGGGTGTTGATGCCGGGCGCCTCGAATCCGATGCCTGCCAGACCGATCTGCTGCGCGACGAATTGCGCCTGCCAGCCACCGAGGGAATGGCCGGTGACGAAGATGTCGTCGGCTGCGTAACCCTGCAGCGCCGCGGCGGCCTGCACCTTCTCGGCGAAGGCGACGGCCTGATAGAACGACACCGGCGTGGTCCGCGTGAACACCACCTGCAGGTCGGCGATGATCTGGCTGATCGTGATCAGCGGGTTGAACAGCAGATGGGACCCACCGGTGGTGCCCTGGTAGGAGATGATCACCTGGCCTTCGGGTGTCACCCATGTCTTGGCGACCATGCCCGAGAAGATGTTCGTCGACGCCATCTGAAAACCGTTGACGGTGAACGGAACCAGCCCGCCGGGGGTGGAGCCGAGCACGTATCCCGCCGCGGAGGCGTTGAGGAACTGCGCCACGGTCGGCGTCGGTCTGGTGAGCGGACCCGTGTAGGTCAGGGTGGGGACCGGCGGCCGCGGCGGTGGTGTGCGGTGCAGACCGAGCAGCCGTTCGATCTCGCGGAACGCCCCGAAGATCAGGTCGTTGATGGGTTGCAGGCCGTGCGGCCGGTCCGGTCGGTTCGCCGTCGCGGTCAGGTCCAGCACCTGCAGCACGGCGTTGACCAGCCGGGCGGGGAAGGTCAACAGTTCGGCCAGCGGCGACAGTGGCTGCGGCGCAATGGGCCTGATGGTCTCGGTGGTCACCGAACCGACGGGCACCGGCGTGGACAGCACGGTGCGCTCCAGCGCCGGCAGCCGGGTCGACGCGCGCCGAACGGATTGTTGCGTGGCGTCGGGCGCTGCCGCTTCGGAGGCTGCCATCCCGCGGCGCGCGACGGGCTGCGCGGGCTCCTGTTCCGGCTGCGCCTCAACGCGATCCGCAACGGCATCGGTGGGCCCGGACTCGGTGACGGCGGGCTCGGTGGCCGAATCCCGTTTCGAGCCGGTCGGTTCCGGCTCGATCAGTTCCGGTTCGGCGAGCTCCGGCTCTGCGAGCTCCGGTTCGGCGAGTTCCGGTTCGGTGTCGGCGGCGCCGGTTTCCGGCACCGATCCGGTTTCGGTCCGGGTCCCGGCGCGAAGACCGGCGCGACGGTGCGATTGCCCCGGGTCGGACTCGGCACGCTCGGAGCGAGTTTGGCTCGAGGTGGTGCCCGAGCCGGTGGTGTCGGCGGTGGCGATGTGGCCCGACGGCGCGACGAGCATGCCCGCGCACAGCGTCATGGCCGCGACTCCGTAGCCGAAACGCACGGCACCCTTCATGGCAGACGTTCCCCTGTCGCTCTGGTCGCCATCAAAATCTGACAACGTCAAATGTCAGATGAGACTAGCCAGCGCGCGGGACTCTGTCACGCACCGCCCGGCCATGGGCGGAGCCGGTCAGGCGCTGAGCGACGGTGCGCGCAGTGGCCCGAACCGCCTGGCGGCCAGATACTCCGGGCGCGGCTTCTCGGCCCGGTAGGGCGAGACGAGCCGGTTCTCCACCGAGTTGAACACCAGGAAAATGTTCGAACGGGGGAACGGTGTGATGTTGGACCCGGACCCGTGCATGATGTTGCAGTCGAACCACAGGGCAGTGCCGGCCGGTCCGGTGACCTGCTCGATGCCGAAGCGGTCGGCGGCCTCGGTGAGGGTCGCGTGATCGGGAACGCCGATCTCCTGCTTGACCAACGACGAGGTGTGGTTGTCGCGGGGGGTGGCGCCGACGCACGGGTAGAAGACCCGATGCGATCCGGGCATCACCATCAGCGATCCGTTGAACGGATAGTTCCGCGTCAGCGCGATCGAGCAGGACACCGCACGCATCTCCGGCATCCCGTCCTCGGCGTGCCAGGTCTCGAAGTCGGAGTGCCAGTAGAACCCGGTTCCGGTGAAGCCGGGCATCAGGTTGATGCGGGCCTGGTGCAGGTAGACGTCGCCACCCAGCAGCTGGCGGGCCACCGGCAGCACCGTGTCCAGCGCGACGATGTCCGAGATCGCGTCGCTGAGCAAGTGCGGCTCGAACACCGACCGGACGCTGCCGCCCGGCTCCCGCACAATCCTCGGATCACCAGCCTGCGCGCGGTCGGCGATGTGGCCGAGTTCTGCGCTCAGTTCCGGCAACCGATCGGGCTGCACGGCGTCCGGGCGCACCAGGTAACCCTTCTCCGCCATGACCTCCAGGTCGCGCGCGTCCAGCGGCCCGTCGGACTCCGCGCCCCAGACCACCGGCTCGACACGGGCGATGGCGGGGGTCCGCTCCTCGAGGCGGGTCGGGTACCGGTCCTCTCCGGGTGAAAGTGGTTGGCGGCTCAACTGTTCACCACCGCCGGAGGGGGGTATGCGCCGCTTTCGTCATGCACCTCCTGGCCGGTGACCGGAGGATTGAACACACACAACATCCGCATGGTGGTGTCGCACGCCACCCGGTGCCGCTCGTGACCGTTGAGCAGGTACATCGTGCCCGGCTTCAGTGGATACTCCTGACCGGTCTCGAGATCGGTCAGTGTGCCCGTCCCCTCGGTCACCCACACCGCCTCGACGTGGTAGCGGTAGTGGAACTCGCTCACCGAGTTCGCGTTGATCGTCGTCTCGTGAAACGAGAACCCGACGCCGTCGTCGGCCAGGATGATGCGCTTGGAGCGCCAATTCTCGGCCGCGACATCACGTTCGGTGCCGGTGATCTCTTCGGTGGTGCGGACTATCACGGTCGCACTCCCTTCTCTGGTATCGGCCGCGTCACTCAGGCGAGCACCGCGGCGATGGCCTCGGCCAGGATGTCGATGCCCGCGTCGAGATCCTCTTCCGCGGTGGTCAGCGGCGGCAGCAGCTTGATCACCTCGTCGCTCGGGCCGCTGGTCTCCATCAGCACACCGCGCTCGAACGCCGCGCTGCAGATCGTCGAGGCCAGCGACTCGTCGTCGAACTTCAGACCCTGAGCCATGCCGCGGCCACGGGCACCGACACCGGGGTACTGCGCGGCGATGGCATCCAGCCGCTCCCGGATCCGGCGACCTTTCGCCAGGGTGTCCTCGACGAACGTCTCTGTTTCCCAGTATGTTTCGATCGCCTTGGTCGCCGTCACGAACGCCGGGTTGTGGCCGCGGAACGTCCCGTTGTGCTCACCGGGTGCCCACACGTCGAGGTCGCGACGGAACAGGGTGAGCGCCATCGGAAGGCCGTAGCCGCTGATCGACTTCGACAGCGTGACGATGTCGGGCACGATGCCGGCCTCTTCGAAGCTGAAGAACGGCCCGGTGCGGCCGCATCCCATCTGGACGTCGTCGACGATGAGCAGGATCTCGCGACGCCGACACAGTTCGGCCAGACCCTGCAGCCACTCGGCGCGGGCTACGTTGAGACCGCCCTCGCCCTGCACGGTTTCGACGATCACGGCGGCGGGCCGGTTCAGACCGCTACCGGAGTCGTCGAGCACGCGCTCGAACCAGTGGAAGTCCTCGGTGACACCGCCGAAGTAGTTGTCGTAGGGCATCGGCGTCGAATGCACCAGCGGGATTCCCGCACCGGCGCGCTTCATCGAGTTGCCGGTCACCGACAGTGCCCCCAGCGTCATCCCGTGAAAAGCGTTGGTGAAGCTGATGATCGACTCGCGGCCGGTCACCTTGCGCGCGAGTTTGAGTGCGGCCTCCACGGAGTTGGCCCCGGTGGGACCGGGGAACTGCACCTTGTAGTCGAGATCACGGGGCCGCAGGATGACCCGGTCGAACGTCTCCAGGAACCTGGTCTTGGCCTCGGTCGCCATGTCCAGGGAGTGCACGATCCCGTCGCCGGACAGGTACTCGATGAGCGGCTGCTTGAGGATCGGGTTGTTGTGCCCGTAGTTCAACGCGCCCGCACCGGCGAAGAAGTCCAGGTATCTGCGGCCTGTGCTGTCGGTCACCCAGGAGCCCTGCGCGGTGGCCATCGTGGCAGGCCAGCCGCGGCAGTAGCTGCGGACCTCGGATTCGACGGTTTCGTAAACCGCTGGGAGATCAGGCTCTTCGGACCGGGTGATCGTTGCAGGCGTTGACATGTGTCCTTTCGAGGGTGTCAGTCGACGGTGGAGGTGGTGATGGGGCCGATCCGCAGGATCGGCTCGTCGGGGTGCTGCCGATCGGCGTCGAGTTGCTCGGCGGTGAAGTAGGGCTGCTCGACCAGGGGGACTCCCCGCCGCCGGGCGAACGCACCGAAGAACGCGCGCGATGCCGTGTTGTCCGGTGCCACAGTGGCTTCCACTGTGAGCGGTAGGCCGGGCTGCTCGCGGCGTACGCGGTCGACGAGGTTGTCGAGCATGACACTGGCCAGGCCGGTGCCCTGGGCCGAGCGCGCTACGGCGACCTGCCACACGAACAGAACACCCGGTCGAGTGGGCGGCTGGTAGCCGGTGATCAGCCCGCACAGGTCGCCGTCACGGTCCGCGACAATGGTGGTGTCGGCAAAGTCTGTGGCCATCAGCAGATACGTGTACGTCGAGTTCACGTCAAGCACGTCGGTCTCGATCACCAGATCGCGCATGGCGATGGCGTCGCCCTGATTCGGCCGCCGCAGAAAACGGCTCCATGAATTCTCGCGCTGGACACCGCTTTTCGCAGCGGCTGTCCACGCACGCGGCATGAGGTCGGCACCGCGTTGTCTGTCTTCACCCAAAGTCGAGATCACCACCGAAAGAAATTCACATGCATCGTCAGTTACGTCATCGGTGTTACGAACGTATTCGGGCAAACGTCGACGGCGCAACCTCCGACCGTGCCGCGCGAACCGCTCAGCGCACCGCGGACACCGCGCTCAACTGGGCCGGAAGCACGAAAAAGCCCCTCCCAGCAACTTCACAGGTTGTTACCTGTTTGTTATCTAGGAGGGGCTGATCGGTGATCTAGATCACAAGAGCGACTGGTCAGAGCCTCTCGATGATGGTGACGTTCGCGGTACCGCCGCCCTCGCACATCGTCTGCAGGCCGTAGCGACCGCCGGTGCGCTCCAACGTGTTCAGCATCGTCGCGAACAGCTTGGCGCCCGTGGCGCCCAGAGGATGTCCGAGCGCGATTGCGCCGCCGCTCGGGTTGACCTTCGCCGGGTCGATCTTGAACTCCTTGAGCCACGCCTGTACGACCGGCGCGAATGCCTCGTTGATCTCGACCGTGTCGATGTCGTCGATCGTCAGGCCGGTCTTCTCCAGCGCATAGCGCGTCGCGGGGATCGGGCCGGTCAGCATGAACACCGGATCGGCGCCTCGGGCACTGATGTGGTGGATGCGGGCACGCGGCTTGAGATTGTGGGTCTGCACGGCGCTTTCAGAGGCCAACAGCACCGCGCTGGCGCCGTCGGAGATCTGGCTGGCCATTGCCGCGGTCAGCCGGCCACCGTCGACGAGCGTCTTCAGCCCGGCCATCTTCTCCAGCGACGTCTCCCGGGGGCCCTCGTCGACGCGGAAGCCATCCACCTCGATGATCTCGTTCTCGAAATGTCCGGCACGGATCGCGGCCTGCGCGCGCTGGTGGCTGGTGAGCGCGAACTGCTCCATGTCCTCGCGGGAGATGTCCCACTTCTCGGCGATCAGCTCGGCGCCCCGGAACTGGGAGATCTCCTGATCGCCGTAGCGGTGCAGCCAGCTCTTGGATTCGTTTGTCGGCGAGGTGAATCCGAACTGCTCGGCGACGGTCATCGCAGAGCTGATCGGGATCTGGCTCATGTTCTGCATACCACCGGCGACGATCAGGTCGGCGGTACCCGACAGGATCGCCTGCGCGCCGAAGGAGATGGCCTGCTGGCTCGAGCCGCACTGCCGGTCGACGGTCACCCCGGGAACCTCTTCGGGATAACCGGCCGCCAGCCACGACAGGCGGGCGATGTTGCCGGCCTGCGGACCGATCGCGTCGACGCAGCCGGCGATGACGTCGTCGACGGCACCGGGGTCGACGTCGTTGCGCGCGAACAGGCCACGCCAGCCCGCCGCTCCGAGGTCGACGGGGTGGACACCGGCCAGCGATCCGTTGCGCTTGCCGACTGCGGTCCGCACAGCGTCGATGACATACGCCTCAGCCATTGGTGCTCTCCTTGCTTGTTGGCCCGGCGATGATCCCGCCGAGAACGATCGATAGATACTGCTCCCCCACCTGCTGGGCGGTGAGCGGCCCTCCCGGCTGGTACCAGCGCACCGAGACCCAGGTGGTGTCGCGGATGAACCGGTAGACCAGGTCGACGTCGACATCGGGGCGGAAGTAGCCCTCCCGGATGCCCTGGGTGAGCACGTCGATCCACATCTTGCGCTGCTGCCGGTTGCGCTCCTCGAGGTAGTCGAACCGCGGCTGACCCGACAGTCGCTTGGCCTCGTCCTGGTAGATCACGACTTCGGCGTGCCGGGTCGCGATGGCCTCGAAGGACGCCATGAACAGACCCTTGAGCCGCTCCAACGGGTTGGTCTCGGTGTCGATGATCTGCTGGTAACGGTCGAACAGCCAGTCGAGGAAACTGCGCAGCACCTCGTCGACCATCTCTTCTTTGGACTTGAAATGATGGTAGAGGCTGCCCGAGAGGATCCCGGCCGAGTCCGCGATGTCCCGCACGGTGGTGGCGCGCAGCCCACGCTCGGCGAACATCGTCGCGGCGAGCGCCAGAAGCTCGTCGCGTCGGGTGTTGGCCTGCGGGGCCTGCTCGGCACTCATGGGTGCTGGCTCGACACCGAGATCACCTCGCCGGTCAGGTAACTGGAGTAGTCGCTGGCCAGGAAGGCGATGGTGGCCGCGACCTCCCAGGGTTCGGCGGCGCGGCCGAACGCCTCGCCCTCGGCGAGCCGGTCGAGCAGCTCGGAGCTGCTGGTCTTCTCCAGGAACTTGTGGCGCGCGATGCTGGGCGAAACCGCATTGATGCGCACCCCGTACTCGACGGCCTCGATCGCGCTGCAGCGGGTCAGGGCCATCACTCCGGCCTTGGCCGCGGCGTAGTGCGACTGCGAATGCTGTGCGCGCCAACCCAACACGCTCGCGTTGTTGACGATGACGCCACCGTGGGGCACGTCGCGGAAGTACCGCAGCGCGGCGCGCGTCGCCCTCATCACCGATGTCAGGGTCACGTTGAGCACGCGGTCCCATTCGTCGTCGGTCATGTCGATGACCGGGGTCTGACCGCCCAGACCGGCGTTGTTGACCAGCACATCCAGACGTCCTGCGGCGGCCACCGTTCCGGAGATCAGCGCGTCGACGGCCTCGGTGGAGGTGACGTCGCAGACCACCGAGTCGACCTTGCCCAGCCCGAGGGCGGCGAGCTCGTCACGGGTCTCGGTGAGGCGGCGTTCGTGGTAGTCGGAGACGACGACGTCGGCGCCCTCGAGCAGCGCACGGCGCGCCGTGGTCGACCCGATGCCGGTGCCGGCGGCGGCGGTGACCAGCACGACCTTGCCCTTGAGCAGACCGTGGCCCTCGATCTCGGTGGGCGCGACGGACAGATCGGTCATGAGCCTTTGGCCTCTCGGGGTAGGCCGAGCACCCGCTCGGCGATGATGTTGCGCTGGATCTCATTGGATCCGCCGTAGATGGTGTCGGAGCGGGAGAACAGGTAGAGCCGCTGCCATTCGCTGAACTCGCCGTCGGGCAGGGTCAGGCCGGCCATCCCTTCGATGTCCATCGCGATCTCGCCGAGCTCTCGATGCCAGTTGGCCCACAACAACTTCGAGACCGAGTCTTTGCCGGCGGCCGCGCTCCCCCCTTCCAGGTCCATGGTCGCCAGCGCGTAGGACCGCATCGCCTTGAGACCCGCCCAGGAGCGGGTCAGCCGCTCCCGGATCACCGGATCGTCGGCGGCACCGGTGCGCTTGGCGAGCTCCACCAGGTTGGAATGCTCACGGGCGTACCGGATCTGCTGGCCGAGCGTGGACACGCCGCGCTCAAAGGTCAGCGTCCCCATGGCCACCCGCCACCCGTCCCCGGGCTCACCGACCACGAGGTCGGCGTCGGTGCGGGCATCGTCGAAGAAGACCTCGTTGAACTCCGAGTCGCCGGTCAGCTGGATGATGGGGCGGATCTCGACGCCGGGCTGGTTCAACGGGACCAGCAGGTAGGACAGGCCGGCGTGGCGCTTGGAGCCCTTCTCGGTGCGGGCCACCACGAAGCACCACTGCGCCCAGTGCGCCAGCGACGTCCAGACCTTCTGGCCATTGATGAGCCACTGGTCCCCGTCGAGCACGGCGGTGGTGGACACGTTGGCCAGGTCGCTGCCGGCGCCCGGCTCGGAGTAGCCCTGCGACCACAGCTCGGTGACGTCGAGGATCTTGGGCAGGAACCGCTTCTGCTGTTCCGGTGTGCCGTAGGCGATCAGCGTCGGACCGAGCAGTTCCTCGCCGAGATGGTTGACCTTGTCGGGGGCGTTGGCCTTGGCGTACTCCTCGTAGAACGCGACGCGGTGTGCGACCGACAGCCCGCGTCCGCCGTGCTCCTCGGGCCATCCCAGACAGGTCAGCCCGGCGGCGGCGAGATGCCGGTTCCACGCGAGGCGTTCCTCGAAGGCCTCGTGCTCCCTTCCCGGCCCGCCCAGCCCTTTCAACGCCGCGTATTCGCCGACCAGATTCTCGGCGAGCCAGTCGCGGACCTCAGCCCTGAACTCCTGGACCTCTATCACCCCTGTAGGGTAGCCTACCAAGCACTTGCTTGGGTAGCCGATCCCTGGAGGAACGTTCGATGACGAAGTCCGCGCGGACCACCCCCGCGGTTCTCGACCGCGTCGCGCGTGAGCTTCCCGACAACGCCGCCCTGGTCACGGCCGACCGGACGCTCACCTACGCCGACCTGCGTGCCGAGGTTCGCCGAGCCGCGGCCGCACTGATCGACCTGGGCATCGAGCCGGGTGACCGCGTCGCGATCTGGTCTCCGAACACCTGGCACTGGGTGGTCGCGTGCTTCGCCATCCATTACGCCGGCGGGGTCCTCGTCCCGCTCAACACGCGCTACACGACCAGTGAAGCCGCAGACATCCTGGCTCGCACCGAAGCGCCGCTGATCTTCGCCTCCGGCGAGTTCCTCGGCGACGACAAGGCGGCCGGCATCGAGCGCGCCGAGTTGGCGGCACTGCGCCACATCGTCCGGATTCCGGTCGAGAAGGCCGACGGGACGTGGGACGAATTCGTCTCGCGCGGGACAGATCTCGCCGCCGTCGACGAGCGGGTCGCCAACCTGACCGACGACGACGTCTCCGACATCCTGTTCACCTCCGGCACCACCGGCCGCAGCAAGGGGGTGCGCTGCGCGCACCGCCAGTCGCTGGACGCGTCGGCGGGCTGGGTGGCGTGCGGCGAGGTCACCAGCGCCGACCGCTACCTGTGCATCAACCCGTTCTTCCACAACTTCGGCTACAAGGCGGGCATCCTGGCCTGCCTGCAGACCGGCGCGACGTTGTTCCCCGAACTGACTTTCGACCCGGAACGCACCATGCGGGCGGTGCAGGAGCACGGCATCACCGTGCTGCCCGGCCCTCCGACCATCTACCAGACCCTGCTCGACCACCCCCGGCGTGGCGGGTTCGACCTGAGCTCACTGCGGTTCGCGGTCACCGGCGCGGCGACCATCCCGGTCGTGCTGATCGAGCGCATGCAGAACGAGCTCGACATCGACATCGTGCTCACGGCGTACGGGCTGACCGAGGCGTCGGGCTTCGGGACGATGTGCCGTGCCGACGACGACGCCGTGACGGTCGCCACGACCTCGGGCCGCCCGATCGCGGACTTCGAACTGCGGATAGCGGCGGATGCGGGCTCGAATTCGGGAGAGGTGCTGCTGCGCGGCCCCAACGTGATGCTCGGCTACCTCGACGATCCCGAGGCCACCGCGGCGGCGATCGACGCCGACGGCTGGCTGCACACCGGCGACGTCGGCGAACTCGACGAGGCCGGCAACCTCAAGATCACCGACCGCCTCAAGGACATGTACATCTGCGGCGGCTTCAACGTCTATCCCGCCGAGATCGAGCAGGTCCTCGCGCGGATGCCCGGTGTCGCCGAGGCCGCCGTCATCGGCGTGCCCGACGAACGACTCGGCGAGGTGGGCAAAGCGTTCGTCGTCACCCTGCCCGGCACCACGCTGGACGAGAAGACCGTGATCGATTACACGCGAACCCATCTCGCGAACTTCAAGACCCCGCGCAGCGTCGAGTTCCTCGACGCGCTCCCGCGCAACCCCGGCGGCAAGGTCGTCAAGCCGGTGCTGCGCCAAAACAGTGAAAGGGCCTGACGTTGGACCTCAACTTCGACGACGCCACGCGTGAGTTCCGGGCCGAGGTACGCGAGTTCCTCGCCGCGAACCGCGACGCGTTCCCGACCAAGTCCTACGACACCGCCGAGGGCTTCGAGCAGCACCGCAGGTGGGACAAGGTGCTGTTCGACGCCGGACTGTCGGTGATCACCTGGCCCGAACGCTACGGCGGCCGGGACGCCTCGCTGCTGCAGTGGATCGTCTACGAAGAGGAATACTTCCGTGCCGGTGCCCCCGGCCGGGCCAGCGCGAACGGCACCTCCATGCTGGCGCCGACACTCTTCGCGCACGGCACCGAGGAACAGCGCGACCGCATCCTGCCGAAAATGGCCAGCGGCGAAGAGATCTGGGCCCAGGCCTGGTCGGAGCCGGAGTCCGGCAGCGACCTGGCCTCGCTGCGGTCGACCGCGACCCGCACCGACGGCGGTTGGCTGCTCAACGGGCAGAAGATCTGGAGCTCGCGCGCGGTGTTCGGGGAGCGCGCGTTCGGCCTGTTCCGCTCCGATCCCGAAGCCCAGCGCCACAAGGGCCTGACCTACTTCATGTTCGACCTGAAGGCCGACGGCGTCACGGTCCGGCCGATCGCCCAGCTGGGCGGCGACACCGGCTTCGGAGAGATCTTCCTCGACGACGTGTTCGTGCCGGACCACGACGTGATCGGCGGCGTGCACGACGGCTGGCGCGCCGCGATGAGCACCTCGAGCAACGAGCGCGGCATGTCGCTGCGCAGCCCGGCCCGGTTCCTCGCGCCCGCCGAACGCCTTGTCGCGCAATGGAAGGACAACCCCGACCCGGCGTTCACCGACCGGGTCGCCGACGCGTGGATCAAAGCCCAGGCCTACCGGCTGCACACCTTCGGGACCGTCACGCGGGTGAGCAATGGCGGCGAGTTGGGCGCGGAGTCGTCGATCACCAAGGTGTTCTGGTCCGAACTCGACGTGGCCCTGCACCAGACCGCGCTGGACCTGCGCGGCGCCGACGGCGAGCTGGTCGACTCGGTCACCGAGGGACTGCTGTTCGCGCTCGGCGGTCCGATCTACGCCGGCACCAACGAGATCCAGCGCAACATCATCGCCGAGCGGCTGCTGGGCCTGCCCCGAAAGTAGACGAACGTGAACTTTGAGATCGACGAACAGCAGCGCGATTTCGCGGCCAGCATCGACGCCGCGCTGGGCGCGGCCGACGTGCCCGCCGCGGTGCGGGCCTGGGGTGAGGGTGACACCACCCCGGGCCGCAAGGTGTGGGCCCAACTCGCCGACCTGGGTGTGACCGCGCTGATGGTGCCGGAGAAGTTCGACGGCATCGACGCCCACCCGGTGGACCTCGTGGTGGCACTCGAACGTCTCGGCCGCTGGAACGTACCTGGTCCGGTCGCCGAATCCATCGCGGTGGCACCGGCGCTACTTGCCGACCATGAGGACTGGGCCGAGCGCGCCGTGGCGCTGGCCTCCGGCGAGCTCATCGCCACCGTCGCGGCACCGCCGCTGGTACCGCGGGCGGTCGACGCGGACACCGCGGGTCTGGTGCTGCTCGCCGCCGACGGCACCGTCACCGAAGCGACGGCCGGTACCGAGCACGAGTCGGTCGATCCGAGCCGGAAGTTGTTCGAGGTCAACGCCTCCGGCGACACGCGGACCGCGGACGTGGCGCGCGCCTTCGAGTTCGGCGCCCTGGCCACGTCGGCCCTGCTGGTCGGGGCGGCGCAGGCGATGCTCGACGCGTCGGTGGAATACGCCAAGCAGCGCAGCCAGTTCGGCACGGTGATCGGCACCTACCAGGCGATCAAACACAAACTGGCCGACGTGCTGATCGCCGTCGAGTTGGCCCGGCCCCTGGTCTACGGAGCGGCGCTGTCCCTGGCCGACGGATCGGCGGACACCGCGCGCGATGTCAGCGCCGCGAAGGTCGCCGCGGCCGACGCCGCGCTGCTGGCCGCGCGGTCGTCGCTGCAGACCCACGGCGCGATCGGCTTCACCCAGGAACACGATCTGTCGCTGCTGCTGCTGCGCGTGCAGGCCCTTCGCCCCGCCTGGGGCGACCCGACGTGGCACCGGCGACGAGTGTTGGAGGCACTGTAGTGAGTGAAGAACGGGACCTGTTGCGCGACACCGTCGCCGCGCTGGTCGACAAGCACGCCTCACCGGAGGCGGTCCGCGCCGCCGCCGCGTCCGAACGCGGCTACGACGAGTCGCTGTGGAAGATGCTCTGCGAACAGGTCGGCGCGGCCGCCCTGGTGGTGCCCGAGGAACTCGGCGGCGCCGGCGGTGAGCTGGCCGACGCCGCAGTCGTCCTCGAAGAACTCGGCAAGGCCCTGGTGCCGACCCCGCTGCTGGGGACCACGCTCGCGGAGCTGGCCCTGTTGTCCACGGCGGAACCGGACGCCGAGACGTTGGAAGCGCTGGTCGAGGGCAGCGCGATCGGCACCGTCGTGTTCGACCCCGGCTACGTCCTCAACGGGAACGTCGCCGATGTGGTGATTGCTGCGGACGGCGAGAACCTGACGCGGTGGACGTCGTTCACCACCACCCCGGCGGTGGCGATGGACATCACCCGTCCCCTCGCCGCGCTCGAGGCCGGTGAGACCGCACCGCTGGGCGCCGACGCCGGCCTGGCCGACACCGCGGCGATCCTGCTGGCGGCCGAGCAGATCGGCGCCGCGACCCGCTGTCTGGACCTGACCGTGCAGTACACCAAGGACCGCGTGCAGTTCGGGCGGCCGATCGGCAGCTTCCAGGCACTCAAGCACCGGATGGCCGACCTGTTCGTCGCGGTGCAGTCGGCCAAGGCCGTCGTCGACGAAGCCGTCGCCGAACCGTCCCCGGCCTCCGCGGCGCTGGCGCGGCTGGCTGCCAGTGAGGCGTTCTCCAAGGTGGCCGCCGAGGCCGTGCAGATGCACGGCGGCATCGCCATCACCTGGGAGAGCGACATCCAGCTGTACTTCAAGAGAGCACACGGCAGCGCTGCGCTGTTCGGGCCGCCGCGGGAGCAGCTGCGCCGGCTCGAAGCCGAGGTGTTCTAGCCTGGCATCGTGACCATCTCGCAGCGTTCGGCCATCCCGCCGTTCTATGTGATGGACGTGTGGCTGGCCGCGGCCGAACGGCAGCGCAGCCACGGCGACCTGGTCAACCTGTCGGCCGGTCAGCCCAGTGCGGGCGCGCCGTCGGCGGTGCGCGACGCCGCGATCGCGGCCATGCAGCGCAACCAGCTCGGCTACACCGTCGCGCTGGGCATCCCGGAGCTGCGGGAGGCCATCGCCGGGTCCTACTCCGCACGTCACGGCCTGTCGGTCGACGCCGACGACGTCGTCGTCACCACCGGGTCCTCGGGTGGGTTCCTGCTGGCGTTTCTGGCCTGCTTCGACGCCGGCGACCGCGTCGCCATCGCGAGCCCGGGCTACCCCTGCTACCGCAACATCCTCTCGGCGCTGGGCTGCGACGTCGTCGAACTGCCCTGTGGGCCCGACACCCGGTTCCAGCCCACCCTGGAGATGCTCACCGAGCTCGATCCCCCGGTGGCCGGGGTGATCGTGGCCAGCCCGGCCAACCCCACCGGAACCGTGATCCCGCCGGAGGAACTGGCCGCGATCGCGTCCTGGTGCGCGGCCGAGGGGGTGCGGCTGATCAGCGATGAGGTCTACCACGGCCTGGTGTACCCGGGCGCGCCGGCGACCAGCTGCGCCTGGGAGACCTCCCGGGATGCCGTTGTGGTGAACAGCTTTTCGAAGTACTTCGCGATGACGGGGTGGCGGCTGGGCTGGCTGCTGGTGCCCGACGAGCTCAAGCGCGCGGTCGACCGGCTGACCGGCAACTTCACCATCTGCCCGCCGGCGCTGCCGCAGCTGGCCGCGGTGTCGGCGTTCACGCCGGAGTCGATCGCCGAGGCGGAGTCCCTGCTCGACGGGTACGCCGCGAACCGGACGATGCTGCTCGACGGGCTGCGCGCGATCGGCATCGATCGGCTGGCGCCCACCGACGGCGCGTTCTACGTCTACGCCGATGTGTCGCACCTGACCACCGACTCACTGTCGTTCTGCTCGAAGCTGCTCGACGACACCGGGGTCGCGATCGCGCCGGGTGTGGACTTCGACACCGTCCGCGGTGGTGCGTTCGTCCGGTTGTCGTTCGCCGGCCCCGCCTCGGACATCGAGGAAGCGCTGCGCCGGATCGGCGGCTGGCTGGCCTGATCAGCTCAGGCCGGTCGACGACCGGCGCCGCCGCGAGACCGCGTCGACACTGGCCGCGAGCAGCAGGACCGCACCGGTGACCAGGAAGTTGATGTACGACGACTGGTTGAGCAGCCCGAGGCCGTTGGCGATGGTGGCGACCACGACACCGCCGATCACCGCGTCGAACGCGCGGCCCTTCCCGCCGAACAGACTGGTGCCGCCGATCACCGCCGCGCCGACCGCGTACAGCAGGGTGTTGCCCGCACCCGAGGACGCCGACACCTTGCCCGCATAGGACGCGGCGATGACGCCACTCAGCGCGGCCATCGACGAGCACACGACGAACACCGACACCCGGATCCGGTCCACCGGGATACCGGCCCGGCGCGCCGCTTCGGCGTTGCCGCCGACGGCGTAGATGTGGCGGCCGTAGGACGTGCGCTTGAGCACCACGGTCATCGCGATCAGCAGCACCAGAACCAGCGGCAGCACATACGGAACGCCGCGGATCTCGGTGTTGGCGCTGACGCTGCGGTTCACGCTCATCAGGTAGGTCACCCCGAGCACAACCGCCGCGACCGCGCCTACGCGGGCGGCCACGACACCGACCGGTGGGTGCGCCAGCCGCAGCACCGTCTTGCGGCGGTGCTGACCGAATTCCAGTGCGGCGAAGCCGATCACGACACCGAACGCGATGGTCCAGCCGATGGCCACCGGCAGTGTACTGATGGTCAGGCCACGGATGACCGGGTCGTCGACCCGCACCGAGCCGCCCTCGCCGATGAGCTTGAGCGTGACGCCCTGCAGCCCCAGGAAGAACGCGAGCGTGACGACGAACGACGGGATGCCCAGCTTGGCGCGTAGCACCCCGATGGCGAGCCCGATCACCGCGCCGCAGGCGATTCCCGCCGCGAGTGCGAGCCACCACGGCCATCCCATGTTGACCACGCCCAGCGCCATGGCGCAGGCGGCGACACCGCCGGCCACCCCGGCGGACAGGTCGATGTCGCCGAGCAGCAACACGAACACCAACCCCATCGCGAGGATGCAGATCGCGCCGGCTTGGGTGATGAGGTTGGCGAGGTTCAACGCCGACAGGAACCGGTCGTTGGCCAGACCGAACACCACGAACAGCACGGCCAGGCCCAGGATGGCCGGGAGGGATCCCATGTCACCGCCGCGGACCCGCTGCAGGTACCCGCGCACCGCGTCGCCGAAGGTGGCGACGGTGCGCTCGTCACCGGCGAAGTCGGCATCGGCTGTCGTGGGACTGGTTCGGACAGCGGTCATCTCGGGAGCCTCATCTGTGTTGCGTCCGGACACGGGAGTTCACATCGACTCGGCGGCCTCGGCGGGCGCCAGCCCCAGGCCGCCGGTGCGGCCCGCGGTGATCAGTTCCACCACCTGGCCGTGCGTGACGTCGGCGGCCGCCACATCGGCGGCGACCCGGCCCAGGTACAGCGCACAGATCCGGTCGGCCACCTCGAAGACGTCGTTCATGTTGTGCGAGATCAGCACGACGCCCAGACCGCGATCGGCCAGCCCGCGCACCAACTCGATCACCTGCCGTGTCTGCGCGACACCCAGTGCGGCCGTGGGCTCGTCGAGCAGCACGACCTTCGAGTTCCACAGCACCGATTTGGCGATCGCCACCGTCTGGCGCTGGCCACCGGACAGACTCGACACCAGCTGCCGCACCGACTTCACCGTCCGCACCGACAGGGAGGTCAGCGCCTGTCGGGCCATCGTCTCCATCCGGGCCTCGTCGAGCAGCCCGCCCTTGGTGAGTTCCCTTCCCAGGAACATGTTCTCGACGATGTCGAGGTTGTCGCACAGCGCGAGGTCCTGGTACACCACCTCCACGCCGAGCGCCGACACGTCGTTGGGGCCACGCACGTGGACCGGCTCGCCCTCGAACAGGTAGGTCCCGGTGTCGATCGGATGGATGCCGGCGATCGCTTTGACCAGTGTGGACTTGCCCGCCCCGTTGTCCCCGACCAGCGCGGTGACCTGGCCGGGATAGACCCGGAAGTCCACATCGTGGAGGACGTGGACGACGCCGAAACTCTTGTTGACGCCGCGCAGTTCGAGGATCGGGGCGGGCGTGGTCATCACAGGCCCGCAGCGCTGCACGCCGAGGCGAACTGGCCGGCACACACCTCGTCCCGGTTCTGTCCGCCGTCCTCGAACACGATGTCGACGTTGTCCCTGGTGATGGACTTCGGTGTCAGCAGTACCGACGGAACGTCGCGGCCGCCGACGTCGTCCCGGGAAGTCGAGGTGGTCTGCGGCTCTCCACCGTTGGCCAGCGCGATCGCGACGTCGGCGAGCGCGTTGGCCTCCTCGGTGGCCGACTTGTACACCGACATACACTGGGTGCCCGCGAGGATGTTCTGCAGGCCCTCGACCGTGGCGTCCTGCCCGGTCACCGGTACCTGCCCGGCGCGCCGGTTCTTCTCCAGGATCGAGACCACCGAACCCGCCAGACCGTCGTTGGCGGCGTACACACCGTCGACGCGGCCGTCGGCGGCCGTGTAGAGCTGCTCGAAGATCGTCACCGCCGCGTCGGTGTCCCAGTCCGGAACCGACTGCTCGCCGACGATCGTGATCGACGGCGTCGCGTCGACCACCGAGTGCGCACCCGAGCTGAACAGCGTCGCGTTGTTGTCGGTCGGTGATCCGTTGAGGAACACCACGTTTGCGGGCCGGCCACCGAGGCAGTCGACGAGACCCTGCCCCTGCAGTCTGCCCACCTCGGTGTTGTCGAACGACACGTACACCTCGGCAGACCCACCGAGCGTGAGACGGTCGTAGTCGATGGTCTTGACACCCTGCGTCGCGGCCTTCTGCTGGATGGAGGCTCCGCTGTCGGAGTCCAGGTTGACGATGGCCAGGACGGTGACACCGTCGGCGATCATCCCGTCGGCGATGGTCGCCATCGTGTCGGCCGAGCCCTCGGCGTTCTGGATGGTGTAGTCCACGCCGGCTTCGGTGAACGCGGACTCCAGGGCGGGCCGGTCCTTGGTCTCCCACCGCACCGAGGATTTGGTGTCGGGCAGGATGACACCGATCTTCCCGCCGCCGGCCGAGGCGGAGTCCGAGCCGGATCCACACGCGGTCAAGGTCAGCCCGACACCGACGACCGCGGTGACGAGCAGGCTGCTGGTTCGCTTCACGAGTTTCCCTTCGGTTGACGGTTACCGATCGGTGTCACCGGCGCGCACCCATCAGGTGCTCGACGGCCAACTGGTGCAGCGCCACGAAGCCGCACCCCTTCCCGCCGAAATACGGTGCAGGATCGAAGTTCTCGTAGGAATCCGGATCGGCGAGCAGATCGGTGTACGTCTCGCCGGCGGCGAGAGTGGGGCGGCTCAGCTCGGACACCTTGGCGGCGTCCATCGCCTCCTGCACAGCCGGGTCCCGGCGAAACGCCGCGGCCCGCTCCCGCAGGAGCAGATACATCCGCATGTTGGCCGCAGCGGAGGCCCAGACGCCCTGGGAGTCCTCGGTGCGGCTGGGTTTGTAGTCGAAGTGCCGGGGCCCGTCATAGGCGGGTGTCTCGTCGGGCCCGCCGTGCTCGAGGAGGTCCACCAGGGAGAACGCGTTGATCAGATCGCCGTGTCCGAAGACGAGATCTTGGTCGTATTTGATACCGCGCTGGCCGTTCAGATCGATGTGGAAGAGCTTGCCGCTGTAGAGCGCCTGGGCGATGCCGTGCATGAAGTTCAGGCCCGCCATCTGTTCGTGGCCGGTCTCCGGGTTGACGCCGACCATCTCCGGGTGTGCCAGCGTCTCGATGAAGGCCAGTGCGTGTCCCACGGTGGGCAGCAGAATGTCGCCGCGCGGCTCGTTGGGCTTGGGCTCGATCGCGAACCTGACACCGGCCCCGTGGTCGATGACGTACTGGCACAGCAGGTCCAGCGCCTCGCGATAGCGCTCCAGCGCGGACCGCACGTCCTTGGCGGAGTCGTACTCGCTGCCTTCGCGGCCACCCCACAGCACGAACGTCTGCGCACCGAGTTCGAAGGCGAGGTCGAGGTTGCGCAGCACCTTCCGCAGGGCGTAGCGGCGCACCGAGCGATCGTTGCTGGTGAAGCCCCCGTCCTTGAACACCGGTGGCGTGAACAGGTTCGTCGTCACCATCGGGACCACCAGCCCCGTGGCGTTCAGGGCCGCGGACAGCCGGTCGATCGCCCGCCGCCGCTGCGCGTCGGAACTGCCGAAGGCGAACAGGTCGTCGTCGTGGAAGGTGAGCCCATAGGCGCCGAGCTCGGCCAGGCGGTCCACCGCCTCGACCGGGTCCAGCGCCGGGCGGGTGGCGACACCGAACGGATCCACACCGGTCCACCCGACCGTCCAGAGGCCGAACGAGAACTTGTCCGTGCGCCGGGGGACCAAGGCGTCGGAGGTGGAGAGAATGGACTGCAGCACAGTCATCGGAAGCTCCAAGCAAGGGATTTGTTTTGTTCTCTGGCCGAACATATGATGTGGCGCACGCCACTGTCAAGGCTCAATATGAGGGGACTCGATGACTCGAACGGGCACCAGCACCGACGACGTCCGCCGCCGCAACCTCTCGACGGTCCTGACCCTGGTGCACCGGCGGCGCTCCGTCAGCCGCTCCGAACTGACGCGTCACACCGGTCTGTCCCGCTCCACGACCAAGGACCTCGTCGAGGAACTGGTGGCCAGAGACCTCGTGGAGGAATCCCCCGCCCCGCCGGCGGCCCAGGCGGGGCGCCCGAGCCCGATCGTGCGGCCCACCGATTCACTGCTGGCCGTATCGGTGACCCCCGAGGTCGACGCCGTCACCGTCGGGGTGGTGTCGATGGGCGGCGCGGTCCGCGAGGTCGTCCGGCTGCCGACCGACGGGATACCGAGCCCGCAGGACACCGTGACGATCGCCGCCGACGCGATCAGCAGAATCCGCCGCGACCTGTCGCGCAAACAGTCCGTGGCCGCAGTGGGCCTCGCGGTGCCCGGACTGGTGCACTGCCGGCAGTCCGCCGTGCAGCTGGCACCCAATCTGGGCTGGCACGATGTCGAGATCGGTCAGATGCTCTCCGCCGCAGTGGAACTCCCGGTCTACGCGGCCAACGACGCCAACGTCGGCGCCATCGCCGAACACCTCTTCGGCAGGCACGGCAACGTCGACCACCTGGTCTATGTCAACGGCGGGCCCAGCGGTGTCGGCGCCGGCTTCGTGGTCGCGGGCGGTCTGCTCGAGGGTGTCGCCGGCTATGGCGGGGAGCTGGGCCACACCTACGTCGGCGGCGCCGAGCAATGCCATTGCGGCAGTACGGGCTGCCTGGAGACCGAAGTCCTCCAGGCACCGCTGGCGCGTCTGCTGGCCGACTTCGACGGCGCCGCGGCGCGGCCCCCGACCGATGCCGAGCGCGACGTCCTACTCCGGCAGACCGGCAAACTGGCGCTCGCGCTCGGCAACGCAGTGAACATGCTCAATCCGGGGCTGATCGTGCTCGGCGGATTCCTGCGGCTGTTCTGCACGTACGCCGCCGAACCCCTGCGCGCGGAACTGGCGCGGCACAGCATGGCCGCCCCGCGGCAGCTCATCGAGGTCGTCCCCGCCACGCTCGGCGCCGACACGTTGATCATCGGCGCGGCCGAGCTCGCCTTCGCGCCGGTACTCGCCGATCCCGGGAGGTTCTGACATGACGCTGGTGGCAGGGGTCGACTCGTCGACGCAATCGTGCAAAGTCGTCGTCTGCGAGGCCGAGACCGGCCGGGTGGTGCGCTCCGCGTCGACACCACACCCCGGGGGCACCGAAGTCGACCCGCAGGCGTGGTGGGCGGCGTTGCAGACCTCGGTCACCGCCGCGGGCGGCATTGACGACGTCTCGGCCGTGGCGGTGGGGGCGCAGCAGCACGGGATGGTCTGTCTGGACAGCTCCGGCCGGGTGGTCCGAGATGCATTGCTGTGGAACGACACCCGCTCCGCCGATGCGGCCGTAGACCTGGTGGAGGAACTGGGCGGCCGGGCCGCGTGGGCCGAACAGGTCGGCGTCGTGCCGGTGGCCGCGATCACCGCCGCCAAACTGCGCTGGCTGGCCGACCACGAACCGCAGAATGCCGACGCCACCGCGCTGGTGTGCCTGCCGCACGACTGGCTGACCTGGAGGCTGAGCGGCTCCTCGGACATCGGTGACGTCCGCACCGACCGCAGTGACGCGAGCGGCACCGGCTACTTCTCGGCGCGCACCGACACCTATCACCACGATCTGCTCGAGCTCGCGATGCGCGGCCGGTCGCCGGCGGTTCCGCAGGTGCTGGGGCCGCGGGCGATCGCAGGCACCCTCGACGGTGGACCCGTGTTGGGACCCGGAGCGGGCGACAACGCCGCTGCGGCACTGGGTTTGAGCGCGGCGTCCGGCGACTGCGTGGTCTCTCTCGGCACCTCCGGGGTGGTGAGCGCCGTGGGCGAGATCGCCCCGAAGGACCCCGCGGGCATCGTCGCGGGGTTCGCCGACGCGACGGGACAGCAGCTGCCGCTGGTGTGCACCCTCAACGGCGCGCCGGTACTCGCCGCGGTCGCCGAGATGCTGCGCGTGGACTTCGACGAACTCGATCGGCTGGCACTGTCCGCCGCACCCGGCGCCGAGGGCCTGGTTCTGGTGCCGTACTTCGAGGGCGAGCGGTCCCCCAACCTGCCGCACGCTGCAGGTGCGCTGCACGGCATGAACACACGGAATCTCAACGCCGCCAACATCGCCCGCGCGGCGCTGGAAGGACTGCTGTGCTCGATGGCGTACTGCATCGACCGGATCGGCGACCAGGGGGTCGACGCGCAGCGCATCATCCTGGTTGGGGGCGCAGCCCGCTCGGAGGCGGTACGGCGGATCGCCCCCGCGGTGTTCGGCGCGCCGGTGCACCTGCCCGCTCCCGCCGAGTACGTCGCGCTGGGCGCCGCCCGCCAGGCGGCCTGGGTGCTGTCCGGGCACGACGAGCCGCCGACGTGGTCGGTCGGGGAGGCGGTGCTTTTCGAGGCGGACGCGACACCATGGGTGCGCGAGCAGTACGCGGTGGCCGAACCGCTGACCCTGCGCTAGTTGTCGGTGGCGACGAGTAGCGTCGGCACCATGTTCGAAAGTGTGTTCGAGTTCGACGACGCGTCGTCGGAGCTCGCCGTCGACGACGCCTCGTCGGAAGCCGAGTTGCGCGGCATCGTCGAACGCTGCGAGCGGCTGAAGTCGGCGGCGGCCGCGGCCCAGGCTCGGGCAACCGCGCTGTGGGCGGCCAAGCGCCGCGCGCGCGAGGAGCGGCTCGGGATCCCGGCCGCCAAACGGGGGCGGGGCTTGAGCTCGGAGGTGGCGCTGGCACGCCACGAGGCTCCGGTCACGGGCAACCGCCACCTCGGGTTCGCCCAGGCGCTGGTACACGAAATGCCCTACACACTCGCGGCTTTGGATGCCGGCGAGCTCTCGGAGTGGCGAGCCACCCTGATCGTGCGAGAGTCGGCGTGCCTGTCCGTCGAACACCGCCGCGAGCTCGACGAGCAGTTGTGCGCCGACCGGTCCCGGCTGGCCGGTTGGGGCAACAAACGTGTGGAGGCCGAGGCCAAGAGGATCGCGGCCCGACTGGATGCCGCAGCGGTGGTGGACCGCTCGGAGAAGGCGGCGTCGGACTGCGCGGTCAGTTGCCGGCCTGCCCCCAACGGCATGGTGTACTTCACCGTCCGGATGCCGCTCGCACGCGGCGTGGCGCTGTACGCGGCCTGCAAGCGAGCAGCCGATACCACCTTCGACGACCGCTCCCGCGGCCAGATCATGGCCGACACCGTCTACGAGCGGGTGACCGGCCGGCGTGCCGACGCCCCGGTCCCGGTGGCGCTGAACCTGGTGATGGCCGACACGACGCTGGCCGGCGATGACGACGAGTTGGGCTGGCTCGACGGGTACGGCCCGGTCCCGGCCGGGTTCTGTCGCGGGCTGACCGGAGATGCGTTGTCCGACAAGGACTCCAAGGCCACGCTGCGGCGGCTCTACCGTCACCCCGACACCGGGACGCTGGTCGCGATGGAATCGAAGGCCAGGATCTTTCCGAAGGGGTTGGCGACCCTGTTGGAACGCCGCGACCAGACCTGTCGCACGCCGTACTGCGACGCACCGATCCGCCATCACGACCACGCCACCCCGGCGCACGCGGGCGGGCCGACCAGTGCGCGCAATGGGCTCGGGCTGTGCGAGGCCTGCAACTACGCCAAGGAGGCGCCCGGCTGGATGGTGGCCACCGACGAGTCGTCCGGTCGGCACGTCGCCGAGTTCACCACACCCACCGGAGCGGTCTACTCGTCCACGGCACCGCCGCTGCCCGGCCCTCCGGTTCGACGCCGGGTCAGCATGATGGAGGGCCGGCTCAGCGTCGACCTGGTCACGTTCGACGCTGCGTGACGTACCAGTCGAGCAGCGCGGGGTCGTCGACGGCGCTGCGTTCCACCACCTTGGCGGCATCCCGGCCCTGGAACAGCTTCTTGACCGGAACCTCGAGCTTCTTGCCGGTGCGGGTGTGCGGGATGCCCGGCGCGACGATGATCTCGTCGGGGACGTGCCGCGGGGAGACCTCGCGGCGGATGGTGTCGTTGATCTTGTCCCGGACCTCGTCGGTCAGTTCCAGGCCGTCGGCGAGCACCACGAACAGCGGCATCCAGTAGCCGCCGTCGGCCTGCTCGGCGCCGATCACCAGGGCTTCCATCACTTCGGGCAGCCGCTCGATGGCTTGGTAGATGTCGGCACTGCCCATACGGATACCGTGCCGGTTCAAGGTGGAATCCGACCGACCGTGCACGATGACGCTGCCGTGCTCGGTGATCGTGATCCAGTCTCCGTGACGCCACACACCCGCATAGGTGTCGAAATACGCGTCGAAGTAACGGCTTCCGTCCGGGTCGTTCCAGAAGGCAACCGGCATCGACGGCATGGGTTTGGTGACGACGAGCTCGCCGACCTCACCGACCACCGGTTCACCGGACTCGTCCCACGCCGCCAGCGCGACACCGAGATACGGCGCCGACAACTCACCGGGCCACACCGGCACCGTGCGCACGCCGCCGATGAACGCCGACACCACGTCGGTGCCACCGCTGATCGATGCCACGTGCACGCCGACGTGGTCGGCGAGCCAGGTCGAGGAGGCCGGCGGCAGCGAGGAGCCGGTGATGCCGACCGAGCGCAGCGCCGACAGGTCGTGGGCTTCCTTGGGCTGGGCGTCGGCCTTGATGCAGCCGAGCACATAGCCGGGGCTGGTACCCAGCACCGTCGCACGCACGCGAGCGGCGATCTCCCACAACGTATCCGGCTTCGGTGTGTTGGGGCTGCCGTCGTAGCACACGATCGTAGAGCCCACCAGCAGACCGGCGACCTGGAAGTTCCACATCATCCAGCTGGGGCTGGTGTACCAGAAGAAGGTGTCCGACGGGCCGATGTCGGATTGCAGTGCAACCGCTTTGAGATGTTCGAGCACCACCCCGCCGTGGCCGTGCATGATGCCCTTGGGCAGCCCCGTGGTACCGGAGGAGAACAGGATCCACAACGGATGGTCGAACGGCACGGCCACCGGCGACAGCGGGGCGTCGGAGCGCTCCGTCAGATCGTCGAGACCGAAACTCGCCTGCAGGGTCGGCAACCCGGCCCGCAGCTCCTCGACATCATCCCGCTTGTCGCGGTACTTGCCGCCGAAGTGGTACCCGTCGGCGGCCACGAGCACCTTGGGCTCGAGCTGACCGAGCCGGTCCAGCGCGGCCTTGGCCGAATAGTCCTGACCGCACGCGCTCCACACCGCGCCGAGGCTGGCCGTGGCCAGGAACGCGATCACCGCCTCGGGGATGTTCGGCAGATAGCCGACCACGCGGTCGTCGGGCGTCACCCCTGCGGCCCGGAGCTTCTCCGCGAACGCCGCTGCACGGCCAATCAGTTCGGCCCAGGACACCTCGCGGTCGGGGCCTTCCTCACTCACGGCGATGATGGCCGGGCGGTCGGTGCGCGCGTTGCGCACGACCTGGTCGACGTAGTTCAGCGTGGTGCCCGGAAACCACTTCGCGCCCGGCATGTCCGTGCCGGACAGCACGGTGTCGCCGCGTTCGCCGAGCTCGAAGTAGTCCCACAGCGCCGACCAGAACCCGTCGAGGTCGTCGACCGACCATTGCCACAGCGCGTGGTAGTCGTCGAACGTCGCGCCGGTGCGCTTCTCGACGAACCGGGTGAAGTCGGCGACGCGGCTGTTGGCGAGGTCGTCGTCGGTGGGGGTCCACTGCGGGGCGTCGGTCACTTGGCGCTCCACCCGCCGTCCATCGTGTACGACGCTCCGGTCACCATTCCCGCGTGCGGCGATGCCAGCCAGCCCACCAACGCCCCTACCTCCTCTGGCTCGACGAGCCGCTTGACAGCACTCTCCTTGAGCAGGATCTCGGTCAGTACCTGTTCGGTGGGGATGTTATGCGTTCGCGCCTGATCGTCGATCTGCTTGGTCACCAGTGGGGTCCGGACGTAGCCGGGGTTCACACAGTTGCTCGTCACACCGTGCGGTCCACCCTCCAGCGCCGTGACCTTGGACAGCCCTTCGAGCGCGTGCTTGGCGGTGACGTAGGCCGACTTGAACGGCGAGGCCCGCAGGCCGTGCACCGACGAGATGTTGACGATGCGTCCGAACTCGTTGCGGTACATGTGCGGGAGCGCGGCCCGGATCAGCAGGAACGGCGCCTCCACCATCAACGCCAGCATCGAGCGGAACTTCGCCGGCGGGAAGTCCGGAATCGGGTCGACGTTCTGCACCCCGGCGTTGTTGACCAGGATGTCGGTCTCGAGGCTGAGCTCCTCCAGGCCCGCCACGTCGAGCAGGTCCAGCGTCCAGGCGATGCCCCCGATCTCGTCGGCCACCTCCCGCGCGCCCGCCGCGTCGACGTCGGCCACGGTGACCGCGGCGCCGCGGGCCGCCAGCTCGCGCGCGCACGCCGCGCCGATACCGCCCGCACCGCCGGTCACCAGCGCCGTGCGGCCGGTCAGGTCGCTCATACCAGTCCGGCCTTGGCCAGCTGCTCGCGGTCGGCCTCGTCGAGGCTGTGCAGATCGAGGCCGTTGGTCTCGCGGGTGAAGTACGCCGCGACCAGCGTGATGACCGAGGCGCCGGCCAGGTAGATCGCGATCGGCACCCAGGTGCCGAACCGGTCCAACAGCCACGTCGCGATGGCCGGTGCCAGCGAGCCGGCGACGATCGAGGTGACCTGATAGCCCAGCGACACACCGGAATACCGCATCCGCGTCGGGAACATCTCGGCCATGATGGCCGGCTGCGGCGCGTACATCAGCGCATGGATGACCAGGCCGAGGATGACCGCGCCCATGATCATCAGATAGTTGCCGGTGTTCATCATCGGGAACGCGAAGAAGCCCCACGTGATGGCCAGGACCGCGCCCGCCATGTACACCGGCCGGCGGCCGTAGCGGTCGGCGAGGCGACCCGCCTGCGGCACCACGATGAAGTGCACCGCGTGCGCGACGAGCAGGTACCAGAGGATGTCGCTGGTGTCGGTGCCGACGTGGGTCTTGAGGTAGACGATCGAGAACGTGACGACGAGGTAGTACATGATGTTCTCGGCGAAGCGCAGACCCATCGCGGTGAAAACCCCACGGGGATAACGCTTCAGCACCTCGAAGACGCCGTAGGACACGGCTTTGACCCGCTCGACCTCTTCCTGCGCGGCGACGAAGATCGGCGCGTCGGTGACCTTGGTGCGGATGTAGTAACCGATCAGCACGACCACCGCCGACAGCCAGAACGCGACCCGCCAGCCCCAGGACAGGAACGCGTCCTCGGGCAGCACGCCCGTCAGCACCAGCAGCACCACCGTGGCGAGCATGTTGCCGACCGGCACCGCGGCCTGCGGCCAGCTGGCCCAGAACGCCCGGTCCTTGCTGGGACTGTGCTCGGCGACCAGCAGGACAGCGCCGCCCCACTCCCCGCCGACCGCGAAGCCCTGCAGGAACCGCAACGTCACCAGCAGAATCGGCGCCCACACCCCGATCTGCGCGTACGTCGGCAGGCAGCCCATCAGGAAGGTCACCGCACCGACGAGCAGAATCGCGAACTGCAGCAGCTTCTTCCGGCCGTACTTGTCGCCGAAGTGCCCGAAGACGATGCCGCCCAGCGGTCGGGCGACGAAGCCGACCGCGTAGGTCAGCAGGGCCGCGATCAGGCCGGCCGCTTCACTGGTGCCCTCGGCGAAGAATATCTTGTTGAACACCAGCGTCGCCGCGGTCGCGTACAGGAAGAACTCGTACCACTCCACCACGGTGCCGGCCATCGACGCGACGACGACCCGTTTGAGGCCCGTCGTGACGGGTGCCCCGGACTGTTGCGCGCTCATCGCACACCCCTCCTTTGTGATGCCCACCACAGTTCCCGTGAGTATTCATGCACCTACCCCGAACCCGCAATGGCCAAAACCGCAGTACCGGTCTGCAAAAATGCACACATGCTGTCTCCGGTACGACGACCGAGTGCCGATGATCTCTTGGTGCTGCTCGCGGTCGGCCGGACCGGGCGCTACACCACGGCGGCCGAGGAGCTGGGGCTCAACCACACCACCATCAGCCGGCGGATCGCAGCGCTGGAGCGCGCGATGGGCGGCCGGGTGCTGGCTCGGGTCGGCAGCGGGTGGGAGCTCACCGACCTCGGCCGGGAGGCGCTCACCGCCGCGGAGGCCGTGGAGGCCGCGGTGCGGTCGCTGGCCACCGACGATACGGGCCGGCGCGCGCTGGAGGGCGTGGTGCGGATTTCGGCGACCGACGGCTTCTCGGCCTACATCGCGGCGCCGGCGGCCGCGGCCGTCCAACGCGAGCATCCCCAGGTGGCCGTCGAGCTCGTGGCCACCACGCGGCGGGCGACCCAGCAGCGATCCGGGATGGACATCGAGGTCGTGGTCGGGGAACCGAAGGTGCACCGGGCCGAGGCGCTGCGCCTGGCGGACTACTGCCTGGGCCTGTACGGGTCGCGCGGGTACCTGGCCGTGCACGGCGCGCCGGCCGGCGTCGCCGATCTGCAGCGCTTCCCGCTGGTGTATTTCATCGACTCGATGCTGCAGGTCGATGACCTCGACCGGGCGACGAGCTTCGCGCCGGCCATGCGGGAGTCGGTCACGTCGACCAACGTGTTCGTCCATGTCGAGGCCACCCGCGCCTCGGCCGGGTTGGGACTACTCCCCTGCTTCATGGCCGACCGCCACGCCGACCTGGTGCGCGTCCTGCCCGACGCAGTGTCGATCCGGCTGACGTACTGGCTGGTGACGCGAGCGGAGACGCTGCGCCGGCCGGAGGTCGCCGCCGTCGTCGACGCGATCCGGGCGCGGGTCACCGATCAGCGTGACGTGCTGCTCGGTCACACCTGAGGAAGTTATCCACAGGAGTTGTCCACAGTGTGGATGAATCACAACCGTGTGATTCAGGACAGGAGCAGCCGGGTTGCCGCTCGCACCACGCTGCCGCGACTGCGGCCCGCATGGTCGGCAGCGATCACGTGGGCGCCGATGACCAGTGAGAACGCCAGCAATGCGCGCGCCTCCACTTCATCGGTGTCGGCGCAGGTCGTCGCGATGATTTCGCGCAGGTATTCCATCCTGCGGTTGTCCACCCGCGCCAACCGTTCCGCGACTCCTGGGTCCCGCCGGGCCCACTCCCGAATCGCGAGATCCACGGGGAGCAACTCCGCGGAGAAGGTCAGCAACCCGGCCCGGCGAATCCTGCTCGCCGCGTCGCCATCGTCTGCCTCGACGCGCGTCCGCACCTCGTCGACGCAGCGCCGCTCCCAGGTCTCGAGCATGGCGTCGACGAATTCCGAGCGGCCGGCGAACTGCCGGTAGAACCCACCTCTGGTCACGCCGAGACGCTGCGCCAACACCTCTACCCGCACAGCGTCGGACCCTTCGGCAGCCAACAGCGCAAGGCCGGTCTCGATCCAGGTCTCCCGCGACGTGCGAACAGGTGGAGGCACTTGCCCACCCTACGATAGATACAGTACTGTTCTGTATCTAACAGGCGGTGACGACATGACTTCCCAGCAACCCCACATCGAACGGGTCGATACCGACCGTGCACTTCTGGCGTGCTGCACGCTGACCCGCATCGACCACGCCGACGCTCATCTACTGCGCGCCGATCAGATGCCCGCGCGCACACCGCAGGCATGGGCGCGGGAGATCCTCGAGTCCGCCCCGGTCGCCACGCGCCTGCGCCTGCGCACCGGCTGGCGCTCACTGAGCCTGCGACTGCACCACGGCGAACCCGACACCGTAGCCGGTTGGCCCATCACCGCCGACAACGACGAATACGTTCGGCTGCACGCTGATTCGTGGATCGGCCTGACCGGCGAACTCGTGACGCGCGTCGGCGACGACGGCGTGACGTTCGCGACCTTCGTACGAGTGGCCAACCCCGTGGCCCGCCTGGTGTGGGCCAAAGTCCTGCCGCATCATCTGGCTGTCGTCAGGTCGCTGGTCGAGGGAGCGGGCCGACGCGCCGGCGACGTCAGTGGACGCCCTCCATCAGGCGGCTGACCCGCGGCGCGATCAGCCACACCACCACACCGGTGGCCACGGTTACGGCGCCGAGGACTCCGAAGTACGTCACCTCCCGGGCCGGGTCGTACCAGCCGGCCAGCACACCCGACATCGAGGTGCCGATGCCGACCGAGAAGAAGTAGAGGGCCATCATCTGTGCCCGGAACGCCTCGGGGGCCAGCTTGGTGGTGACCGACAGGCCGATCGGCGACAGCAGCAACTCCGAGACCGCGAACACCCCGAGGATCGCCATCACCAGCAGCGCGGGCACCTCGTCGATGCCGGCCAGCGGGACGAAGCACAGGAACGCCAGCCCCATCCCGACGACGCCGTAGGCGAACTTGCGTGGCGTGGTCGGCGCGCGCCTGCCCAGCCGGGTCCACATCAGGGCGAACAACGGGGACAGCGTGATGATCCAGATCGGCTCGATGGAACCGATCCAGTTCGACGGCGCGACCCAGCCGAAGATCGACCAGTTCATCCGCTCGTCGGAGTACACCGCCAGCACCGTGAAGATCTGCTGGAACAGTGACCAGAAGACGGCGTTTGCGATGAACAGCGGGATGAAGGCGCGCACCCGAGTACGTTCCGGGGCGGTGACCTTCGACGACCGCAGCAGCAGGGCGAAGTAGCCGACCGAGGCAGCGACGATGACCACCGTCGTGATCTCGGACAGATTCTCCAACCTGACCAGCCGCAGGGCGATCCCCGCCGCGATCACGACCAATACGACGACCGCGACGCCGACGACCTTGCCGTTCGCCTCGCGCGGCAGCGGGTTGGGCACCTCGCGGCCATGGCCGCCCAGATTGCGCCGGAACGCCACGTATTGGATCAGGCCGAGCGCCATGCCAACCGCCGCCGCACCGAACCCGACGTGGAACCCGATGCGGGTCTGCAACAGCCCGGTGATCAGCGGCCCGATGAACGCGCCCAGATTGATGCCGAGGTAGAACAGCGTGAACCCGCCGTCGGCGCGCGCGTCACCTTTGGCATAGAGCGTCCCGAGCAGCGACGAGGCGTTGGCCTTTAGCGCGCCCGACCCCAGCGCGACCAGCACCAGACCCGCGCCGACCCCCGCCAGGCCCGGCAGCACCGCCAACGCGATGTGGCCCAGCATCACGATCACCCCGCCGTAGAAGACGGTGCGCTCCATGCCCAGCAGCCGGTCGGCGACCCACGCCCCGAGCACAGTGGACAGGTACACCAGCCCGCCGTAGGCGCCGACGATGCCGGTGGCCGTGCTCTGCGCCAGGCCCAGACCGCCCTCGGTGACCGAGTAGTACAGGTAGTAACCAAGGATGGTGAGCATCCCGTAGAACGAGAACCGCTCCCACAGCTCGACCCCGAACAGGTTGGTCAGCCCGATCGGGTGACCGAAGACCGTCCGGGTGGGGGTCTCGTCGCGGGTCGTCATCGAGATGGACTACCCGGCACCGAGGCAACAATCACTCAGGCCCCGCCGCCGCAGCCTCCCCCGCCACAGCCACCGCCGCCACCGCAGCCGTCGTGGCCGCGATCCCAGGTGTCGGCGCGCCGCTCGTTCGCGGAGTCGCGGTCGTCGTGGCGACCCACCGAATCATCGTGGCGACTCGCCAACAGGTAGACCACCGACGACGCGGAGATGAACGTCGCCGCTGCTCCACCCCAGACCACGACATCCGTGGTGCTCATGGTCGAAGCGTACGCCCATCCACGGTCCGGGGATACAGTGAAAAAGTGCTGCGTCGCAGCGGAAATCGGCTCGATCGGATGAACGCCGCGGTGGCGGATCTGGAGCTTCCGCCAGCGGTGTTCAAGACCTGCCCCTGGCAACCGCGTGAGCTCGTCACGACCGGCCTGCGGCAGTGGCTGCGGTGCTGTGGGCCCGCCATCTGGGACGGTCAGGTGATCGGCATGCCGTCGCGGGCCGTCGACGAAGCCTGGCATGGCTTGATCCTCTGCACGGTCCGCTATGCGACGTTCTGCCACCAGGCATACGGTCGGTTCCTGCACCACCATCCCGAGGGCTCCGCCCCCGTCGGCGCGCGTGTCGATCCCGTCGGCGAGCAACTGCGGCGCACCGTCATCGCATGGGAGCTGATCGCCGGCCCGGCAGAGGAATGCGTGCTGTGGGACCTCGACGTGCGCATCGGGGTCGACCAGCCGTGGGGTATCGACGCGGCGAGGGTCGACGCGATCCGGCAGGACCACTCGGCAGGAGCTACAGCCAGGTGTCCTCGGTGGTGGCGGTGAGGAAAGCCTCGAGATCGTTGCGCCAGTCGGCCGGGGTGTTCTTCTCCGGCTCGATACCGGTGTACTGACCTTGATAGAACAGTAGCGGTCGCGGCTTCTTCTTCGGGATCTCCGACAGCGAGTGCACCGCCCCGAACACCACGAAGTGGTCCCCGCCGTCGTGCACCGAGGCCACCGTGCAGTCGATGTGCGCCAGGCTGCCGGCGATGATCGGCGAGCCCAGTTCCGATGGGGTCCAGTCGATTCCGGCGAACTTGTCGGGTTCGCGGGAACCGAAGCGCGCGGACACGTGCTGTTGGTCCTCGTGCAGGACGTTCACACAGAACCTGCCGCTGGCCTCGATGGCCAGCCACGAGCGCGACTGCTTGGTCGGGCAGAACAGCACCAGCGGAGGCTCCAGGGACAGCGCCGCGAACGACTGGCAGGCGAACCCGACCGGAGCGTCGTCGCTGATCGTGGTGATCACCGTGATGCCGGTGCAGAACTGACCGAGCACATTGCGGAACGTGCGCGGGTCGATCGAGCCCCCGGTCACTGGCTCTTGAAGCCCACGCTGAAGTCGTGACCCCACAGCGACACCGCGGTGCTCTCACGGGCCACCCAGTTCTGGTCGTCGACTTCGAGTCCCTCGCAACCGAACTCGATGTCGAACCCGCCGGGCGTCTTCATGTAGAACGACAGCATCTTGTCGTTGACGTGGCGGCCGAGTGTCGCGGCCATCTTGACCTTGCGGCGCAGCGCGCGGTCCAGGCACAGGCCGACGTCGTCGGAGTTCTCCACCTCGACCATCAAGTGCACGATGCCGCTGGGCGTCTCGCCGGGCATGAACGCCAGGCTGTGATGGCGCGGGTTCACGCCGAGGAAGCGCAACCAGGCCGGCGCCCCGTCGGCGGGCCGGCCGACCAGCTGCGGAGGCAGCCGCATCGAGTCGCGCAGGCTGAAGCCGAGCACGTCACGGTAGAAGTGCAGCGTCTCACCGTCGTCGCGGGTGGTCAGCACCACGTGGCCGAGGCCCTGTTCCTCGGTGACGAACTTGTGGCCGTACGGGCTGACCACGCGGCGGTGCTCGAGCGCGACCCCGTGGAACACCTCGATGGTGTTGCCCGACGGATCGTCGAACACGATCATCTCGTCGACGCGCCGCTCGGCCAGCTCGGCGGCGGTGGCCTCCTTGTAGGGGGTGCCGTGGACCTCGAGGTTCTTGCGGACCTCCTGCAGGGCGGCGGCGTTCGCCGTCTCCCAGCCGGAGCTGATCAGCCGGTCGCGGTCACCGGGCACGATCACCAGGCGCGCCGGGAACTCGTCCATGCGCAGGTAGAGCGCACCGTCGGTGTTGCCCTTGCCTTCCACCATGCCGAGCACCTTGAGCCCGTACTCGCGCCAGGCCGCGACGTCGGTGGCCTCGATCCGCAGGTAACCCAGTGATCGGATGGTCATGGTGGTCATCCCTCCAGAAGGAAATCCGTGGTCAGCTTGTTGAACTCGTCGAACTTCTCCAGCTGTGCCCAGTGTCCGCACTGACCGAAGACATGCAACTGCACGCGCGCGATCTGCTTGAGCGCCACCAGCGCGCCGTCGAGCGGGTTCACCCGGTCCTCGCGGCCCCAGATCAGCAGCACCCGCTGGCGCAGCTTGTACACGTCGCGCCACATCATGCCGAGCTCGAAGTCCGCGCCGGCGAACGACTTGCCCATGGCCTTGGTGGCGGCCAGCGACTCCGGCGTGCTGGCGATCTGGAAGCGCTCCTCGACCAGCTCCGGCGTGATCAGGCTCTGGTCATAGACCATGATGCGCAGGAACTTCTCGATGTTCTCGCGGGTCGGTTCGGCGGCGAACTTCCCGAGCAGCTTGACGCCCTCGGTGGGGTCCGGCGCGAAGAGGTTGACGCTCAGCCCGCCGGGACCCATCAGCACCAGTCGCCCGGCCCGCTTCGGGTTGTCCAGCGCGAAGCGCACCGCGGTACCGCCGCCCAGCGAATTACCCACCAGCGCAGCACGTTCGATGCCGAGATGGTCGAACAGGTTCAGCAGCGCAGTGGCGCTGTAGCGGTTGTACTGCTCGTGTTCGGTGTGCTTGTCGGAGTGCCCGTAGCCGGGCTGGTCGACGGCCAGCACATGGAAGCGCTGGGCCAGCACACCAATGTTGCGGCTGAAGTTCGACCAGCTCGATGCCCCGGGACCGCCGCCGTGCAGCAGCACGACGGTCTGAGAGTTGCCGACGCCGGCCTCGTGGTAGTGCAGCCGCATGTCCTCGCGGACCTGCGCGTAGCGCGAGGTCGACTCGAACGTGACCTCGGCCTGCTGCTCGGTCTCCTGAATGTAGGAGGTCATACCATCGTGTCCTGCGGCGGCAGCCCGAAGGCGTCGTTGCCGAAGATCAGGTAGGCCCGCTCAGGCTCGTTGGCCGCGTGGACCCGGCCGGCGTGCGCATCGCGCCAGAAGCGCTGCACAGGCTGGTCGAGCTGCAACGCGGTGGCGCCGGAGGCCTCGAACAGCAGGTCGATCGACGCGATCGCCCGCGCGGTGGCGCGGACCTGGTCCCGACGGGCGGCCGCGCGCAGCGAGAACGGGATCTCCTTGCCGGCCTGCAGCAGCGCGTACTCGTCGCCGACGTTGCCGATCAGCTGACGCCAGCCGGCGTCGATGTCACTGGCGGCCTCGGCGATGCGGATCTTGGCGAACGGGTCGTCCTTGGACTTCTCCCCGGCGAACGCCGCGCGGACCCGCTTGCCCTGATGCTCGACGTGCGCGGCGTAGGCACCGTAGGCCATCCCCATGATGGGCGCGCTGATGGTCGTGGGATGCATTGTGCCCCAAGGCATTTTGTAGACCGGAGCGGTGTTGTTCTGATAGCCGCCGGCGGTGCCGTCGTTCATCGCCTTGTAGGACAGGAAGCGGTGCCGGGGCACGAAGACGTCCTTGACCACGACAGTGTTGCTGCCGGTGGCCTTGAGACCCACGACGTTCCAGACGTCGTCGATCGTGTACTCGCTGCGCGGGATCAGGAAGCTGCCGAAGTCGACCGGCTTGCCGTCCTTGATCACCGGGCCGCCCAGGAACGCCCAGGTGGCGTGGTCACAGCCCGAGGACCACTGCCAGGCGCCGCTGACCAGGTAACCGCCGTCGACGACGTGACCGGCGCCCATCGGCGCGTACGACGACGACACCCGCACCGTGGGATCACTGCCCCAGACGTCCTCCTGGGCCTGCTGGTCGAACAGGGCCAGGTGCCAGTTGTGCACGCCGATGATCGACGCGACCCAGCCGGTGGAACCACACGCACTGGCGATCCGTCGCACGGCCTCGTAGAACAGGGTGGGGTCGCACTGCAGTCCGCCCCACTGCTCGGGCTGGAGGAGCTTGAAAAAGCCGACCTCGTCGAGCTCGGCGACGGTCTCGTCGGGCAGGCGGCGCAACTCTTCGGCGGCGGCGGAGCGTTCGGCGATCCGCGGCAGCAGGTCGTCGATACCGGCGAGAACCGATTGCGCGTCGCGCTGTTGAATGGACGTCACTGTGTGCCTCCCGAGGCGTGCGAAGTAACGTAGAAGAGATTAGAACACGTTACGATTCATGTCGAGTAGCGGTGCCCTGTAGCTTCTGGACCTGCGAACATGCATTTCTGTAACCTGTTCTAGTTATGACCGACCGCGGTGTGAAGAGAGGCCTCATCTCGTGACCGACGTTGCCGACGACGAACCCCTGGGCAGTCACGTGCTCGAGCTCGAGATCGCCCAGGTGATCGACGAGACGCCCGACGCCCGCTCCCTGGTGTTCAAAGCGCCCGCCGACGGGCCCGTCGCACCGGAGAAACTGCGCTACTCGCCCGGACAGTTCCTGACGCTGCGGATCCCCAGCGACCGGACCGGGTCCGTCGCGCGCTGCTACTCGCTGTGCAGCTCGCCGTTCACCGACGCCGACCGGCTGACCGTCACCGTCAAACGCACCGCCGACGGCTATGCCTCGAACTGGTTGTGCGACAACGCGCACGCCGGAATGCGGATGCATGTGCTCGCGCCGTCGGGAACCTTCGTCCCGAAGAGCCTGGACACCGACTTCCTGCTGCTGGCCGCCGGCAGCGGCATCACCCCGATGATGGCGATCCTGAAGTCCGCGCTGTCCGAGGGCACCGGCAAGGTGACGCTGGTCTACGCCAACCGCGACGAGAACTCGGTGATCTTCGCCGCGGCCCTGCGCGAGCTCGCCGCGAAGTACCCGGACCGGCTGACCGCGGTGCACTGGCTGGAGTCCGTGCAGGGCCTGCCGACGGTGTCCGGGCTCTGCGAACTGGTCGCGCCCTACTCCGGGCGGGAGGCGTTCATCTGCGGGCCGGGACCCTTCATGGCCGCCGCCGAGGAAGCGCTCAAGACCACCGGGCTGCCCGCCGAGCGCATCCACATCGAGGTGTTCAAGTCGCTGGAGAGCGACCCCTTCGCCACGGTGAAGATCGAGCAGGATGACAGCGACGAAGGCCCGGCCACCGCCGTGGTCACCCTCGACGGGCAGACCCACGAGGTGACGTGGCCGCGCAAGGCCAAGCTGCTCGACGTGCTGATCGACAAGGGCCTCGACGCGCCGTTCTCCTGCCGCGAAGGCCACTGCGGCGCCTGCGCGGTGGTGAAGAAGTCCGGCGAGGTCACGATGGAGATCAACGACGTGCTCGAACAACAGGACCTCGACGAGGGCCTGATCCTGGCGTGCCAGGCGCACCCGACGACCGATTCGGTCGAAGTCACCTACGACGAATGACGAGGGACTAACTTCGTGACGATGAATCGGCTTGCAGCGGCAGGCGCCACGGCACTGCTCATCTCGGCGCTGTGCCAACCCGCGTCCGCGTCCGCGGCGGCGAACTCCGCCGTCACGTCCATCGCCGTGGACGGCGCCACCCGGATCGAGATGCACGTCAACGCCAACTGCGTGCCGGGCGAGAACAAGTGCTGGTTCGACACCACCGCCAACCTGCTGACACCCACAGGCCCGATCGGGTTCCCGCAGGACACCTGGGCCCGGCAGACGATCACGCTGCGCAGCAACGAGCGCGACGTGTGGCAGGAGGCCTGGTACAGCGCGCCGGCGGGGATGCCGCGAGAACGCAAGGGCGCCAACCACAACAACGTGCTGTCGAAGATGTACAAGGCGCTCAACAACGTCGAGATCTCGGTGACCTACTTCGGCGGCGGCCCGATCGAACGGTTCCGCGTCGACGGCGACTCGGCGCCCACCGTGTGGACCACCGGGCTGCCGGCCACCGAGGCCGACTTCATGGCCTGCTCCCAGATCCAGGTCGTCTACGGCGGGGTGAACCTGACCACCCCGACCGCCTGCGCGCAGACCCGCTTCTAGCGCGGCAGGCCCAGCAGTCGCTCGCCCGCCATCGTCAGGAGGATCTGCTCGGTGCCGCCGGCGATGGTCAGGCAGCGGGTGTTGAGGAAGTCGTGCACCTGCTGGTTGATCACCGCGCCGGCCCCCTCGGACAGGTCCATCCGGAACTCGGCCAGTCCCTGCCGGTACCGCACGCCGATCAGCTTGCGCGCGCTGGCCTGCGCGCCGGGATCCTGACCCTCGAGTGCGAGCTGCGCGATGCGCTGGTCCAGCAGCGAGCCGACCTGCGCGGTCACGATCAGCACACCGAGCTGATCCTGTTGTGCCGCATCGATTCCGGAGTCCGCGACCACCCGCAGCAGCTCCTCCATCGGGTTGCCCAGCGCGGTGCCGTTGGCCATCGCGACGCGCTCGTTGGCCAGCGTGGTGCGCGCCAGCCGCCACCCGTCGTTGACCTGCCCGACCACCATCTCGTCGGGCACGAACACCTCGTCGAAGAACACCTCGTTGAACAGCTCGTCGCCGGTGATCTCACGCAGCGGCCGGATCACGATGCCGGGCGAACGCATGTCGATCAGGAAGTACGTGATGCCCTTGTGCTTCGGGGCGTCCGGGTCAGTCCTCGCCAGGCACACGCCCCAGTGGGCCTGCTGCGCTGCCGACGTCCACACCTTCTGCCCGGTGAGCTTCCAGCCCCCGTCCACCCGGACAGCCTTGGTACGCAACGCCGCCAGGTCGGAACCGGCGCCGGGCTCGCTGAACAACTGGCACCACTTCAGCTCGCCGCGCAGGGTGGCGGGCACGAACTGTTCGATCTGCTCGGCACTTCCGTGCTCGAGGATGGTCGGCACCGCCCACCAGCCGATCACCAGATCGGGGCGGGTGATGTCGGCGGCGGCCAACTCCTGGTCGATCAGCAGCTGCTCGGCCGGACCGGCCGCGCGGCCGTACGGGCGCGGCCAGTGCGGAGCCAGCAGACCCGTCTCGGCCAGCACCACCTGACGTTTCTCCTCGGGGGCGGCCACCACCTCGGCGACAGCCGCGGTGATCTCGGGCCGCAGATCGGCCACCGACTCCAGATCGATGCGCAGCTCTCGGCGCACCCCGGCCTGGGTGAGGTCCACGACGCGGCGCAACCAGCGCGAGCGACCGCCGAGGAACTGGGCGATGCCGTAAGCGCGGCGCAGGTACAGATGCGCGTCGTGCTCCCAGGTGATGCCGATGCCGCCGAGCACCTGGATGCAGTCCTTGGCGTTGGCCTTGGCCGCCTCGATGCCCACCGACGCGGCCAGCGCGGCGGCGATCGACAGCTGACCGGCGTCCTGGCCCGACGCGGCCTCGGCCGCATCGGCGGCAGCCACCGCGGCCTGCTCGGAGCGCAGCAGCATCTCCGCGCACATGTGCTTGATGGCCTGGAAGCTGCCGATCGGCTTACCGAACTGTTCGCGCACCTTCGCGTAGTCGGTCGCCGTCCGCAGCAGCCAGCGCGCCAGACCGGCGGCCTCCGCGGCCATCAGTGTCACCGCCAGGTCGACGACGCGCTGCGCGGGCACCTCGAGCTCGACGGCGGCGGCCCCGTCACAGGTCACCCGCGCCAGCGGCCGCGAGAAGTCCGTCGCCGTCAGCGATTCCACGGTCACGCCCTCGGCCGTCGCGTCCACCAGGACCCAGCGCTGCCCGGCGGGCAGCAGCAGCACGCCGGCCGCGTCGGCGCCCAGCACGTAGGGCGCGGAGCCGGACACCCGGCCGTCGGCGTAGTCCAGCCCGGCGGTCAGCGTCACCCCGGCGGTGCGCTCGCCGGCGACCAGCGCCTCGAGCAGGTCCGGGTCGGCGTCGCCGAGCACCAGGGTGGCCAGCGCGGTGGTGGCGACCGGGCCCGGCACCAGCGCCGCGGCCGCTTCGTCGACCATCGCGCACAGGTCACCGATCGACCCGTCCGCCCCGCCGAGGTCCTCCGGAAGCGCGACGCCGAAGAGCCCTAGTTCGGCCAGACCGCGGTATGGCGAACGCCACGCATCGGCGTCACCTTGCTCCACCTCACGTGCCGCCTCGATACCGCCGGAGCCGATTGCCCAGGTCCGGACCAGTTCGCGGGCCGCGGCCTGCTCGTCGGTGACGCTCGCCGAGGAAGATACCGACACCGTGACTCCTAGCGTTTGGTTGAGAAGACGGTGCTTCTCACTAGAACGTGTTCTAATAGTGCCAGCGCTCGACCGTCAAGTCGACCGCGCAGGGGTGGGATGTCGGAGGCATGCGTGCGTATCGTTTCCGACGAGAACGCATCAACCAAGGAGCGCAGGCCGCATGTCCGGGACTTCCGAGTCAGCCGACTCACGACCCCGCCAGGTCATGAACGTCGCCGTGCTGGCCGAGTCGGAACTGGGCTCGGAGGCGCAGCGCGAACGCCGTAAACGGATCCTGGACGCCACCCTGGCCATCGCGTCGAAGGGCGGCTACGAGGCCGTCCAGATGCGCGCCGTGGCCGAGCGCGCCGACGTCGCCGTCGGCACCCTGTACCGCTACTTCCCCTCCAAGGTGCACCTGCTGGTATCCGCGCTCGGTCGCGAGTTCGAGCGCATCGACGCCAAGACCGACCGATCGGCGTTCCCGGCCGGCGCCACCCCATATCAGCGGCTCAACATCATGGTGGGCAAGCTCAACCGCGCGATGCAGCGCAACCCGCTGCTGACCGAGGCGATGACCCGCGCGTTCGTCTTCGCCGACGCGTCGGCGGCCGGCGAGGTGGACCACGTCGGCAAGCTGATGGACTCGATGTTCGCCCGCGCGATGAGCGACGGCGAACCCACCGAGGACCAGTACCACATCGCCCGCGTCATCTCCGATGTGTGGCTGAGCAACCTGCTGGCCTGGCTGACCCGCCGCGCCTCGGCCACCGATGTGGCCAAGCGCCTCGACCTGGCCGTGCGGCTGCTCATCGGGGACGGCGACCACCCTAAGATCTGACGCATGGGTGACCTGCCGGCCGAGCTGCTCTCGGCACTGGACGACGCCGCGCGGGCACCCCGGCTGTTGGTCACGTCGGACTTCGACGGGACCCTGGCCCCGATCGTCAACCATCCTTCCGACGCGCGCCCGCTGCCCGCGGCCGCCGAGGCGCTGACCCGACTGGCCGAGCTCCCCGACACCACCGCCGCGCTGATCTCCGGGCGCGCGCTCGCCGACCTGCGGGTCCTGTCCGGACTGCCCGTCTCGGTACACCTGGTGGGCAGCCACGGCGCCGAGTTCGACACCACGTCGGAGACGGGCACACGCTCCGGATTCGCGCACCGCATCGACGAGCAGCTGCTGAACACCATCACCGACACCCTGCGCGCGATCGCCGCGGAGAAGCCGGGCGTGACGGTGGAGACCAAGCCGGCCAGCGTGGCCCTGCATGTGCGCAACGCCGCCGAGGCCGACGGCCAGACGGCGCTCGCCGAGGCGTGGGCGGCGGCGGCGGACTGGAACGCCCACGCCACCACCGGCAAGGCGGTGCTGGAATTCGCCGTGATCGACACCGACAAGGGCGAGGCGATCGACATCCTGCGCCGCGAGCACGACGCCACCACCGTGGTGTTCTTCGGCGACGACGTCACCGACGAGAAGGCGTTCCGCCGCCTGGGCGCAAACGACGTCGGCGTCAAGATCGGTCCCGGGGACACCGCGGCGCGCTACCGCGTCGACTCCCCCGACGACGTCGCCACCGCCCTGCACCATCTGCTGGGGCGCCGGCGCGGCTAGGCCGGCGGGCCCGACGTCCGGCCCCGCACCACCTCGGCGGGCAGCACCTCGACGACCGGCACCGCCGAGTGCTGGTGCAGCAGTTCGCCTGCGCGGCGGCCCTTTTCGACACTGGGCTGGACGACGGTGGTGAGCCCGCGCCGCAGCGCCTCGGGGACGCCGTCGAAGCCGGTGACCGTCATCTGGCCCGGCACGTAGATGCCGCGCGCCCGCAGGTGGTCCATCGCGGAGAGCGCCAGCACGTCGGCGGTGCACATCAGCGCCGTCACCCGCGGGTTCGCGCGCAGGGCCACCTCCGCGGCGGCACCGCCCGAGAGGGGTCCGTGCTCGTAGCTCTCGACGATGGTCAGCGTGGCCGCGTCGAGTCCGGCGGCGGCCATCGCATCCCGCACCCCGCGGATGCGGTCGCCCTGCACGTGGAACTGCGCACCGGCCACGCGCGCCGGGTCCGCCAGGACCGGACCGGGCCCACCGCACGGCCACTGCCGGTCCAGCCTCATGGTCAGCAGCGCGATGTCGCGGTGCCCGAGACCGATGACGTGCTCGGCCATCGCACGCATCGCGCCGCGGTCGTCGATGTCCACCCGCGAGGCGCCGGGCACGTCCTTCGGCTGGTCGACCACCACGACGGGCAGGTGCCGCTGCAGCACCGCCGGCAGATACGGGTCGTCGTCGGCCGCCGAGTACACCACGAAACCGTCCACCCCGGCGCCGAGCACCGCCGCCGAACCCTCGCTGACGCTGCGGTTGGGCCCCACCGCCACCAGCAGCAGCCCCTGCCCGACCGCCTCACACGATTCGGCAAGTCCGGCAACGAAATCCAGCGCTTCCGGATCGCTGAAGGAGTAGTTCAACGGCTCGGTGATCACCAGCCCGATCGCACCCGCCCGACGGGTCCGCAGCGACCGCGCGACGGGGTCGGGACCGGGGTAGCCGAGCCGCTTGGCGGCCGAGAGAACCCGCTCACGCATTTCCGCGGACAATTGGTCGGGGCGGTTGTAGGCGTTGGAGACGGTGGTCCGCGAGACGTTGAGTTCGGCGGCCAGCGAAGCCAGGGTGGCGCGTCGGCGCGGCGCGGGACTCCTGGACATGCTCCCCGACGCTAGCCCAATGCGCACCGCGATGTGCATGAGCTACAGTTATTGGAAACGGTTTTCATTTGCACGAGGAGAAATGTATGCGCGCGCTCGTCGCCACAGCGCTCGGCGCTGTCCTGGTGTTCTCGGCGGTCGGCTGCTCCAACACCCCGGACGACACCGGGGCACCCGCGGGCGTCTCCGTCGTCGCCTCCACCGACGTATGGGGCAGCGTCGCCCAAGCCGTCGTCGGCGACGACGCGACGGTGACCTCGATCATCACCGGCACCGTTGCCGACCCGCACTCGTTCGAGGCGAGCCCGGCCGACGCCGCCGCCATCTCCGACGCGTCCCTCGTGGTCTACAACGGCGGCCACTACGACCAGTGGATCGACCAGGTGCTGCAGAACGCCCCAGAGGTTACGCGCGTCGACGCATACTCACTTTCCCCCACCGCCGAAACCGGCGCGACCGCCAACGAGCACGTGTTCTACGACCTGCCCACGGTCAAGGCCGTCGCCACCCGCATCGCCGAACTGCTCACCGAGGCCGACTCGGTCAACGCGGCCGACTACGCGGCCAACGCCGAGACGTTCGGCTCCGAGGTCGACACCCTCGCGATGGCGCAGCGCGCCGTCGGTCAGGCGCACCCCGGCGCCTCGGTGGTGTCCACCGAGCCGGTCGCCTACTACGCGCTGCGCAACGCCGGCATCGCCGACCTGACCCCCCCGTCGTTCACCAACGCCGTCGAGCACGGCGGCGACCCCGCCCCCGCCGACGTCGCGGCCATGCTCGACCTCATCAACGGCAAGCAGGTGTCCGCGGTCGTGGTCAACGCGCAGACCGAGTCGGCGGTCAGCCGGCAGATCGCCGACGCCGCGACGGCAGCGGGCCTGCCGCTGATCGAGGTCACCGAGACCCTGCCCGAGGGCAAGGACTTCCTGCAGTGGCAGGGCGAGACCATCGACCGGATCGCGGCTGCGCTGGACGCCGCCGACGGACCCGGCGAATAATCACGCCGAGTGAGCACCCAGTCGCGCGACGTCGTCGACATCCGGGGCGCACGTCTGGCGTTCGGTGACCGCGTCCTGTGGGACGGGCTCGACCTGACCGTCCGCACCGGCGAGTTCATCGCCGTCCTCGGCCCCAACGGCACCGGCAAGACCTCGCTGCTCAAGGTGCTGCTCGGCCAGATGAACCTGTCCGCGGGCAGCGTCGCCGTCGAAGGCGAACCGGTGCGCGCCGGCAGCGAACGGATCGGCTACGTCCCCCAGCACCGCTCGATGGACCGCGGGGTCTCGCTGCGCGGCTCCGACCTCGTCGCCCTGGGCTACGACGGTCACCGTTGGGGTTTGGCCGGCTGGAGCCCGCAGGCCCGCGCCGCCAAACGCCGAGCGGTACGCCACGCCCTGGCCCAGGTCAACGGAACCGACCTGGCGCACGTACCGGTCGGGGTGATGTCCGGTGGCGAACTGCAACGCGTGCGGGTGGCCCAGGCGCTGGCCAGCGACCCCGCACTACTCCTGTGCGACGAACCCCTGCTCAACCTCGATCCCGCCAACGCCCGGCTGGTCTGCAACCTGATCGACCGCCGGCGCCGGGAAGCCGGCACCGCGGTGCTGTTCGTCACCCACGAGGTCGACCCGGTACTGCCCTACGTCGACCGGGTGATCTACCTCGTCGACGGCCGGTTCCGGGTCGGCTCCGTCGACGAGGTGATGACCTCGGAGACGCTGTCGGAGCTGTACCGGGCCGACATCGAGGTGATCAAGGTCGGGCACCGCTACATCGTCGTCGGCGACGAGAGCCAGTACCACCACGACCATCACGACCACCATGCCGGGCACGACCATGACTGAGAGACTCGAGCGGTTGTTCGCCAATCTGTTCGCGTTCGACACCACCGCGGAACTGCTCAGCCGGGACTTCGTCCAGCAGGCGCTGATCGCCTCGGCGCTACTGGCGCTGGTGTCCGGCGTCATCGGGCCGCTGATCGTGATGCGGCAGATGTCGTTCGCGGTGCACGGCTCCGCCGAACTGTCGCTGACCGGCGCGGCGTTCGCGCTGCTGGCCGGATTCAGCATCGGCATCGGCGCCCTCATCGGATCCGCGCTGGCCGCAGTGCTGTTCGGCATCCTGGGCCAGCGCACGAAAGACCGCGACTCCGCGATCGGCGTGGTACTGGCGTTCGGGCTCGGTCTGGCGGTGTTGTTCATCCACCTCTACCCCGGGCGCACCGGCACCAGCTTCTCGCTGCTGACCGGTCAGATCGTCGGCGTGGGTTACTCCGGGCTGACCCTGCTGGCCGTGGTGACCGTCCTGGTGATGGTGGTGCTCGCGGTGACCTTCCGGCCCCTGCTGTTCGCCACCGTGGACCCCGAGGTGGCCGCCGGGCGCGGCGTGCCGGTGCGCGCGCTGGGCATCGTGTTCGCCGCGCTGGTCGGGGTGACCGCCGCCCAGGGCGTGCAGATCGTCGGCGCGCTGTTGGTGATGTCGCTGCTGATCACCCCGGCCGCCGCGGCCGCCCGGGTGTTCACCTCCCCACTCAAGGCGATGGCGGCGTCGGTGGTGTTCGCCGAGATCGCCGCGGTCGGCGGGCTCGTGCTCTCGCTCGCCCCCGGGGTGCCGGTGTCGGTGTTCGTCACCACGATCTCGTTCGCGATCTTCCTGGTCTGCTGGGCGATCGGCGCCCGCCGCTCCGCGCATTAGGCTGGCTGGGGTGGAGATCCCGACCGTCGACCTGAACGCCGACCTCGGAGAAGGCTTCGGGGTGTGGCAGATCGGTGACGACGACGCCATGCTCGACATCGTCACCAGCGCCAACGTGGCGTGCGGATTCCACGCCGGCGACGCCGCCACCCTGGCCCGCACCTGCCGCTCCGCCGCCGACCGCGGGGTACGCATCGGCGCCCAGGTCGCCTACCGCGACCTCGCCGGCTTCGGCCGCCGCTTCATCGACGTCGAACCCCACGAACTCACCGCCGACGTGATCTACCAGATCGGCGCCCTGCAGGCGCTGGCCCGCGCGGCCGGCTCGACCGTCACCTACGTCAAACCGCATGGCGCGCTGTACAACGCGATCGTCCACCACGAAGACCAGGCCGAGGCGGTGGCCGCGGCCGTGCACGCCACCGACCCCGACCTGGCGGTGCTCGGCCTGGCCGGGTCGGCGTTCCTGTCCGCCGCGGAACGGCTCGGACTGCGCACCATCCCCGAGGCATTCGCCGACCGCGCCTACACCCCCGACGGCCGGCTGGTCTCGCGCCGCGAACCCGGCGCCGTCCTCGAGGACCCCGAGGAGATCGCCCATCGGGTCGCGTCGATGGTCCGCGACGGTACGGTCACCGCGATCGACGGGTCCACCGTCGAGATCCACGTCGAATCGGTTTGTGTGCACGGCGATTCGCCCGGCGCGGTGCGCATCGCCGCCGCGGTGCGCCGCCGGCTGCTCGAGGACGGGGTCACGGTCGCGCCGTTCGGCTGACCGTCGGGCATGATGTGCGTCGATGTCCTCCTCACTGCATGACGTGCTGGCCACCCTGCGCCTGACCCGCATCGGCGACAGCACGTTCGCCGGCGAGCAGCTGCCCGCCCCGTTCAACCACATCCTCGGCGGTCACATCTCGGCGCAGGCGCTGCTGGCTGCGGGCCTCACCGCGGCCGATCGCCGCGCCCACAGCGTGCACACCTACTTCCTGCGCCCCGGCGACGCGAGCCGCCCGGTGGAGTTCGAGGTCGTGCGCCTGCAGGAGGGCCGGACGTTTTCCGCCCGGCGCGTGACCGCCTGCCAGGACGGCGAGGTGCTGCTCGAGGCGATGGCGTCGTTCAAGAACGCGACCACCGACGGCATCGAATACCAGCCACCCATGCCCGACGTCGCCGCCCCCGAGGAGCTTCCGGCCGCCCCCACCCATTCCGCCGAAGACGCCGACACCGGCCGGGGCCAGTGGGCCAGCCTGCGGTGGTTCGAGCGCCGCGTCGTCGACACCGCCGCCGCCCCGCCCGCCCCGGCTCGGATCTGGTGGCGTCCCGACGGCGACGTACCCGACGATCCGGCCGTGCACACCGCGCTGGTCGCCTACCTGTCGGCCGTCACCCTGACCGAGCCGGCGTTCGCCGCGCGTGGCGGCCTGGGACCGTCGGCGCAGCGCGACCACTCGGTGTGGTTCCACCGGCCGGCGCAGCTGTCGGACTGGATGTTCTACGACCAGAGCTCGCCGAGCGCCGTGGACCGCATCGCCCTGGCCAGCGGCCGGATGTACAACCGCAACGGCGAGCTGGCCTGCACGGTCCGCCAGGAGATGTACTTCCCACCCACCTAGGAGAGACCATGCGCCTGACGCTGCGCCGGCCCGACCTGCGCGCCTACGCGCAGCGCTTCGACGTGCCCGCGGCGGGTGCCGACTCAACGGTGAGCGTGACGTGGGCGGGGGTCACCACCCTGCTGGTCGACGACGGCGCGTCCGCAGTGCTGACCGACGGGTTCTTCTCCCGCCCAGGCCTTCTCACCGTCGCGACCCGGCCGGTGTCGCCGTCGCTGCCGCGGATCGAGACGGGGCTGGCGCGCCTGGGAGTGGACCGCCTCGACGCCGTAGCACCGGTGCATACCCACTTCGACCACGCCCTGGACTCCGCGATGGTGGCCGACCGGACCGGGGCCCGGCTGATCGGCGGCGAGTCCGCCGCCCAGATCGCCCGCGGCCACGGATCGGTCCGCGCCGAGGTGGTCACCCCGGGACAGGCGCTCCCGGTCGGCAACTTCGATCTCACACTCGTCGAAGGCGCGCACTGTCCCCCGGATCGCTTCCCGGGGCCGATCACTGCCCCGGTTCGCCCGCCGGCTCGGGTGTCGGCCTACCGGTGCGGTGAGGCGTGGTCGACACTCGTGCACCACCGCCCCAGCGGGCAGCGCCTGCTGATCGTCGGCAGCGCCGGCTTCGTCCCCGGCGCGCTGGCCGGCCATCGCGCCGACGTGGTGTACCTCGGCGTCGGCCAACTCGGCCGCCAACCCGAGGACTACCTGCGCGCGTACTGGGAGCAGACCGTCGGCCTCGTCGGTGCCCGCCGGGTGGTGCTGATCCACTGGGACGACTTCTTCCGGCCCCTGGACAAACCGCTGCGCGCGTTCCCCCGCGCCGTCGACGACCTCGACGTCACGATGCGTGTCCTGGGCCGGCTGGCCGAGACCGACGGCGTCGCGCTGCATCTGCCGACGCTGTGGCAGCGCAGCGACCCGTGGCGCTGATCGTCGCGCTGGCAGCGCTGTTCGCGGTGCTGGCGTTCGCGTTGGCGCGCCCGCACGGCTGGCCCGAGGCGGTGGTCGCGGTGCCCGCCGCCGTGCTGGTGGTCGCGAGCGGCGCGGTGTCCTGGCAGGACGCGATCGCGGAGGTGAACAGCCTCGCGCCGGTGGTCGGGTTCCTCGCCGCGATCCTGGTGCTGGCCAGACTCTGCGCCGACGAGGGCCTGTTCCGGGCCGCCGGCGACTTCATGGCGCGGACCACCGGCGGCAGCCAGCCCCGGCTACTGGCCTCGGTGTTCGGCGTCGCCGCCGTGGTGACCGCGGTGCTGAGCCTGGACGCCACCGTGGTGCTGCTGACGCCGGTCGTGCTGGCCACCGCGCGCATGCTGCAGGTGCCGTCGCGCCCCCACGCCTACGCCACCGCGCACCTGGCCAACAGCGCCTCGCTGCTGCTGCCGGTGTCCAACCTGACCAACCTGCTGGCGTTCACCGCCGCGGGACTGACGTTCCTTCAGTTCGCGGCCGCGATGACGCTGCCGTGGCTGATCGCGGTGGCGGCCGAATTCCTGCTGCTGCGAATGATCTTCGCCTCCGATCTCGCCGTGCCGCCGCGCCCGGCGCCCAGCGAGGAGGCGGTGCCCGTGCCCCGGTTCGCCGTGGTGGTGGTCGCAGCCACGTTGGCCGGCTTCGCGGTCACGTCGCTGGCCGGTCTGTCCCCGGGGTGGGCGGCGCTGGCCGGGGCGGTGGTCCTCGGCGCGCGCAGCCTGAGCGCGGGGCGCAGCACGGTGCGCGGGATCGTGGGCGCACTCGACATCCCGTTCCTGGCGTTCGTACTGTGCCTGGGTGTCGTGGTCGACGCGGTGATGCGCAACGGCATGGAAAGCGCGATGGCACAGGTGATCCCGGCCGGCGACAGCCTGACCACCCTGCTGGTGCTCGCCGCGGTTTCGGCCCTGCTGTCCAACGCGGTGAACAACCTGCCCGCCGTGCTGGTGATGCTCCCGCTCGTCGAGGCCGCCGGACCGGCCGCGGTGCTGGCCGTGCTGATCGGCGTCAACGTCGGACCCAACCTGTCCTACATCGGGTCACTGGCGAACCTGTTGTGGCGCCGGGTCATCCGCGCCGAGACCGGAAACTCCACCGGTACCGGGTTCGCCGACTTCAGCCGGGTGGGCCTGTGCACCACCCCGGTGGTGCTGGTCCTCTCGGTCATCGGGCTCTGGACGAGCGCACGACTGCTGGGCCTCTAGATTCCGCAGTCCGCGCACTTGGCGCCGGCCGCCACCCGGTAGTACAGGCAGCAGCTGCGACGACGGAAGTCCAAGTCGCCCTTCATCTTCCCGGTGTCGCGCAGCTGTCCCGTCCGCAGCAGCGTGTGCGTCAACCGGACCGCAGGCGCACACAGATCCGGGCGCACGACACCCCAGGCCCGAGCCGCGCCGACCAACGCCGAGGCCACGTTGCCGGCGAGCAGTCCCGGCGCGATCGGGACCGGCAGCCCCGCCGCCAGCGGCTCCAGCGTGCGCTCGACGACGTGGGTGTACAACAGCCCGGCCAAATCCTCGTCGCGGTGCGCGCGCACCCCCGTGGGCCGGCAGAGCAGCAACTCGGCGGAATCGTCGGCGCGGTACAGGCCGGTGAAGTCGGGCACCACACCGAAGGCCGTCGCGCAGGCGATCGCCGGGGACCACAGCCGCGACGCCACGCTCATCTGCACCAGCGACGCGGCGGTGCGCAGGTCCGGCGCCCCGGTGCGCTGTGCGGTCGACGCGATCAGATCCGCGAAACCGTCTGCGGTGGAACGATATCCAGGTCCGGGCGGCCCGGTGCGGATCGCGAAGAAACCGCCGTGGCCCGAGACGTGGCACAGTTCGGCGTCGATCCGCACCGGCGGCCGCAGGTCAGGAACGGCGCTGCCGGGCGATCTCGGCGAGCACCACGCCCGCGGCGACGGACGCGTTGAGCGATTCGGTGGGCCCCGCCATCGGGATCGACACCACCGCGTCGCAGTTCTCCCGCACCAGGCGCGAGAGCCCCTTGCCCTCGGAGCCGACCACCACCACCGTCGGCCCGGAGCCGTCGAGCTCGTCGAGGGTGGTGTCGCCCTTGGCATCCAGGCCCACGATCTGCAGCCCGGAGTCCGCCCACGACTTGAGCGTGCGGTTGAGGTTCGTCGCCCGCGCCACCGGAACCCGCGCCGCAGCACCGGCACTCGTGCGCCAGGCCACCGCGGTGACCGATGCCGAGCGGCGCTGCGGGATCAGCACCCCGTGACCGCCGAACGCGGCCACCGACCGCACGATCGCGCCGAGGTTGCGTGGATCGGAGATGTTGTCCAGCGCCACCAGCAGGGCCGGCGACGCATCGCGACGGACCTCGTTGAGCAGGTCGTCGGGGTGCGCGTAGTCGTACGGCGGCACCTGCAGCGCGATGCCCTGATGCATGCCGTTGGCGGCGATGCGGTCGAGGTCGTGGCGCGGCACCTCCAGGATCGAGATGCCCCGGTCCGCGGCCATCTGCACGGACTCGGTCAGCCGCTCGTCGGAGTCGGTGCCCAGCGCGACGTAGAGCGCCGTGGCCGGCACACCGGCGCGCAGGCACTCCACCACGGGGTTACGGCCCAGCACGACCTCGGTCTCGTCGGTCTTCTTCGGCCGGCCCTGCTGCCGGCGGGCGGCCTTGGCGGCCCGCTTGGCGGCCGGATGATGCGGGCGTTGATGCGCCGGCGGGGTCGCGCCGCGGCCTTCCAGACCGCGTCTGCGCACGCCGCCCGAACCCACGGTGGGGCCCTTCTTGGTGCCTTCTTTGCGTACCGCGCCGCGACGCTTCGAGTTGCCAGCCACTAGTTGTCCGATCCGTCGAGCAGGGACCATTGCGGGCCGTCGGCCGTGTCGGTCACCTCGATACCCGCTTCCTTGAGCCGGTCGCGGATCGCGTCGGCCTCCGCCCAGTCGCGGCGCACCCGCGCCGCCTCACGCCGCTCGACCTCGGCGGCCACCAGAACGTCGAGGGCGGCCAGCGCCGCCGACGTCTCGTTGCGCGACTCCCACCGCTCGTCGAGCGGGTCGGCGCCCAGGATGCCCATCATCGCCCGGATCGACGACGCATGGCGCAGCGCGGCGTCGTGGTCACCGGCGTCGAGCGCCCGGTTGCCCTCGGCGCGCGCGGCATGCACCTCGGCCAGCGCGATCGGCACGGCCAGGTCGTCATCGAGGGCGGCGGCGAACTTCGGCGTCCACTCGCCGGGCACCACCGCACCCACCCGGATGCGCACCCGGTGCAGGAAGTCCTCGATGCCGGTGTAGGCCTTCGCCGCGTCCTGCAGCGCGGTCTCGGAGAACTCCAGCATGGAACGGTAATGCGCACTGCCCAGGTAGTAGCGCAGCTCCGCGGCCCGAACACGTTGCAGCACAGCAGGTATCGCCAATACGTTGCCCAGTGACTTGCTCATCTTCTCGCCGCCCATGGTCACCCAGCCGTTGTGCAGCCAGAAACGGGCGAACCCGTCACCGGCCGCCTCGGCCTGCGCGATCTCGTTCTCGTGGTGCGGGAAGACCAGGTCCATGCCGCCGGCGTGGATGTCGAACTGTGCGCCCAGGTAGGCCTCGCACATCGCGACGCACTCGGTGTGCCAGCCCGGCCGGCCGCGCCCCCACGGGGTGGGCCAGGACGGCTCGCCGGGCTTGGCGGCCTTCCACAGCGTGAAGTCGCGTTCGTCGCGCTTGCCCTTGGCCACGCCCTCGCCCTGGTGGACGTCGCCGATCTTGTGGCCGGAGAGCTTGCCGTAATCGGGCAAGCTCAGCACGTCGAAGTAGACGTCGCCGGCCCCGGCACCGGAACCGGTGTAGGCGTGGCCGCGTTCGATCAGGCGCTCGATCAGTTCCACCATCTGGGTGATGTGGCCGGTGGCGCGCGGCTCCGCCGACGGTGGCAACACGCCCAGCGCGTCGTAGGCGGCGGAGAAGGCGCGCTCGTAGGTGGCGGCCCATTCCCACCAGGGGCGGCCGGCGTCGGCGGCCTTGATGAGGATCTTGTCGTCGATGTCGGTGACGTTGCGGATGAACGCGACGTCGAGCCCCTTGGCGGTCAGCCAACGCCGGAGCACGTCGAACGCGACGCCGCTGCGCACATGGCCGATGTGGGGCAGACCCTGCACGGTCGCGCCGCACAGATAGATGGAGGCATGTCCGGGGCGCAGCGGGACGAACTCACGCACGGCACCCGCCATGGTGTCGTAAAGCCGCATTGAAGAGGCGGGGCCGTCGGTCACGACGTGCCAGCTTACCGGCACTATTGAGCGGCGATGACCAGTGCCGTGGCGATCGCGGCCAGACCCTCGCCGCGGCCGGTCAGTCCCAGTCCGTCGGTGGTGGTCGCCGACACCGACACCGGCGCGCCGACCAGTGCGGACAGCACTTCCTGGGCCTCTGCACGGCGCGGGCCGATCTTGGGCCGGTTGCCGATCACCTGCACAGCGGCATTGCCGACGCGGAAACCGTTGGTGGTGAGCAGGCCGTGGACGTGGCGGAGCATGTCGGCTCCGCTCACGCCACGCCACTGCGGCTGATCCGTACCGAAGACGTCGCCGATGTCGCCCAGCCCCGCTGCGGACAGCAGGGCGTCACACAGGGCGTGCGCGGCGACGTCTCCGTCGGAGTGACCGGCGCAGCCGTCTGCGCCGTCGAAGAACAAACACAGCAGCCAACAGGGCCGGCCGGTTTGGATCGGATGAACGTCCGTGCCCAGCCCGATTCTGGGGAGCACGGTCAGGATGCGGCGGCCAGAACCTCGTCGAGGATGATCGAGGCCTTGGCATCATCGGTGTTCTCGGCGAGCGCGAGCTCACCGACCAGGATCTGGCGGGCCTTGGCGAGCATCCGCTTCTCGCCGGCGGACAGACCGCGTTCCTGATCCCGCCGCCACAGGTCGCGGACGACCTCGGCGACCTTGTTCACATCACCGGAGGCCAGCTTCTCGAGATTGGCCTTGTAACGGCGCGACCAGTTGGTCGGCTCTTCGGTGTGGGGTGCCCGCAGCACCTGGAAGACCTTGTCGAGCCCCTCTTGCCCGACCACGTCACGGACGCCGACATACTCGGCATTGTCAGCAGGCACCCGAACGGTGAGATCTCCCTGCGCAACCTTGAGGACGAGGTATTCCTTCTGCTCGCCTTTAATGGTCCGGGTTTCGATCGCCTCGATCAACGCAGCACCGTGGTGTGGATAGACGACGGTGTCTCCGACCTTGAAAATCATCAGTTTCGAGCCCCTTTCACCCCACGATCTTAACACGCGACATCTTTGGGCGCGGATCAACGATGCAGGTCAGGGGCACAGAGGGCCGAGAATAGGGGTTGACACACCGCCTGATCCATGCAATGCGGAGGTTGCGTCGGCCCTGCGCTACCGCGCCGAATCGGCACCTACTACTCTGCATAGTCGAACCACAGCAACCGGCACCAGAGTCGCCTTGCCGGCCGAGCAGGAGGCCTTTCGACAGTGACCCAGATGACACGCCGCACCCGTTTCGCCGGCCGGTCCATCGCTGCGTTTGCGGCGTCCGGTGTGGTGCTGTCGGTCGCCTTGAGCGGCTGCGGCGCCGGACAGGTTTCGCAGACCGCGACGCAGGAGCCGGCAATCAACGGGGTGAACGGCAACCTCGGTGATCTCGCGCTGCGCAACGTCCACATCTTCGCCACCCAGAGCGGTGCGGAGATCCAGCCGGGCCGCGACGTGGAGTTGGTCTTCGTCGTGACCAACCAGTCTGCGGACTCCAGCGACAAGCTGGTGTCGGTGACGTCGGACGTCGGCACCGTGGCGCTGACCGGAGGCACGGAGGTGCCGCAGGGCGGCGCGCTGGTGGTCGGCACCCCCGACGGCCAGCCCGCCCCGCTGGAGGCCGTCGAGCCCGCCGACACCGCCCAGGCGAAGGTGGCGCTCAAGCGCCCGATCGCCAACGGGCTCACCTACGACTTCGTCTTCTCGTTCGAGAAGGCCGGCGACGCCAAGCTCTCGGTGCCGGTGTCGGCCGGCGAGTCGCCGCGGCGCGACAGCCTGGGCGACTCCGGTAGCCATTCCGGCGGCCACTGAGGCCACCGCCCGCGCCTGACGGGTTCTGTCGGTGCGGGCGGCTACGGTCAGCAGGTGGCCAGGGCCAATTCGAAAGTTCGTTCGCAGCACCGCTGTTCCGAGTGTCATCACGTCACCCCGAAATGGGTCGGCCGGTGCCCGGAATGCGGCACCTGGGGCACCGTCGACGAAGTCGCGCTGACCGCGGTCGGCGGCTCGGCCACGCGGCGCGCCGTCGCCCCGACCTCCCCCGCGGTGCCGATCAGCTCCATCGATCCCGGCCGCACCCGCCACTTCCACACCGGCATCAGCGAACTTGATCGTGTGCTCGGCGGTGGCGTCGTGCCCGGGTCGGTGACGTTGCTGGCCGGGGACCCCGGGGTCGGCAAGTCGACGCTGCTGCTCGAGGTCGCCCACCGGTGGGCGGCGTCCGGGCGCCGGGCGCTGTACCTGTCTGGCGAGGAGTCGGCGGGCCAGATCCGGCTGCGCGCCGAACGCACCGGCTGCACCCACGACGAGGTCTATCTGGCCGCCGAGGCCGATCTACAGACCGCCCTGGGCCACATCGAGGCCGTCCAGCCGTCGCTGGTCGTGGTGGACTCCGTGCAGACCCTGTCCACCACCGAGGTCGACGGTGTCACCGGCGGTGTCACCCAGGTCCGGGCGGTGACCACGGCGCTGACCATGACCGCCAAGACCACCGGCGTGGCGATGCTGCTCGTCGGCCACGTCACCAAGGACGGCGCCATCGCCGGTCCCCGCTCACTCGAGCACCTCGTCGACGTGGTGCTGCACTTCGAAGGTGACCGGGCCTCGGCGCTGCGGATGGTGCGCGGCATCAAGAACCGGTTCGGCGCCGCCGACGAGGTGGGCTGTTTCCTGTTGCACGACAACGGGATCGAGTGTGTGTCCGACCCCTCCGGCCTGTTCCTGGACCAGCGTCCCAAGCCGGTGCCGGGTACCGCGGTGACCGTCACCCTCGACGGCAAGCGCCCCATGATCGGAGAGGTGCAGGCCCTGATCGGGGCGCCCGCCACCGGCACCCCGCGGCGCGCCGTCAGCGGCATCGACTCGTCACGCGCGGCGATGATCACCGCCGTGCTGGAGAAGCGGGCCAGGCTGCCCGTCGGTACCAACGACATCTACCTGTCCACCGTGGGGGGGATGCGGCTGACCGACTCGTCCTCGGACCTCGCGGTCGCGCTGTCGATCGCGTCGGCCTACATCGACCTGCCGCTGCCGGCCACCGCGGTCGCGATCGGCGAGGTCGGTCTGGCCGGCGACCTGCGCCGGGTCACCGGCATGGACCGCCGGCTGGCCGAGGCCGCCCGGCTGGGCTTCACCACCGCGATCGTGCCCGCCGGGGTCTCCGATCCGCCGGCCGGGCTGCGCACGTTCTGCGCCGACGACATCACCTCGGCATTGCAGCTGCTACGCCGGATCGGCGAGAATGACGCGAGCTGAGGCGGCTCCGACCGGATACGCCCGCACCGATGGTGGAGAACACATGGCCGTGAAGTCGTCGACGAGCCGCACCGCGCGGACCGTCGTCCCGATGACGCGGCCCACGCTGCGCGAGACCATCGCCCGGCTCGCCCCCGGCACCCCGCTGCGCGACGGCCTGGAACGCATCCTGCGCGGCCGCACCGGCGCCCTGATCGTCATCGGCTACGACGACAGCGTCGAAGGCATCTGCGACGGCGGCTTCGAGCTCGACATCCGGTACGCGCCCACGCGGCTGCGCGAGCTGTCGAAGATGGACGGCGCCGTCGTGCTCAGCAGCGACGGCAGCCGCATCCTGCGGGCCAACGTGCAGCTGGTGCCCGACCCGTCGATCCCCACCGAGGAATCCGGCACCCGGCACCGCTCGGCGGAGCGCACCGCCATCCAGACCGGCTACCCGGTGATCTCGGTGAGCCACTCGATGAGCATCGTGACCGTCTACGTCGCCGGCGAGCGGCACGTGGTGCCCGACTCGGCGACCATCCTGTCGCGCGCCAACCAGACCATCGCCACGCTGGAGCGCTACAAGATGCGGCTCGACGAGGTCAGCCGGCAGCTCTCGGCCGCCGAGATCGAGGACTTCGTGACCCTGCGCGACGTCATGACCGTCGTGCAGCGCCTGGAGATGGTGCGCCGCATCAGCCTCGAGATCGACTCCCACGTCGTCGAGCTCGGCACCGACGGACGACAGCTCAAGCTTCAGCTCGACGAGCTGGTGGGCGACAACGAGAACGAGCGCGAACTGATCGTCCGCGACTACCACGCCAACCCGGACCCTCCGACCGCCGCACAGGTCTCGGCCACGCTCGAAGAGCTCGACACCCTCTCGGACAACGAGTTGCTCGACTTCACTGCGCTTGCAAGGGTTTTCGGCTACCCGTCGACGGCCGAGGCGCAGGATTCGGCGATGAGCTCCCGCGGCTACCGCGCCATGGCGGGCATCCCGCGGCTGCAGTTCGCCCACGTCGACCTGCTGGTGCGCAACTTCGGCTCCCTACAGGGACTGCTGGCGGCCAGCGCCAGCGACCTGCAGTCGGTCGAGGGCATCGGCTCGATGTGGGCCCGCCACATCCGCGAGGGCCTGTCGCAACTGGCCGAGTCGGCGATCGCCGACCGGCTGGCCTAACCCGCCGGCGGTGCCGGCAGGTGCGGCACGCCGTCGCCCGGCGGCGGCGCCTGCGCGGTCGGCGCGAGGATGAACGGCACGGTGGCCGATCTCAGGTTGCCCAGCTGCACCACCAGGTTGTAGGTGCCCGGGCCGATCGGCTGCCGCGGCAGCGGACAGTTCGGGGCCGATCCCATGCCCGTCCACGTCACCTCGGTGGTGACCTGCTCGCCCGGCTGGAACGTCTTGATCAGTGTCTCGTTGGACGGCGCGCAGTCCAGGTTGCTCCACAGCCGCTGGTTGTCCAGCGAGTAGACGTAGGCCGCGAGCACGGCGGCGCCGACGTCGCGCTTGCAGGCGACCAGACCGATGTTGGTGACCACCATCGTGAACTTGGGCTGGTCGCCGACGACGTACTGCGGTTCGTTGGTGATGCCCTTGACCGCGAGCGTCGAGTCCGGGCAGTCGTCACCCTCACGCAGGATCGGCGGCGGTACCACAGCGGCGGTCGGAGTCGGGGTCGGCGGCACGTCCTGGGCCGGCGGCTGGATCGGCGACTTCACCTCGGGGTCCTGCCCCGGCAGCGGCGGCGGGGCGGCCTCGGCGCTCTCGCTGGACGACTCGTTGGCGGCGGGTTGCTCGTCGCTGGTGCTGTTGGACACGACGACCGCGATCACCGCGGCGATGATCGCGATGACCAGTACCGCGATGCCGAGCGCCAGCGCGCGGCGTCGCCAGTAGATCTGGGTGGGCAACGGGCCCTGCGGTTCGAGATCCAGCACGTAACCACGGTAAGCCCAGGTCATCCCGCCTGGGTCGAGGCTTGTCGGCGTGTCGCCTGTGACGTCAGCTCTCGCCGATGTCGCCGATGTGGGCGCGCAGCGCGATCTGTCCGTCGGACAGGTGGTAGGTCACCCCGGCGATCGCCAGTTTGCCGGCGTTGACCGCGTCGTCGATGGCCGTCGACCGGTTCAGCAGCTGCTGGCCGGTCTCTATGACGTGGCGGGCCTCGAACTCGTCGACGCGGGTCAGCCCGTCGCGGCGCCCGATGAGGATCGACGGCATCACGCGCTCGACCACGTCGCGCACGTACCCGCCGGGAACCTCGCCCTCGTCCAGCGCGTTGAGCGCGGCCTTCACGGCGCCGCAGCTGTCGTGCCCGAGGACGACGATCAGCGGCACCTCGAGCACCGAGACGGCGTACTCGATCGAGCCCAGCACCGCCGAGTCGATGACGTGGCCCGCGGTGCGCACCACGAACATGTCGCCGAGCCCCTGGTCGAAGAGCAGCTCGGCGGCCACGCGGCTGTCACCACAACCGAAGACGACGGCAGTCGGCTTCTGTGCGGCGGCCAGGCTGGCCCGGTGCTCCTTGCTCTGACTGGGGTGCACGGCCTCGCCGGCGACGAAGCGCTGGTTACCCTCTTTGAGTGCTTTCCAGGCGGTCAGTGGGCTCGTGTTGGGCATGGCGCCATTCTGCACTAGAGAGCCGTCATGATCGATCCAAATGAGTTGCTCGACTGGTACGAGCGCGAGCAGCGCGACCTGCCGTGGCGTCGCCCCGGGGTGTCGGCGTGGCAGATCCTGGTCAGCGAGTTCATGCTGCAGCAGACCCCCGTCGCTCGCGTCGAGCCGATCTGGCTGGACTGGGTGGCCCGGTGGCCGACCCCGTCGGCGACCGCGGCGGCCGGCCCCGCCGACGTGTTGCGGGCGTGGGGCAAGCTCGGGTACCCGCGGCGGGCCAAGCGCCTGCACGAGTGCGCGACGGTGATCGCCGCCGAGCACGGCGACGTCGTTCCGGCAGATGTCGACACCCTGCTGTCACTGCCGGGTATCGGCACCTACACCGCGCGGGCTGTGGCGTGTTTCGCCTACCGCCAACGGGTTCCGGTCGTCGACACCAATGTGCGGCGGGTGGTGGCCCGCGCGGTGCACGGCCGCCACGACGGCGGTGCGGCGTCGGCCCGCGACCTGGCCGACGTGGAGGCGCTGCTGCCAGCCGACGCCACCGCACCACGGTTCTCGGTGGCGCTGATGGAGCTGGGAGCAACGGTGTGCACGGCGCGGTCGCCGCGCTGCGGCGTCTGCCCGTTGAGCGAATGCGCTTGGCGCACCGCGGGTTTCCCGGCCGGGACAGGTCCGGCCAAGCGGGTGCAGCGGTACGCGGGGACCGACCGGCAGGCCAGGGGCCGGCTCCTGGACGTGCTGCGGGCCAGCACGACTCCGGTGACCCGCGCACAACTGGACGTGGCGTGGACCGTCGACCCCGCCCAGCGGGACCGGGCCCTGGACTCGCTTCTGGTCGACGGCCTGGTGGAGCAGACCCCGGCCGGCCTGTTCGCGTTGTGCGGGGAGGGCGAGGTTCAGGCCGACTCGGCGTGCTCCGATTCGGCGCTGACCGCGGTGAAACGGCGGCGGTAGTCCGACGGGGTGACGCCGACGACGCGGCGGAAGTGGTGCCGCAGCAGCGTGGCGGTGCCGAAACCGCTCTGGTCGGCGATGCGGTCGATGTCGAGGGTGGTCTCCTCGAGCAGCCGGCGCGCGAACAGCACCCGCTGATCGGTCACCCACTGCATCGGGGTGCGGCCGGTCTCCTCGACGAAGCGGCGCGCGAACGTCCGTCCGGACATGTGCGCCCGCCGGGCCAGTGAGTTGACCGTGTGCGGTTTGTCGAGGTTGGAAAGGATCCAGTCCAGGTGCGGGGCGAAGCGGTCCGAACATCGCACCGGGATCGGCTGCTCGATGTACTGCCGCTGGCCGCCGTCCCGCTGGGGCGGCACCACCATGCGGCGCGCGATCTTGTTGGTCACCTCGCTGCCCAGCTCGCGGCGGACCAGGTGCAGGCAGGCGTCGATGCCCGCGGCGGTGCCCGCGCTGGTGATCAGGTTGCCGTCGTCGACGAACAGCACGTTGCGGTCGACCTTGGCGGTCGGATAGCGCCGCTGCAGCTCGTCGGCGTGCATCCAGTGGGTGGTGCACGGTCGGCCGTCGAGCAGTCCCGCGGCGCCGGCGAGGAACGCCCCGGAGCACACGGTCAGGATGATCGAGCCGTTGGCGGCGGCCTCACGGACGGCGTCGAGCGCGGCGGGCAGGTACTCGGCGGACCCGATCGCCGGGATGGCCACCAGGTCGGCGCCCACCAGAGCGTCGAGGCCGTGGTCGGGGGTCAGCGTGGCCCCCACCGAGGTGCGCAGCGGGCGCCCGGCTTCGGGGCCGCAGACCTTGAAGTCGAAGTTGGGGACGTCGTCGGCGGAGCGGTCGATGCCGAACACCTCGCAGATGACGCCGAACTCAAACATCGCGACGCCGTCGAGCACCAACGCGGAGACGCTGCTTATCGCCATGGCAGCATTTTATTCACATCGGTCAGTCCTGCCACTGTTGGCGCCATCTTGTGCCGACAGACCATTACTGCCATGAACATCGTCCTGCCCTTCCTGATCCTCGTCGCACCGTTCGCGGTGGCCTGGCTGCTCAGCTGGGCCGCCGACCGCAGCTGGCGCACCCCCCGCCTGCGTGCCGACCCCGACTACTCCCGAGTGCAACACGACTTCGACGCCGTACGCACCCGTTTCGAGCAGCAGCCGACCTGGCCGAGCTCACGAGCCACGGGTGAACGTCGATAGAAACGCCTCGACGGCGTCCCGGTATTTCACCGGCGCGTCATCGTGGATGAGATGACCCGCGTCCGGAATTCGCACATAGGTGGCCTGCGCCCCGGCCTGCTCGGCCATGGCCTTCATCTGGCCGGGCGGCGCCACGGTGTTGCCGGCCTCCAGCAGCAGGGCCGGCGCCGACACCGCCCGCCACTGCGCCCAGTAGTCGCGCTCGCCCCACTGCGCGGCGATCTCGATCCACCGGCCCGGTTCGCCGTGCAGCCGCCAGCCGGTCGGCGTGCGGTCGAACGCCTCCAGGAAGTACTGGCCGGCGACCGGGCCGAACTCGGCGAGAACTTCATCCGCGGAACGGAACTCGGCGGGCAGCGCGTGCAGCCACGGCTCCCACGGCCCGGTGGTGCGGCCCCGGAAGTCCGGCGCCATGTCCTCGACGACGAGCGCCGCGACCAGCTCTGGGTGCGCCGCGGCCAGACACCACGAGTGCAGCGCCCCCATGGAGTGACCGATCAGCACCACCGGCTCCCCGAGCGGCGCCACCGCGTCCCGCAGGTCCTCGACGAACCGTTCGGTGCTGATCGGGTGCGGGTCGGCGACACCGCGGCCCCGGTGCCACGGCGCGTCGTAGGTGAACACCCGCCCCAGGGCGGTCAGCCACGGCAGCTGCCGGGACCACGTGGTGCCCCGCCCCATCAAGCCGTGCACCAGCACCAACGGGCGGGCGGCGCCGCCGCGCGCGGTCAGCAGATCCATAGCGGTCATCATGCCGATCAACCGCCGTGGGCGGCGCGGTAGCCTGGATCACATGGCTGTGGTCAAGATCAACGCAATCGAGGTCCCTCCCAACGCCGGACCCGAACTCGAGAAGCGGTTCGCCAACCGCGCCCACGCCGTCGACAACCAACCCGGCTTCCTCGGTTTCCAGCTGCTGCGTCCCATCAAGGGCGAAACCCGCTACTTCGTGGTGACAGAGTGGGAGTCCGAGGAGGCCTTCCAGGCCTGGGCCAACGGGCCCGCTGTCGAGGCGCACGCCGGTGAGCGTAAGAACCCCGTCGCCACCGGAGCCTCGCTTCTGGAGTTCGAGGTCGTACTCGACGTTGCCAGGAACAAGCCCACGGCCTGAGGCAGGGGCGCGACACCGCGCGGCCGTCCTCACGGTCGCGCTGGGCCTCGTCGCCGCCCTCGCCGGCGGGTGCACCACCACCCGTCCCGCACCGGCCGAAGCCGCCTACGGTGTGCCGATCGCGATCAACACCCCGCAGGGTGTGCGCGCCAAGCAGACGATGGACATGCTCAACAGCGACTGGCCCATCGGCGAGGTGGGGATCCGCACGCTGGCGGCGCCCGAGGTCGTCGAGCATGTCGGCGTGACGCTGGACCGCATGTGGTGGGACCGTCCGTTCACTGTCACCGACGTCGAGATCGGCGCGGGCAGCGCGACCCTGCACGTCACCACCTCCTACGGCGTCGAACAGACCATCGAGCTGCGCACCGACGACGCCAGCATGGTCGACCGCTTCGCGGTGACCCTCGTCGAACCGGAGATCACCAAGTGGTCCGACGTCGACGACGCGCTCACCGCCTCCGGCGCGCGCTACTCCTACCAGGTGGCCAAGGTCGTCGACGGCCGCTGCGAGAAGGTGGCCGGCAGCAACACCGACCTGTCACTGCCCCTGGCGTCGATCTTCAAGCTGTACGTGCTGCTCGCCGTCGCCGAGGCGGTCAAGACCGGCGACGCCGACTGGAACGACACCCTGACGATCACCGCCGAGGCCAAGGCCGTCGGCTCCTCGGGCTTCGACCAGTACCCGCCCGGCGCCACCATCAGCGTCCGCGACGCCGCCCAGCAAATGATCTCGGCCAGCGACAACATGGCCACCGACCTGCTGATCGCCTACCTCGGACCGGGTGCGGTGGAACGGGCCCTGGTCACCGCCGGACACCACGACCCGGCCAGCATGACCCCGTTCCCGACGATGCACGAGCTGTTCTCGGTGGGGTGGGGCCAGCCCGACGTCCGCGAGCAGTGGAAGGAGGCGTCGCCGCAGAAGCGAGCCCAGCTGCTGCAGCAAGTCAAGTCCCGGCCCTACGAACCCGACCCGAAGCGCACCCACGAGCCGGCCTCCGGAATCGGCGCCGAGTGGTACGGCAGCGCCGCCGACATCTGCCGGCTGCACGCCGCGCTGCAGAAATCGGCAGTCGGCGCCGCGGAACCGGTCAAGGACATCCTGTCCGCCATCCCCGGCATCGACCTGAACCGTGACACCTGGCCCTACATCGGCGCCAAGGCCGGGAATCTGCCCGGCGATCTCACCTTCAGCTGGTACGCCGTGGACCGCACCGGGCAGCCCTGGGTGGTCAGCATGCAGTCCAACTGGCCGAAGTACCGCAGCCAGACCGCGGCGGCGTGGCTGCTGTCGATGGCCGAGCAGATGTTCGGACTGGTCGAGCCCTGACCTCACTGGGTCAGCCGCAGCTTCCACACCGACCCGCGGCCGTGCAGGACAGTCCGGGTGCCCGGTTCGACATCGACGCGCCAGAACGCGCTGGGCGGAGCGTCGAGGGCCACGACGACTGCCGCACGCACCACCGCGGGATGCGTGACTGCGACCGTCCGGCCGGACCCGGCCGGCAGCGACGCCAGCCAGTCCCGGATGCGGCCGACCACGTCGACGACGGTCTCGCCGCCGTGCGGAGCGCTAGCGGGGTCGGTGAGCCAGAGTGCCAACTCGTCCGGCGCGATCCGGTCGAGCGTCTCCCCGCGCCAGCGGCCACAGTCCAGGTCCGCCAGCCGGGCGTCGACGGTCGGCGCCAGGCCGAGCGTCTCGGCGCTCTGCCGGGCCCGCAACTCCGGCCCGCAGACCGCGTGGCCCGCCCCCACCTGTGTGTCGGCGAGCTGGGCGCGGCCGTGATCGTTGAGCGGCTCGTCGGCGGGGAATCGTCCGGCTGCCATCGCGTCGGTCATGCCGTGCGACACGAGGGTCAGCCGGACGACATCACTCACCTCGGGTCACTCACTCAGTGGGCCAGCGCCTGCTTACGCTCCCCCAGCAGCCGCGACACCATCGCCGCGAACACCAGGCCCATCGTGGCGTAGACGACCACCTGCGTGCCCAGCGAGTACAGCCGGAACTCGTAGAGCACGTCGGCGGGGAAGCCCTCGTAGACGATGGCCCCGTTGTCGTCGAGAAGCGGTCCCGGTGTCTCGTTGATCGAGGGCAGCACCAGCATCAGCACCGTCACCGCCACGACGTAGCCACCCGCCGCCGCCAAAGCCGCGTTCCAGGTGCCCAGAGGGCCCACCAGGCGCCGGCCGGCGTAGACCGCGCCGACCAGTAGCGCCGCCGACAGCACGACCATCAGCAGGTACAGCAGCGTGCGCTGCTGGATCGTCTCGTCCAGGCTCAGCGCCGGCGGGCTGGCCGGGTACTTCAGCGTCGGCACCACGTAGAGGCTCAACAGCATCCCGCCGGCGATCAGCAGTGACAGCATGCGGGCCGAGATGTTGCCGACCCGCCCGTAGGCCACCGCGTAGACCACGGCGAACAGTGCGCCGATCGCCGTGGAGAACGCCAGGAGTCCCAGCCCGAGACCGATGTTGGCCTGGACGGCGCGGGTGATACCGCCTCCGTCACCGTGGCTGTGGCTGTGGCTGTGGCCGTGGGCGTGACCGCCGTGCGCTGCGGCTTCCAGTGCCTCATGGGCCTGGCCCACGCCCTCCTCGTAGCCGATGGCCAGGTCGATCTGCGGTTCGACGAAGATGCGCGCGAACAGGAATGCGAGCACGCCTGCGATGGCGCCGGCCAGCAGGCCGCGCCAGATGATCTGTTTCTCCATGGCTCAGTGGCAGGGGAAACCGAGTAGATGACGAGCGTCGTGGACGAACTCGTGTACGTAGGTGCTGTTGCCGAACACCGACGTCGCGCCCTGGTCCATGCCGACGAAGTAGAGAACCACCAGCGCGAAGAACGCGGTCAGCGACAGCCACACGGCGGCCTTGGTTCCTGAGAAGTCGATGGCGGTCGCCCTCGACCGCCCCATGTCGGGAGAAGTCATCGCGGATTCCTTTCTGGGATTGCGCGTCCCAATCAGAACTGCGACGGGCACCGGGTCTGACTTTCACAGTGGCGCGTCCGTCCGGATTTTCACCGGGTTCCGTGGACCGTCGATTACTCGAGCATCGTAAGCCAAAACGGGCGGTCTCCCTCCCCCCGTTCGTGAATTGGGGAAGGAGACCGCCCGGTCTGTGACGTGCGTCGTTACTCGGTGGTGCCGGCCGCCCCAGCCTGCGCCAGGTCCGGCTCCGCACCGGCGGCCGGTTTGCGGCTACCGGCGAACGTGAACTTCGCGTCCTCGCCCGCGCTTTCGCCGTCCCAGCCTTCGACGTCGACCGTGACCAGCTGGCCGGGGCCGATCTCCTCGAAGAGGATCTTCTCGGAGAGCTGGTCCTCGATCTCGCGCTGGATGGTGCGGCGCAGCGGCCGGGCACCCAGCACCGGATCGAAGCCGCGCTTGGCCAGCAGAGCCTTGGCCTGGTCGGTCAGCTCGATGGCCATGTCCTTGGTCTTGAGCTGGTTGGCGACCCGGCCGATCATCAGGTCGACCATCTTGATGATCTCGTCCTGCGTCAGCTGGTGGAACACGATGATGTCGTCGATGCGGTTGAGGAACTCCGGACGGAAGTGCTTCTTCAGTTCGTCGTGAACCTTCTGCTTCATCCGCTCGTAGTTGTTCTCGCTGCCGCCCTGGGAGAAGCCCAGCCCGACCGCCTTGCTGATGTCACTCGTACCGAGGTTCGAGGTGAAGATCAGCACGGTGTTCTTGAAGTCGACCGTGCGGCCCTGACCGTCGGTGAGGCGGCCGTCCTCGAGCACCTGCAGGAGGCTGTTGTAGATCTCCTGGTGTGCCTTCTCGATCTCGTCGAACAGCACCACGCTGAACGGCTTGCGGCGCACCTTCTCGGTGAGCTGGCCGCCCTCTTCGTAGCCCACGTACCCCGGAGGGGCACCGAACAGCCGCGAGGCGGTGAAGCGGTCGTGGAACTCGCCCATGTCGATCTGGATGAGCGCGTCGTCCTCGCCGAACAGGAAGTTCGCCAGCGCCTTGGACAGCTCGGTCTTACCGACACCGGACGGGCCGGCGAAGATGAACGAGCCCGAGGGGCGCTTGGGGTCCTTCAGACCGGCGCGAGTGCGGCGGATCGCCTTGGAGACGGCCTTGACGGCGTCCTCCTGGCCGATGATCCGCTTGTGCAGCTCGTCCTCCATGCGCAGGAGACGGGTGGTCTCCTCCTCGGTCAGCTTGAACACCGGGATACCGGTCCAGTTGCCCAGCACCTCGGCGATCTGTTCGTCGTCGACCTCGGCGACCACGTCGAGATCACCGGAGCGCCACTGCTTCTCACGCTCGGCACGCTGAGCGACCAGCTGCTTCTCCTGATCGCGCAGCCGCGCGGCCTTCTCGAAGTCCTGCGCGTCGATCGCGGACTCCTTCTCCCGGCGCGCGTCGGCGATCTTCTCGTCGAACTCGCGCAGGTCCGGCGGCGCGGTCATCCGGCGGATGCGCATCCGGGCACCGGCCTCGTCGATCAGGTCGATCGCCTTGTCCGGCAGGAACCGGTCGTTGATGTAGCGGTCGGCCAGCGTCGCGGCGGCCACCAGCGCGCTGTCGGTGATCGAGACGCGGTGATGCGCCTCGTAGCGGTCGCGCAGACCCTTGAGGATCTCGATGGTGTGCTCGACCGTCGGCTCGCCCACCTGCACCGGCTGGAACCGGCGCTCCAGGGCGGCGTCCTTCTCGATGTACTTGCGGTACTCGTCGAGCGTGGTGGCACCGATGGTCTGCAGCTCACCGCGGGCCAGCTTCGGCTTGAGGATGCTGGCGGCGTCGATAGCGCCCTCGGCGGCGCCCGCACCGACGAGCGTGTGCAGCTCGTCGATGAACAGGATGATGTCGCCGCGGGTGTTGATCTCCTTGAGCACCTTCTTCAGGCGCTCCTCGAAGTCACCGCGGTAGCGGCTGCCCGCGACCAGCGAACCCAGGTCGAGCGTGTAGAGCTGCTTGTCCTTGAGCGTCTCGGGAACCTCGCCGGCGACGATCGCCTGCGCCAGGCCCTCGACGACGGCGGTCTTGCCGACGCCGGGCTCGCCGATCAGCACGGGGTTGTTCTTGGTGCGGCGGCTCAGCACCTGCATGACCCGCTCGATTTCCTTCTCGCGGCCGATGACCGGGTCGAGCTTGCCCTCCATCGCGGCGGCGGTCAGGTTGCGGCCGAACTGGTCGAGGACCAGCGACGTCGACGGGTTGCCCGCCTCGCCGCCCCGGCCACCGGCGCCCGCCTCTGCGGTCTCCTTGCCCTGGTAGCCGCTCAGCAGCTGGATGACCTGCTGGCGCACCCGCGTGAGCTCGGCGCCCAGCTTCACGAGCACCTGCGCGGCGACGCCCTCACCCTCGCGGATCAGGCCGAGCAGAATGTGCTCGGTGCCGATGTAGTTGTGGCCGAGCTGCAGCGCCTCGCGCAGGGACAGCTCCAGCACCTTCTTCGCCCGCGGCGTGAAGGGGATGTGTCCGGACGGCGCCTGCTGACCCTGGCCGATGATCTCCTCGACCTGGCTGCGCACACCCTCCAGGGAGATGCCCAGCGACTCGAGTGACTTGGCGGCTACGCCCTCACCTTCGTGGATGAGGCCCAGCAGGATGTGCTCGGTGCCGATGTAGTTGTGGTTGAGCATCCGGGCTTCTTCCTGAGCCAGGACGACAACCCGACGCGCACGGTCGGTGAATCTTTCGAACATCCGTGGTTACCTGCTCTCCATCGCATAGGTAGTGCAGCGCCTCGAGAGCGCTTCGCACCTGTCGTCCACTCTAATGGGCGACGGCGCCGAGCGTCCCGCCCGCCGGTCCGTTGTCGCAGCCGACAGAGATCCGACATCTGGGGGTCTTACCCAGCACTGACAGGACCAACGCCGGACGTCGGGAAAACGTTTCCGGAAAGCGGGCGGAGGCGATTCGCCGAAAGCGAAACGGAAAGCGGGTGTGCGCGGGCCTTTAAGTGGCCGCGTGGAACGCGTCGATCACGTCGGCGGGGATGCGGCCGCGCGTGGACACGTTGTGCCCGTTGCGGCGCGCCCACTCGCGGATCGCGGCGCTCTGTTCGCGGTCGATGGCCGCCCGGCCCCGGCCGGTGGCGACGGCACGACCGCGGCGGCGTCCGCCGACCCGGCGGCCGGCCTCGACCCACTGCTTCAAATCGTTGCGGAGCTTCGCGGCATTTTTGGCGGAGAGATCGATTTCATAAGTGACACCATCGAGGCCGAATTCCACAGTCTCGTCAGCGGCACCTTCACCGTCGAAATCGTCCACCAGTGTGACGGTGACTTTCTTCGCCATTGCCCCACAGCCCTTCTACGCTACGGTCCCACGCCCCGCACCAATGTGCCATAAATTCAGGGCCCATTCAACAACGCAGGAATCGGCGGGGTTCAGCTGCCGTGTCGGCGAACAATGGGGAACAAAACTGTGTCCCTAATCGACAGTCCCGTCAACGCCATCAACAAGCGGTCAATGCCCATTCCGGTGCCGGTAGTGGGCGGCATCCCGTACTCGAGAGCGGCCAGGAAATCCTCGTCGAGCAACATCGCCTCGTCGTCGCCGGCGGCGGCGGCGCGGGCCTGCGCCTCGAATCTTTCCCGCTGGATCACCGGGTCGATCAACTCCGAGTAGCCGGTAGCCAATTCGATGTGACGAACGTAGAGGTCCCACTTCTCTGTGACGCCGTCGATGGTGCGGTGCGAACGTGTCAGAGGCGTGGTCTCGACCGGGAAATCGCGCACGAACGTCGGCGCCCACAGTTTGTCGCCGACGGTGAACTCCCACAGTTCCTCGACCAATTTCCCGTGGCCATAACCGCGGTCCCGCGGAATCTCGACACCGAGCCGGTCAGCGATCTGCCACAGATGTTCGGCAGATGTCTGCGGTGTGATCTCTTCACCGAGGGCTTCCGACAATGACGGATACATTTGAATGGAGTCCCATTCGCCGTCAAGATCGTAGATCGAGCCGTCCGGCAAAGGTACCTGTCGGGTGCCGATCGCCTCGTCGGCTACTTCCTGAATAAGTTCGCGCGTGATGATCGCGGAATCGTCGTAGGTGCCGTACGCCTGATAAGTCTCCAGCATCGCGAATTCCGGTGAATGCGTCGAATCCGCGCCTTCGTTTCGGAACACCCGATTCAACTCGAAAACCCGGTCGAATCCACCGACCACACAGCGTTTCAGGAACAGCTCGGGCGCGATCCGCAAATACAGATCCGAGTCCATCGCGTTGGAGTGCGTCACGAAGGGCCGCGCCGCCGCGCCGCCGGCCAGCGTCTGCAGCATCGGTGTCTCGACCTCGAGGAAGCCGCGCCGCTCCAGTGCCGACCGCACCGCGCGGACCACCGCGATCCGCTGCCGCGCGACCGTGCGGGCCTCCGGGCGCACGATCAGGTCGACGTAGCGCTGCCGGACCCGGGACTCCTCGCTCATCTCCTTGTGCGCGACCGGCAGCGGCCGCAGCGACTTGGAAGCCATCTGCCAGGAGTCGGCGAGCACGGACAGCTCGCCGCGCCGGGAGCTGATCACCTCGCCCTCGACGAAGACGATGTCACCGAGGTCGACGTCGGCCTTCCAGGCGTCCAGCGACTCCTGCCCGACCGCATCCAGGCTGACCATGGCCTGCAGTTGAGTGCCGTCGCCCTCCTGCAGCGTCGCGAAGCACAACTTGCCGGAGTTGCGGGCGAAGATCACCCGTCCGGACACCCCGACGCGCTGCCCGGTCTTGGTATCGGCCGCCAGGTCCGGGTAGGCGGCGCGCAGCTCGGCCAGGGTGTGGGTGCGGGCCACCTCGACCGGATACGGGTCACGTCCCTCGGCGAGGAGGCGCTCACGCTTGGCCTGCCGGATGCGGAACTGCTCCGGGATGTCCTCGCGCGGGTCGGAGTGGGAATCAGGGGAGGTCACGACGTGCCAGCTTAAATGAACGGGTGAGCGAGTCCGGCAATGCGCTGATCGACCGGGGGGCGGTGCGGGCACTGGCCGACCGGCTGCTCGAGCCGGGCTGCAAAGGCGTGCCGCCCCACTGGTGGGGACGCACCCCCGCGGACCTGCTCGAGGACGCGCCACGGCTGTTCGCCGACGGGGTGTTCGGCCCGGTCTGCGTGCTCGACGCCGACGCGCTCGCCCACAACCTGGCTGCGATGGCGCGGTGGTGCCGGGAGCGCGGCGTGGAGCTGGCCCCGCACGGCAAGACCCACATGTCGCCGCAGCTGGCCGCCCGGCAGTTCGACGCGGGCGCGTCCGCGGTGACGGTGGCCACCGTCGGCCAGGCCGCGCTGTATCGGGCCTTCGGGGTGCGTCGCCTGATCCTGGCCAACGAGGTGGTCGACGCGGCCGGCCTGGCCTGGCTGGCCGGTCAACTGGACAGCGACCCGGAGCTGCAGGTGGTCTGCTGGGTGGACTCGGTGCGCGGCGTCGAGCTGATGAGCGCGGCGCTGGCGGGCGCGCAACGGCCCGTCGAGGTGTGTGTGGAGGTCGGCCTGCCGGGCGGACGGACCGGCTGCCGCAGCGACGGCGACATCGACGCCGTGGCCCGCGCGGCCGCGGCTTCGCCGCACCTGCGGCTGGTCGGGGTGGCCGGCTACGAGGCCGCGCTGGGCCACGGCCGCGACCCTGCGGGCCTGGCGGTGGTGCGCGACCATCTGGCGCAGGTGCGCTCGGCGGTGCTGCGGTTGGCGCCGCTGTTCTCGACCGGGCAGGTGCTGGTCTCCGCCGGCGGCAGCACGTACTTCGACGCGGTCGCCGACATGCTCACCGACTGGCCCGGCCCGATCGCGGTGCGCAGCGTGGTGCGCAGCGGCTGCTACCTGACCCACGACCACGGCCTGTACGCACGGACCTCACCGCTGGCCGACGTCCTGCGTCCGGCGATGACGGTGCACGCGCAGGTGGTGTCGTGTCCCGAGCCCGGGCTGGCGATCCTGACGATGGGCCGCCGTGACGTGGCCTTCGACCAGGACCTGCCGCTACCTCTGGACCTACCGGGCAGTTCGGTGGTCAAGCTCAACGACCAGCACGCCTACCTGCGCCTCGGTGACACCGAGCGGGTGGACGTCGGCCAGTGGCTGCGGTTCGGCGTCTCCCATCCGTGCACCGTGTTCGACAAATGGCGGGTGCTCTGCGAACTCGACGGCGACGGCCGGGTCCGCGACGTCATCCGGACGTTCTTCTAGGCGCGCGTTCTTCTAGGACTTACGCCCGGCCTTGGCGCGCTGGTTGCGTTCGAACACCAGCCGCAGCCCGTCCAGGGTCAGATAGCGGTCGTAGTGCTCGACGGTGCGCAGGTCGGGCAGGACCAGCGGGGCGCTGTGCCCGGTGGCCACCACCGCGACGTCGTCGCCGGCGAAACCGTCCACGTCCTCACGCACCCGCGACACCAGCCCGTCGACCAGGCCGGCGAAGCCGAACACCGCGCCGGCCTGCATGCACTCGACGGTGTTCTTGCCGATCACCGAGCGTGGCCGGGTCAGCTCGACCCGGCGCAGCGCGGCGGAGCGGGCCGCCGCGGCGTCCGAGGACACCTGCACGCCCGGCGCGATGGCGCCGCCGAGGAACTCGCCCTTGACCGAGACCACGTCGACGCAGATCGAGGAACCGAAGTCGACGACGATGGCCGCGGTGCCGTACTTCTGGTAGGCCGCAAGGCAGTTCACGATCCGGTCGGCCCCGACTTCTTTCGGGTTGTCCACCAGCAGCGGGATCCCGGTGCGGACCCCGGGCTCGATCAGCACGTGCGGCACCGACGGCCAGTACTGCTCGAGCATGACCCGCACCTCGTGCAGCACCGACGGCACCGTCGAGAGGCCGCAGGCCCCGGTGAGGCGCTCGGAGTCGTCGCCGATGAGCCCGTCGATGGTCAGGGCCAGTTCGTCGGCGGTCACCTCCGGCTCGGTGCGAATCCGCCAGTGGTGCACCACTTGCGCATGCTGACCGAATCCCGAGATCAACCCGACGACGGTATGGGTGTTGCGGACGTCTATCGCGAGGAGCACTCCGTCACCTCGGTGACAGCAGGCCGGCGGCGTCCGCCGGGACCGCTGCCGGGTCGGCGCCCAGATCCACCGGGCGGTTCGCCGCGTCGACGAACACCACACGCGGGCGGTGAGCCCGCGCCTGCGCGTCGTCCATCGTGGCGTAGGCGATCAGAATCACCAGGTCGCCTGGATGCACCAGATGCGCTGCGGCGCCGTTGATTCCGATGACACCGCTACCTCGCTCGCCGGTGATCACATAGGTGACCAGACGCGCACCGTTGTCGATGTCGACGATGGTCACCTGCTCGCCCTCGATGAGGTCGGCGGCGTCCATCAGGTCGGCGTCGACGGTCACCGATCCCACGTAGTGCAGGTCGGCTTGTGTCACCGTGGCACGGTGGATCTTGGATTTGAGCATGGTCCGAAACATCAGTTCCTCCAAGGCATCTGGTCGTTGGACGCACCGGGGTGGCCGTCGATGCCGGCGCTGGAGCCGATGTCGACGGCGACGTTGTCGAGCAGCCGGGTACCCCCCAGCCGGGCGGCGACCAGCATGCGCGCCGGACCGCGCGCGGGCGCGGGCCCCAGCGCGGGGTCGCGCACCTCCAGGTAGTCCAGTTCCAGTTCGGGCACCTCGTCGAGGACCGCGCGCGCGGCGTCCAGCGCCGCGGGCACACCGCCCCCGGCGGCGTACACCCCGGCCAGCAGCGCCGCGGACAACGCACCGGCCTGCTCGCGCTGGTCGGAGTCGAGGTAGCGGTTGCGCGACGACATCGCCAGCCCGTCGGATTCCCGCACCGTGGGCACGGCGACCACCTGCACGCCGAGGTCGAGGTCGGCGACCATCTGCCTGATCAGTGTCAGCTGCTGGTAGTCCTTCTCGCCGAAGTAGGCACGGTCGGGCGCGACCACGTTGAACAGCTTGAGCACCACGGTCAGCACACCCGCGAAATGCCCTGGGCGCACGGCACCTTCGAGCTCGTCGGCCAGCGGCCCGGGCACCACGCTGGTGCGCTTGCCGTCCGGGTACATGTCGTGCTCGGTCGGGGTGAACGCGATCTGCACGCCCTCGGCGCGCAGCGCGGCCAGGTCGTCGTCGAGGGTGCGCGGATACGCGTCGAGGTCCTCACCGGCGCCGAACTGCAGCGGGTTGACGAAGATCGACACCACCACGACCGCGCCGGGCACCCGTTTCGCGGCGCGGATCAGGCTCAGGTGGCCCTCGTGCAGCGCTCCCATCGTCGGCACCAGCACGATGCGGCGGCCGGTGGCGCGCAGGGCCCGAGTCACCGCCGCCACGTCCGCGGGTCGGGAATACACGTTGAGCTGGTCTGGCACGAACTTCGGTGTCTTACCGGGGGTCATCACTGTCCTGTCTCTGAGAGCACGTCGAACACTGCCTGCGGCGCGTGCGCTCGCTGGGCGGTGCGCCGGGCGTTGTCCCGATAGGATTGCGCCACTTCGGGATCCACTTCTGTGAGGGCCTGCAGATGCCGGGCCACGGCCGCGGCGTCGCCGCGCGCGACCGGGCCGGTCAGCGCGGCCTGGCCGCGCTGCAGCGCGTTCTCCAGCGACGCGCGCGCCAGGGGTCCGACGATCCGCTCGGCAACCCCGCCGGGGTTGTCGTCGATCATCTGCTGCCCCAACAACTCCTGGCCCCACAGCGCCGCGCGCAGCGCCTCGACCGCGTCGAGCACCACGGTGACCAGATGGTTGGCCGAATGGGCCAGTGCCGCGTGGTAGAGCGTGCGGGCGTCCTCCCGGACCCGGAACGGCTCGCCGCCGATCTCGAGAACCAGCGATTGTGCTATCGCATAACCGATTTCGTCGGCGGCGGTGATACCGAAGCAGGTGCCACGCAGTCGGTCGACGTCTTCGTCGGTGCCGGCGAACGTCATCGCCGGGTGGATCGCCAGCGGCAGGCAGCCCTGCTCGGTCAGTGGCGCCAGCACCGCGATGCCGTTGGCGCCGGAGGTGTGCGCGACGATCGTGTTGGGTCGGACCGCGCCGGTCGCCGCCAGACCGCTGACCAGGGCGGGTAGTTCGGCGTCGGGGACGGCCAGCAGCAGCAGTTCGGCGCGGCTGGGGACCTCGTCGACGGGCAGGATGGCGGTGTCGGGCAGCCACTGCGCGGCGCGGCGCCGCGACGCGGCCGACACCGCACTGCAGGCGGCCACGACGTGGTCGGCACGTTCCAGCGCCGCACCCAGGGCCGTGCCGACGCGGCCCGCGGAGATCACACCGATCGTGAGGCGGGCGGGACGGAACCCGTCATGGGGAGCGTCGCCGCCGGCGGGGGGCTGCACCATCGCAGACGACCTCGCAGATTCTCATCGTTCGTTCCGGTCCCGAAGCGCAGGTACCGGACGGTCGGTGCAGAGCCTAGCTCACTCCTCGCGGCGCCTGCGGCGCCCGCCCGGCGCCGGCGTCGCCTGCAGGCGTGCCAGCAGTTCGGCCACCGACTGGCCGCCGGTGTGTGCTCCGCCGCCGTCCTCCTCCTCGGGTTCGGGCTCGGGCTCGGGCTGCGGTTCGGGTTCCGGCTGCGGCTCGGCTTTCGGTTCGGCAGAGTGCCGGCCGGCGGGTTCGACCGGTTCCTCGCGGCGGCGGCGCCCGACGTATCCGGCCTGCGGCGGTTCGGCGGCCGGCGCCTCGGCGGCGGGGGG
>JBNMQW010000007.1:0-246904 GCA_050205485.1 Mycolicibacterium vaccae | reverse complement strand
CCCCCACCGGTGCCCGCCACGCAGACCCCCGCCGACCTCGGTACGCCCACCCGAACCAGCCTGACGCGGCAGCTGTCGACGATCGCGCGCCGCCAGATCAGGCTCGTGGTGTCCGACCGCGGCTACTTCGCGTTCCTGATGATGCTGCCGTTCATCATGGGTGTGCTGTCCCTGTCGGTGCCCGGTGACGTGGGCTTCGGCGTCCCCGTCCCGGCCATCCAGGGCGGGGAGGCCCCCAACGAGCCCGGGCAGATCCTGGTGATGCTCAACGTCGGCGCGATCTTCATGGGCACCGCACTGACCATCCGCGCACTGATCGGCGAACGCGCCATCTTCCGCCGCGAACAAGCCGTCGGGCTGTCCACGTCGGCGTACCTGCTGGCCAAGGTCGCGGTGTTCACGGTGTTCGCGATCATCCAGTCGGCGATCGTGACGACCATCGCGATCATCGGCAAGGGCTTCGGCCCCGGCGCGGTCGAGAGCGGCGCGGTACTGGGCAGCCCCGGCTTCGAGCTGTTCGTCGACATCGCGGCCACCTGTGTCGCGTCGGCGATGGTGGGCCTGGCGTTGTCGGCGCTGGCCCGCTCCGCCGAGCAGATCATGCCGCTGCTGGTGGTCGCGGTCATGAGTCAGCTGGTGTTCTCCGGCGGGATGATCCCGGTGACCGACCGCCTCGTGCTCGACCAGATGTCCTGGGCCACGCCGGCGCGGTGGGGATTCGCCTCGTCGGCGTCGACGATCGACCTGATCCGGCTGGTACCCGGTCCGCTGACACCGCAGGACCGGCACTGGGAACACACGTCGGGCGCATGGTTGTTCGACATGGCGATGCTGGCGTTGATCAGCATCTTCTACCTGGGGTACGTGCGCTGGCGGATCCGCCTGAACTCCGCCTGACCCACGCTGGAAATCTTCTGCTTACGGATTCGTCAAAAACTTTCGGCATAGTGTGCCAGTTTGTAAGCTCGATGACATCGTCGGAGGGAACCGGCCATGTCGGAAGAAGATCTACGCGCCAAGGCGCTCGAAGCCGCGCTCGAGGAACTTCAGCAGTGGGGAGTCGAGCGGTTCAGCGTGGAGGGTGTCGCCGAGCGCGCCCACCTGGAGCCCGCATACCTGCGACGCCACTGGCGCGGGGAAAGCGAGCTGATGGTCGACGCGCTGGCGAGCTACAGCCGCCAGATGATCACCCCGCCCGACACCGGCTCCCTGCACGGTGACCTCACCGCGCTGGCGCTCTCCCTGGCGCACTACCTCAACCAGCCCGTGGGCCGCCGGATCGCCCGGATGTTCGTCATCGACAGCAAGTCCCGGGTGGCCGACATGCGCACCCGCGTCACGTTCTATGCGCAGCGGCGCCCCCTCGTCGAGGCCATGTTCCGCCGCGCCGTCGAGCGCGGCGAGATGCGCGACGACGTCAAACCCCTGGTCGCGCTGCAACTGCTGACCTCGCCCCTGCACACCTACGCGCTCTACCGCGACGATCCGCTCGACCCCGCATACTGCCGCCTCGTGGCCGACCTGGTCGCCCGCGCGATCGCCGCCTAGCCTCCGATCGGGTCACTCCCCCGAGATGTCGAGCGCGTGCGCCGCCGCGAACGCCACCGCCTGCGCCACATCGACCTTCGCGCCCCGCAGCTGAGCGGTCGTCCACAGTGTGGGGTCCACGCGCGCCCCGCGCAGGTCGGCCTCCTCGAGCCGCAGCCGGGTGACCCGCGCACCGGTCAGGTCCGCCCCGGTGAGCACCGCCTCCCGCAGGTCGGCGCCGACCAGGTTGGCCTCCCGCAACCGGCACCCGGACAGATCGACCTTGCGCAGGTCCGCACCACCCAGAGACGCCAACGTGAAATCCACCTCGACCAGCGTCAGCGGACGCATCCGGCACTCCGTGAACGTCGACCCCAGGAAAGTGCAGTTCCGGAACACGCTGTGCCACAGCGACGCCCGTCGGAACGTGCAGTTGCGGAACGCCGAGCCCAGATGCTCGGACTCCGAGAAATCGACCCCGGAGAAGTCGCATTCGGTGAACACCACGCGTTCGGTGCGCAGCCGGCTGAAGTCCTCGTCGCGAAAGTCGCGGCCGGTGTACTCGCGGTCGGTCTCAACGGGTTCCATTGCCCACCAGCCATTTCGCGGGGACGTACACCCCGACCGTCACGCCGGATTCCGGGTTGCCGGTGACGGTGCTGCGCAGCCGCACCACGAAACCGTGCTGGGCGGCCAGCCGCCCGACGACGAAGAACCCCATGTGACGTGCGGTGTACGGATTGACCTCGCCGCCGGCGCCGAGCCGGGTGTTGGTGACCCGCAGATCGGATTCGGTCATGCCGCGGCCGGTGTCGCTGATCTCAACGACCAGCCCGCCGTTGTTCGTGGGCACCGCGGCGACCCGCACCTGCGACTGCGGCGGCGAATAGCGCAGACCGTTGTCGAGCAACTCGGCCAGGATGTGCATCAGATCCCCGGCCACCCGGCCGGCGACCATCATGTCGGGCACACCGGCGACGATGCGGTCGGCGTCCTCGACCTCGGCGGCGGCGGCCCGCACCAACGTCGTCAGCGCCACCGGGTCGTCCTGTTCCCGCGGGATCCGCGCACCGGCCAGCACCAGCAGGTTCGCCGCGTTGCGGCGCATCCGCGCGGCAAGATGGTCGACACGGCGCAGGTTCGACCGCCGCGCGGGATCGGGTTCCTCGCGCAGCAATTCACCCAGCAGCGTCTGCTGTTCGTCGATCAGCGCGCGGTTGCGCCGCGACAACGTCTCGAACATGTCGGTGACCTGCAACTGCAGCCGCGCCTGCTGGCCCGCCAGCGCCACCGCCTGCTCGTGCAGCTCGCTGACGGCCTGGGCGACCTGACCGATCTCCTCGGTGGTGTGTGGCGGGATCGGCTGAACCGTCGGGGTATTGCCGCTGACCCGGACCTGTTCGATCTCGCGGGCCAGATCCTCGCGCGCCACCTTCAGCGCACTGTCCCGCAGCAGGTGCAGGGGACCTATCAGGGACCGCGCCACCAGCGCCACCACCAGCACGGTCAGCAGAATGGCCCCGCCCACCACCGCGGCGGCGCGCAGCGTGTCGGCGTCGGACTCCGGGGAGGTCACGCCGTCGTAGACACGCATCCCGCCCAGCACGCAGGCCAGCGTCAGGGGCACGCTGACGATGGCGAGCACTTTGAGCCGAACCGGCCAGTTGGACAGCATCATCGACTTCCTGACGGACAGATTCGCCCACCGGCGGGCGGACAACTCGACGAGTATGCCAGGGTCGCCACGGTAGCGTGGGTCACGACGTACGTGACACCGAAAACCGGCTCATGGAGGTAGCAGTGACGAATCCGACCGGACCGAACGCCCCCGTCGGCGGCGAGGAATCCGCCGACCGCCGCGTCATCGCCTCGTTCACCAAGTACGTCGACGCGCAGCGCCTCGTCGACCGGATGTCCGACGACGGCTTCCCCGTCGAGTACGTGCGGATCATCGGCGATGGCCTGCGCACGGTCGAACGGGTCACCGGACGCATCAACAAAGGCAGAGCCGCGCTGGCCGGCGCCGCCACCGGCGCGTGGTTCGGCCTGTTCGTCGGCCTGCTGCTCGCGATCTTCACGGTAGGCCCCGCGTGGATCGTGACGATCCTGGTGACCCTGGTGATCGGCACCTTCTGGGGTGCGGTGTTCGGCTTCGTCGCCCACCTGGCCACCGGCGGGGAACGCGACTTCTCCAGCGTGCAGTCGCTGGAGGCGCAGCGCTACGACGTCTGCGTGTCGGCCGACCATGCGGCCCAGGCGCAGCGCTACGTGACGGCCGGCTGAGCGCGGCGCAGGATCGCCACCAGGAACTCGGAGTCGTCGGCGAACGGGCGCAGATCCCACGTCGACAGCAGCAGATCGGGCGTCAGCCCGGCAGCGGCGACGTCGTCGAAGAACTCGGTGAACGGGTAGTCCCGGCCCGCGCCGAAACCGATCACCGCGCGCCCGTCGCCGGCCAGGTGCGCGCCCAGCCGGGTCAGCACCGCCACCCGGGTGCTCGGCGCCAGGAAAGTCATCACGTTTCCGGCCGAGACGATCACGTCGAACGGGTCGGCGATCCCGCGGGCCGGGAGGTCCAACTCGGCGAGGTCGCCGACCACCCAGCGCGGCCCCGGATAGTCCTGCTCGGCCGCCGCGATCAGCGCCGGGTCGACGTCCACACCGACCACATCGTGGCCCTGGGCCGCCAGATAGCCGCCGACGCGGCCCGGCCCGCAACCGGCATCGAGGATACGGGCCCCGCGCGGGACCATCGCGTCGATCAGCCGGGCTTCCCCGACGATGTCGGCCCCCTCGCGTGCCATCGTGCGGAACCGCTCGATGTACCACTGCGAGTGTCCGGGGTCGGCTTCGACCTTGCGCATCCACTGGCTCTGCTCGACCATGCGAGCATTGTCTCCTGTGTTCAAGGTGATGTTCTATTCGCCGCGGATCGCGCCCAATACGGGCAACGCGATCCGGATGGTCGCCGGCAGCGGATGCGAACTGCATCTGGTCGAACCCCTGGGATTCGACCTGTCCGAGCCCAAGCTGCGCCGCGCCGGTCTGGACTATCACGACCTGGCGTCGGTGTTCGTGCATCCCGACCTGCCGACCGCGTGGAACGCTGTGCTGCCCGCACAGGTGTACGCGTTCACCGCGCACGCCACCACGTCATTCGCCGACATCGCCTACCAGCCGGGTGACGTGCTGCTGTTCGGGCCCGAGCCGACCGGTCTGGACGCCGAGACGCTGCGCGACCCGCACGTCACGGCGCAGGTCCGGATTCCGATGATCAGCGGACGCCGATCATTGAACCTGTCGAACGCCGCGGCGGTCGCGGTCTACGAGGCGTGGCGCCAGCACGGGTTCACTGGCGCGGTGTGAACGGTCACCAGCTGTCCCAGTGGGTGACCTGCTCGGCGGGCAGCCGCTTGGCCTTCCGGAAATCGGTGCCCTTGGTGTAGGCGATCGGGAACAGCCCGGCCTGGCTGTAGTTGTCGAACGGGATGCCCAGGATCTCGGCGGCCTTCTGCTCCCCGTCGCCGAGCAGGTGCAGCGTCGTCCACGCCGAGCCCAGACCGCGGGACCGCAGCGCGAGCATGAAACTCCACACCGCGGGCAGCAGCGAACCCCAGTAGCCGGCGCTCTGCCCGGACGGGGTTTCGCTGGGCTTGCCCTCCAGGCACGGGATCAGCATCACCGGCACCTCGTGCAGGTGGTCGTTGAGGTAGCGCGCGGAGTCCTCGACGCGGGGCCGCTGCTCGTCGCGGATGTCGCCGGTCTTCGGCTTCTCCAGGTTCAGATACGGCGTGGCGTTGGTGCGGTAGATGTCGGCGAGGGCCTTCTTCTTCTCCGGGTCCTCGACGAACACCCACTGCCAGCCCTGGTTGTTCGACCCGGTCGGCGCCTGCAGCGCGATGTCGAGGCACTCCATCAGCACCTCACGCGGCACCGGCTTGTCGAAGTCCAGCCGCTTGCGCACCGAACGGGTGGTGGTCAACACTTCGTCTGCGGTCAGGTTCAGCGTCACCCGTCCGAGACTACCTGCGTACGCCTCTTTGTCCCGCGAGTTGTCCCGCAAGTTGTCCCGCGAGCGCGCGTGTCTGTCCGGCGACACACCGGTCAAATGTGACGGTTTGCGAACGTTCGCCGACGACCGAGAAGCGCTCGGGCACAACTTGTCTCGGTGAACGCGCACAAAATGCCCGGGAAACGCGGCGTGTCGGCGCACAGACACGCGCGCTCGCACAGACGGGGTGAGAAACCGGCGGCGGTGGGGTATCCGTCGGTGTGCTCAACATCAAAGAAGCTGTCTCGCAAGGACTGGAGTTCGCGGGCTCGATCGTCGGAATCCGCTGGGGTACCGAGGAGCCGCGCTACACGGTGCTCGACACCATCAACCGCGACGGCGTGCGCATCGAGATCCGGCAGTACGCCGATCGCATCGCCGCCGAAACCACCGTGGCCGCCGACGAGGACGCCGCCCGCAACATCGGGTTCCGGCGACTGGCGAACTATATTTTCGGCGGCAACGACGGCGGCCGCAAGATCGACATGACCGCCCCGGTGACCCAGCGTTCGGGCCAGAAGATCGCGATGACCGCGCCGGTGACCCAGCAGGCCGGCGGTGGTCCGTCGACGATCCGGTTCTTCATGCCGTCGAAGTGGACGATGGACACGCTGCCCACCCCCAACGACGAGCGGGTGGCCCTTGTGGAGGTGCCCGGGGAGACCGTGGCGGTGCTGCGGTTCACCGGTGACCGCAGTCCGGACGAGGTACAGCGCCGGTCCGACCAGTTGCGGGAAGCGTTGCGCGGCAGCGGCTATGACCTCGCCGGCGATCCGATGGCCTGGTTCTACGATCCGCCGTTCACGCTGCCGTTCCGGCGCCGCAACGAGGTCGTCGTCCCGGTAGCGAGCGCGCGCTGAGGTACACGACACGCCGTGCGCGGGCGGACAGACACGCGCGCTCGCGGGACAACGGCACGGGGGAACCTAGCGGAAGTCACGGGATTTCGAGGCCACGCGCAGTTTCAGGGGGCCCAGCCGGTCGGCGACGACGGTCACCGCGCCGGTGGCGTTCTGCACCACACCGCGCACCAGCAGCGCCGAAGCGGTCTGGGCCAGCTTGCGGTGCCGCGACCACACCCCCGGGGTACACAGCACGTTGACCATCCCCGTCTCGTCCTCGAGGTTGACGAACGTCACCCCCTGCGCGGTGGCCGGCCGCTGCCGGTGCGTCACCGCACCGGCCACCAGCACCCGGGTGCCGTCGGGCACCGACAGCAACTGATCGGCAGGCACCACACCCATCGCCGCCAGGTCCTCCCGCAGGAACTGGGTCGGATAGCGGTCGGGCGATACCCCGGTGGCCCACACGTCGGCGACGGTCAACTCCAGCTCGCTCATGCCGGGCAACGCGGGAATGCGCGAGGAACTCCCCACACCGGGTAGCCGGTCGGGCCGCTCGGTGGCGGCCGCACCCGCCGCCCACAGCCCCTCGCGCCGGGTGATGCCGAAGCAGCCCAGCGCCCCCGCGGTGGCCAGCGCCTCGGTCTGCGGCACGGTCAGCTGCACCCGGCCGGTCAGGTCGAGCAGAGACCTGAACGGTCCGTCCGCTTTTCGTTCCTCGACCAGCCGCTCGGCCAGGTCCGTGCCGATGTGGCGGACACTGCCCAGACCCAGCCGCACGTCCAGGCCGTCGTTCTCCAGCGTGGCGTGCGCGAGGCTGGCATTGACGTCGGGACCGTGCACCGTCACCCCGTGCCGGCGCGCGTCGGCCACCAGCGACTGCGGCGAGTAGAACCCCATCGGCTGCGCCCGCAGCAGTGCCGCGCAGAACGCCGCCGGATGGTGCAGCTTGAACCACGACGAATAGAACACCAGTGACGCGAAGCTCAGCGAATGACTCTCCGGGAAACCGAAATTGGCGAATGCCTCCAGCTTCTCGTAGATCCTCATCGCGGTCTCGCCGGTGACGCCGTGCAGGTCGGCCATCCCCTGGAAGAACCGGTCCCGCAGCCGGCGCATCTTCTCCGTCGACCGCTTCGAGCCCATCGCGCGGCGCAACTGGTCGGCCTCGGCGGCGGAGAACCCGGCGCAGTCGACCGCGATCTGCATCAGCTGTTCTTGAAACAGCGGAACTCCCAGCGTCTTCCGCAACGCGGACTCCATCGACGGGTGCTCGTAGGTGACTTCCTCCTCACCGTTGCGGCGCTTGATGTACGGGTGCACCGAGCCGCCCTGAATCGGCCCCGGCCGGATCAGCGCGACCTCGACCACCAGGTCGTAGAAGACCCTGGGCTTCAACCGGGGCAGCGTGGCCATCTGCGCGCGGGACTCCACCTGGAAGACACCGACCGAGTCGGCCCGCTGCAGCATCTCGTAGACCGCGGGTTCGGACAGGTCCAGCTTGGCCAGGTCCACCTCGATGCCCTTGTGCTCACGCACCAGGTCGATCGCGTAGTGCAGCGCCGAGAGCATGCCCAGGCCCAGCATGTCGAACTTCACCAAACCGATTGCGGCGCAGTCGTCTTTGTCCCACTGCAGCACGCTGCGGTTCTCCATCCGCGCCCACTCCACCGGACACACGTCGGCGATCGGCCGGTCACAGATCACCATGCCGCCGGAGTGGATGCCCATGTGGCGGGGCAGGTTCGAGATCTGCTGGGCCAGCTCGACCACCTGCTCGGGAATGCCTTCGGTGTGCGTCTCGTCGGTCAGTCTCCCCCACTGGCTGAACTGCTTGCTCCACGCGTCCTGCTGACCCTGCGAATAGCCCAGCGCCCGCGCCATGTCGCGCACCGCGCTGCGTCCCCGATAGGTGATGACGTTGGCGACCTGCGCGGCGTACTCCCGGCCGTAGCGCTGGTAGACGTACTGAATGGCGTTCTCGCGCAGGTCGGATTCGATGTCGATGTCGATGTCGGGTGGGCCGTCACGGGCCGGCGACAGGAACCGCTCGAACAACAGCTCGTTGGCCACCGGGTCGACGTTGGTGACCTTCAGCGCGTAGCAGACCGCCGAGTTCGCCGCCGACCCCCGGCCCTGCGACAGGATGTTGTGCTCCCGGCAGAACCGGGTGATGTCGTGCACCACCAGGAAGTAGCCGGGGAAGTTCAGCTGTTCGATGATCCGCAGCTCGTGCTCGAGCTGGGCGTACGCGCGCGGCGCGTGGGCGGGGGGCCCGTAACGCTCCCGCGCCCCCGTCATCACCAGGTGCCGCAGCCAGCTGTTCTCGGTGTGCCCGGCGGGCACGTCGAACGGCGGCAGCTGCGGGGCGATCAGGGACAGCGCGAACGCACACTGCTCGCCGAGCTCGGCGGCCGCGGTCACCACCTGCGGGCAGTGGGCGAACAACCGCGCCATCTCGTCTCCCGAGCGCAGATGCGAACCGCCCAGCGGGGCAAGGTAACCCGCGGCCTCGTCCATCGAGTTACGGGCCCGGATGGCCGCCATCGCCATGGCCAGCCGGCCCCGATCCGGTTCGGCAAAGTGCGCGGCGGTGGTGGCCACCACGTCCAGCCCGAACCGGGGCGCCAACGCCGCCAGCGCGGCGTTGCGTTCGTCGTCGAGAGGATGGCCGTGGTGGGTGAGCTCGACGGTGACGCGGTCGCGGCCGAAGCGGTCCACCAGGTCGGCCAGCGCGGCGGCCGCGGCATCCGGTCCGTCCAGGGCGAGCGCCCGGCGGACATGACCCTTGCGGCACCCGGTGAGGATCTGCCAGTGTCCGCCGGCCGCCTCGGTCAGCGCGTCGTAGTCGTAGCGCAGCACCCCTTTCTCGCCCCCGGCCAGATGCGCAGCGGCCAGTTGCCGCGACAGCCGCCGATAGCCTTCCGGCCCGCGGGCGAGCACCAGCAGATGCGGCCCCGGTGGGTCGGGATCCTCGGTGCGGCTGCCCCCGCCCAGCGACAGTTCGGCGCCGAAGACGGTGGCCATGTCGAGTTCCCTGGCCGCCTCGGCGAACCGCACCACGCCGTAGAGACCGTCGTGGTCGGTCAGTGCGATGGCTTTCAGACCCAGCCGGGTGGCCTCTTCCACCAGCTCCTCGGGCGTGCTGGCACCGTCGAGGAAGCTGTAGGCCGAGTGGGCGTGCAGTTCGGCGTACGGCACCGCCGACCCCCGCCGCGGACCGTCGCCGGCGGGTTCGTAGCGACCACGCTTCCGCGACCAGGCGGGGCTGTCCCCACCGTCACCGATCTGCTGGTCGATGGGCCAACCGGCCCGGCGCGGCTTCCCCGTCAGCACCCGCTGCATCTCGGTCCAGCTCGGCGGACCCGTGTGCCAACCCACCCTGCCAGAATATCGAACGCATGTTCGAAATGAAAGGGTTAAACGCTGCGGCCCCGGCCGCCGTCGTCCCCGCCGTCGCCGTCCTCCAGGCTCGGCCGCAACACGTAGCGCACCTGGTTACCGCCGGCCATCCGCGCCTGCTCGATGGCCTGGGTCGCGATCGCGATGAGCTTGTCGAGCACCTCGTCCGGCGGCTCGGCCGCCAGCGGCGGCAGCGGGGTGCAGACCACCCCGATGCTGGCGGTCAGCTTCTGCGGCGTCGCCGAGATCGCGCCGCGGATCCGCTCCACCAACGGCGACGCGTCAGCGGTGGTGAACGAATCGGCGACGAGGAAGTCGTCATCGGAGACATGCGCGACGATCGCGTTGTGGCGCACCGTCTCACGCAGCGCCTGCCCGACCGTCACCCGCGCCCGGTTGCCGCCGCCCGCGCCGGACAGGCCCAGCAGCAGCGAGAAACTGTCGATGTTGACGGCCACCACCACGAGGTACTTGTCATCACTGCGGCTGCGGGAGGCCAGCAGCGTCGCGACGTCCCGGTAGAACGCGTCGCGATGACGCAGCCCGGTGAGCTGCTCGATGTCGGCGTGGTCGGCCTCGGGCTCGACCAGCCTGACGAGCAGACGGAACGAATAGGCCGCGAAGAGGTTCACCAGCAGGATGACCAACGCCGAGGTCACCGCCAGCGCCGTCTGTTCCCCGACGACGCGCATGAACAGCACCGCGGTCACCGCGAAGAGAACCGCCCAGGTCAGGGCGAGCAGTCGAGCGGTGTGGAACGACACCACGTACACACTGATCAACACGAACACGGTGAGGCTGAGGAATCCGAACAGCGGATCCGACGCGGTCAACGCCGTCATCGCGACGACGACGCACCCCACCGCCGCACACGCCAACGACTGCACGCGCGTCGGCCATCGGTCCCGCAACCACAATGCCCCCGACAGCAACGCGGCGACCGCGATCACCCCGGCGACGATGTTCAGCACCGCGGTCTGCGCCACCTGCCCGCTGACCACCAGCGCGAGTGGCACCAGCCCGAACACCGCCAGGCTGATCGCAATCAGTCGGCTCGCGCTCGCCTGCATCCCGCGCGCCGCCAGCGCCGCGGTAAACCAGTAGTACTGATCGGCACGCCAAAGTTCTGGCCGGACAATCTCAGCCACGGATTCCCGCAAACGATCCATCAAACGCCTACCCCCGGTCAACACATGCCCAGGCCAGATCAACGCCCCCCACGTTGCGGAAGGTTACCAGTCCAGCAAAGATTACTTGGCAGATCAAGCGACGAATTCGGCGGCACCGTCGTCGAGGACCACCCGAGCGTCTCCACCATCGGGACCGAGGGCCTCGGTACGGAACACCGCCCGGCCCGCGCCGACCCGCCAGATCGAGGTCCGCAGCATGTCTCCCGGGAAGACCGGTGAGGTGAACCGTGCCGCCACGGCGGTCACCTTGGTGGCGTCGCCGCCGCCGAGTTCGGCCACCAGGGCCCGCCCGGCAACGCCGTAGGTGCACAGCCCGTGCAGGATCGGCTTCGGGTATCCGGCCAGCTGCGCGAACCACGGATCGCTGTGCAGCGGGTTGCGGTCCCCGGACAACCGATAGATGAGCGCCTGGTCCTCACGGGTCGGCAACTCGATCGACGCGTCGGGTGCGCGGTCCGGGAACTCCGGAGCGGCCGGCCGTTGACCCGGCTCCCCGCCGAACCCGCCCTCGCCGCGGATCACCAACGTCGTCAGCGTCTCGGCCAGCGTCTGACCGGAGTCGGGGTCGGTGCCGGTGCCCTTGAGCATCACGACGGCGTTCTTGCCCGGCCCCTTGTCCTGGATGTCGGCGACCTCGGTCACCACCCGGAGCCGGCCCGCGGGCGGCAGCGGACTGAGCACGCGGATGCTCTGCGAGCCGTGCAGCAACCGGCTGAAGTCGAAACTGCCGATCAGACCGGCCGCCGCGAACGGGGAGCACGCGATCACGGCGTAGGTGGGCAGCACCTGCTGCTCGACGTCGTGACTGTTCTCGGTGGTGAAGGCGAGATCCCCGACGCCGGCACCGACGCCGAGCGCGTAGAGCAAGGTGTCGCGGTCGGTCCATTCGAACAGCGCAGATTCGGTCGAGGCGCCGATGGCGTGGGGATCGATGGGCATGCGCGTGAGACTAGTCGCCGACGTTTGACCTTTGTCCGACAACACATGAGCATGTCTGGAATGCGCTACGTCGTGACCGGCGGTACCGGCTTCATCGGCCGCCGCCTGGTCTCCCGCCTGCTGACACTGCCGGACACCCAGGCCGTGCACGTGCTGGTGCGCCGCGGTTCTTTGAGCCGGTTCGAACATCTGGCCCGGGAGTGGGATGAGCGCGTCGAGCCGCTCATCGGTGACCTCACCGCACCGGAGCTCGGACTCACCGAGAACACCCTCGCGCTCGTCGGAACCGTGGACCACGTGGTGCACTGCGCGGAGATCTACGACCTGACCGCACCCGCGCGCCGGCAGGAGCAGACCAACGTCGAGGGCACCCGCGCGGTCATCGCGCAGGCCCAGCGCTGGAACGCCACGCTGCACCACGTGTCGTCGATCGCGGTGGCCGGCACCCACCGCGGGGTCTTCACCGAGAACGATTTCGACCTCGGGCAAGAGCTGCCCACGCCGTATCACCGCACCAAGTACGCCGCCGAGCAACTGGTCCGCTCCACCGAGCAGCTGACCTACCGGATCTACCGCCCGGCCATCGTCGTCGGCGATTCCCGCACCGGCGAGATGGACAAGGTCGACGGGCCTTACTACTTCTTCGGCCTGCTGGCCAAATTGGCGCTGCTGCCGCGCATCACGCCGTTGTTGATCCCCGACGCCGGGCGCACCAACATCGTGCCGGTCGACTATGTCGTCGACGCCCTGGCCGAACTCATGCACCGCCCCGGTCACGACGGGCGGACCTTCCACCTCACCGCGCCCGAGTCGATCAGCTTGCGCGACATCTACCGCGGCGTCGCTCCCGCGGCCGGGCTGCCCCCGGTGGTGGGGTCGCTGCCGCGGGCGGTCACCGCCCCGGTGCTGCGCGCCAGCGGACGTGCCAAGGCGGTACGCAACGTGGCGGCCACCCAGCTCGGGATTCCCGGCGAAGTCCTCGACGTCGTCGAGCTCGCCCCGACCTTCACCTGTGACCGGACCACGGAAGCGTTGCGCGACACCGACATCCGGGTGCCGGACTTCGCGTCGTACGCACCGCGCCTGTGGCAGTACTGGGCCGGAAACCTCGACCCCGACCGGGCTCGCCGCGACGACCCGGCCGGGCCGCTCGTGGGCAAGCACGTGATCATCACCGGGGCCTCCAGCGGGATCGGCCGCGCATCGGCCGTCGCGATCGCGGCGCGGGGTGCCAAGGTGTTCGCCCTGGCCCGCGACGGGCAGGCCCTCGACGGACTGGTCGCCGAGATCCGGGCGGCCGGCGGTGACGCGCACGCGTTCACCTGCGACGTCACCGACTCCGGAGCCGTCGAGCACACCGTCAAGGACATCCTCGGGCGGTTCGGCCACGTCGACTACCTGGTCAACAACGCCGGCCGGTCGATCCGCCGGTCGGTGTACTCCTCGACCGACCGGCTGCACGACTACGAGCGGGTGATGGCGGTCAACTACTTCGGCGCGGTGCGCATGGTGCTGGCCCTGCTCCCCCACTGGCGGGAACGCCGGTTCGGCCATGTGGTGAACGTGTCCTCGGCCGGAGCGCAGGCGCACAATCCGCGGTACAGCGCCTACATTCCGAGCAAGGCCGCGCTGGACGCGTTCGCCCATGTGGTCGGCGCCGAAACCCTTTCCGACCACATCACTTTCACCACCATCCACATGCCGTTGGTGGCAACGCCGATGATCGAGCCGTCGGGAGGCCTGAACCCGGCCCCGACGATCTCGCCCGAGCACGCGGCGGCCATGGTGGTGCGCGCACTGGTGGAGAAGCCGACCCGCATCGACACCCCGATCGGGACGTTCGCCGACTTCGGCACGTATCTGACCCCGAAGCTCGCCCGGCGGTTCCTGCACCAGCTGTCGCTGGGCTATCCGGATTCGCCGGCCGCGCGCGGGGAGGCCGAGGAGCGACCGGACCGGCCGGAGACCCCGGGGCACGCGCGGGTCCCCCGCACCCCGATCTCGGTGCCCACCTTGGGCATCCCGCGTCCGCTCAAGCAGGCGGTGCGGTTGCTGCCCGGCGTGCACTGGTGAGCGCGGGCCGACAGCCCGTCTTCGTCGACGTCGACACCGGCGTCGACGATGCGATGGCCCTGGTATACCTGTTCGGCAGCCCGGAGGCCGAGGTGGTGGGGATCGCATCGACTGCGGGAAATGTTGGGGTGCAACAGGTCTGCGAGAACAACCTGGGGCTGCTGCAGCTGTGCGGGCGGACCGGGGTGCCGGTGTCCAAAGGCGCGGAGGTCCCGCTGAGTGCCCCGTTGCGCACCGCCGAGGACACCCACGGGCCACAGGGGCTGGGCTACGCCCGCCTGCCTGACCCGACCTCCGAGGTCACGTCGTACGACGCGGCGCAGGCCTGGGTGCGGGCGGCGCGTGCGCACCCCGGTGAGCTGATCGCGGTGGCGACCGGCCCGCTGACCAATCTGGCGCTGGCGCTGCGTGCCGAGCCGGCGCTGCCCCGGCTGCTCAAGCGCCTGGTGATCATGGGTGGGGCGTTCGACTATCGCGGCAACACCACGCCGGTGGCCGAATGGAACGTCAGCGTCGACCCGGAAGCCGCCGCAGAAGTGTTCACGGCCTTCGCCGACACCGACGAACTGCCGATCGTGTTGGGCCTGAACCTGACCGAGAACGTCATGATGACCCCGGAGTTGATGAGCTCACTGGCCACCGCGGCGGGGGCGTCGTCGGCGCCGATGTCGGTGGACGACCCCCGGGGCACCGCGTCGACGGCGTCGGACCCGCTGATCCGGGTGCTCGAGGACGCGATGCGGTTCTACTTCGAGTTCCACCACGATTGCGGCGAAGGCTATCTGGCGCACCTGCACGATCCGCTGGCCGCGGCGGTGGCGCTGGACCCGGATCTAGTCACCTACCGCTCCGCGCCGGTCGACGTCGAGTTGACCGGAACGCTGACCCGCGGCATGACGATCGCGGACTGGAGCTTGCGCTGGGGCCGGAAACCCAACGCGCTCATCGGAATCAGCGTGGACCCGGAGAAGTTCTTCGACCGGTTCATCTCGCGGGTGGGAGCGTTCACCGCTCAGTTACCTCACTCGTAGGCCCCTTCGAGATACCAGCTGCGCTGCCGGTAACACAGCAGCAGCGCCTGCGGAGGATCCGCGCCGACGAGGACCTGCGCCCGCGCCGCCCGGCCACTGCGGGTCTGCGACGGATCCCACCACCGTTCGTCGACGGGCCAGGGGCCCGCCCACCAGGACACCCGGCCCGAGCGGCCGGGTGCGGCCAGGCGGAACGGGTCGCCGGAGAACAAGCCGCGCGCGGTGACCCGCACCGGGGCGCCGTCGGCGTCCAAGACCTCGATCGGGTCGTCGAGCAGCACCGTCGGTGACGGCTCGGGCAGTTGACCGGGCCACGGCTGCCGCGGATCGGCTTGCGGCACAAGCTCGTCGCCCAGCGGAGTGAAGGTGATCCGCTCTGCGGGGCTGCGTCCCCCGCTGAGCACGGGTAGCCGCACCGCGTCCGGACCGAGCAGTCCCTGCACCCGGACCAGTGCGCGCCGGGCCCGCAGCCGGTCCTCCTCCCCGACCCCGCCCCACAACGGCAGCTGCAGGGCCTCGGCAGAGACCACCTCCACCGGCCGCAAGCGCAGCACCGTGATGGGTGCGCCGGGCCGGTCGTGCGGGTTGCGACGGTTCAGCCAGCCGTCGAGCTGCCAGCGCACCCGGTCGGCGGTGGCGTCCTCGGTGAGCGGCTCGGCGCACCGCCACACCCGTTCCAGTTCCCGACCGTTGGCGGTGACGGCGTGGATGGCCAGACGCGTGCAGCCCACCCCGGCCGACGCCAGACTGCGGTGCAGCATGCCGGCCAGGGACCGTCCCGCGAACGCCGCCGCGTCGACCCGGTCGATGGGCGGATCGCACTCCAGCACCGCATCGAGATCCTCCTCGGGTTCCCGCCCCGACGGGCCGCGCGCGGATTCGCCGCACGCCACCCGGTGCGCGGTCACCGCGTCGGCGCCGAACCGGGACGCGACATCGCTTCGGGATACCGCGGCGAACTGACCCAGAGTCCGGATTCCCATGCGCCACAACAGGTCTGTCAGATCTTCGCGGGACGGAGACGACAAGCTGGGTTCGGCGGCCAGTTGCCGGATCGACAGCGGCTCCAGGAAGGCCGCGTCCTCGCCGGCGGGGATGATCCGGCCCGCCCGCGCCGCCAACACCGCCGTGGGCAGTTGGTCGGCGATGCCGACCTGACATTCGGCGCCGGCCGCCGCGACCGCGTCGACCAGTCGTTCGGCGGCGGTCTGCTCGGAGCCGAAGTACCGCGCCGCCCCGCGCACCGCCAGCACCAGCAGCCCGGGCCGCAGCACCTCGGCACGCGGAACCAGCTCGTCGACCGCCGCGGTCACGCGTTCGAAATGCCGGGCATCCCGGGCGTGGTCGGCGGTGACGACGTGCAATTCCGGACAGCGGGCCTGCGACTCGCGCCGACGCAGCCCGCGACGGACTCCCGCCGCCCGCGCAGCCGCCGAACAGGCGATGACGCGGTTGGCCAAGGTGACCGCCACCGGCACGGTGGGTGGTAGCTCCGCGGCGGTCGCCGCGGCGACCGCCGGCCAGTCCATGCACCACAACGCAAGGACCCTGCTCTGCGCCATCGGACGGCTCAGCTGCCCACGGCGTGGACAGGCCCCGCGAGCTGGCCGCGCGCGCGTGTCGTCAGCCGTACCCGGCTGATCCGTCCGCACCCCGGAACGGGCTGGTCACCTCGCCCGCCGGTGATCTCGTAGCCGCTGACCCGGGCCTCCAGCCGAGCCGACGCCCCTTGCCAGTCCCCGTCGGTGACCAGCAGGGTGCAGCCGCGCTGACGGGCCCGCGCCACCAGGGCCCGGGCCCGGGTGGCCGGGACGCACCGGCCGCCCAACCCCAGCACCACCAGATCCATGCCGTCCATCAGCACCGCCGCCACCTCGACCGGGTCGGCCCCCGGCTCCGGGATCACCGCGATCCGGCTGAGGTCGGCGCCCATCTCGACCGCGGCCAGGAGACCGACGTCGGGCTGGCCGATGATCGCCACGTGGCCGCCGGAGGCGGTGACCGCCGCCACGAGCCCCAGCTGCAACGAGCGGGCGCCCGAGACCACCGCGACCGTGCCCCGCGGCAACGATGCCGGAAGCACCTCCGCCAGTGGTTCGGGCAAGGAATCAGGGTCGGCCAGCAAAGAATCAGACATCGGCGCAGGGTCCACGGACGGCTCGGCGGACCGTCGACTGACCCCCACCCGACCGGATACCGAGGCCATCTGCTTGCGCAGCTGTTCGACCTGTTCAGCGCGTTTTATCGGACAGCGGTTCAGCGCTTTTGCAGCGGTCACAGCAGCACCTTTCACCTCATCCGAATCATCTCTTATCGAAAATGTGTTCGATACCGCTAGTAAACACCTGCCCTCCGACAACCGTCAACCAGACCGAACGGTGAGACGGCATGACAAGCCGGCACGGGTCACCCCCGGCATCGACCTATACCGACGGTCGAAGACCGGCATGGGGGGACGCAGGAGTCACCCCGTGACTTCCACGCCGAGGAACAAGGGTCGGGGTTCCGAACCCCTAGAGCCGCCCGCGAACAGCCGCGGCTACTCCCACTCGATGGTGCCGGGAGGCTTGCTGGTGATGTCGAGGACGACGCGGTTGACCTCGCGGACCTCGTTGGTGATCCGCGTCGAAATGCGTTCCAGCACTTCGTAGGGCACCCGCGTCCAGTCGGCGGTCATCGCATCTTCGCTGGAGACCGGGCGCAGCACGATCGGGTGGCCGTAGGTGCGTCCGTCGCCCTGCACTCCCACCGATCGGACGTCGGCGAGCAGCACCACCGGGCACTGCCAGATCTGGTGGTCCAACCCGGCGGCGGTCAGTTCCTCACGGGCGATGGCGTCGGCACGGCGCAATGTGTCGAGCCGGTCGGCGGTGACTTCGCCGACGATGCGGATACCCAGACCCGGGCCCGGAAACGGCTGGCGCGCAACGATTTCCTCGGGCAGTCCCAGTTCGCGACCGACCGCGCGCACCTCGTCTTTGAACAGCAGTCGCAGCGGCTCGACGAGTTTGAACTTGAGGTCGGCGGGCAGGCCACCGACGTTGTGGTGGCTCTTGATGTTCGCCGTCCCCGAGCCGCCGCCGGATTCCACCACGTCCGGGTAGAGCGTCCCCTGCACCAGGAAGTCGACCTCGCCCCCGGACACGTCGACGGCGTCGAGGACGGCGCCTTCGAAGGCACGGATGAACTCGCGCCCGATGATCTTGCGCTTGCCCTCCGGGTTGGTGACGCCGGAAAGCGCCTCGAGGAAGCGGTCGGCCACGTCGACGGTGACCAGGTTCGCGCCGGTCGCGGCGACGAAGTCACGCTGCACCTGGACGCGTTCCCCCGAACGCAGCAGCCCGTGGTCGACGAAGACACAGGTCAGCCGGTCTCCGATGGCCCGTTGCACCAGGGCCGCGGCCACCGCGGAGTCGACGCCACCGGACAGACCGCAGATCGCGCGACCGTCCCCGATCTGGCTGCGCACCTGCTCGACGAGCGCGTCGGCGATGTTGGCCGGCGTCCACGTCGCGTCGATCCCTGCGAACTCGTGCAGGAAGCGGCTCAGGACCTGCTGGCCGTGCGGGCTGTGCATCACCTCGGGGTGGTACTGCACCCCGGCGAGTCGGCGTTCCGGGTTCTCGAACGCCGCGACCGGGGCGCCCGAACTGGTGGCCACCACGTCGAAGCCCTGGGGTGCCGCGGTCACCGCGTCGCCGTGGCTCATCCACACCGGCTGCGTCTCGGGCAGACCTGAATGCAGTTGTCCGCCAGCCACCTTGAGCTCGGTGCGGCCGTACTCGCTGGTGCCGGTCTGCGCGACCGTGCCGCCGAGGGCCTGGGCCATGGCCTGGAAGCCGTAGCAGATCCCGAACACCGGGACGTCGAGGTCGAACATCGCGGGATCGAGCTGCGGAGCACCGTCGGCGTACACACTGGCCGGCCCACCGGACAGCACGATCGCCCGAGGGTTGCGCGACCTGATCTCCTCGACACCTGCGGTGTGCGGCACGACCTCGGAGTAGACCCGCGCTTCACGGACACGACGCGCGATCAGCTGGGCGTATTGCGCGCCGAAGTCGACGACCAGCACCGGACGGGGGGTTGCAGCTTCCACCCGGTCAGTTTAGTAGGCGGTGCTGATCCGGCGTCCCGGCCCGGCCGCCGCGGCAAGCTCACTCGATCCGTGGCCACCGCATCAACGACGTCCCCCGAACAGGCTGATCGACACACCGAAACCCCGCGTCCATCGGCTGCCGATCCGCCCCGTCCCGGTGGCCACGGTCGAGCGAAAGCCACGCTAACGGGCGGTGAGAAACGTGTCTGTCGCCCGAACGACTGAACCTACAAGTCGTTGAGACTGAGGATTCCGTCCTCGATCGCGCGGGCCAGCAGCGCCGATTTCGTCGGCGCCGGCCGGCCCACCCCGGCGTACTTCGCGCGCGCCCGCTGCAGATGTGTCCTGACGGTGGTGGGTGCGATGAACAGGCGCTTGCCGACCAGTTCCTTGCTTTCGGTCTGAAACCACGCGACCAGGACCTGTTTCTCCCGCTCCGAGAGCTTGATACGCCCGACCGTGCTGTCGTTGAGCATCGCCTTGCCCATTCGGGGCCCGACGTAAGGCGTCGAGGTGTGGGCGGAGTGGATGGCGTCGATCAGATGCCGCTTCCCTTCCGATTTCACCAGGTAGGTGACCGCGCCGAGCTCGAGGCACTGCAGGATGACCTCGTCGGTGTGGATGTGCGTGTAGACGATCACCCGCCGGCCACTGTCGGCGAGTCTGCGCAGAGTGTCGAAATCGGGGCGGTTGCCCTCGATCTGCAGGTCCAGCACCACGACATCGACGCCGTCCCGAATGTCGGGGCTCGCCATGAAGTACTCGGCAGGGGTGAAGAAACTCTCGACGATCTCGATCGCCGGATCGGCATCGGCACACCACGCTTGAACCCCCGCGTGGACGACGTCGTGATCATCGATGATCGCGATCCGCACACCGCTCCGCGCCTCTTGCTCGCGGCACATTCCCCCCGCACCTCCCGACACCGCAATGCCCCCTCGCCCTGGACGTATTCAAGCCTAGGCGGCGGCATCGTGCGACAGAAAACGCCGGCGCGGTAGCGGGCGGGTCGCCAGGGTTGCCGCTGATGCACTCGGGCTACCCTGTGCCGACCACACTGAGGGTTCGCTGGGGGGCGACATGGCGACGAGGGAGGCCGCAGCGGTTCCTGCTGCGCAGCGGCATCTGATGAACCGGGCGGCCCTGGTAGGTCTGCTCATGCGCCACACCGTGAACCTCGGTGTCGCACTCATCGCCCTGGCCGACCCGGCAGGGCTTGCGATGCCGGCCGGTCGGTGGCTGCTCGCCGTGCTCATGGCATGGTCGGTGTTCCGACTGGCGACCCGATCGCACGGCGCACGGTGGTTGGCCGTCGACTACGGGCTGGTTCTGGCGGTCTGCGTCGCCATACCGGTCCTGACCCCGGCGGCGGAGTTCTACGCGTCCAACACCGCTCCCCAGGCCATCGCAGGCACAGCGGTGGTCAGCTTCGCGGTGTCGGTCTCGTGGCCGATCAGCGTGCTGATGACCGCGGGAATTGCCGCGGCCTATGCCTTCGGCGCCGCCGGTGTGATCGGTTGGGACAACCTGACATCGGTCGGTGCGCTGTTCTACTTCGCCGTCCAGTGTGCGACGGCGTCGATCATCCGGTACATGTTGCTGCGCGCGGCGAGCGTGATCGACCGCGCCCGCAGTGAACGCGAGGAAGCAGAAGTCGCACAGCGCGTGACCGACGCTCTACGGGACTACGAACGCGAACAGCTCGCTCTGCTGCATGACACGGCCGCGTCGACCCTGATGATGGTCGGTCAGGGTGGGACCCTGCCGGCCCGACGACTCGCCGCACAGGCACGACGCGACTTGAAGCTGCTCCGGGACGGCGCCTGGGAAGCGCCGCCGCCACGGATGGATCTCGTTGCGGCACTGCGGGAGTGCGCCGAACATCTCGTCACCCCGGTGATGTTCGACGGCCGCGACAGACTCTGGCTGCCCGGCGCGACGGCCGGACCCGTGGTCGCAGCGGCGCGCGAGGCCATGAACAACGTCGATCGGCACGCAGAAGCCTCGCTTCTGCGGATCACCGTGACCGACGACATGGTCCGGGTGCACGACGACGGGGTCGGTTTCGACGTCGACGCGCCCCGTCGCGGCCACGGTGTGGACGAGTCCGTCATCGGGCGCATGACGCGGGCACGTGGGCAGGCACGAGTGATGTCCAGTCCGGGCGCCGGCACCGTGACCGAACTGTCCTGGGCTCCTGCGGAACCCGCCGTCAAGTCGCCGACGGTCGACCCGGACCGTCTGGTGGAACGCACCAGAACTCGATACGGCCTCGCTCTGACGGCCTACGCGCTGGTGAACCTCGGCGTCACGGTCCCGCCCGACGACGCCGCGCTTGGGATCGTCGCAGCTGCAGGATCGCTCGCCGCTGTTCCCGGAATACTCTGGCAGCGCTGGATTTTCGCCTGGCCGGCAGGTGCGCTGCTTCTCGGTGTGGCCGTCGCCCAGCCCATGCTCCTACCCGCCGACGCGTTGATCGGCCAGGCGCACTGGGCACAAAGTGGCATCGGATGGTGTTTGCTACCTCTGCTTCTCGCGCTCCCGACCCGGACCGGCGCAGCTCTGCTCGTCGGCGTGTGGGTGCTCAACAGCTCTGTGGCGGTGCTGCGCGACCCGTCGGCCGCGATGCTCGTCAACGTCGGGTTGGGTACCGCCAGCATCTTGACCGTGCAGCTGTTCGCATTCGTCTTCAACGGGCTGATGCGCGACGCGGCTCGGGTGCTGGCGGCCGAGACACGCGCGCATCGGCGCCTGCTCACCCGTGACCGGGTCTCCGCGGCGTTGCGCTCGGAATATCAGCGGCGCTACGCCGCGATCGTCGAGAGTGTGGTGCCGCTGCTCGCCACGCTGACCCGCGGGGACCCGGTGGACGCCGCCACGCAAGCACGGGCCCGGGCCGAATGTCGGCGGCTCCGAACACTCTTCGAGCAAGCCGCCACCTTCGACCATCCGCTGATGCAGCGGATCCGGCCGCTGGTCGACCGCGCCGAATCGGACGGACTCGATGTGACGCTGGACGTGTCCGGCGTACTCCCCGCGCTCGACGACGGGCAGATCACCGCACTGACGGATTCGCTTGCCGCCGTCCTTGCCCGTGCGGCGACGTCGGTGCGCATCGTGGCCACCGGTCTCGACGACCAGGTGGAGATCAGCGTGGTGATCGACACCGACACCGACACCGCGCCGACCGGTGCGGGAAACGCGGAGGTGGTGGTGTCCGGGCGCGAACTGTGGTGCCTGATCCGCAGTTCAGCCAGCCGATGAGGCGGTCGGGGATACAGTGCGGGATGCGGCTTGCACGTTCCCGACTCGCGCCGGCGGTACTCGGTGTGCTCGCCGGGTCGGCGTTGCTCGCTTCCTGCGTACAGGCGCCACCCCCGACGTCGTCGCCCTCCGCGCCACCGCCGGTCCGGACATCCGCCACGACGGAAGTACGCCCCACCGCCGTAGCCGCCGTACGCCCCGGCATCGAGGTCTTCCTCGCCGATCTGCCCCCTGACCTGCGCGGCAAGCGGATCGGTCTCATCACCAACCAGACCGGGATCGACCGGTCGCGCACGCCGGACATCGATTTGATCGCGCAGCACAAAGACCTGCAACTCGTTGCCCTGCTCGCACCGGAGCACGGCATTCGCGGCGACGTCGAGGCGGGTGTCACGGTCGCCGACGACGTCGATGAAAGCACCGGCGTACCGATTTACTCTCTCTATCTCGGCGAGGATCGGGGTCCGACGCCCAAGATGCTCGAGGACGTCGACGCCCTCGTCTACGACCTCCAAGAGGTGGGCGGCCGCACGTGGACGTATGTGTCGACCATGGCGCTGTCGATGCAGGCTGCCGCGAGGAAGGGCATCCCGTTCGTCGTGCTCGACCGGCCGAATCCGATCGGCGGCACCATCGTGGAAGGCGCCCTGCTTGAACCGGCCTTTGCGTCGTTCGTCGGCATGTACCCCATACCTGCACGGCACGGGATGACCGTCGGCGAATTGGCGACCCTCTTCAACAAGCAGCAGGGCATCGGCGTCGATTTGATCGTCGCCCGGGCCGAGGGGTGGCGGCGCACGCAATGGTTCGACGAGACCGGCCTGCCCTGGGTGAACCCGTCGCCCAACCTGCGGTCGCTGGCGGCGCTGACCAGTTACCCAGGCACCGTCTACTTCGAGGGCACCAACATTTCCGAGGGCCGAGGTACCGATCGGCCGTTCGAACAGGTCGGTGCGCCGTGGCTGGATGCGCCGCGCATCGTCGAGGTCATGAACGCGATGCAACTCCCCGGCATCCGCTTCGACGCCGTCACCTTGTCGGTGGCCGACACCGCACTGAAGTTCCCCGGCGAAACCATCCCCGGAATCCGGTTCGTGATCACCGACCGCCAGTCGTACCGGCCGGTCCGCACGTCGCTGCTGCTCATCGACGCGATCCGGCAGCAGCATCCGGGCGATTTCGCCTGGGGCCCGTCGATCGATCAACTGACCGGGTCGGACAAGGTGCGCCGCGCCATCGACTCCGGACAACTCCCAGCGCTGCTGACGCAATGGGACGGCGAGGCCGCGGCGTTCCTCGAGAGCCGAAAGCCCTACCTGCTCTACTGAATCAGGCTGGAGCCGGCTACCCGGCCGATGACGCGGGCTCGATCGGCAGACTGCGCAGCGCGGCGGGCGCATCGGCGGGCACCACCGGGTGGGCCGGTGCGATGGGCTCCAGGCGCTGATAGGGCCGCCCCTGGGCCGGGCGCAGATCGGCCTCGCCCTTGTTCGGCCACAGCGACGCGGCCCGCTCGGCCTGCGCGGTGATCGACAGGGACGGGTTCACACCGAGGTTCGCCGAGATCGCGGCACCGTCGACCACCGACAGCGTCGGGTAGTTGTAGACCCGGTGATAGGGGTCGATGACTCCGTGCTCGGGGCTGTCGCCGATCGCGGCGCCGCCGAGGAAGTGGGCGGTCAGCGGGATGTTGAACAGCTCGCCCCAGGTGCCGCCGGCCACACCGTCGATCTTCTTGGCGATCCGCCGGGTCACCTCGTTGCCCACCGGGATCCATGACGGGTTGGGTTCGCCGTGCCCCTGGGTGCTGCGGTAGCGGCGGAAACCCAGCTTTGTCCGCTGGGTGAACGTGGTGATCGAGTTGTCCAGGTTCTGCATCACCAGCGCGATCATGGTGCGCTCACTCCAGCGGCGTGCATTGAGCAGTCGCAGCGTGCCGCGCGGATCCTCCCGGGCGATGTGGATCAGCTGGCGCCAGCGCGGCACGTCGGTGCCCTCCGGGCCGGCACCGTCGGTCATCAGCGTCTGCAGCAGCCCCATGGCGTTGGAACCCTTGCCGTAGCGCACGGGTTCGACGTGGGTGTCCGAGGTCGGGTGGATCGACGAGGTGATCGCCACCCCACGGGTCAGGTCCAGATCGTCGTCGACCTTGAGCCGGCCGGCGCCGACGATGGACTCCGAGTTGGTCCGGGTGAGCACACCGAGCCGGTCGGAGATCTTCGGTAGGCGACCGGTGTCGCGCATCTTGAACAGCAGCTTCTGGGTGCCGTACGTGCCGGCGGCCAGCACGACGTGCTGGGCGGTGAAGGTGCGTCGGTTCCGGCGGAGCAGACTGCCGGTCCGCACGGTACGCACCTGCCAGGCGCCGTCGGCCAGTTCGCTGAAGTCGGTCACCGTGGTCATCGGGAGCACCTGGGCGCCGGCACGTTCGGCCAGCGCCAGATAGTTCTTCAGCAGGGTGTTCTTCGCGCCGTAGCGGCAACCCGTCATGCAGGATCCGCACTCGATGCAGCCGGTGCGCGCGGGTCCGGCGCCACCGAAGTAGGGGTCCGGCACGGTCTTGCCGGGTGTCTTGGTGCCATCCGGCCCGAAGAAGACACCCACGGGGGTGGGCACCCAGGTATCGGCGACGCCCATGTCGTCGGCGACTTCCTTGAGGACGCGGTCGGCGTCGGTGAACGTCGGGTTGGTGACCACCCCGAGCATGCGTTGCGCCTGGTCGTAGTGCGGCATCAGCTCGTCACGCCAGTCGGTGATGTCCCGCCACTGCGCGTCGTTGAAGAACGGGTCCGACGGGACGTAGAGCGTGTTGGCGTAGTTGAGTGAGCCGCCGCCGACGCCGGCACCGGCGAGGATCATCACGTTGTCGAGCAGGTGGATGCGCTGGATCCCGAACAGACGCAGCTGCGGCGCCCACAGGAATTTGCGCAGGTCCCACGACGTCTTGGCGAACTCGTGGTCGGCGAAGCGCTGGCCGGCTTCCAGGACCAGAACCCGGTAGCCCTTCTCGGTGAGACGGAGAGCGGTCACGCTGCCGCCGAACCCCGAACCGATGATGATGACGTCGTAGTCAGTCTTCATCGGAACAGTATGAACTTACCGCTGGGTAACTTGCCACCGGCTTCAGCGAACTCGGCGGGCGATACTGTGCACTGTGGCCAACGGCATGACGACGCGCGAGGCGAAGCGGCTGCAGACCAGGGAGCGGCTACTCGGCGCCGCGATCGCCGAATTCAAGCGGGCCGGCATGGCCGACGCCGACGTCGGCACGATCGTGTCGGCCGCCGGCGTCGCGCACGGCACGTTCTTCTTCCACTTCCCGACCAAAGAGCATGTGCTGCTCGAGCTCGAACGCCGCGAAGAAGCGCGCATCGCGAAGCGGTTCGCGACGTTCACCAAGACCCACGACGATCTCGCCACGGCCCTCGAGGAGTCGGTGCGCCTGGTCCTCGGGCTGGAACGGCGGCTGGGCGCGGTGCTGTTCAAGGACTTCCTGGCGCTGCATTTCTCGCCGACCCGGCCGCCGGCCGAGGAGGGCGACGACCACCCGTTGATCGTGCTGGTGGCCGAGTCGATCGACCGGGCACAGCGCAACGGGTCGATCGATCCCGGCGTGACACCGATGAACAGCGCGATCTATTTCCTGCTCGGCCTGTATGCGCTGCTGATCACCGTCGGCGACTCACCGGCCCGCAAAGGCCTGATCGAGGACTATCTGACGCGCACGCTGCGCAGCTTGCAGCCGGCGGTCAGCTCCCGACGGTCAGGCCGACCTTCTGGAACTCCTTGAGGTCGCAGTAGCCGGCCTTGGCCATCGCGCGGCGCAGTCCACCCACGAGGTTCAGTGACCCGAACGGGTCGTCGGACGGCCCGTTGAGGACCTGGTCCAGCGACGGCCGCTCCCCCGCGGCGATCTGCAGCAGGGAGCCACGAGGCAGCGACGGATGCGCCGCGGCCGCCGGCCAGAACCAGCCGCCGCCCAGCGCCTCGGCCGCCGACGCCAGCGGGGTGCCGAGCACCACCGCGTCGGCGCCGCACGCGATCGCCTTGGCCAGATCGCCGGAGGTGTGGATGTCCCCGTCGGCGAGCACGTGCACGTACCGTCCGCCGGTCTCGTCGAGATACTCGCGCCGCGCGGCAGCGGCGTCGGCGATCGCCGTGGCCATCGGCACGCTGATGCCGAGCACCTCGTCGGACGTCGTCGCCCCTTCGGTCGAGCCGTAGCCGACGATGACGCCGGCCGCACCGGTGCGCATCAGGTGCAGGGCGGTGCGGTGGTCGAGCACGCCGCCGGCCACGACCGGCACGTCGAGCTCGGAGATGAACGTCTTGAGGTTCAGCGGCTCGCCATCGGAGGCGACCCGTTCGGCGGAGATGATCGTGCCCTGGATGACGAGCAGGTCCACGCCCGCGGCCACCAGCGCGGGCGTCAGCGCGCGGGCGTTTTGCGGGCTGACCCGCACCGCGGTGGTCACTCCGGCCTCGCGGATCCGCGAGACCGCGGCGCCGAGCAACTCGGGATCCAGCGGTGCGGCGTGCAGTTTCTGCAGCAGCCGCGTCGACGCCGACGGATCGGAGTCGTTCTCCGCGGCGGCGATCACCTGGGCGATCTTGTCCTCGACATCGGCGTGGCGACCGATCAGTCCCTCACCGTTGAGCACCCCGAGACCGCCGCGGCGACCCATCTCGATGGCGAACTCGACGGACACCAGAGCGTCGGTCGGGTGGGCCACCACCGGGATCTCGAATCGGTACGCGTCGAGCTGCCACGCCGTCGACACATCCTTCGAGGACCGGGTCCGCCGGGACGGGACGATGTTGATGTCGTCGAGTTCGTACGTCCGGCGGGCGGTCCTGCCCATGCCGATTTCCACCATGTCGCGCATTTCGTCGCTCCCCTTCAGCCCCGCAAGACCCTAGCGGGTGTAGTAGTTGGGGGCCTCCCTGGTCATGGTGATGTCGTGGGGATGGCTTTCTTTCAGCCCGGCCGCGGTGATCTGAACGAACTGCGCCTGCTGCAGCGCCTCGATCGTCGGTGAGCCGGTGTAGCCCATGGCGGCGCGCAGTCCGCCGACGAGCTGGTGGATCACCGTGGACAGCGGACCGCGGTAGGGCACCCGCCCTTCGATGCCCTCGGGCACCAGCTTGTCCTCCGAGAGCACGTCGTCCTGGAAGTAGCGGTCCTTGGAGAAGGAGCCGCGCAGGTTGCCGGCTGCGCCGCGGCCCTGCATCGCGCCGAGCGACCCCATGCCGCGGTAGCTCTTGAACTGCTTGCCGTTGACGAAGATGAGCTCGCCGGGCGACTCCGCCGTGCCCGCGAGCAGCGACCCGAGCATCGCGGTGGAGGCGCCGGCGGCCAGTGCCTTGGCGATGTCACCGGAGTACTGCAGGCCGCCGTCGGCGATCACCGGCACGCCGTAGGGCTTGCACGCCGCGACGGCCTCGAGGATCGCGGTGATCTGCGGGGCGCCGACACCGGCGACCACCCGCGTGGTGCAGATCGAGCCGGGGCCGACCCCGACCTTGACGGCATCGGCGCCGGCCTCGACGAGGGCGGCCGCCGCCGAGCGGGTCGCGACGTTGCCGCCGACGACGTCGACGCGTTCGCCGACCGCCTTCTTCAACCGGTGCACCATGTCGAGGACGCCGCGGTTGTGGGCGTGGGCGGTGTCGACGATCAGCACGTCGACGCCGGCGTCGGCGAGCGTCATCGCCCGCGTCCACGCGTCCTCGCCGACGCCGACCGCGGCGCCGACCAGCAGCCGGCCGTCGGAATCCTTGGTGGCCAACGGGAACTGTTCGGTCTTGACGAAGTCCTTGACCGTGATGAGGCCGGTGAGCTTGCCATTGCCGTCGACGATCGGCAGCTTCTCGATCTTGTGGCGGCGCAGCAGCCCCAGGGCCGCCTCCGCGGACACACCCTCCTGGGCGGTGATCAGCGGCGCCTTGGTCATGACCTCGGCGACCGGCTTGTTCTGGTCCACCTCGAAGCGCATGTCGCGGTTGGTGATGATGCCGACGAGCTGGTCGTTGGCGTCGACCACCGGCAGCCCGGAGATGCGGAAGCGGGCGCACATCGCGTCGACCTCGGCCAGGGTGTTGTCCGGCGAGCAGGTGACCGGGTCGGTGACCATGCCGGCCTCGGAGCGTTTGACCGTCTCGACCTGACCGGCCTGCTCGGCGACGGGCAGGTTGCGGTGCAGGACGCCCATGCCGCCGGCGCGCGCCATCGCGATGGCCATGCGTGACTCGGTGACGGTGTCCATGGCGGAACTGACCAGGGGCACCTTCAGCCGGATGCGGCGAGTCAGCTGACTCGAGGTGTCCGCGGTGGCAGGGATGACGTCCGAGGCGGCGGGCAGCAACAGCACGTCGTCGAACGTGAGCCCGAGCATCGCGACCTTGGTGGGATCATCGCCGCCCGTGGACACCGGAACGGCGATGGGGATGCTGCTTTCGGCGATCGACATCGGGGAAGCCTTCCAGAGACAGTGCAGCAGGCCCATATGCGACCTGAAGCCACATCTTATCGGCTGTGGCTTCGCTGTTCGGCCCGCCCACGGCGTGGACCCGAGCGCTGGCGCGATGGACGGGGTGCTGCGTAGTCTTGATGACGTGCGAGACCACCTGCCACCAGGACTGCCTCCTGATCCGTTCGCCGACGACCCGAGCGATCCCTCGGCCGCCCTCGACGCCCTGGAGCCCGGACAGCCGCTGGATCCGCAGGAGCGCACCGCCGTCGAAGCCGACCTCGCCGACCTCGCCGTGTACGAGGCGCTGTTGGCGCACAGAGGAATTCGCGGCCTCGTCGTCTGCTGTGACGAATGCCAGCAGGACCACTACCACGACTGGGACATGCTCCGGGCCAACCTGTTACAGCTGCTCGTGGACGGCACGGTCCGTCCGCACGAGCCCGCGTACGACCCCGAGCCGGACTCCTACGTCACCTGGGACTACTGCCGCGGATACGCCGACGCCTCGCTCAACGAGGCCGCGTCGGAGTCCGACGGCTACCGCTGACCGGGCGAACCCTCAGCCTTCATCTCCTGCCGGAGCCACCGGCACCGTTGTCGTGGTGGTCGGGGTCACCTGAGCCGTCGGTGACGGTGCCGGCTCTTCCGCCTCCTCCGCTGCTGCGGTGGGAATCACAGTGGTGGTCGACACAGGCGCCGGCGCGGGCGCCGTAGTGGACTTCTGAGTCGGCGTCGGCGCGGGCGCCGTGGAAGTCGTCGGCGCGGGCGCCGTGGACGTCGGAGCCGACGTCGGCGTCGGTCGCGCCGACGAGGACTGCTCGAGCAGCGTCGACGTGGGTGCCGGCACCACCGACGACGACGGCGCGGGCGCCGACGTCGGGGCCGCCGCCGATGTGCTGGTCGGCGACGGCGCGACCGACGAGGTCGGCGATGCGGTCTCCGTCGGCGCAGACGTCTCGGTGGTCGCCGACGGCGCCGACGTCTCGGTCGTCCCGGACGTGGGTGAGGTGGTGTCCGTCGGCTCAGACGTTCCGGTGGTCTCGGACGGTCCGGTCGTGTCCGACGGCGGGGTGATCGACAACGAGTTCGGGTCGAGCACCACGGCGGGCAGTTCGGGGAAGGTCGGCAGCGGCGCACCCGGGGCCACGGTCGCGGCCGGGTCCTGCGCCTCGACCTTGACCGTCAGCTCCTGCCACTGGCTGACGAGGTTCTCCCGGCGCTCGACATCGCCGACGGTGGCGACCGTCGTGGTGACGGCTTCCAGCTTGGCCTTGGCGCCGTCCCAGTCGCCCTGCTCGATGAGCTGCTGCACCTGCTGCATCTCCGTCTGGGCGGCCAGGATCACCGCGTCGTCGCGGACCGGTGTCTGATCGCCGAACATCATGGTGCGCAGGCCGTACAGCGCGTCACCCGGCCCGGACCCGGCGACGACGGCACCGAACCCGCCGAGGCACAGCACCGCCGCGGCGGCCGAGCCGACCACGGCCAGCGACAGCCGCCGGCGCCGACTCGGGGCGGCGGAGCGTTCGAGGGCCGCGACGGCGTCGTCGACCGACAGCAGGGTCCCGGCCGGTGTCTCGCGCACGTCGTCGCGCCAGCCGGCCAGCAGGTTCGCCAACTCGGCTTCCTCGCGGTCGGTGGCGTAGACCGGCTGTTGTCCGGCCAGCGCATCGAGGAATTGGTCGGTGCGGTGGATGTCGTTGAGCGACGGATCGCCTCCGTTGGCGCCCCAGCGTCCGAAGTCAGGCATAGCCATGCCCCGTCGTCGCGATCTCCGACTTCAACCGCGCCAGCGCTCGGTGCTGGGCGACGCGGACAGCACCGGCGGTGCTACCGACCGCCTCGGCCGTCTCCTCGGCACTCATGCCGACCACGACACGCAGGATGAGGATCTCGCGCTGCTTCTCCGGCAGAACCTGCAGCAGTGCGTTCATCCGGCCGGCTGATTCCGAGTCGATGGCCATCTGCTCGGGTCCGGCCTCACCGGAGTAGCGTTCCGGAACCACATCCGTTGGATCCGACTTGTTCCGAGCGGCCGCTCGGTGCGCGTCAGCAACCTTGTGCGCTGCGATCCCGTACACGAAGGCCAGGAATGGTCGTCCCTGATCCTTGTAACGCGGCAGCGCCGTGATGGCGGCCAAGCACACCTCCTGAGCAACGTCGTCAGCTGAGAGACCACTGCGTTCCGCGGTTCCCACCCGGGCCCGGCAGTACCGGACCACGAGGGGGCGGATGATCTCCAGCACCTCCCGGAGGGCGTCCCGACTGCCGGCCGCCGCCGCAGCGACGACATCATCGAGACGTTCTCCCGAAATTGTCATCGTGCGAGGTTTCTCCAGCGTTACTGCGGGACACACTCGTCCCGGAGGCGAGGTGGCTGTGTCAGTCGGACCAGGTCGGTGTCGGCTCAGCTAAACAATAACGACCGATGAGGCCGCAACCGCGTTAGCGGGAACGCCACACGCCGCCCCATCTGGTCACGTTGGTTGCAGCATGGTCACGAATGGCCACCACCTGGGTCTCCGGGACAGCGTGGCTACCGATGTCGGCGAGCAGACTCGCCGCCGCCCACCGCAACGGCACCAGTCCGAACTCCTCGGTGGCGGCCAGGGCAGCGTCGGCCAACTCCCGGGAGCTGTCGAAGTCTCCGGCACTGCAGTGCGCCGCGGCCGCCACGATGCACGACTTGACGCGGTGCCGCACCGATCGGGTCGCCTCCGCCAGGTCGACGGCCTGCCGGGCGAAGCTCACGGCGCGGGCCCCGTCTCCGCGCACCATCGCCAACTCGGCCGACACCCAGGCCAGCCGCACCGGCAGCCGCGGGGCGTCCACCTCGGCGACGATGACTTCAGCCACGATCTCGGCGGCGCGGGCCAGCGCCCGTTCGGAGGCGGCGAAGCGTCCGACCCCCAGCGCATCGGCGGCCAGGCCGATCAGCGCGTCGGCCGCCGCCTCACCGGCTCCGCCCGACAGCGCCCAGGCGCGCCCGTCGAAGCCGCGCGCGGTGTCGTGCCATCCGAGCTGACGTAGGAAGGACGCCCGGGTGCTGTGGGCCAGCGAAGCCAGCCGGCCCGTCGGCGTCCGGCGGAGCACCGTGGCGAGATCGGCGAGCGCGAAGGCGTAGCGCCCCTGCCCCGCCGCGGCGACCGCACGCAGCCACAGATCGTGGGGCGCGTCCGCGGCGGGCAGCGGCCACCGGGCGGGGTTGCCGCCGAACGCCGCATCGGCCAGTTCAGCGGTGACGGCGGTGCTCATCGGGACGCGACGCTATCACCGGCGTGAATTTTCCCGATACGTCCGTTAACTCTTCATGGATCCCGTGTTACGGCCGTGTTTACTGCGATACGGGCTTGGCAGATTAGCTACCTGACACATGTCGAGCCGAACAGCCAAAACAGTTCCGGGTGTAACCACTTGATCTTGTTGCCTAGCACCGATCTAGACGCGCAAACTGCGCAATGATGAACGTGATGTAAATTCTCGGCCTGCGGATATGCGGTTGAGCACACTCTCACGGTATTGACGGAAAATCCGAAGCCCTTCTACGTTGTGTGCACGAGTGGTCATCGGCGACTGTGCTCGGTTTGATCTTCAACTCACGCGTCCACTGCGTACGCGAAAAGGGTGGACAGAGAGGGGTTTTCCAATGCCACAGCCGCAAGAACTGCCGGGTCCGAACGCCGATGTCTGGGATTGGCAAATGCACGGCGTTTGCCGGGGTGTCGATTCTTCGATGTTTTTCCATCCCGACGGCGAGCGCGGCCGCGCCCGCGCCCAGCGCGAGATGCGCGCCAAGGAGATGTGCCGGCAATGCCCGGTGATCACCCAGTGCCGCAGCCACGCCCTGTCCGTCGGTGAGCCCTACGGAATCTGGGGCGGCTTGAGCGAGTCAGAACGGGAGTTGCTGCTCAAGCGCGGCATCCGCCGCAGCGCCTGAGTTCCGCTGCGCCAGCGCATGTTTGGCCACCCGGCTCGCCGGGGTGCGTCGAGAAACACTGCCTCTCAAGTGTTTCCGCTTTCAATCACACCAGCCCGTGCTCCAGCGCGTACAGGCTGGCACCGATGCGGTTGGACACCCCGATCGTGCCGTAGCTGCGTTCCACATGGTTGCGTGCCGTCTTCTCGGAGATGACCAGCGCCGCGGCGATCTCCTTGTTCGACGCTCCGCGTGCCACCAGCCGCAGCACGTCGAGCTCGCGCGCGGTCAACCCGTCCGGCCGCATTCCGGCAGGTTCCACCCGCCGGCCCGCAGCCTGCAGCACCGCGTTCGCCGCCGCGCCGTCCACTTCCCCGGCGCGGACGCGCGCGGTGAGTCGGCGCGCGGCATCGGCGGGTGACATCGCCGCCCGGTAGGGCCGTGGTTCCAGCGCGGCTTGGTAGCTGACTGTGGCGGCGAGGATGCGATCGGGCATCCGCAGTGCCGGTCCGGCCACCCCACGCGGGTAGCCGGAGCCGTCCACACATTCGTGGTGGTTGCCCGCCAACTCGGCCACGTCAGCCAGCCCGGGGACCCGGCTCAGGATGCGCACGGTCAGGTACGGGTGCAGCCGGACGTGTTCGAACTCGCCCGGGGTCAACGGCATCGTCTTGGACCAGACGCCGTTGGACACTCCGATGCGGCCGAGATCGTGCACATAACCCGCGCGGCGGAGCCGCGTGACATCGGTGTCCTTGCAGCCCGCGGCAGCTGCGGCACCGGCGGCCAGATCGGCGACCGCGCGGGAGTGCCCCACCGTGAATGGGCACTTCAGGTCCACGAACTCGCCGAGCGCCTGCAGCAGGGTGTCCAGCTCGTCGCCGGAGAGACGATCGTCCCGGTCGGGCGACTCCTGGAGCGCCGTGCGCCAGCTCTCGCCGGCCACCGGGCCCGCGAGGATCTGCTCCGCTCCGGCGAGGAACGCGTCGGCGATCTGGGGGTCGAACTGGCCGCCGCGACGGGCTCGGACCATCGTGACGGCTCCCGGTAGCCCGCGGGTGCGGTGGTGCACTTCCACCATGTCCGACAGCTGGGCCACCCGGATCGCGATCGGCAGGTCGTCGCCGCCGACTCCACGGGGCAGCCCGCCGCCGTCGAACCGTTCGAAGGTGAAACCAAGGGCATGCTGCACCTCGCCGTTCAAGCCCATCCGTTCGGCCAGCAGGGCCGCGGACAGACAGTGCGAGTGGATCAGCTGACCCAACTGAGCGCGGGCCCCGGCGAGCAGCGACGCGACCGTCAGCAGGCGCCGGGTGACCGGCTGCCCCCGACCGAGGTTGGTGAGGATGAAGCGGTAGTACGGCAGGCCCGACCAGTCGACAGCGTAGGAGTCGCGCCGGACGGCGATGTCGTCGCCGAACCAGCGCGCGTACTCGTGCGAGTCGGCATGACAGCCGATCCACATGACCAGCGCGGTGTAGTAGACACAGTCGCGCTGGGCGCGCGTCAGCCCCAGCCGGTCGGCGATCCGCGTGCCGATCAGCGCCGAGCGCAGCATGTGCTCGGCGGGCTGACCGAGACCGAGGTCGACGGCCACCGACAGGGCCGCGAGCAACTCGGCTCGACTCGGGCCTGTCGCGTCCATCGGATCGAGTGTGCGCTGTGCAGCGCTCGCGGACATGTCAAGTGGTCAGATCAGCGGCGCTGCGGTGCCGCGTCGGGTCGAACGCGTCGAAGCGGCCCTGCGCCACCACCGCCAGGCCGCGCTGCGGCGCCCGGAAGTCACCGAGGCGCGCTTGGCGGGGCAACGGTGCCACCGGACCGAGATCCCGGCCGCGCAACTGCGCACGACTGCTGCACACCGCCCACATCTGTCGCGGGGCGATCCGGAAATGCTGCCCGTTGGGCATCGTTCCGGCCAGCCGCACCTGTCCGGCACCCAGCGCCGCACCGGCGGCCCGGCCGATGGCGCCCAGAGTGCCGGTGCGGGTCCAGACACCGTTCGGCAAGCGGGCAGCCACCGCGGTCAACATGCGGGTGGCCGCGGTGTCGGCCAGTTCCACCGTCCAATCCAGTACGCCGGGAATGACGATCGTCAGGCTGTAGTCGCCCGTCCACAGGATCTCGATCGGGGCCTGGACCGCGGCGTTGGTGGTGGCGGAACTGAAGTACCGCGCGCAGCTGTGCTCGGCGGGTGTCGTGGCGTAGAAGGTCCAGATTCCTTCGGGGTCGCGGTGCCACACCGAGCGGTAGCCGCGCACCGAGTCCGGCAGGAACGAGGCGGCCGAAAAGTCGCGGTAAGCCAGATAGTGACCGCCACGGAATGGCAGCCCCATGACGCCGAAGCCGGTCACCGTCTCGTCAGGTCCGGGCAGCAGCACCGGGGTACGCGCCACCTGCGCGGCGGCCGAGCGTGGGGTTCGAGTCGTGTTCATGGGTAGACGATGCGGCTTCGCCCCCTCTGCGGCATGGGGCGGATGCCTCAAATCCCCCGGCCCCTCGTTTCAAGATCGCCAGCGCCGACGCTATTCGCCTGCTGTACATGCCTTTCCGAGTCCTGCGCCGTCTCGGGATGCGCACCGCCGCGGTCATTGATAACGGACGAACCGAAACTGTTGCCGCTCGCCATTTCGCGGTGCTAGCCTCGGCTCTTAGGCGCTCGGACGTGACGAGCGACACATTATCGCTGCGCCGGGGGTCAGGCTGATCCATCGACGCTGATCAACTGAAATAGTGTGCTGCACAACGCTTCCCGTGCAGCGTGAGCGAGCGGCCAGCAGCGGACTGGCAGCTGAATCGCTAGTTTGCCGCGTATCCCTTTCCAGGGAAAGGCCCGCCTCATGGCCACCAACGACTTGGCCCCCTTCGCACACCACCATCCTCATGAGTGAGGCAATCGAACGCGCCGAGCAGTTACGCCTGGTCTCGCGGCTGCGATCGGCCTTCCCCGAACTTCCTGACGCCCCGACCGCGGAGATGCTCGACCACCCGCGCATCAAGGCGTACCTCAAGCCCGTCCACGACGTCGGCGGGGAACCGGACGCCCCCATCAAGTTCGAGAACAAAGAGTACGAGCAGTGGGAAGAGCTGACGTACATCATGTGCGAAGTTCTTGGCTGGCGCGGGATCTGGATGTCCGAGGAACGGCGCCGCATCGGGAACGTCGACGTCGGCCGGACGCAGTACCTGGGCCTGCCCTACTACGCGCGGTGGCTGGTGTCGGTGGCCCGGGTGCTGGTCGAGAAACACCACATCACACTCGGGGAGCTGACCGATCGGATGGCCGAGGTGCAGTCCCGCTACGCCGGTGGCCTCGACGGCAAGAAGATCGAAGCCCAGCCGAAGTCGGCCGGGGACGGTGCCGGGGTGCCCCGCAACGAGCACCACAAGAAGGCGGTCGGCATCGGCGATCCGCAGATCTACGCGGGCAAGGCCGGTGAGCCGGCATTCGCGGTGGGCGATGCGGTCGTGGTGCGCGACACCCCGGTCATCTTCTACACCCGCACGCCCGAGTACGTGCGGGGCGCGACCGGCCGGATCGCCACGGTGGCCTACGAGAGCCCCGCAGCCGAGGACGAGACCTGGGGCCGAACAGACGCCCCGCCGGAGTGGTTCTACATCGTCGAGTTCGACATGAAGGACCTGTGGTACGGCTACCCCGGGACCTCACACGACCGGTTGCGCACCGAGATACCGCAACGCTGGCTTGCACCGGTGAAGTGAACGACCATGCTGCAGAGAGGAATTCACCGATGAGTCACCACAATCACGACGATCACGACCACGCCCGGACCGTCAAACCCATGGTCGACGAGATCACCGACTTCGAGGTCCTGGAGATCGCCCTGCGGGAGCTGTGCATCGAGAAGGGTCTGTTCACCGCTGAGGACCACCGGCACTTCACGGAGTTCTCCGAACAGATCGGCCCGACCCCGGCGGCACGGCTGGTCGCAAAAGCCTGGCTGGACCCGGATTTCAAGAGTCTGGCGCTGACCGACGCGTTGACCGCCAGCAAAGAGGTCGGGGTGGACTGGTTGCAGCCCACCGGGTTCGGCACGCCGAGCGACTTCGTGGCGTTCCAGGTGCTCGAGGACACCCCCACCCTGCACAACGTGATCGTCTGCGGTCTGTGCTCCTGCTATCCGCGCCCGATCCTGGGCAACTCACCGGAGTGGTACCGCACGCCCAACTACCGCCGCAGGTTGACCCGGTGGCCCCGCGAGGTGCTCGCCGAGTTCGGCCTCTATCTGCCCGACAGCGTCGCCGTGCGCGTCGAGGACTCCAACCAGAAGCACCGGTTCATGGTGATGCCGATGCGACCGGAGGGCACCGAGGACTGGAGTGAGGACCAACTCACCGAGATCATCACCCGCGACTGTCTGATCGGGGTGGCGCTGCCCAAGCCCGGGGTGACCACCAACGTGATCACCGATACCCAGCCCGCGATCCGGCCGTAGGTCCACGGATGTCCGAGCGCACCGGCGGGGAGAACCCGCTCGAGAACGTGCAGAGCCCGACCCTGCGCGAGATCGTCGAACGCAAACAGGTGTGGCCGGTGATGGCCGCCAAATACGGTGTCGAGAACCCCCTTCCGCCATGGAAGACCAGCCTCGACGGACTGTGCGACGCCTTGGACCACGTCTCCTGCGACGCCACCGAATCCGATGTCCCGGATTTCAAGCAGCGCCGCGACGAGGAGGACATGCTCTCGGCGACGCGCTATGCCGACCTGCCGTACCCGGAGAACCAATTGGTGGCGCTCGCCCACTCGCTGCTCGCGCGGGGCGTCATCGACGAGGACGATCTGCGACGCCGGATGGCCGGCATCCGCACCCGCCTCGAAGCCTGACTTCCACTCCCCTGCCGAAAAGAGCGACATGCACATCGAACCCGGGCTCGTCGACGGCCCCAAGATCGTCCTGAGCTATCTGACCGCCGCCGGCGCCGGCACCGTCGCCCTGACGCTGGCGTCGCGGCTGGTCAAGGAACGCGGCCTGGCGACGCTGCTGCTGCGCACCATGGCCACCACAGCCGCGGTGCTGACCTTCTTCCAGATCCTGCCGCACTATCCGGTCGGGGTCTCGGAGGTCCACCTGATCCTCGGGTCGACCCTGTTCCTGTTGTTCGGCGCCGCACCCGCGGCCCTGGGTTTGGCGCTGGGACTGCTGCTGCAGGGCATGCTGTTCGCGCCGTTGGACCTGCCGCAGTACGGCATGAACGTCACCACGCTGCTGGTGCCGCTCCTCGCCCTGCAGCTGGTGGCCGGGCGGGTGATCCCGCCGCGGACCCGCTACGTGGACCTGAAATACGCTCAGGTGCTCAGCCTTTCGGCCACCTACCAGGCCGGCATCGTGTCATGGGTGGCGTTCTGGGCGTTCTACGGCCAGGGTTTCGCCCTGTCGACGCTGGGCGACGTCGCCTACTTCGGCGCCGCCTACCTGGCGGTGATCCTGCTCGAACCGCTCGTGGACCTCGCGGTTCTCGCCGGCGCGAAGGGGACCCGCGCGCTCAAGGACAGCACGCTGGTGGACCGCCGCCTGCTCAACCCCGTGTGAGGCCCGCGGGCTCGACTGCCTGGGCCAGTTCGCGCAGCACCGAATCCGTTGCCGCCCAGTCCATGCACTTGTCGGTGACCGACTGACCGTAGGTCAACGGCAGCGCGTCGGGCGCCTGCGCACCGGCCACCAGGAAGCTCTCCAGCATGACGCCGCTGACTGGCAGCCCCTCGCGCACCATCGAAGCGACCTCCCCGGCCACGGCCGCCTGGCGGACGTGATCCTTGCCGGAATTGGCGTGGCTGCAGTCGATCACGACACGCGCGGGCAGCCCCGCCGCACCCAGTTTCGCCGCGGTCGCGGTGATGGCGTCGGCCGAGTAGTTGGGTCCGTCGGTGCCGCCGCGCAGAATCACGTGGCAGTCCTCGTTGCCTTCGGTGTTCACCACGGCGCCACGGCCCATGTCGTCCATACCGAAGAAGACATGTTCGGCGGCAGCGGCTTTCACCCCGTCGACGGCGACCTGGATGTTGCCGTCGGTCCCGTTCTTGAAGCCCACCGGCATCGACAGCCCCGAGGCCAGCTGACGGTGCACCTGCGACTCGGTGGTGCGCGCCCCGATCGCACCCCACGCCACCGCGTCTGCGATGTACTGGGGGCTGTTCGGTTCGAGGAACTCACAGCCCACCGGCAGACCGATGTCGATGATGTCGAGCAGCAGCTGGCGAGCGATGCGCAGACCGCGCGCGACGTCGAAGGTGTTGTCCATGCCCGGGTCGTTGATCAGGCCCTTCCAGCCGACCGTGGTGCGCGGCTTCTCGAAATACACGCGCATGACGATCTTGAGGCGGTCGGCGGTCTCCTCGGCGACCTTGACCAGCCGGCTCGCGTAGTCCAGCGCGGCGGCCGGGTCGTGCACCGAACACGGGCCGACCACGACGAGCAGACGGTTGTCGCGGCCGGCGAGGATGTCGGCGATCTCGTCGCGGTCCCGGGCCACCCGCTCCGCGCGCCGAGCACCCAGCGGGAACTCGGTGAGCACGTCATGCGGGCTGGGAATCTCGGTGAATCGCCGGATACGCCGATCCGAGGTGGCGGGCGGGGTGGCGATCTGCGCCAGATTCATTGCGGGGTGCCTTCCTGATGACGGGCACCTCCTGCACCGGTGCCCTAATGAAAAAGGCAGCGACCTGCTGGTCACTGCCTGGGCTCCGGGAGGATGCGTGCTTAGTGCTGCGCCTTATCGGCTCCACCCGGAGCCTGGATAAAGCGCCAATACATGGCACACATGCCGACGGTCACGCCGACCACCATACACATCCGGTCTTCTGTTCACCAACCGCCCCTAGGAGAACGGCACCCTGCCTGGCCGCCGGAAACGTCAATAGCGTCCGAAAGCATGACCACCACACACCGAAGGACCAGGTACATCACCGCCGCGGCCGCCGCATTGGGTGCCGCCGTCACCGCGACAGGCTGCGCCGGGGGTGTCGGCCAGGCGGCCCCCGCGGACACCGCGCAACACCACGTCGCCCTCGTGCAGGAAGGCTTCGCGCGCGGCGTGGGCGGACCCGACACCTTCTACTCGCTGCTCGCCGACGACGTCCAGTGGACCGTGGCGCGCGCGGTGGCACCGCGGACCTACACCTCGCGCCAGGAGTTCCTCGACGTCGCCGCCGCTCCGATCGTGGACCGGCTGACCGGACCGATCCACGCCGAAGTGCACGAGATCGTCGCCGACACTGACCGCGTGGTCGCCCGCTGGCGGGGCACCGCGACCGCTTTGGACGGCCGGCCGTACGTCAACGAATACAACTGGGTGATGAGCTTGGAAAACGATCGGATCACCCGCGTCGTGGCCTACCTCGACTTCGTCGAACTCGACGACCTGATCAACCGGGTGCCGCTGGCGTCGTGACCGTCCGCCGGTTTCATTCCGGCATGCAGCGTCAAACAGACACCCATGAGCGCACCGTCCCAGAACCCCACCGAGGACCCCGACAACCAGGCCGCCGAGCGACTGCGCTGGCTGTCCGCCGTCGTCGAGGACCCCCGCACCGAAGCGCGCCACCACGCGGCTGCCGAAGTGCTCGCCCACGAGCCGTCGGTGCCCGACGAACACCTCGCTGCCGCCGACGATCTGGTGCAGATGGGACTGGCCTGGCGCAACGAGCTCGACGGGGAGATGTCGTACACGCCGATCGACCCGGCGGGGAAGCCGGGATAGCCGCTACGGATCGCGTCCTACGATCACGGCAGCGCATCCACGACGGAGTGAGGGACGCCATGAAGGCTTTACGGCTGACGAACTGGAAGCGCGCGCCGGAGTTGGTCGAGGCGCCCAAACCGACCCCCGGACCGGGGCCGCCGTTCACGCTCGGCCATGAGAACGCCGGCTGGGTGGACTCCGTCGGCGAGGGCGTCAGCGCGGTGACCGAGGGCGACGCGGTTGCGGTGTACGGCCCGTGGGGCTGCGGCCGCTGCGAACGCTGCCGGATCGGCGCGGAGAACTACTGCGAGAACCCTTTGGCCGCACCGGTGTTCAGCGGGGGTGGCGGGCTGGGCCTGGATGGCGGTATGGCCGAGTACCTGCTGGTGCCTTTCGAGCGACTGCTGGTGCGGCTACCCGACGGGCTCACCCCGGCCACCGCGGCGGCGTTGACCGATGCCGGCCTGACCCCCTACCACGCGATCCGCCGGTCCTGGCCGAAGATGACGCCGACGTCCACGGTCGTGGTGATCGGCGTCGGCGGACTGGGCCACCTCGCGGTGCAACTGGTCAAGGCCACCACGTCGGCGCGTGTGATCGCCGTCGACAACCGCGAGGAAGCACTGGAGCTGGCCACCCAGATGGGCGCCGACGACGTGGTGCCCTCAGGTGCGATGCCGGCCGAGGTGATCAGGGAGCTCACCGGCGGTCGGGGCGCCGACGTGCTCCTCGACTTCGTGGGGACCGACGAGACCATCGAGCTCGCACGCACGGCCGCACGGTCGCTCGGCGACGCGACCATCGTGGGGATCGGGGGCGGCTCGGTGCCGCTGTCCTTCTTCTCCCAGCCCTACGAGGTGAGTATCCAGACGACCTACTGGGGTTCGCGTGCGGAACTCGGCGAGCTGCTGAATCTGGCCGCCCGCGGCCTCATACATGTGGAAACGACGACGTACTCGCTCGACGACGCGGCGCAGGCCTACCGCGACCTCGCTGCCGGCAAGGTGCGCGGCCGCGCGATCATCGTCCCCTGACCCGGAGAACGGAAGCGCCCCCGGTCGGTAAGACCGGGGGCGCTTCTGATCGGCGGTCAAAGCCGCCTGCGCGAGAACTAGATGCAGACGAAACCGCTGACGTTGCCGTACGGGCTGCTCGCGGTGATGCAGGCGTCGACCCCGCGCACGTCGTTGCCGGCCCACTTGGCGTGGCGCGGCCCCTTGCCGGGATGCTTCCAGTCGTGATGATGGTGCGGCTTCTCGGCGAAGCCCACGCCGGGACCGATCGGTGCGGCGCCCGCCGCACCCGCTCCTACCAGGCTCGCAGCGCCCAATCCGGAGGCCAGAACCGCTCCTGCAACAAGGTGATTCAGTTTCATGAATTCCTCTCTCGTGAGATTTTGAGCCTACCTAACCAACTGGCGACGGCAACCGGCCGGCTCGGATCGCGAGAGCACAAGGGCCGGTTCGCAATTGACTCACCCGTAAAAACATGTCGTGACGACCACTTCATCACTTGCCACAGCGGGCGAAACGTAAACACCCCCGGCCCAACAGGACCGGGGGTGTCTCGCGACCGAACTCAGTGGGCGTGGCCGTGATGGCTGTGCCCGTGATCCTCTTCCTCGGCCGGCTTGTCGACGACCGCGGTCTCGGTGGTGAGGATCATGCGGGCCACCGATGCGGCGTTGACCACCGCGGAGCGCGTGACCTTAACGGGGTCGATGACACCGTCGGCGATGAGGTCGCCGTACTCCAGGGTCGCGGCGTTGAAGCCCTGACCCGCCGGCAGCTCGCTGACCTTGCTCACCACAACCGCCCCGTCGAGACCGGCGTTGGTGGCGATCCAGTACAGGGGCGAGGCCAGCGCCGTGCTGAACACGTCGACACCGAGCGCCTCGTCACCGGACACCGTCTCGCGCAGCTTCTCCAGCGCGCTGCGGGCCTGCACCAGCGCCGCACCGCCACCGACCACGATGCCCTCTTCGACGGCGGCCTTGGCCGCGTTGACGGCGTCCTCGACGGCTTCCTTGCGCTTCTTCAGATCCGTCTCGGTGGCCGCGCCGACCTTGAGCACCGCCACGCCGCCGGCGAGCTTCGCCAGGCGTTCCTCGAGCTTCTCGCGGTCCCAGTCGGAGTCGCTGGTCTCGATCTCGGCGCGCAGCTGCGCCTTGCGGGCGTCGATGGCGTCCTGGGTGCCGCCGCCGTCGACGATGACCGTGCTGTCCTTGTCGACGACCACGCGCCGGGCGCTGCCGAGCACGTCCAGGCCGGCCTCACGCAGCATCAGGCCGACATCAGGGTTGACGACCTGCCCACCGGTGACGACCGCGAGATCGTCGAGGAATGCCTTGCGGCGGTCCCCGAAGAACGGCGCCTTGACCGCGACAGCCTTGAGGGTCTTGCGAATCGCGTTGACCACCAGCGTCGAGAGCGCTTCGCCCTCAACGTCTTCGGCCACGATCAGCAGCGGCTTGCCGGCCTCGGCGACCTTTTCCAGCAGCGGGAGCAGGTCGGGCAGCGAGCTGATCTTGTCGCGGTGCAGCAGCACCAGCGCGTCCTCGAGCACCGCTTCCTGGGTGTCGAAGTCGGTGACGAAGTACGCCGACAGGAAGCCCTTGTCGAAGCCGACGCCCTCGGTGATCTCCAGCTCGGTGTCGATCGTCGAGGACTCCTCGACGGTGACCACACCGTCGGTGCCGACCTTGGTCATGGCCTCGCCGACCAGCTCGCCGACCTGCGCGTCGCGCGAGGAGACGGTCGCGACCTGCGCGATGTCCTTCTTGTCGTCGACGGGCGTCGCGGCGGCCAGCAGCGCCTCGGACACGGCGTCGGCGGCCTTGGCGATGCCGGCACCGAGCGCGATGGGATTGGCACCCGCGGCGACGTTGCGCAGACCGGCCTTGACCAGTGCCTGGGCCAGCACGGTCGCCGTGGTGGTGCCGTCACCGGCGATGTCGTTGGTCTTGGTGGCAACCGACTTCACCAGCTGGGCGCCGAGGTTCTCGAACGGGTCTTCCAGGTCGATGTCGCGGGCGATCGTCACGCCGTCGTTGGTGACCGTCGGGCCACCCCACGACTTGGAGAGCACGACGAAACGGCCACGGGGACCGAGCGTGATCTTGACCGCGTCGGCGAGCTTGTCGACGCCCGCCTCCATGGCCCGGCGCGCGGCCTCGTTGAACTCAATCTGCTTGCTCATTGGAAAGTCTTTTCCCTAGGGGGTGAGACGCGCACCGCCCCGGACATCACCGCAACGAGCGGGAGGTCCGGGGCGGAGTCACGGATGGTTACCGAATCACTTGGAGACGACTGCCAGCACGTCGCGGGCCGACAGGATCAGGTACTCCTCGCCGTTGTACTTGATCTCGGTGCCGCCGTACTTGCTGTAGATGACGACGTCGCCCTCCGACACGTCCAGGGGAATCCGCTTCTCGCCGTCCTCATCCCAGCGGCCGGGGCCAACTGCGACGACGGTGCCTTCCTGCGGCTTCTCCTTGGCGGTGTCGGGGATGACCAGACCGGAAGCGGTCGTGGTCTCGGCCTCATTGGCCTGAACGAGGATCTTGTCCTCGAGTGGCTTGATGTTCACGCTCGCCACGATGGAGCCCCTTCACTTTCGCTGAATGTTTAGGTGTGTACTCGGCGGCCGGTGTCCGCCCACGCGCCGTCGTCGCGGGTGTCGACACACAGGTGGACCGACTGCCACCTAGCACTCTATACAGGAGAGTGCTAGCACTCAAGGCTGGGTTCCGACGTCGGCGGAGTCGCCCACCAGCGGTGTGGTTTGCCTGCATGATCAAGGGGGCAAATCTTCAGCGGCGTGGCGACGGGAGGCCTCATGAAGCGCTGCATCCTCGCAGTACTGACAACGGCGCTGATGGGAATCGGCCTCGTCACGGCAGCCCCGCCGGCCGCGGCGGGCTGCCACTACGGCGGGCAGTTCCTCAGCAAGTGCGACGGCCCCGTCCAAGCCGACGGCAGCTGGCAGCGGTGCGTGGGCGTCACCCGATATGTGCCGCGGGGCTTCAGCTCCCACCTGGTGCCCGAGAAGCACTGCGTCGTGATGGGACCGGGCCGGCCCGTCGGCGACCCGGCAGTCGCCGACCCGCCCTGGCACATCCCCGACTGACCCGGGAATACCGGGCACGCTGCGCGGCCTTGTGAGCAGCGTGACCGAAACCGCGAAGAGAACACTGGTGCTCAGCGCCAGCCCCCGCTCGGACGGCAATTCGCACGCGCTGGCCGCGGCCGCGCTCGACGGCGCTCGCGGCGACGGGCAGGACGCCGAGCACGTCTTCCTCGACGACTACGTGACGCGAATGCTGGACAACTGTCGGCGCTGTCGCCGCGATGACGGGTTGTGTTCGCTCGACGACCGCTACGGCGAACTGCTCCTCGACCGCATCCTCCCGGCCGACGGACTGATCTTCGCGATGCCGCTCTACTTCTACGGGATGCCCGGTCGGCTGAAAACCGTGTTCGACCGCCTGTTCTGCTACACCTCCAACAGCGCCCCGCAGCAGGCCGAGGTGGTCGGCGGCATCACCGGCAAGAAGGTCGGTGTGCTGATCTCCTGCGAGGAGAGCTATCTCGGCGCCACCCAGGGCGTCACCGCGCAGTTCGAGGAACTGACGCGCTATCTGCACCAGGAACTCGTGGGCGTCGTCGTGGGGAACGCCAACAGCCGCGGCGAGATCGTGCGCGATCCCAGCGACCCGGTGGCGCGGGCTCGGTCGCTGGCGGCCAACCTGTACCGCACCCGGGTCACCGACTACCGGATCGACACCGCCCGGTCCACCCGCGTCTGGCCGGACGCCGCGACGGTCTAGCCGAACCGGGTCGGGTCGATCAGCAGATGCTCGGACACGTCGCCGAGCATCTCGATGTCGACGTGCCGGTCGGTGAAGTACCAGCCTGCCTGGTCCCGGGCGAAGGTGTCGGAGTAGCGGCCGACGACGATCGGTTGCAGCGCAACGCCCTCGGTGGCCTGCACGACACAGAACGTCGAGCGCGCGGTCGCGGTGCCGCCGTCGAACTCGACGATCGGGTTGAGCACCAGATGACGGGTGCGCGGGGTGTTGCCGTGCTCCGGGAAACGCCGGGTGGTGGCGGTGAACAGTCCGGCGATGTCGTCGGCTCCGGAGACCCCCATGAACCGCCCCCGGCCCAGCAGGCTGCCGACACCGGCGAAATCTCCGGCGTCGATCAACTCGGCATAGCGGTACAGCAGTTCGGTGACGGCGAGTTTGTCCGCCAGGTCGGTCACGCCACCTGGCCCTGCACGACGGGCAGACCGGGATCACTGGCGGCGTCGAGCGGGGACGGCGACGCGCCGGCGGCGATCAGGTGAGCGGCGAAGGACGCGATCATCGCGCCGTTGTCGGTGCACAGCCGCGGGCGCGGGATGCGCAGCGTCAACCCGGCCGCCTCACAGCGTTGCGAGGCCAGTTCGCGCAGCCGCGAATTGGCCGCCACCCCACCGGCGATCAGCAAAGTCGAAACCCCGAGTTGCTCGGCGGCGCGCACCGCCTTGGCGGTCAGTACGTCGGCCACCGCTTCCTGGAAGCCGGCCGCGACGTCGGCGTTGCGGGCCTCGGGATGACGTTCCACGTAGCGCGCGACAGCGGTTTTGAGCCCCGAGAAGCTGAACGCGTACGGATCGTCGCGGGGTCCGGTCATGCCGCGCGGGAACACGATCGCGTCGCGGTCGCCTTCACGCGCCAACTCGTCGAGCACCCGACCACCGGGATAGCCGAGGCCGAGCAGCCGGGCCACCTTGTCGTAGGCCTCGCCGGCGGCGTCGTCGACCGTGGAGCCCAGTTCGACGATCGGCTCCCCCAGCGACCGCACGTGCAGCAGGCTGGTGTGGCCACCCGACACCAGCAGCCCGACGCTCTCCGGCAGCGGACCGTGGTCGAAGACGTCGGCCGCCAGGTGCCCACCCAGGTGGTTCACACCGTAGAACGGCACTCCCCAGGCGGCCGAATACGCTTTGGCCGCAGCCACTCCCACCAGCAATGCCCCCGCCAGTCCCGGGCCGATGGTGGCCGCGACCACGTCGGGCTTGTCGACGTCCGCGGCGGCCAGAGCGCGGCGCATGGTCGGGCCGAGCGCCTCCAGGTGGGCGCGCGACGCGATCTCGGGGACCACACCGCCGAAGCGCGCGTGCTCGTCGACGCTGGAGGCCACCTCATCGGCGAGCAGCGTGACGGCGCCGTCGTCGGCGAGGTCGGCGATGCCGACACCGGTCTCGTCGCAAGAGCTTTCGATCGCCAGGATGATCATTGCGTTTCCCGTTTCATCGTGTAGGCGTCGGCGCCGCTGACGCGGTAGTAGCGCTTGCGCAGACCCACCCGCGTGAAGCCGACGCTCTCGTAGAGGGCGATGGCCGCCTCGTTGTCGGTGCGCACCTCGAGGAAAACCGTTGCGCCGTCGGCGTAGTCGAGCAATCGCTCGAGCAGCTGCCGGCCGATGCCCTTGCCCTGGTACGCCGGGTCGACCCCGATGGTGTGCACCTCGTACTCGTACGGTTTGAGCCGGCCCAACCGGGCGATGCCCGCATAGCCGACCAGCTTGTCGTCCACCCGCGCGGCGACGTAGTGGTTGTGCTTGGCGGCCAGTTCGGCCAGGAACGCCCGCTCGGGCCAGGGGTCGTCGCCGTCGAAGAGCTGCGCTTCGAGCTCGGCGCAGCGCGCCGCGTCGTTCGGCGTGAGCGGACCGTACTGCGCGATCATCGCGGCGCCGCCTGCGGTTTGGCAGCCGCCTGTGGTTTGGCATCGGGCCGGCGCAGGTACATCGGCACCAACGGCTGCGGCTCGCCGTCCCAGTCGGCCACCGCGGCGACCAGACCCGCTGCCGTCGGATACACCGCGGGCAGTTGGCCCAGATCGAAAAGCGCCGCGTGCTCACGTGACCCGGCGACCGCGCCCGCTCCGGCGGGAACGTCGGCCGGGGCGTTCACCGCGGGCCCGTCGATGCGCGCGCCGTCGCGATAGCGTGCCCAATACACCTCGCGGCGGCGCGCATCGGTGACGACCAGCACCTCCCCCGGGCTACCCGCCGCGATCGCGTCCAGGCTGCACACCCCGTGCACGGGGATCCCGAGCGCGTGCCCGTATGCCGCCGCGGTGGCCATCCCGACGCGCAGCCCGGTGAACGGTCCGGGCCCGCACCCGACGACCACGGCGTCGAGCTGATCGGCGGACACCTGCGCCTCGTTCAGTGCGGCGACGATGTTCGGGGTCAGCCGTTCGGCGTGGGCGCGTGCGTCGACCGTCACCTGCTCGTTGAGCACCTCGACGGCGGCGTCGCCGACGCGCACCACCCCGGCGCTCACCGCCGGCGTCGCGGTGTCGATGGTCAGCACCAACCGGGTCATGGGCGACTCCACTGCCAGATCGCGGTGCGCACGTCGGTCTCCGCGCTGCGCTCCAATCGGATGTCGAGATGGCTGTCGGACAGCCGTTCGGCGACGCCTTCGCCCCACTCCACCACCACGACCGCGTCGTCGAGGTCGGTGTCGAGGTCCAGCGAATCCAGCTCCCCGAGCAGGTCGACGGAGTCCTCGTCCAGGAGCCGGTAGAGGTCCACGTGCACCATCGCCGGCGCTCCGGTACGGCACGCGCGATGCACCCGGGCCAGCACGAACGTCGGCGAGATCACCGGGCCCTCGACGTCGAGCGCCTGCGCGATTCCCTTGGCCAGCACGGTTTTTCCCGCGCCGAGCGGACCGGACAGCACAACGACGTCACCGGCGCGCAGCGACGCACCGAGCTTGGCTCCCAGCGCGATGGTGTCGTCGGCGGTGTGCAGTTCTGCGGTGCCCGAGGAGTCAGCCACGTGACCACACCCGCTCCCGCACCCGCCGGGTCAACGCCACCAGCTTCGACGGCGTCGCCCGCTCGACCAGTCGCACCAGCGCATCGTCGATCATCTCCGGACGTTCCAACTGCACGAGATGGCCTGCGCCACCGACGATCAGCAATTCCGACTTCTCCATCTCCCGCGCCATGCGCTGCGAATACTCCAGGGGCGTGAGCATGTCGCGGTCACCGCAGGCCACCAGGGTCGGGATTTTGCTCAACGTCTGCAGGCCCGCGGTCTCGTCGTGCACCTCGAGCGCGTGCAGGAACTCGACGAGCGTGGTGATCGACGTGCCGTGCATCATCTGCTCGGAGAACGCCACCACGCTGGGGCTGATCGCGTCGTCACCGTAGGACGCGGCCCGCAGGATGGGCCCGATCACCGCGCGCGCGGCGCCCCGGCCCTGGTGCACCACACCGGGGGCGTAGCGCGCGGCGAACCGGACCGCCTCGAGCGCGGGGTTGGTCAGGATCTCCCCCAGCGGGGATCGCGAAACCCCTTCGGCGGCCGAGGAGATCAGCGCCGCACCGACGATCCTGGTGGGGTAACGCTGCGGGTACTGGCGGGCATGTGAGAGCACCGTCATGCCGCCCATGGAGTGGCCGACCAGCACCACCGGACCGCGCGGCGCCATCACCGCCAGCACGCTCTCCAGATCCTGGCCGAGCTGCTCGACGGTGTAGGTGTCCGGGGGCGCCTCGCCGGAGTCGCCGTGACCCCGCTGGTCGTAGAACACCATCCGCACCTGCGGGCCCCAGTGCTCGGTCAGCGCTGCGCGCTGGAAATGGAAGGCGCCCATACGCAGACAGAATCCGTGGGCGAACACCACCGTCAGCGGCGCGTCGGTCGGTCCACACTCGCGCACCGCGAGCGGCACCCCGTCGGCGGTGGTGACCACATAGCTGCGGTCGGCGTCGAGCAGCTCGAAGTCCTCTTCGCGGTATGGGTCGTCGTCGGTGACGCGCCGGCGCAGGGATCGGGCCGCGGTCACTCCGGCCGCCGAGCCGACGGCAGCCAGCCCGGCCAATCCGGCGAGCCATCCCGCGCGCCGTTTCACTGTTTCCCACCTCCCCGGTAGCTGCGCCCGATTCGGCCGCGCGGACTCGTCACCACCTCGTAGTTGATGGTGCCCAGCATTTCGGCCCACTCCTGCGCGGTCGGCTCGCCGTGCGCTCCCGGGCCGAACAGGATCGCGTCGTCACCCACGGCGACGTCGCCGGGGTCGGGTCCGAGGTCGACGACGAACTGGTCCATGCAGATGCGTCCCACGTTGGGATACCGGCGGCCGTTGATCTGCACCTGCAGCCGGTTGCTCAATGCGCGGAACACGCCGTCGGCGTAGCCGGCCGGGATCAGCGCCAGCGTGGTGTCGCCCGGGGCGACCCAGGTGTGACCGTAGGAGACACCGTCCCCGGCACGTATCGAACGCACCTGTGTCACCGGGCATCTCACCGTCATCACCGGGCGCAGGCCCATGTCGCCGCGTTCCGGGATCGGGCTCAGCCCGTACACCGCGATACCGGGCCGCACCAGGTCGAACGCCAGGTCGGGCCGGGTCAGCGCAGCGGGTGAATTGCTCAGGTGCACCGCCTCGAAGCCGACGCCGCGGGCCCGGCCCATGGCGGCCATCTCGGTCAGGCGACGGGCCTGGACGTCGTTGAACGGGTGATCGGGCACGTCACCGTGCACGAGATGCGACATCAGGCCCCGCACTGTGACCGCGCCCTCGGCGCTCGCCCGGGCCAGCGCGTCGAGCACCGCCGGATAGTCCGCGGGCGCGACGCCGTTGCGGCTCAGTCCGGTGTCGACCTTGACGGTCAGCGTCGCGGTGCGTCCGGTGCGGGCGACCGCGTCCAGTACCTCATCGAGCTGCCGCAGCGACGACACCGCGACCTGGATGTCCGCGAGCAGGGCCGGCCCGAAATCCGTGCCGGGCGGATGCAGCCACGCCAGCACCGGCGCGCGGATGCCGTCGGCGCGCAGCGCGAGGGCCTCGGGCACCGTGGCCACGCCCAGTTCGGCGGCCCCGGCGGCCAGCGCGGCGCGGCCCACCTGCGCGGCGCCGTGGCCGTAGCCGTCGGCCTTGACCACCGCCATCACCGCCGCTGACGCGGCTTTTTCGCGCAGCACGGCGACGTTGTGGGCGACCGCGTCGAGGTCGATCGACGCGGTGCAGCCGGCTGCGGGTTCGTTCCTGGTCGTGGTCACCGCCCACGATTGTCCCAGAACGTTCGATCAGTGGGCGAAATGCTGCTCGTCGGAGAACTGGGCGATGCCCGTCTCGGCGAGCTTGTCGAGCACCTTGCGGATGTCGTCGCGCAGCGCCCGGGCCAGGTTGGCCGAGAAGCCCTCGCGCACCACCACGCGCAGGACCGCGACGTCGGTGGCGTTCTCGGGCATCGTGTAGGCCGGCACCTGCCAGCCGAAGCTGCGCAGCATCGCCGAGATGTCGAACACCGTGTACCGGAGGCCCTCGACGAGCTTGAACGCGACCACCGGAATCGCCGTGCCATCGGAGATCACCTCGAACACCCGGGAGCCGTCGGGTCCGGTCATGGCGGCCAGTTCCCGGCCCAACCACTGCGCGGTGTCCGACAGCGTGTGCATCACGGTGGTGTAGCCGTCGCGGCCCAGGCGCAGGAAGTTGTAGTACTGGCCGATGACCTGGTTGCCCGGCCGAGAGAAGTTCAATGTGAAGGTCGGCATGTCACCGCCGAGGTAGTTGACCCGGAACACCAGCTCCTCCGGGAGGTGTTCCTTGTTGCGCCACACCACGAAACCGATGCCGGGATAGGTCAGACCATATTTGTGGCCGCTGACGTTGATCGACACCACCCGCGGCAGCCGGAAGTCCCAGACCAGGTCGGTGTGCACGAACGGCACCACGAATCCGCCGCTGGCGGCGTCGACGTGGACCGGGATGTCGAGCTTCTTCTCGGCGGCCAGCGTGTCCAGTGCCGCGCAGATCTCGCCGACGGGCTCGAGCTCGCCGGTGAAGGTGGTGCCCAGGATCGCGACCACGCCGATGGTGTCCTCGTCGACGGCGTCGAGCACCTGCTCGGGGGTGATGACGTAGCGGTCCTTCTCCATCGGCAGGTAGCGGGCCTCGACGTCGAAGTAGCGGCAGAACTTCTCCCACACCACCTGGACGTTGGACCCCATCACCAGGTTCGGGGTGCGGTTCTTCCACTCGTCGCCCTGGCGCGCCCGCCAGCGCCACTTCATCGCCAGGCCGGCCAGCATGACCGCCTCGCTCGAGCCGACCGTCGACACGCCGATCGCGCTGCTGGGATCGTCGTCGCGCAGGTCCTCGGCGTGGAACAGGTCGGCGACCATGCACACGCACCGCTGCTCGATCGCCGCGGTGACCGGATACTCGTCCTTGTCGATCATGTTCTTGTCGAACGTCTCCGACATGAGCTCGCCCGCTTCGGGGTCCATCCAGGTGGTGACAAACGTCGCCAGGTTGAGCCGGGAACTGCCGTCGAGCATCAGTTCGTCGTGGATCAAGCGGTAGGCCTGGTCGGGTTCGATCGAATCGTCGGGCAGGCGCAGCACCGGCACCGGCAACGTCGACTGGCGACCGGTGTAGGCGGGAGTCAGCGACGAATGGCGTGAAACGTTGGGCATGGCGTCCTTTCTAGAGGATCGACGCGATCGCCGCGCGCAGATGCAGCAGGATGCGCGCCGCCGACGTCGGGACCGGCGCCGGGCCGGGATCGAGTGCCGACAGCTCGGCCGCGCGACTGTGCACGAACGCCGCCGCGGCGGCGGCCTCCCCGGCTGGGAGTCCGTGGGCCAACAGCGCGCCGATGACCCCGGAGAGCACGTCGCCGGAGCCGGCGGTGGCGGCCCACGACGAACCGGCGACGTTGAGGTAGACGGGTCCGGAGTCCGGTTCGGCGATGACGGTGACGTTGCCCTTGAGCAGCACGGTGACGCCGAGCCGGTCGGCCAGCCTGCGGGTGTCGGCGACGCGGTCGGGTCCCGGCGGCAACCCGGCCAGCCGGGCGAACTCCCCGGCGTGGGGCGTCAGCACCGTCGGCGCGGTGCGGTGCTCGACCAGTTCCGGATGGGCCGCCAGAATGGTGAGCGCATCGGCGTCGACGATGACCGGCAGGTCGGTGTCCAACGCGAAACACAGTGCCGCCGCGGCAGTTTCGTCGGTTCCCAGGCCGGGACCCACCACCCACGCCTGGACCCGGCCGGCGGTGGCGAAGCCGGGCGTGGCGATCACCTCGGGCCAGTGCGCCAGCACCTGCTGACCGGCGGTGCCGGCATAGCGGACCATGCCCGAGGTGGCCGCCACCGCGGCGCCGGTGCACAGCACCGCCGCCCCCGGATACGTGTCCGATCCGGCCATCACCCCGGCGACGCCCTGGGTGTACTTGTCGTCGGTGGCGCCCGGCACCGGCCACCGCGCCGCGACGTCGGCGTCCTCGAAGCCACGCAGGTCACTCGGCGGCAGGTCTAGCCCGATGTCGACAAGCTCGACGCGTCCGCAGTTCCCCAGCGCGTGGACGGGTTTGAGCCCACCGAAGGTGACGGTGAGCGCCGGGCGGACGTGCGGGCCGTCGGTCGCGCCGGTGCGCACGTCGACTCCACTGGGCAGGTCGACCGCCACCACCGGGATGCCCGCGCGCGACACGGCGTCGAAGACCTCCGCGGCGTTCGGGCGCAGCGGCCCGGACCCGGAGATGCCGACCACCCCGTCGATCACCAGATCGCAGCGCTCCGGCACGCGTTCGACGACGTGCCCGCCCGACCGCCGGAACGCGGCGAGCGCGCCCGGGTGCGCTCGTTCGGGATCGAGCAGCACCGCGGCGGCCCCGGCGCCGCGCCGGCGCAGGAACGTCGCCGCCCACAGCGCGTCGCCGCCGTTGTCGCCGCTGCCGACCACGGCGCAGACGGTCTTGCCCGACACGGTCCGCAGCTCGTGCGCGATCGCCGTCGCCAGGCCGAACGCCGCGCGGCGCATCAGCCCTCCGGTGGGCAGCGCCGCCAGCAGCGGGGCCTCGGCCGCGCGGATCTCGTCGGCGCTGTAGTAGTACCGCATCGCTACAAGGCTACGTGGGTACTCCCGATCCATGACACGGCTCACAGACGAGTTACTGACGCTGGAGAACGCCGGCTGGAAGTCCCTGTGCGACGGCACCGGCGACGCCTTCTACGGCACGCTGATGACCGAGGACGCGGTCATGGTGCTGGCCAACGGCATGGTGATGGACCGCGCCGCGGTGACCGCGGCACTGAGCCAGTCGCCGCCCTGGCAGCGTTACGAGATCAGCGATGTGCGGCTGGTCCCGATCTCCGGGGACACCGCCGCGCTGGTCTACACCGGCACGGGGTGGCGCGAGGGGCAGGACGAACCGTTCCTCGGGGTGATGACGTCGGTGTACCACCGCACCGGCGAGGGCTGGAAACTGGCGCTGTATCAGCAGACTTCGCGAGCGCACACCGGCTGAGCCGCCACCAGCCGTTAAGCTGAGCGCCGTGACCCTGCCGCTGGATGTGCACGCGCGCCGCGCCGCGATCGCCACCCGCATCCAAACCGACCGCGAAGTGGACTTCGCCTCGCTGGCCGAGGAATTCGGCGTCTCCGAGATGACGATCCGCCGCGACATCGAGAAGCTCGAGGAACAGGGCATCGCCCGGCGGGTGCTCGGCGGGGCGATCGCCTTCGGCGGCAAATCCACCGAACCGTCCTTCGACGTCCGCACCGCGGTGGCGGCGGGCGAGAAGGCCCACATCGCCACCGCGGTGGCCGATCTGCTCGCCCCGCAGGAGACGGTGATCCTCGACAGCGGCAGCACCGTGCTGGCGGTGGCGCGCGCACTGAAAGGACGCGGACTGGGCCTGACGGTCATCACGCCGAGCCTGCTCGTCGCGGTGGAACTCGCCGACGAACCCGACACCACGGTCCTGCTCACCGGCGGCAAGATCCGCCCCGGGGAGCTGAGCCTGATCGGCGCCGAGGCCGAGGACTTCTACCTGCGCTACAACTGCGACACCTACGTCATGGGGATCGCGGGGGTGCACGGCCGTCGGGGCGCGTCGGAGTACCACCGGGAGGAAGGCAACGTCAAACAGGCCGCGATGCGCGCGGCCGACCGCGTGATCGTCGCCGCCGACGCCTCGAAACTCGGTCGCGTACAACTGATCAACGTCGCCCCGGTGTCGGCGATCTCGGTGCTGGTGACCGACGGCCCGGCCAGCCATCCCACCGTGGAAGCACTGCGGGCCGCCGGGGTGGACGTGCGCTGCGTGGATGCCGCACACGCCCCTGCCCCGTAAGGCGGTCACTCAGCGCAGGCGGGCCGTCATCGTGGAGTCCGCGCCGGTCGGTCTGAGCACCTGCGCCCCGGCCTCCTCGGCGATCAGCGCGGCGGCCGCCCAGTCGTGCAACGCGAGGTCGTCCTCCAAGAACGCGTCGAGACTGCCCTGGGCCACCAGGCACAGGTCGATGGCCGCGGCGCCGAACCGCCGCATGTCGGTGAAACCCGCCAGGTGCGTGCCGAGTTCGCGGATCTGGCGGCGCCGGTGTCCGGCGTCGTAGGACAGCCCGGTGCCGAGCAGCCGGGCCGACGACGGCGCCAGGTTCAGCGGCAGTCGCTCACGGCCGGAAGCGGTTTCGAGTTCGGCGCCGTGACCGCGCGCGGCACTCCAGGTGGTGCCCAACGCGGGCGCGCAGACGGCTCCCGCCAGCCAGTCGCCGTCGTCGTTGCGGACTGCGACCGACGTCGCGAAGAACGGCAACCGCCGGGTGAAGTTCGTGGTGCCGTCGAGCGGGTCGACGACCCACTGCAGCCCGGAGGATCCGGTGTGCGCGGCGAGCTCCTCCCCCAGTACCGAGTCGTCGGGGCGCTCGGCCAGCACGACGTCGCGGACGGCGCGTTCGGCCGCCACGTCGACCGCGGTGACCAGGTCGCCGTCGCTGCTCTTGGTGACCACCGCGACTCCGCCGGTGAACTCCCGCAAGCACGTCTGGGCGCCGAGTTGCGCTGCGCGCACGGCGAGTTCGCGCAGCGCAGCCGGCTGCGCGAACTCGACGTCGGTGGTCACAGCGTCTTTCGGAAACTCTTGACGGCGTCCATCAGCTCGGTCACCCGCGACGCGACAGCGCGGTTCTCGAAGACTCCGTCCTCCTTGAAGTAGGTACCGACGATGGCGCCGTCGGCGATCGCGAGCTGGTCGGCGGCGTTGTGGGCGCGCACCCCGGTGTTGACGAACACCGGCACGGTCCCGGCCGAATCCTTGACCACCTTCAGCGCCTGGGCATCGGTGGAAGCGCCCGCGGTCAGCCCCGACACGCAGATGCCGTCGGGCTTGGTGGCGAACACCGTGGTCGCCGTGACCGAGGCCAGGTCACGCTGGGCGAGGTAGACCGCCGACTCCGGAACGATGTTGAAAAGCAGCTTGACGTTGCTGCCGCCGATGCGGTGCCGGTGCCGCGCGGCCGCTCCGACGTTGGTGTCCCACAGGCCGAAGTCGCTGGCGTAGACGCCGGTGAAGATCTCACGCACCCACTGCGCGCCGGTCGCGACGGCGAGGTCGATCGACGCCTGACCGTCCCACAGCACGTTCACCCCGTACGGCACGGAGAACTCGGGCAGCAGCTCGCCGATGACGCGTGCCATCGTGATGGCGGTGATCGGCTCGGTCTTGGTGAGGTACGGCAGGCTGAACTCGTTGGAAACCATCACGCCGTCGACTCCGCCCTGCTGCAGCTCTGCGAGCTCGGCCTTGGCGCGGTCGACGACCGCCCGGATCCCGCCGGCGGTGTCGAAGCCCGGATCGCCCGGCAGGGCCATCAGATGCAGCATCGCGATCACGGGTTTGCGCACGGCGAATACGTCGTCCAGCCAGGTGGTCATGGGGGCCTCTCGGGTTGTCATCGCATCCTCATGTGTTATTTCATAACAGGAATCGGGGGCATGCCCACCCCGATTACGTGATTGTTACACAGAACGTGTGAGAATCTAACAGCTCGGTTGTATCGTCGAGCCACCCCAACGGAGAGGACGGCAATGCCGGAGTTCACGATCGGTGTCGACATCGGCACCACGGGAACCAAGACGGTCCTGGTCGACCTCGACGGCGGCCGCATCGTGGCCCAGGCGTCGCGCGAGAGCCGGCTCTATGCCGACCAGCCCGGCCAAGCCGAGGCCGACCCCGCCCAGTGGCTGGCCAACGTGCACGAGACCATCCGCGAGGTGCTCGCCCACCCGGGCGTGAGCGCCACCGCGGTGCGCGCACTGGCGACCACCGGGATGGTGCCGGCCGTGGTGGCCGTGGACCGCGCCGGCACCCCGCTGCGACGGGCGATCCTGCAGAACGACTCACGGGCCACCCTCGAGATCGAACAGCTCAGCGCGAAGGTCGACGCGGCGCACACACTCGCCACGACCGGGTCGGCGATCACCCAGCAGTCGGTGGCGCCGACGGCGATGTGGTTGCGCAACAACGAAACCGAGACATGGAGCCGGACCGCGCGGCTGGTCGGCTCCTACGACTGGGTGCTGATGGCGCTCGGGGCGGACCCCCACGTCGAGTTGAACTGGTCCATCGAGTCCGGATTCGGCACCCTCGAGGGCGTCCCCTACGCCCCGATGTTCGCCGCCGCCGAACTCTCCGAAGAGCTTCAGCCCGCGATCCTGCCCCCGGGCGCCCGTGCCGGCACGCTCAGCGCCGAAGCAGCCACCGCCACCGGGCTTCCCGCCGGGTTGCCGCTGATCGTCGGTGGCGCCGACCATGTCCTGTCGGCCTACGCGGCCGGCGTCAACGCCGCCGGTGACTGGCTGGTCAAGCTCGGCGGTGCCGGCGACGTGCTGGCCGCCAGCGACCGGCCCGTGACCGATGCCCGGCTCTACCTGGATGCACACCCCGTGCCGGGCCGGTGGCTGCCCAACGGATGCATGGCCACCAGCGGCAGCCTGATCCGCTGGTTCCAGACGCTGTCCGGCGGTCTGGACCTTCTCGACCTCGACGCCGAGGCCATCGAACGCAGTCCAGCCGAGATCCTCTGCCTGCCTTACTTTCTCGGCGAGAAGAGCCCGCTGCACGATCCGGATCTGCGCGGCGCCTTCGTCGGCCTGGACCTCGCACACACCCGCGCCGACATGTACCGCTCGGTACTCGAGGCGGTGGCGTTCGGCTTCAAACACCACACCGAGGTGTTCGCCGAGGTCGGCGTGCTGCTCGACCGCGCGATGGTCACCAACGGCGGCAGCAAGTCCACCTTGTGGAAGCAGATCCTCGCCGACGTCCTCGACACCGAACTGTGGCCGATCATCGGTCATCCGGGTGCCTCCCTGGGAGCCGCGGTCATCGCCGGAATCGGGGTCGGCGCGATCGACGACTGGTCGCAGACCGACCGCTTCCGCACCCTCGGCGAACCCGTGGTCCCCAACCGTGACCACGTCGACCGCTACGCCGATGCCTACACCGAATGGCGCACACTCGGCGACGTGCTCACCCCAGTGTCCCACCGACTCGCACGAAAGGCCCGGCATTGACCGCAGCAGCGACTGAAAACCCGTCCCCACGAACGGTCGTCGTGACCGGCGCCGGCTCCGGCATCGGCCGTGCCATCGCCACCACCCTGGCCGACCGCGGCTGGCGCGTGGTCGTCACCGACATCGACGCCGAGAGCGCCGCCCAGACCGCCGCCGGACTGGCCGGCAGCGGCGAGCGTGGCCACGAGTACCTGCGTCTGGACGTCACCGACCGGGCCGCGGCCAACGCCCTGGCCGACGACGTCGCCGACCGCCTCGGTCTCGACGCGTGGATCAACAACGCCGGCATCTCGGCGATGGAACGCTTCGTCGACGTCAGCGAAGAGCAGTACGACCGATCGCTGGACATCAACCTCAAATCGGTGTTCTTCTGCGGCCAGGCCGCCGCGCGCGCGATGATCCGCACACAGCGCCACGGCACCATCATCAACACCGCCTCGATGGCGGCCAAGCAGGGCCGGGTGCCCTACCTCGCCGACTACGTGGCCTCCAAGTTCGGGGTGCTCGGACTGACCCAGGCGATGGCTTTCGAGCTGGCCAAACACCACATCACCGTCAACTGTGTGTGCCCGGGCTTCGTGGCCACGCCCATGCAGTCCCGCGAACTGGAATGGGAAGCAACACTTTCCGGCTCCACACCGGAGCAGGTCAAGCAGGACTGGATCGACGCCACCCCACTCGGGCGCCTGCAGACGCCCGACGATGTGGCACGCGCCGTGGCCTTCCTGGCCTCCGACGACGCCCGGTTCATCACCGGCGAGGCGCTGTCGGTCAACGGCGGCGCCTACATGGACTGACCCTTGGATTGAGTTGAACAAGTTCGTTCCAACCACGGAAAACGGAAGTGAGAACGCATGAAAATTCCAATGTTCCGCCGTCGGCCCACGATGCGGCCGATGGCCTGGTCTGCAGTCACGCTGGCCGCGTGCCTGAGCATCGCCGGGTGCGCGGGCAGTGGCGGATCCGGTGAACAGGAGTCCTCGGGCCTGGGGGACATCCCCACCGACACCTCGGGCACCGTCCGCGTTCTGATGGAGAACGTGCCCGACACCGACATCGTCAAAGGTCTGGTCGGCAAGTTCAACGAGAAGTACCCGGATGTCGAGATCGACATCGAGACCATGACTTTCGACCAGATGCGGGACCGGCTGGTGTCGTCGTTCCAGTCGGCGCAGCCGGCCTACGACCTCATCGTGGTGGACAACCCGTGGATGGACGACTTCGCCGCCGCCGGGTTCCTCGAGCCGCTCGACGAGCGGATCGACTCCACGCCCGATTACCGCGCCGACGACTTCTTCCCGTCGCTGACCGACATCACCGATGTCGACGGCACCACCTACGGCGTGCCGTTCTACAACTACGCGCTGGGCTACATCTACAACAAGGACGACCTCGAGGCGTCGGGTCAGCAGGTGCCGACCGACCTCGATGCGCTGGTCGCAACGTCTCAGCGGCTCAAGACCGACGCCCGCGCCGGCATCGCGATGCAGCCGCAGCGCGGCTACAAGATCTTCGAGGAGTGGGCCAACTGGCTCTTCGCCGCCGGAGGCTCGATCTACGACGAGGACGGCAAGCCCACGCTGAACACCGAGCAGGCTGCCCGCGCGCTGGACGCCTATATCGAGACCTACCGCACCGCGGCCCCGCCGAACAGCCTGAACTGGGCATTCGACGAGGCGTTCCGCTCGGTCTCGGGTGGTCAAGCGGCCTCCATGGTCGGCTACAACTGGAACCTGCCGGCACTCAACGACCCCACCGGCGCGTCCGGTGAGCGCGCCGGCCAGTTCGCCCTGGCCCCGATCCCCGGCGGCAAGTCCGCGCTCGGATCGTGGAGCTGGGCCATCCCGGCCAACTCGGCCTCGCCGGACGCCGCCTGGGCCTTCGTGTCCTGGGTGACCTCCCCCGACGTCGATGCGCAGCGCGTCGCCGAGGGCGGTGCCGTCATCCGGCAGGGATCGCTGACCGACGAGAAGGTGCTCGCCGACGGCTTCGGCGAGGACTACTACCGGGCCGTTGGCGAGATCCTGGCCGACGCAGCCCCGCTGACGCAGGGATCCGGCGGTGAGGAGATGATCCAGGCCGTGGGAACCGAACTCAACGAGGCCGTGGCCGGAAACAAGAGCGTCGCCGACGCGCTGCGCGACGCCCAGGCAGCGGCGGAGCGGATCCAGAAGTGAGCCGAGGGAATCCGGCGACCACCGTCGACGGGTCGCAGGGCAAGGTGTCCCGATGAGGTTCAAATTCGGCATGCTGATGCCGCTGCTGACCCTGTTCGGGGTGGCCGTCGGATTCCCGCTCTGTTACGCGCTGTACCTGTCGGTCACCGACTACCGGCTGACCGATCGCGGGGCCCCCGACTTCGTCGGGCTGACCAACTTCGCCGACGCGCTGACCAACACCAGCTTCTGGAATGCGTTCTCCACCACTGCCATCTACGTCGTGGTGGCCGTGAGCCTGGAACTGGTGCTGGGTTTCGCGATCGCGCTGGCGCTCTACCGGCAGCGCTGGGCCAAGGATCTGGCCCGCGCAATCGTGCTCGCGCCGATGTTCATCACCCCGATCGCGGTCGGGCTGATCTTCCGGTTCCTGCTCAACGACCAGATCGGCGCGGTGCCCGCGCTGCTGCACGCCGTCGGCGCCGACTACGAGTTCTTCGGCCCGGGCAAGGCGCTGCTGACCCTGGCGTTCATCGACGTCTGGCAGTGGACGCCGTTCATGGTGCTGCTCATCCTGGCCGGGCTGGAGTCGATGCCCAAACAGCCGCTCGAGGCGGCGCGCGTCGACGGGGCCGGACCGGTGTACCTGCTGCGCCGGGTGCTGATCCCCATGCTGGCACCGGTGCTGACGGTGGCCGTGCTGCTGCGCGGGCTCGACGCCATGCGGGTGTTCGAGTACGTCTACGCCACCACCCGCGGGGGGCCCGGCACCGAAACCGAAACACTGCAGTACTTCATGTATCTCGAGGGCATCCAGTTCTTCCGGCTGGCCTCCGCCAGCGCGATGGCGTTCATCGTGCTCGTCCTGGTGCTCGCGCTGATCGTGCTGGCGTTCCGCACGATGGAGAGGAGCAGGACCCGATGAACCGCCGGCTCGAGATCCTGCGCGTCGCACTGCTCACGGCGACGTTCGTGTTCGTGCTCTTCCCGATCGTGTGGGTGGCGCTGGCCAGTTTCAAGACGCCCCAACAGATGTCGGAGCCGTTCCTGGTGGCCTTCCGCCCGACGCTGGAGAACTGGCAGTCGGTACTGGACTCCGGCATCCTCGCCGCTGCCGGCCGCAGCCTGATCGTCGGCGTCGTCACCGTCGGCGTGAGCCTGGTCGTCGGCAGCATGGGCGCCTACGTGATCGCCAAATACCGGGCCGGTGGCTCACTGACCCGCTTCGGGATGCTCGCCGCTCAGGTGGTGCCGCCGGCGGTGATGGTCTTCCCGTTCCTGACGATGGCCCAGGCGCTACGGATGACCGACACGCTCGCGCCGGTGATCTTCGCCCACCTCAGTTTCGTCCTGCCGCTGGTGACGTGGTTCCTGATCGGCTTCTTCGAGGCGGTGCCCTCGTCACTGGAGGAGCAGGCGCGTGTCGACGGATTCACCCGCTGGCAGGCATTCCGATTGGTGGTGCTGCCCCAGGTGTATCCGGGCATCGGCGCCGCCGGGATCTTCGGGTTCACGCTGTCGTGGAACGACATGTTCTACGGACTGATCCTGGCGCCCGGCAACGCCGCGATCCTGCCGGTCGCCATCTCGAACTTCAACACGTTCCGCGGCGTGCAGATCGGCGCGATGAGCGCGGCGATCATGATCGCCATCGTCCCGGTGGTGGTGGCCAGCTTCTTCATCCAACGGCGTCTGGTGCAGGGCATCAGCGGCGGCGCGGTCAAGTACTAGACGAACGAGGATCTCCCACACATGGCAGCAGTCACCTTCTCCGAGGTCACCAAGTCCTACGGCACCGCGACAGTGGTGTCGGGCCTGGACCTGGAACTCGCCGACGGCAGCATGACCGTTCTGGTGGGGCCCTCCGGGTGCGGCAAGACGACGTCGCTCCGGATGCTGGCCGGCCTGGAGGAGGTCACGTCGGGCACCATCAGCATCGGCGGCCACGACGTCACGCGCCTGGAACCCAAGGAGCGCGACATCGCGATGGTGTTCCAGAACTACGCCCTCTACCCGCACCTGACGGTCCGCGAGAACATCGCATTTCCGTTGCGCGCCAAAGCTGTCCCCCGTTCGGAGGCACTGGGCCGGGCCGACCGCATCGCGGACTCGCTGGGACTCGCGCACCTGCTCGGCCGCAAGCCCAAGGACCTGTCCGGCGGGCAGCAGCAGCGGGTGGCGATCGGCCGGGCGATCATCCGCGAACCCGCGGTGTTCCTGTTCGACGAGCCGCTGAGCAATCTCGACGCGAAGTTGCGGGTCGAGACGCGCACCGAGTTGCTGCGTCTGCAGCGTCAGCTCGGCGTGACGTCGCTGTACGTCACCCACGACCAGGAAGAGGCGATGACGCTGTCGGACCGCATCGTGGTGATGCGCGACGGCCGTATCGCCCAGGCCGGGCCGCCCGAGGAGGTCTACCGCCGGCCCGCCGACACGTTCGTGGCGACGTTCGTCGGCAGCCCGAAGATGAACCTGGTCGACGGCGCCGTCACAGGCGGTGAGCTGCGCGGCGCCGCGGGTGTGCGGATCGCCGTCGGCGGCCCGGATGCCGCGGCGGTGACCGTCGGGGTCCGGCCCGACGATCTGGAGCTGACCGCGGACCAGCAGGGCTCGGCCACCGTGGAACTCGTCGAGCTGCTCGGGCCCCGCGCGATCGTCACGGTGCGGGCCGGGGAGCTGCGGCTGACCAGCGTGGTCGGGGCGGCCGCACTGTCGGCGATCCCGGTCGGTACGACGGTGCGACTGTCGGCCAACCCCGACGAGGTGCACCGCTTCAGCGTCGCCGACGGCACCCGGTTGCCCTGAAACTCAGAGCCCGTCCCAGAACTGCAGCACCCGGCGCTCGATCGCGGCCGCGTTCTCGCCGTTGATCGCATGCGACGCCTCGGGATAGACCTCGATCTGGCTGTGCGGCAGCAGGTTCCGCGCCCGCCGCGCGGCCTTCTGCGCGTCGAGCATCACGCTGCGCCCGCCCAGGAACGCCAGCACCGGCATGGTCAGGGAACGCAGCTGCTCGTCGGTGACCATCGTCGGCGCGGGCAGTCTCAGCACGAAGTCCGTCATCGCCGCGTCGATCAACCGAGCTTCGGGCAGGGCATCGTCGAGGTCCACGCCGCCGGACAGCCAGCTCAGAAACCAGCGGCGGGCGCGGTCGGGTATGCGCGGCAACACCAGTAGCGCCGAGAGGGCCAGCGTGCGCGCGGGGATCGGGGCGAACGTGAACACCGGCTCGAGCAGCACCAGCGATGCCACCCGGCCCGGGAACCGCGCCGCGTGATTGGCCGCGGTCCAGCCGCCGATCGACACTCCCATCACGTGCGCGCGGGCCAATCCCAGACCCGCCATCGTCTCCTCCAGCCAGCAAGCCTGCTCGTGCGCGTCGGTGATCGGCCGGGTCTGCACGCTGCGGCCGGCTTCGCCGAGCAGGTCGACGCTGTAGACGCTGCGCCGCGCCATCAGGCCGGGCAGGTTCGCCCGCCACATCGGCGTGGCCGCGTTGCGCCCGTGCAACAGCACCACCGGTGTCGAGTCATGATGGGCGGCAAAGCGATACACGTGCACCCGACCGAACGAGGTGATGACGTCGACCTCACTGTCGAACGGCGGCAACTCGGCCATGCCGGCGCGGTAGGCGGCCAGGTAGTGGTCGCGGCGACCGTCGACGAAGTGCCCGAGCTTGCCGGCCACTATTCGACGGTGACCGACTTCGCGAGGTTGCGTGGCTTGTCGACGTCGTAGCCGCGGGCCTGCGCCACCCCGGCGGCGAAGAACTGCAGCGGGATGGTCGACAGCAGCGGCTGGAACAGCGTTGACACCGCGGGGATTTCGATCAGGTGGTCGGCGTAGGGGCGCACCGTGTCGTCGCCCTCCTCGGCGATGACGATGGTGACCGCGCCGCGCGCCTGGATCTCGCGGATGTTGCTCAGCAGCTTGGCGTGCAGCGTGGCCGCGTTCTTCGGCGACGGCATCACCACGATCACCGGCAGGTCGTCCTCGATGAGCGCGATCGGCCCGTGCTTGAGCTCACCGGCGGCGAACCCCTCGGCGTGCATGTAGGCGAGCTCCTTGAGCTTGAGCGCACCCTCCAGCGCCACCGGGTAGCCCACGTGGCGACCGAGGAACAGCACCGTCGGCGACGCGGCGAACCGGTGCGCCAACTCCTTGACCGGGTCGGCCGAGGCGATGACCCGCGCAATGAGGTCGGGCATCGCTTCCAGATCGTGGTACTCGCGCGCCACCTCGTCGGGGTACTTCGTGCCGCGCGCCTGCGCGAGCGCAAGCCCGACAAGGTAGTTCGCCGCGATCTGCGCGAGGAACGTCTTGGTCGAGGCGACCCCGATCTCCGGTCCGGCCCGCGTGTAGAGCACCGCGTCGCATTCCCGCGGGATCTGGCTGCCGTTGGTGTTGCACACCGCCAGCACCTTGGCCTTCTGGTCCTTGGCGTGCCGCACCGCCTCGAGGGTGTCGGCGGTCTCGCCGGACTGGGAGATCGCCACCACCAGCGTGTGGCTGTCCAGAACCGGGTCGCGGTAACGGAACTCGCTGGCCAGCTCGACCTCGACCGGCAACCGGGTCCAGTGCTCGATGGCGTACTTGGCGAGCAGGCCCGAATGGTAGGCGGTGCCGCAGGCCACCACGAACACCTTGTCGATGTCGCGCAGTTCCTGATCGGAGAGCCGCTGCTCGTCGAGGATGATGCGGTTGTCGGCGAAGTGCCCGAGCAGGGTGTCCGACACCGCGGCGGGCTGCTCGGCGATCTCCTTGAGCATGAAGTACTCGTAGCCGCCCTTCTCGGCGGCCGAGGTGTCCCAGTCGATGTGGAAGGTCCGGTAGTCCGCGCCCGGGACGGCGATGTTGCCCTCGAAGTCGCTGATCCGGTAGCCGTCGGCGGTGACCACCACCGCCTGGTTCTGCCCCAGCTCGACCGCGTCGCGGGTGTACTCGATGAAGGCGGCGACGTCGGAGCCCACGAACATCTCCCCCTCGCCGACGCCGAGCACCAGCGGGGTGCTGCGCCGCGCTGCGACGATCGTGCCCGGCTCGTCGGCGTGGGCGAACACCAGCGTGAAGTGCCCCTCGAGCCGACGCAGCACCGCCAGCACGGCGGCCGGGAAGTCCCCGGCGTGCTCACCGGCGGCGTACTCCCGGGCCACCAGGTGCACGGCGACCTCGGTGTCGGTGTCGCTGGCGAACTCGACGCCGGCCTGCTCGAGCTCGCTGCGCAGGGTGGTGAAGTTCTCGATGATGCCGTTGTGCACGACGGCGACCTTGCCGCTGGCGTCCCGGTGCGGGTGCGCGTTGCGGTCGGTGGGACGGCCGTGGGTGGCCCAGCGGGTGTGTCCGAGCCCGGTCGACCCGGTCAGACTGCCGGCTGCCGACTCGGCCAACGCTTCTTCCAGGTTGGCCAGCCGCCCGGCGCGGCGACGGACGGTCAGACCCCCGTGGCCGTCGAGCAGCGCCACACCGGAGGAGTCGTAGCCCCGGTACTCCATACGGCGCAGCGCGTCGACGACGATGCCGCAGGCACCCCGGTGCCCGACGTAGCCGACGATTCCGCACATAGCCTCCCAGGGTACGGCAGGCCCTCGCCTCCGCCCCATTTACAGCCGGTGGGTTACGGTCTTCAGGTGGCCCGCACGAAGAAGTTGTTTGCCGCGTTGACGCGCCGCGGCCCGCACCGCGTTCTGCGCGGTGACCTGGCCTTTGCCGGCATCCCAGGAGTGGTCTACACCCCCGCCGAGGGCAAGAATCTGCCCGGCGTGGCGTTCGCCCACGACTGGATCACATCCGCCGACCGCTACCACGGCACCCTCGACCATCTGGCGTCCTGGGGCATCGTGGCCGCAGCTCCCAACACCGAGACCGGGCTGGCGCCGTCGGTGCTGAACCTGGCCTACGACCTGGGCACAGTGCTCGACATCATCTCCGGGGTGCGGCTGGGCACCGGCGACATCAGCGTGCACCCCGGCAAGCTCGGCGTCGCCGGGCACGGGTTCGGCGCGTCGGCGGCGGTCTTCGCAGCCGCCGGGATGCCGAACCGGCTCAAGGCCGTGTTCGCCGCGTATCCCACGGTCACCAGCCCGCCCGCGGTGCAGCCTGCCTCGGCGCTGAAGGTGCCCGGCCTGATCCTCGCCGACCCCGGCGACCCGATGTCGCTGCGATCCAACGCCGTCGAGCTGGCCCGGGCGTGGAAGCCCGCCACCCTGCGCTCGACGCGCAAGCTGCAGGCCGGTGGCCTGGTCGAGGGCCGGCGACTGGCCACCGTGGTGGGCCTTCCGGGCGCCGACCGCAAGACCCAGCGCACCGTGCGCGCCCTGCTCGGCGGCTACCTGCTGGCCACGCTGGCCGGCGACAAGACCTACAAGGACTTCACCGACGCCGACGTCGAACTCCCGAAGGCACCGGTGCTGGACCCGTTCGCCGAGAACCCGGTGGAGCTGGAGAGCAAGGTCGTCGCTCTTCTGAAACCCTGAGCCGCTCAGCCCTGCGGGACCAGCATCGACTGCCAGGTCGGCGGTTCGGCGTCGCGGGCCAGGTCGTTCTGCGCGTAGACCTTCCCGTCGGCGCCGAGGTAACTGCCCGAGGCCGGGTCGTAGGTCGCGGTGGCGACCGGCGGCAGCTGCGGGATCGATTGGTCCGACAGGGTCGCGTTCGGGTCGCCCTTCCAGTTCTCGCCGTCGTTGAGCGGGATGTAGTTCTCGTCGCTCTCACACAGCGCCGCCGTCGGCGCGCGCTTACCGGGCTTGGCCGCGCACGGGATGTTCTTGGCGCCGCGCACATTCCAGCGGGAGTCCTGGGGCGTGCGGCAATACAGGTCGCCGGCGGGGCGGTCCGGATAGTCCTCCATTACCGGCGGGCGCTGCTGCTGGGCGGGCAGGAAGCCCGTGTTACAGGTCGGCGGCAGGTTCAGATTCAGGTTGAAGTCGAGGTAGGCGCCCTTGTAGTCCTGCTGGGTGTTCTGGTTGGGCACCCCGGTGGCCTGTGCGAGCGCCGTGCCCTGCGGCAGCAGCACCAGCAGCTGCTCGAGGCCGGCGTTGTAGGTCAGCGCGATCCGGTTCAGGCTGACGAGGTTGGCCAGCAGCACCGGCACGGTGGGCCGGAACCGCTCGAGCAGCTCGGTGGCCTCGGCGGTGGCCGGCCCGCCGGTGCGCAGGATGTCGCGCACCGCGCCGTCCTGCGCCCGCAACTCGCCGCTGATCGTCGACAGCTGGGCGGCCCACTGCCGGATCGCGGGAGCCGAGTCGCCCTGGGAGTCGAGGATCGGACCGGAGTGGTCGATCAGCGTGGTGAGGGCGTCGAGTTCGGCGCGGGCGTCGATGGCCAGGGCCGTCGAGCCTTTCACCACCCGCGAGATCTCCGGCCCCAGCCCGCCGATCGCGACGTACGCCTCGTCGACAGCGGTGCGCAGGTCGTCGCGCGGGATCGCCTGCAGGCCGGCGTTGGTGTCGTCGAGCAGCCGGCTGATGTCCGGCGGGACGGAGGTGCGGTCGACGGGGATCACATCGCCGTCGCGCAGTTCCGGCCCGTCGGAGCTATGCGGGGTGAGCGCCACGTACTGCTCACCGACGGCGGACTGGCTGTGCACGGCCGCGGTCAGATCGGCGGGGATCGGCACGTCGGAACGCAGCGTCAGTACCGCGCGCACCCCGGTGTCGTCGAGGTCGACCGACTCCACCCGCCCCACGTTGGTGCCGCGGTAGCTCACGTTCCCGCTGGCGTAGAGCCCGCTGGCCGCGGGCAGCTCCAGATACACCCGGTAGACGCCGAGCCCGAACACGTTGGCCGGAATCCTCATGTACCCGAACACCATCACGCCGCCGGCGATCAGACCGACCACGGTGAAGATCGCCAGTTGGATGCGCGTGCGTCTGTCGAGCATGTCAGCGCCCCTGATCCGCGATGTAGGGAACCGTCAAGGGGTTGCCCGCCGTGTACGGGCTGGGCAGCTGGCCGATGGTGCGGCCCCACTGCAACTCCAGGTTCGTCAGTGACCCCTCGAACCGCGTTCCGGTGAGCAGCGCGGCATCGAGACGGCTCAGCGTCAGGTCGATCACCGCGGTGATGTTGGCGTAGTCACCGCGGAACCACTTGTGCACGTTTTCCTTCACCCACGGGAAGGTCGACAGGAAGCTCAGCGAACGGGTCAGGGCCGGGCCGCTGTCGGTCAGGGCCATCAGTATCGGCGCGATGTCGCGGAGTTCCTGTGCCAGAGCGGTTCTGGTGCGGTCGGCCGACTCCGCGGCGTGGGCGCTGAACCGGCCGAGCTTGTCGACGGCCTCGACCAGCGTGAGCCGCTGGTCGCGCAGCACGGCGATGGCGTCGGGGATGGTGGTCAGCGCCCGCTCCAGCGCGGGCTGCTGGTCGGCCACCTTCTGCACCAGGTTGTTCAATCCGTCTGTCGCGTCGATGATCTGGCCGGACTGCTCGTCGAGATGTCCGAGGAACTCGTCGAGTTGGCCGATGAGGCTGCGCAGGTCGTCCTCCCGGCCGGCGAACGCGGTGCTGAACGCCTCGGTGATGTCCTGCAGCTGACCGATACCACCGCCGTTGAGCAACATCGAGACCGCACCGAGCGTCTGCTCCGTCGTCGGATACGCACCCGCCTGCGCCAGCGGGATCACCGCGCCGTCACGCAGCCGGCCCTCGGGCGGCGCGTCTACGGGCGGCACCAGTTCGACGTGCAGTGAACCGAGCAGGCTGGTCTGGCCGATCATCACGGTCGCGTTGGCGGGCAGGTCGACGTCGCGGTCGAGTTTCATGGTGACCAGGGCGTGCCAGTCCTGCCGTTCGATGCGGGTGACGGTGCCGACGTTGACGTCCCCGACGCGCACCCGGGAGTTCTGCTCGATGTTGTTCACGTCCGGCATCTGCGCCTGGATGGTGATCGAGTCGGCGCCGGTCCCGGCGGTGCCGGGCAGCGGCACCGAGTTGACCCCGCGGAAGCCACAGGCACCGGCGCCCAGGACAACTGGCACGACGATGCCGGCCGCGAGGACCGAGCGCGCGCTCATGACCCACCGCCGGGCACCATCAGACCGGCCAGTCCGGCGGCCGGGTCGACCGGTGCCGCCTCGGCGGGAGCCGGCGGCGCCGCCGCCACCGGCTGGGGTCGGTGATCAGGGCGCATCCAGTCCTCGCTGTAGGTGACCTCGTTGGGTCTGGCTTGCGTACCGACGAACGGGTTCATCCCGAGCGGCGGGAAGTTGTACTGCCGGTTCTTCACGATCGGGGCGAGGTACTGCGCACACAGTTTCGCCGACTGTTCGGCGCCCAGGCGCGACGCCGCCTGGATCGCGCCGCACAGGAACGTGATCGGGTTGGCGAAGTTGTTCACCGCCACCACACCGCTCAGCGACGACTGGGCGGGCTGGTAGATGTTCGCGTAGTTCTGCAGGGTCGACGGCGCGACATGGAGCAGTTGCTTGATGTCGGCGCTGCTGTCCTCGAGCGCGGTCGACAGCGAGGCCATCCGGTCGGCGGTGATGTCGAGGGTGTCCTTGTTGTCCGCGACGAAACCGTGCACGTCCTCGATCGCCTGGCGCAGATCGACCGCGGCCCTGGAGATCTCGTCGGGGCTGTTGGTCAGGCTGGCGGTCACACCGGCCAGGTTCCGGTTCAGCTGGCTCATCAGATCGCCGCTGGACTGCAGCGCCGACGTCAGCATCGCCAGGTTCTTGAGGGTGCCGTAGATGTCCTGGCTGTGGTCGCCGAGCGTGGAGAACGCCTGTGCCATCTCGATCACGGTCTCCCGGATGGACGATCCCTGACCACGCAGGTTCGCGGCGGTGGTGCTGACCACCTGACCCAGCGGGCTGGGCTCGCCGGGTGCGGTCGGCTGCAGCGAGTCGGTGAGCTTCTCGAGCTGCACGCGGAAGTCGTCCCACTCGACCGGTACCGCCGTCCGATCGACGGGGATGGTGGCGCGGTCGGTGAGCACCGGCCCGCCGGTGTAGACGGGGGTGAGCTGAATCGCCCGGGCCGTCACCAACGACGGCGACAGGATCACCGCCGCCGCGTCGGCGGGCACATCGACCGACGCGTCGTACCAGAACACGATCTTGGCCTGATCGGGCTGCGGCTCGATCGACTCGATCTCCCCGACCCGCACCCCCAGCACCCGCACCTCGTCACCGGGATAGATGCCGTTGCTGTTGTCGAAATAGGCGGTGACGTAGATGCGTCGGGCATCCTCGGCCACCCAGCGGGTGGCCCCGATGCCGGCTGCCAGCAGCAGGACCAGCGCCAGCGCGAGCCATCGACGACTTCTGGTGCGGGTCATCAGGGCGCCTCCACGGGTCCGTGCGGCACGGCCGGTGGACCCGGCGGTGGCCCTCCGGGTTCGGGTGCCGGCGGCGGTTCGCGATAGGGGTAGCGCGGATCGCCGGGATTGCCGGTGATCGCGTCCGGCAATGTCAGACGCGGTTCGCCGCCCTGACCGGTCCGCGGGAACGGCACCGGCAGCGCCGGCGTCGGGGCCTGGCCGACCTGCGGGTCGAACAGTTCCGAGGGCAGCAGCGTCGCCGGATCGAGGCCGAGATCGGAGAACGCGGCATCGACGAACGGCTGGATGAACTGTCCGGGCAACAGATTCCCCAGGTAGGCCTTGAAGAACGGGCCCGACGAGACGGACTCACCGAGCGACAGCATGTACGCGTTGAGCAGCTTGAGCGACTCCTGTACCTTCTCCTTGCGGTCGTCGACGATGGTCAGCACGCCGTTCACCTTCTCCAGCGCCGGGCGCAGATGGTCCTTCTGCTCGGCGACGAATCCGGACAGCTCGCGCGACAGCCTCGACACGTTGCCCGAGATGCTGTCCAGAGCTGCCGTCTCCCTTTGCAGTTCGGCGAGCAGCGCGTTGCCGTTGCGTACCAGCCCGGCGATCGCCTCGCTGCGCAGGGCCAGCACCGACGTCGCCTTCTCGGCGTTGGCCAGCAGCTGCCGCAATTGCGCGTCCCGGTTGTTCAGCGTGCGCGACAGCCGGGCCACCCCGGCCACCGCCACCCGCAGATCCGGCGGCGTCTCGGCGAAGGTCTCCGACAGCGCGGTCAGCGAGTCGCTGAGCTGGATCGTGTCCAGGCCGCTGATCGTCGACGCCAGGTCACCCAGGGCGTCGGGCAGCTGGTACGGCGAGGTGGTGCGGGCCAACGGGATCGGACCGCGCAGCTCCCCCGACCCCCTGGGGGTGAGCTCGAGCATCTTGGTGCCCAGCACGCTCTTGGTCTTGATGGCGGCCTCGCTGCGATCGCCGAGCCCGAACGACCGGTCCACGTCGAAGGTCACCAGGACCTGCGGCCCGTCCAGTTTGGTCGACGTGACCTGGCCGGCCTGATACCCCAGCACCTGGACGTCGGAGCCGACGGCAATACCGCCGGCTTCGGCGAAGTACGCCGAGTGCTGCGCGGTGTTGTGCACGAACGGGAGGTGCCGGTACTGGGTCGCGGCCACCACACCCACGACGACGATCGCCACCCCGGCCGCCGCGACCAGATACGGATTGCGTTCTTCGAACATCTTCATCGCGGCGCGCACCTCCCGGAGCTCTGCCCGGCGAGCTTGATGTACACAGGTTGGCCGCCTTTGCCGTTCATCTTCAGCACCAGGTCGCAGAGATAGAAGCTGAAGAAATCGCCGTAGATGCCCTGGCGGGCCAGCGCCCGATAACTGTCGGGCAGGGTGTCGATGAGGTCCTCGACATACTCGTGGTCGGCGACGACGATGGCCGCGGTCCGGTCGGCCTGTGCCACCGTGTCGATCAGCGGCGCCCGGGTCGCGGCGAGCAGCTCGGCCACGCCGGCCGCGGCGTCGTTCATGTGGCCCAGCCCGGTGCTCAGGTCGGTGCGGCGCTCGGCGAGCGCGTCGACGAGTTCGGACACGGCCGCGACGCCCTTGTCGAATTGGTCGTTCTGCTCGGCGACGGTCCCCAGGACGGTGTTGAGATTGGTGATCACCTCGTCGACCAGGCGGTCCCGGTCGGCCAGTTTCTCGGTGAGAGATGCCGTCTGACGCAGGAACGAGTTGATGGTCGGACCCTGACCCTGCAGCGCGTGGATCAGCTGACCGGACAACGCATTCACCTGCTCGGGATCGAGCGCCCGGAACAGCGGCCGGAAGCCGCCGATCAACGCGTCGAGGTCCAGCGCGGGTGCGGTGCGGTCCAGCGCGATGGTGTCGCCGGGGTCCAGGCGCCTCGTGTCCCCTGCGCCCTCCTGCAGGGCGAGGTAGCGACCGCCGATCAGGTCGTCGTACCGGATGATCGCCTTGGTGCCGCCGGTGATCGGTACGGTCGGGTCGGTGGTGAAGGTGACCACCATCGTCGCGTCGGGAGTCATCTCGATGTCCTTGACCTTGCCCACCTCGACGCCGGCGATCCGCACGAAGTTGCCCTTCTGCAGTCCGGTCACGTTCGCGAAGACCGCCCGGTAGGCCACCTCCTTCTGGAAGCGGATCTCGCCGAACACCATGACGAGTGCGAACAGGCCGAACAGGCAGACCAGCATGAAAACGGCGAATCTCCATGCCGTACCGGCAATCCGGGGAATCACTCCTGCGCGCTCCTCAAACTAGTCGTCTGTCCGCTACGGTCCGGGCGGGGTGCCCCAGAGCGGCGCACCGTCGGCCCCGTAGAGCGGGGCACCATAGGGCGGCGCGCCCGGATAAGGCACGGGGCCGATGGCCGGCGGACCGGCACCGCGGACCGAAGGCGGTTCTGGGACCGCGCGGGTGACCGGCAGGAAGTTGACCCACCACGGATGACCGATACCGGGATTCGGGCGGATGCTCACCCCGGTACCCCACCCGGTGTTGGTGATCAGCTGCCGGACCGGGAAGCGCTTCGCGACATCGGGCAGGGAGCCGCAGCTGGGCTTTCCGCCGGGTCCGCCCTTGGCGGCGATGACGGGCAGGTTCTCCGGATACCGGTACGGATCGTCGCCGAGCAGCAGCGTCATGTCGAGGATGATGGATTTGCCGTCGCCCGCCTGGATTTCGCGACCACCGTGGTCGAGCAGCCACTGCGAGCCTTCGATGAGGCACCTGTAGGTGGGCTGGTAGGTGTGCAGCAGCGACGTGGTGGGCGCCAAGTCGTTGACCGCCGACACCAGGTTCTCCTTGTTGGGCCCCAACAGATCGGCACCGGTGTGGCCGAATCCGACTGCGGCGAACAGCAATTCGTTGAGATCCTGCGCCTGGCTGCTCACCGTCTCACTGGTGACCGCCGCGTTGTCGAGGATCGCCATGATGTCGTCGGCCGCGCCGGAGTACGCGTCGGTGAAGTCACGCAGGGACTTCCAGTTCTCCGAGACGGTGCCCATCCGCGGATTGACCGCCAACAGGACGTCGTTGGCGTCCGACGTGGCTCGTCCGATGCGCTCACCCTGGCCGCGGACACCGTCGGCGAACGCGGTCAGCACGGCGTTGAGCTTGGCCGGCTGGACCTGGTCGAGAACCCCGACCAGATTCTCGAAGACGGTGTTGACCTCGGTGGCGACATTGACCGCCGGGATGACCGCGCCCGACGACAAGTGATTCGCCGACGGGTCGCCGGGGATCACCAGGTCGACGAACTTGGCGCCGAAGGCCGTACTCGCACTGATGCGGGCTTCCACGTTGGCCGGCAGGTATCGCAGTGCCTCGGGTTTCAGTCGCAGCGTCAGGTCGACCGGGCCGCGCTGCGGCACCACGTCGCCGACGAACCCGACCTGGACCCCGCGGAGTTTGACCTTGGCGCCGGGGTCCATCACCAACCCGGCGCGCTCTGCACTGACGGTGACCTCGACATACCGCTCGTAGGAGCGGGTGAAGAAAAAGCCGGTCGCGACCACCGCGAGCACCAGACCGACCACCGGCAGCACGCCCCACCAGGCGCGGCGAGAATCCATGATGCCGCCTCAGGAATTGTTTGCCGGACGGAAAGGCCAACCCGAACCGCTGCGTCGCCGCGGCTGCGGCTGCCGAGGGAACTCGCCGCGGAAGGCGCGACCGCGTAGGGCACTACGACGCAGACCGGGATCCACGACCAAGGGGATTACCTTCCGCCTTCAAGGATTGTGTGGGCTATGCCACTATTATATTGTCCAATTAATTAGTCAACTCCCCACAGCCAGATCGACTCGAATCACGTTCACTCCCGACGATCAGCGAGGCAAAGATTTGCTGCACCTTCCCCGGACCGGCCTTGTGACCGGACTCCCGCGATGATCACCGCACCGAGTCCCCTGGCCGGGGCGGCCAACCTCGCCAAGAGTTCGACGTGGGCCGTCGGCAAGTTCTTCGCGATGGCGATGGACACCGCGGTCCTGACGTTCCGACGCCCGTTCGCGTGGCGGGAGTACCTGGCCCAGAGTTGGTTCGTCGCCCGGGTGTCGATGGTGCCGACCATCATGTTGACCATCCCGTACACCGTGCTCACGGTGTTCACGTTCAACATCCTGCTCAACGAGTTCGGCGCCGCCGACTTCTCCGGGTCCGGAGCCGCCATCGGCACGGTGACCCAGATCGGACCGGTGGTCACCGTGCTGGTGATCGCCGGCGCCGGCGCCACCGCGATGTGCGCCGACCTCGGCGCGCGCACCATCCGCGAAGAGATCGACGCCCTGCGGGTGCTCGGCATCAACCCGATCCAGTCGCTGGTGGTGCCGCGCGTGCTGGCCGCCACCACCGTGGCGTTCCTGTTGTCCTCGGTGGTGACCCTGTTCGGCCTGACCGGCGGCTTCGTCTTCTCCGTCTTCTTCCAGAACGTGACACCGGGCGCGTTCGCCGCCGGGCTGACGCTGCTCGTCGGTCTTCCCGACGTCATCATCTCGCTGGTCAAAGCCGTATTGTTCGGCATGGCAGCAGGTTTGATCGCCTGCTACAAGGGCCTGTCGGTGGGCGGCGGACCCGCCGGAGTCGGCAACGCCGTCAACGAGACCGTCGTGTTCACCTTCATGGCGCTGTTCCTCATCAACATCATCGTCACCGCGGTGGGGATCCAGGTGGTCTCGTGACCCCGAGCCCGGGCCGACCCCGGCTGCGCCGGATGCGGAACTCCTTGACCGGCAACTGGATGTCGATGTCGGACCAGACCGCCTTCCACGTCGGAACGCTGGGCTCGGTGGGCCACGCGGTGCGCAGCTACCGCAAGGAGACGCTGCGCCTGATCGCCCACATCAGCCTCGGCACCGGGGCGCTGGCCGTCATCGGTGGCACCGTCGTCATCGTCGGCTTCCTCACCCTGACCACCGGGGCGCTGATCGCAGTCCAGGGGTACAACTCGCTGGCCGGCATCGGTGTGGAAGCCCTCACCGGATTCACCTCGGCATTCCTCAACGTCCGGCTCATCGCACCCGCCACCGCCGGGATCGGACTGGCCGCCACCATCGGCGCCGGATCCACCGCTCAACTCGGCGCGATGCGCATCAACGAGGAGATCGATGCGTTGGAGGTCATGGGGATTCGTTCCGTCGCCTACCTCGCCTCCACTCGCGTGCTCGCCGGTGTCATCGTGGTGATCCCGCTCTACTGCGTCGCCGTGCTGATGTCGTTCCTGGCCGCCCGCTACGGCACCACCGCGGTGTACGGCCAGTCCACCGGCGTCTACGACCACTACTTCAACACCTTCCTCCAACCCTCCTCGCTGTTCTGGTCCTTCCTGCAGGCGATCGTGATGGCGATGGTGGTGATGCTGATCTGCACCTACTACGGGTTCACCGCCAGTGGCGGACCGGCCGGAGTGGGCGAGGCCGTCGGACGCGCGGTCCGGGCGTCGCTGATCGCGACCGCCCTGGTCGCGATGCTGCTCACACTCTCCATCTACGGGGAGACCGGCAACTTCAACCTGTCCGGATAGCCGAAGGGATCGACTCGCCATGGCTCACACAGTGACTCACAAGACCGTGTGCCAGGTCTGCCACAACTGCTGCCCGATCGAGGTCGACGTCGTCGACGGGCGAGCGGTGAAAATTCTCGGCAACAAGGCGAATCGGCACTACGACGGCTTCACCTGCGTCAAAGGCCGCGGCCAGCTCGACTACCACTACTCGCCGGACCGGCTGCTGCACTCCCTCAAGCGTGGCCCCGACGGCGGCTATGCGCCCATTTGGTCGGAACAGGCGATGGACGAGATCGCCGTCAAGTTGACCCGCATCATCGAACGCCATGGGCCACGCGCGGTTTCGGCGTACTTCGGTACCCAGGCGTTCCAGACGGCCAGCGCGTCGATGCCGGTCGCCAAGGGCTTCATGGCCGGGATCGGGTCGCCGATGGTGTTCGAATCGGTGACCATCGACCAGCCCGGGAAGGCTGTCGCCCCAGCACTGCACGGCACCTGGCTCGGCGGCAAGTACGGACCGAACGAGGCGGACGTACTGTTGCTGATCGGGGCGAACCCGCTGGTCAGCATGCTCGGTCTGCCGTTGGGCAACCACGGCAAGTGGCTCGGTGACAAGCTGGAATCCGGCGGCCGGCTCATCGTCATCGACCCGCGCCGCACCGAGACCGCGCGCCGCGCACACCTTTTCCTGCAGCCCCTGCCCGGCCACGACGTCGCGATCCTCGCGGCGATGACGCGGATCATCCTCGCCGAGGACCTCATCGACAGCCGCTTCGTCACCGACAACGTCACCGGTATAGACGAGTTACGTTCTGCGGTGGCACCTTTCGAACCCAGCCTGGTCGCTGCAGCCGCTGAGGTGGACGTCGCCGACCTCGAGACCGCGGCACGGATGTACGCCGCCGCCGGCCGCGGGTACATCGATGCCGGGACCGGGCCCAACATGGCCCAGTCCGGCACGCTGCTCGAGTACCTCATCCTCAACCTCGGCGCTCTGTGCGGCGACCGCCGGCGCGCCGGGGAGACCGTCGCCGACCCGGTGTCGTTGTATCCGCCGCTGCCCGCGGTGGCCCAGGCGCTGCCGCCGTACCCGGCCGGCGGGCTCGGCGAGGCGATGCGCGTCCGCGGCCTCGGGCACTGCCCGGCCGGGATGCCGGTCTCCGGACTTGCCGAGGAGATCCTCACCCCCGGCGAGGGACAGGTGCGGGTGCTGTTCAGCGTCGGCGGCAACCCGATCGCCGCCTGGCCGGACCAGATCCGGACCGCCGAGGCGATGTCGGCGCTGGAGTTGCTTGTGCAGATCGACCCCTTCATGTCGGCGACCGCGCACTACGCCGACTACGTGATCGCGCCGCCGATGGCGCTGGAGACCCCGCACGTGACCCACGTCCTGGATTTCCTGCAGGCCGCCGGAATCGGCCCCGGCGCACCGTATGCGCAGTACGGGCCCGCGGTCGTCGATCCCCCCGAGGGCAGCGACCTGTGCAGCGAATGGCAGTTCTTCTACGGGCTCGGGCAGCGCATGGGAGTTCAGATCGCCGCCCCGCACCCGCTGGGCCTGGTCGAGCCGGTCCCACTGGACATGGCCCACCCGCCCACCGAGGAGGAGCTGCTCGACATCGTCTGCCAGGGGTCACGACTCCCCCTCGACGTCGTGCGCCGCCACCCCGACGGTGTCGAAGGCGCGCTCGCCGCCGAACCCGCGACGGTGGTGCTGCCGGGCGACCCGAGCACCCCCACGTGTCTGGATGTCGGCAACCCGCAGATGATGGCCGACCTCGCCGCCGTCGCGGACAACCTCGGCGCCGGCGAGCACATCGGCGGCACCGCCGCCGGCGACGACATGTTGCTGATCTCCCGCCGCGAGATGCACGCCACCAACTCGTCGTACAACGCGATGGCCGCCCGGGGCGGCCGCCGCCACAACCCCGCGTTCATCAACCCCGTCGACGCGACGCGTCTCGGCGTCGGCGCCGACGATGTGGTGCGCATCGCCTCCCCCCGCGCCAGCGTCCTGGCCGTGGTGAGCCTCGACGAGTCCGTCCGGCCCGGCGTGGTGTCGATGAGCCACGCCTACGGCAACCCGTCCCCCGACGTGGACACGCCCTTGCAGGACGGCTCGAGCACCGCGCGGCTGGCCGACGTCACCGTCGACTTCGACCGGTACTCCGGTCAACCGCGGATGAGCGCGATCCCGGTGACCGTGACACCGGCGTCGCTCTGAGGCGGGCGGGTGTCCACTCCGACGTCGGCGGCAAAGACGAATACGGCCTGGTACCTGACCTCTCGGCCGAGCGACCTCGTCGACCGGCGGCACTTCGATGTCCGCGACGCACCGTTGCCCCAGCTCCGGCCGGGAGATGTTCTGGTGCGCAACATGTATCTGATGGTCCCGGCGTCGATGCGGCTGTGGATGAACAAGGGTGACAGTTACCTGCCCGAACAACCGCTCGACGAGGTGATGCGCGGAATCACCGCGGGCGTGGTGGAGAAGTCGAACGCGGATCACCTGCCGGTCGGCACATTCGTCACCGGAATGGGTGGATGGCAACACTATTCGGTGTCGCGTGCAGCGGCGTGGGCGGTTATCGAGAGGCACCCCGACATCGCGCTGACGGCCTACCTGGGTCCGCTGGGTGTCCAAGGACTGACCGCCTACTGCGGCCTGACCGATGTCGGGCAGCCGGTGGCCGGCGAGACGCTGGTGGTCACCGCGGCGGCGGGCAGCGTCGGTTCCCTGGTGTGCCAGATCGGCAAGAAGCTGGGTCTTCGCGTGGTCGGGATTGCCGGCGGCCCCGACAAGTGTGCCTGGCTGCGTGAGACGTGCGGAGTGGACGGCGCCATCGACTACCGCGGCGAGGACGTCGCGGCCCGGTTGGATGCGCTGTGCCCCGACGGAATCGACGTGGTGTTCGAGAACGTCGGCGGACCGGTGCTGGACCTGATACTGGAACGGATCAACCTGCACGCCCGTATCGCGTTGTGTGGCCTGGTTTCCTCGTACCACGGTGCGGAGCAGACCGCGGGCCGCGCACTGATGAGCCTCGTCAACCAGCGCGGCCTGATGCGCGGCTTCATCGTGACCGACTACCTCGCCCAGGCCGCCGAGGTGCGCGACATCCTGACACCCTGGGTCCTCGACGGCAGCCTGGTGCACCGTGAGGAGTTCAGCTCCGGCCTGCAGTCCGCTCCGTCGGCGATGAACCGCCTGGCCCGAGGCGAGAACCTCGGGTTGCAGTTCGTCCGCATCTAGCTCACCCGGTCACCAGGGTGCCCAGTACCGTCCCCACCGGGTACGTCTCGTCCTCCTCGGCGGCCCCGTACTGCAGCATGCCGGCGGTGGGGGCGGGGATGTCGACCGAGACCTTGTCGGTTCCCACGCTGTAGAGGTCCTCGCCCTCGTCGACCTGGGCGCCGTCGGGCACCAGCCAGCCCAGGAAGGTGCCTTCGGTCATCGTGACGTCGAGCTTGGGCATCTTGATGTCCATGAATGAGAGCCTTTCGCGGTCGTGACTGGAGGTCAGGTCTGTCGGGTCAGTGCGCGGGCGGGGCAGCTGCTCACCGCGTCGGCGGCAGCATCGGCACGGTCGGGCGGGATCTCATCGACCAGCAGTTGCACCGCACCGGAGTCGGTGACGGTGAACAGGTCCGGCGCGAGCGCCTCGCAGACTCCGTTGCCCATGCAGAGGTCGGTGTCGACGATCACCTTCATCGGCCCTCCTATCGGAGGAGGATGGTGCAGCCGCTGAGCCCGGGGGCGCCGTAGACGTGGGACAGCGCCACTTTCGGCTGCCCCGCCACCTGGCGCTCGCGTGCGGTCCCGCGTAACTGCACGACGTTCTCGTGGATCTGCCGCAGCCCGGAAGCGCCGATCGGTTCCCCGTTGGCCAGGCAGCCGCCGTCGGTGTTGATCGGCAACCGGCCGGTGAGTTCGGTGTGCCCGCCCTCGATCAGTTCGGCCTGCTCACCGTCGGCACACAGCCCGGTCTCGGCCAGGTGGATGATCTCGGCGCCGGCGTCGGTGTCCTGCAACTGGGCCAGGTCGACATCGCCGGGCCCGACGCCGGCCTGCTCGAACGCAGCGGCCGCGGCGTCCACAGTCGGGCTCACCCCGCGCCGCGTCGACAGCGACGGGCTGAGCACCTCGAAAGACCCCGGCCGACGGGTGCGCACCGCCGAGGAGGCGATGAAGATCGGATGGGGGCTGAACTCGCGCGCCCGGTCGGCCCGGCACAGGACCAACGCGGTGGCCCCGTCCCCGGGCGAGCACAACATGTACTGGCGCAACGGATCCGAGAGCATCATCGATTCCTCGACGTCGGCCTCGGTCAGCGGCTTGCGCCGCCACGCATTGGGGTTCAGTGAGCCGTTGCGGAACGCCTTGGCCGCCACCTTGGCCAGCAGGCTCGCCGGCAGGCCGTGTTCGTGCAGATAGCGCTGGATCTTCAACGCGAAGAACTGAGATGTCAACGCCAGTCCGGAAGTTCCGTACCACTGCCCCAGGCCCATCGCGGCGAGGTTGATGGTGAACGCTCCCCGGGGGTGGGAGTCGAATCCCACGACCACCGCGAGATCAGCAGCGCCCGCGCTGATCGTGTGGACGGCCGAGATCAGCGAGCTGCTGCCGGTGGCGCAACCGTTGAAGACGTTGAGGAACGGCACTCCGGTCAGGCCCAGCTCGGAGACCAGGGTGTCGGCCGGCCCGCCGTCCATGCTGCCGCCGACCGCGTAGTCGATCTGCGGCCAGGACACCCTCGCATCGTCGAGCGCCTGGCGGACGGCCAGGACCGCTTCCTGGCGCACCGAGGTGTCCTGGTAGCGGCCGAACGGCCGGCATGCGACTCCGATGATCGCGGCACCCGTCATCGTGCTGCTCCCTCACTGTCCGGGCGGAATGCGAATCCCACTGTTTGGCTGCCGGTTTCGCTGACGACCGGGAATTCGACCAGCACCATGGCCATTCCGATGTGCAGCTGCGCCGGATCGGACACCGTCAGCCGTGACTCGACGATGACCTGGCCGGGCAGTTCCACGTAGCCCACGCCGAAGGGCTCGAAATCGCCACCGGTCGGCGGGTACGGCGGACTCGGCGGCGGGAACCGCTGGATGGTCCAGCTCCACAGCACACCGCGGTCGGCCAGCGCTACCGGGGAGGTCTGCGCTGCGCCGCAGGACCGGCAGAAGTCCTGACGGGGGAAGTCGATCTCGGCGCACGCGCCGCACTGGCCGCCGATCAGCCGCGGTCGTCCGTCGACGAGCTCCATGATGTGCGGATCGATCACCTCAGCCTGTGTCACCGCTGGCCTCCTGTCCACCGTCGGTGCGCCGGCGGCGCACTCCTCGTTTCAGTACGACGACGTCGCCGTGTACGCCCGCCTGGCAGGCCAGCCGCACGTGCTCCCCGCGTCCGCCGCGGTCGCCGAGCAGCCCGCGTACGGCACGGGTCTCCTCGTCCGACGGAGGCGCCAGCCGCTCCGGACCGTCCACCACCTCGACGTGACAGACCAGGCAATTGCCCTGTCCTCCACACACTGTCGGCCAGCGCAGTCCCGCGGCGAGCGCGGCAGCCATCACCGTCTGGCCGTCGTCGGCATCGAAGGTGATACCGGACGGCTGGACCGTCACCGTGGCCATGTCAACTGCGCCGCAGTTCCCGCCACGGCTTGCCGCGTCCGGGGTCGATCTCGCGGTCCAGGCCGAGCACCCGCTCGCCGACGATGTTGCGCTGGACCTCCGAGGTCCCGCCGGCGATGGTGAACCGCCGGCTGTCCAGCAATGCGTGGGTCTCGGGCGGCATCTCGCCGTCCCAGTAGGCAGCCGACGCGCCGGCGATCTCGACGCCGACTTCGCTGATCTGCTGAGACAACTCGGACAGCACCAACTTGGTCACCGAGTCCGCCGGTGACCCGCCGGCCGACCGCGACTCGGCCGCCGAGCGCCGATTGGTCAGGGCCAGGGCATGTTCCACCGCGATCAGTTCGGCCAGCCGTTCCCGCACCGCGGGCTGATCCCACTGTCCGCCGGCACGGGCCAGTGCCAGGACAGGCTCGAGCGGCACCCCGCTGGCGCTCGAGGTTTCCGACAGCCCCGCGCGTTCGGCGTTCAGTGTCGTCATCGCCACCCGCCAGCCGTCGTTCACCGGGCCCAGCACGGTGTCGGCGCCCAGCTGCACGTCGTCGAGGAAGACCTCGCAGAAGTGCTCCTCGCCGGTGAGTTGCCGCAGCGGACGGACCGTCACGCCGGGCGTCTCCAGATCCACCAGGAAGCAGGTGATTCCGGCGTTCTTCGGCTGGTCGGGATCGGTGCGCGCCAGCAGCATGCCGTAGCGAGACTCGCTGGCGAACGAACTCCACACCTTCTGACCGGTGACGGCCCATCCGTCGTCGCGGGCCACCGCGCGGGTGGCCAGGCTGGCCAGGTCCGAACCCGCGCCCGGCTCGCTGAACAGCTGGCACCACATGTCCGCGCCGCGCACGATGCCCGGCAGGTAGCGACGCTGCTGCTCGGGCGTGCCCCACGCCATCAGCGCGGGCCCGATCAGCATCAGCGGCACGAAGTAGGAGTCGGGCAACCCGGCGCCGTGGCGGGCGAGCACCGACCGCACCACCGCGGACTGTGCTTCGGTGTAGCCGAGGCCGCCGTGCTCGTGCGGCCAGTGGGGCACGGTGTAGCCGCGCTCACCCAGTGCGGCGAACCAAGCCGGGCCGGTCGACTCGTCGAGCGTGGCGGGGCGGTGCCGGCTCACCCACTGGTCGACCTCGGCGCGTAATTCCTCGAGCGGCATGTCAGTCATCGGCACCGTCCCGCCGGTCGATGAGGTCGGCCAGTGCGCGCGCGTAGCCGCCGGGCGTGCCGGTGAGCGCGACGACGGCGTGGGCGCGCCGGAAGTACCGGTGGGCCCAGTGTTCCCACGTGATCGCGATGCCGCCGTGCAGCTGGATGGTGGCCTTGCCGACGCTGAGCGCGGCCCGCCGGGTGAGCAGGCCGGCAGTGGCCAGGTCGATGTCGGTCTGCAGGTCGTCCTGTCCGCGGGCGAGTCCCCACGCCGCGCCGTAGACCGCGGAACGGGCCAGCTCCACCGCAGTGAGCAGATCCACCAGCCGGTGCTTGACGGCCTGAAAGGATCCGACGGTCCGGCCGAATTGCACCCGCTTACTGACGTATTCGACGGTGCCGTCGAAGGCGTGCTGGGCCACCCCGAGCAGCTCGGCGGCGGTGACGAGGTCGGCGGTGCGGCGCAGTGCCGTGCCCAGCGCGCGGGCATCCTCGCCCTGCACCCAGGCCAGCGGGCGGACACCGTTGCCTGTGTAGCGCGCCAGCGGCCGGGACAGGTCAAGGCCGGACAGCGGGACGACCTGCGCGCCGCCGGTCGGCAGCAACGCGACCGCCGGTTGGTCACCGAAAGTGCCCCAGACCAGAATGTGTTGTGCCCCAGCGCCGTTCCACACGGGTTCGGCGGTCACGTCCAGACTTTCCGCCCCACCGGAGAACGACGCGCCGCCCTCGACCAGGGCGCCGACCGTCGCGGCACCGGCCCGGAGGGGTGCCACCAGGTCCGGGCGGTCGAGCGCCGCGGCCGTCACTCCGACCAGCGCGCCGGCGAGCACGGGTCCGTCGAACAGCGCCGCTCCGGCTTCCTCGGCGAGGATCGCCAGATCGATCGCGGTGGCCGCATCCGAGCCGGCCACGGCGTCGAAGACGATCTCGTCGGCGCCGACGTCGGCGAGCAGAGTGCGCCACTGGGTGTCCCGCGGGTCGGCGAAGAGTTCGCGCAGCACGCCGCGCAACGCCTGGTGCTCCTCGGTGAAGACGAAGTCCGCCGGCACCGCGGCCCGGTCCAGCTCCGCGGCGGTCACTGCAGGCCTCCGGCCGAGGCGGTCAGGTCAGCGTGCCGCGCCAGGTACTCCGTACGCAGCGCCCGCTTGTTCAGCTTGCCCATGGCCGTGCGCAGGTCGGCGTCGACGATCTCGACCAAGTTGGGACATTTGTAGTGCGCCAATCGTTCCCGCGTCCAGGTGACGAGCTCACCGGGGCCCAGGTGCGGGTCGCGACTCTGCACCAGCGCGCACAACTGCTCGCCGAGGTCGGGGTGCGGTATCCCGATGACCGCGACGTCGAGGACGGCCGGATGCGTGCGCAGCACCGCCTCCGATTCGGCCGGGTAGATGTTCACCCCGCCGCTGACGACCATGTCCGAGGCGCGGTCGGTGAGGTAGAGGTAGCCGTCGGCGTCGAGGTAACCGATCTCCCCGAGTGCGAACACACCGTGGGCGATGTAGCTGCGCCGGGTCTTCTCCGGGTCCCCGTGATAGGCCGGACGGTGACCGGTGGTGGAGCGCACGCACACCAGCCCGGGAGTTTCGGGCGGCAGCACGGTGCCGTCCTCATCGCGGATGGTCAGCTCGTAACCGGGCATGGCCTTGCCCACCGACCCGGGGTGGGCCAGCCACTCCGTGGAGTCGATCATCGTCACGGTGCCCGCCTCGGTGGACCCGTACGCCTCGATCAGGATCGGCCCGAACCAGTCGATCATGGCCCGCTTCACCTCGACCGGGCACGCCGCACCGGTGTGCACGATGGCGCGCATGCTGCTGACGTCGTACCGCTCCCGCGTCTCGCGAGGCAGGTTGAGCAGACGGGAGAAGTGCGTCGGGACCATCATGGTGGCCTCGGCGCGCTCCTTCTCGATGACGGCCAGCACCTGTTCGGCGTCGAACTTCGGCACGATCACCAACGGCCGACCGGCGATGATGCCCCGCACGCCGGCCATGGGTCCGGTGTGGTGCATCGGCGCCACCACCAGGTGCCGGCCGCCGGTCCCGATCGGCGAGGACGCCACGCGCTGCACGTGTTCGACCATGCTGGCGCCACCGGGAAACATCTGGTCTGGCAACTCCACCCCCTTGGGCAGACCCGTGGTGCCCGAGGTGTAGTACAGCGGCTTGGCGGGGCGCATCTCGGCCGACGGTTCGGTGTCGCCGAAGCCGGCCGAGGCGGCCTCGAGGTCGTCGACGACCCGGACGTCGGGATCCGCGGCCCGCACGGTCGGCGCGAGGTCGGCGCTGCAGAGCATGGTGTGCACGCCGGCGTCGCGGATGATGTAGCCGATCTCGTCGGCGGTGAGGTGGTAGTTCACCGGCACCGCCGAGAGCCCCGCGAAGGTGGTGGCCAGGTGCGCCACGGCGACCTGCACGCTGTTGGCGCCGGCCACCGCCACCCGCTGCCCGGGCGGAATCTGCTGCGCCAGCAGGTAGTTCACCGCCCTGTTGAGAAAGCCGTTCAGCTCCGCCCAGGTCCAGGACGTCGTGCCGTCGGTGATGGCCACCGCGTCCGGCTCGCGCCTCGCGTACTCGGAGATCCCGTAGACCACGACCTATCCGTTCCGCACGGCGGCCCGCGAGCGGGCCAGCGTGTCCCGTGCGCCCGCCACGATGGCGTCGACACCGGGGACGAAGGCGTCCTCGAGGACCTTGGCGTACGGCACCGGCGTGTCGGCGCCGGCCACCCGGCGCACCGGTGCGCCCAGGTCGTCGAACAGGTTCTCGGTGATCGTCGCTGCCAGCTCGGCGCCGAATCCGTTGCGCCGCACTGCCTCATGGATGACCACGGCGTGGCGGGTGCGGCCCACCGATTCCAGCACGGTCTTCTCGTCGAGCGGGACCAGGGACCGCAGGTCGATGACCTCGGCGTCGATGCCGTGTTCGGCGAGTTGCCCGGCGGCCGCGACCGCGTCGTGCACCTGGCGGCCATAGCTGATCAACGTGATGTCGCTGCCCGGCCGCACGGTGGCCGCCGACCCGAGGGGCACCACGTGATGGCCGACCGGGACGGGTTGGGGCGGGGTGAAGTACAGCAGGCTCTGCTCCACGACGACCACGGGGTCGGGGTCGAAGATGGCCGCGGTGAGCAGACCCTTGGCGTCGGCCGGGTTGCTCGGCACCACCACCTTCAGCCCGGGGATGTGCGTGAGCCAGGCCTCCAGCATCTCGGAATGCTGTGCACCGAACTGCATTCCGGCGCCGGCGGCACACCGGATGGTCAGGGGCACGCCGGTCTGCCCGCCGGACATGTAGCGCAGTTTGGCGGCGTGGTTGGACACCTGGTCCAGGCAGACGGCGAGGAAGTCCATCAGCATGATCTCGGCGACCGGCCGCATGCCTGCGATGGCGGCGCCGACGGCGGCACCCATGATCGCCTGCTCGCTGATCGGGGTGGCCCGGACACGGTCGGTGCCGTACTTGGTGGACAGCCCCGCGGAGACCTTGAAGACGCCGCCGCTGGGGTCGGCGATGTCCTCGCCGAGCAGGAAGACCGACGGGTCGCGGCCCAGGGCGTCGTCGAGCGCGCTGCCGATCGCCTGAAAGCCGAGCATCGGCGTGGTTTCCACCGTCATGTCACTCTCCCTCGTAGACGTCGGTCAGCAGCTCGGACACGTCCGGCGGCGGGCTCGCTTCGGCGAACTGGAAGGCGTCGTTGACCTCCGCCTTGGCCTGCGTCTCGATGGCCTCGATCTCGGACTCGGTCAGCACCTGGTTCTCGATCAGCCAGGACCGGAAGCCCAGCACCGGGTCGGCGGCGCGGGCGGCGTCGAGTTCGCCGGGTTTCATGTACTCGTTCTGGTCGGACATCTGGTGCCCGAAGAAGCGGAATGTCATGGCTTCCAACAGCGTCGGCCCCTCGCCGGCGCGGGCCCGTTCGATCGCGGTGCGCGCGGCTTCGTACATGGCCACCGGGTCGTTGCCGTCGACGCGGACCCCCGGCATCCGGTAGGCGGCGGCGCGGTCGGCGACCCGGTCGACGCTGGTGCCGTCCTCGAAGGAGGTGTGTTCGGCGTAGCGGTTGTTGTGACAGCAGAACACCACCGGCAGCTTCCACAGCGCCGCCAGGTTGCAGGCCTCGTGGAAGGCACCGATGTTGGTGGCGCCGTCGCCGAAGTTGACCACCGTGACCTGGTCGGTGCCCTGCAGCTGAGAAGCCAGCGCCAGACCGTTGGCGATCGGCAGACCGCTGCCGACGATGCCGGTGGTGACCATGAGGCCGGACTCCGGGTGGGTGATGTGCATCGGGCCGCCCTTGCCCTTGCAGGTGCCGGTCGCGCGGCCGAAGAACTCGGCCCACAGTTCGCGCATCGGCACGCCTTTGGCCAGTTGGTCGTGCAGTCCGCGATAGGTGGTGACGAGATAGTCGGACGGGCGCAGCAGCGCACCGACGGCCGAGGAGACGATCTCCTGACCGCGCGGCGAGTAGTACTGGGCACTGACCTGGCCGGTGAGGATCAGGGAGCGGAACTTCTCGTCGCACACCTTGATCCGGGTCGCCGTGGTGAAGATCTGGGTTAGCTCGGCGGTACCGAGACCGATGTCGGCGGTGGTTGTCATGCGCTCCCCACTATTAGTCGGTCAATTAATTAATTAGTAACAGGGGTCACTATCACTGTCAATGTCGCGCACGTGAGGCGGGTGGCACCCGGTTGAACTGGACCTACTCGAGTGTTGTAGGTCACATTATATTTGGTCGATCAACCAATTTCACGCGAACGCGGCACTCCCCGGAAATCGCAGGGTCGGGCGATCAGGCGTTGCGCAGCGCGGGCAGCACGATGGTGTCGACGATCTCCTCGACGTCGACCGGACGGCGCACCCCGAACACCCGCCGGCCGAGCGCGAGCGAGGGCAGGACATCGACGATGTAGCGCAGTTCGGTTGCGCCCGGGCGTAGTTCACCGCGGTCCACGGCGGCCGCGATCGCCTTGCGCGTCGCCGCGATCACCGGAGCTCCCAGGTTCTCCTGAACCAGCTCGGCGAAGTCACCGTCGATCGTCGCGGTGTGGCCGATGGCCAGCATGAAGCCGGCCGAACGCTGTTTGGAGTGGTCCACCGCCCGGCCGATGGCGATCAGATCCGAGCGGAGGTCCCCGGTGTCGACGTCGTCGATGGGCCGCACGGCGTACCGGATGGCATCGAGGACCAGTTCCTTCTTGCCGCCCCACCGCCCGTAGAGCGTGGCCTTGCTGACTCGGGCCCGCCGAGCCAGCGTGTCCAACCGCAGGCCCTCGTAGCCGGACTCGGCCAGCATGTCCAGGACGGTGTCCAGGATCTGTTGTTCGCGACGCGTTTCGGTGGCGTGGCGGGTTCGCAGCGCCGGGCTGACCGCTTCCACCTCGACCCCCTACGGGCTACCGAACGCCTGCCGATAGAGCGGGCTGTCCACACTGTAGTAGCTGCAGTGGAACCCGCTGGAGACTCGGAACGGGATGACCGCGGTCGCGATCGGGCCGCCGGCGATGTCGGCCGCGTCGAAGACCACCAGCTCGGTTTCCGCCGCATCCTTGCGGTGCACCAGCGTGATCGCGTAGCCGTCCAGTTCGTCGGTGCTGCCCACCCGCGGGGCGAAGATCAGCTCTCCGGCGGCGGTCCCCGGTCCGAAGTGGTACAGGTCCTCGCCGCCGCTGACGGTGTCCACGCGCAGCGCCGAATCCATGCCCTCGACCCGCCCGTCCCGCGAGTCGAGGTTGCTGTTGGCGAAGGCGTATCTGCTCGGCCGGGTCATCAAGCGGTCGTCGGGTCGGGGGAACTGGATGTCGCGGTCGTTGAGGACGACCTCGCTCAGGGTGGCGGCGGGATTGTTCGGGTAGATGGTCCACCGCCGCAGGCTCTGCCGAGTCTCCTCGTGGGTGGCGCGGTTTCCGTGGATGTCGGGGAACAGTGCGGTGCCTTCGGCCGCGGCCACGTCGGCGACGATGCGCCCGTTCTCGTCCTCCCAGACATTGGCCTCGTGCAGCATGTGCCGCGGTTCGACCTCGATCCAGCGCACATCGGCGGCGCCGCCGGTGCGCGGCATGATCCCCAGCTTGCTGGGCCGGTCGGGCACCCACGCGGTCATCGGTCCGCCGGACAATGCCCGCTGCAGGCTCAGTTCCAGCGGGTTGATCGGGAACACGACCCAGTTCTCGGTCAGCAGGAACGTGTGCAGCATGGTCATGTGCGGCACGTCGATGAACTCGGTCTTGATCGGGTTCCCGTCGAAATCGATGACGTCGTAACGGATCACCGCGTCACCGCCCAGACCGTGCACGGCGTTGCCGATGTTGACCAGTTCGCCGGTGGCCATGTCGACCTTGGGGTGGGCGGAGAACGTGGTGGTGATCAGCCCGTCGTAGGTGTGCTCCCCCACCGTGTCCAGTGTGCGCGGGTCCAGCGCGACCGGCGGCGCTCCCTCCATCAGCGCCAGGAGCTTTCCGCCGTGGATGATCACGTTGGTGTTGGCGGTGTTGTACCGAGTGCCGGCGGCCAGTGGATCGGAGGTCATCGGGTTGCCCAGCACCCCGAACAACCTCCGCCCCTGTTCGAGTTCGAGCAGCAGTTTGTCGGTGCGCACCCACCGGTTTCGCATCGCGACGCGACCGTTCTCGATGTGGAACGCGTAGACCATCCCGTCCCCGTCGAACCAGTGGTAGTCCTCGTCGGTGGGCGGATAGAGCGGTTCGGCGCCGTTGCGGTAGAACACCCCGGCCAGGTCGTCGGGCAGGCTCCCGCGGATCACGAGATCCGGTGCGTCGACCTCCATCCGGTTGGGCTGGTGATGCCCCGTCAGGAACGGGCTCTCGCGAACCAGGGTCGCGTCCATCGGCACTCCTGCGCGGGTCGGGCGAAACGAAGTCGTTCTCCGAGCAGAACGGTATCGTACTGCGGGCCCCGCGCGGGCCGAATCAGGCCGAATCCGACCGGAGCAGGAGCCGATCGAACAACTCGGTGATCCGGTCCATCTCGGGGACCTCCGTGGACGCCGCCGCGTGTGCGAAACCGTCGACGATGGCGCTGATCATCGCGGCGGCGACCGGCGGGTCCACGTCGGCCGGGATCAGACCGCGCTGCTGACCGGCGACCACCGCCGTGGCCAAGGTCTCGGCCATCCGGTTGGCCTGCTTGGCGAACGACTCACCGAGTTCGGGATGGCGGCGCGCGTCGATGGGCGCAGTGGCCACGAAACCGGCGAGCTCGGGCGCCTCGTGGTTGATCCGCATGGCCTCGGCCATCACCGCCTGCAGCAGGCCCTGCACGGAGTGCGGCCCGGCCAGGGCTTCGATCGAACGGGCCACGATCCGGCCGTAGACGTACTCGCACACCGCGTCGAACAGATTGCTCTTCGAGCCGAAGTGGTAGTACACCGACCCGGCGGTGACCCCGGCGATCTCGGCGATCAGGTTGTTGGTGGCGGGACCGTAGCCGTACTGCGCGAAGCAACGGCACGCCGCGTCGAGCACCCGCTGCCGGGTGTCGATGCTGACCGCGCCGGCCGGTCGACCCGGCCCGGCCCGAGGCGTCGGGGGGGTGGATGCGCTCGCCGCGGTCAGATCCCTCATACCGCCATCATGACGCAGTGCGCCATGTGGCGGTGAAGTCACTGGTCACCGCAGATGTAACGATCCAGGTCCTGGTGGAACTGCCGGATCCTGACCTCCTGGTAGTCGGCCAGCGTCACCCCGGGTTTGGTCATCGACCGCAGCCCGCGCTGTACCAGCGGGAGGTTTGCCAGGTCCTGGTTGAACACCGCGCACAGGCCGCCCAACTCGGGCGCGGCGTTGTAGTCCTCGTCCGGGCCCAGCCAGTGCACCGGGGGCGCCTTGGGCTTGGGAACCCCAGCCGGCAGCGGAATCAACATCATGATGTCGAAGACGCAGCGGTGCGGATCGTTGCCGTATGGGCGAAAACGGTAGGTCAGCGGCGCGCCGACGCCGGCCCACGGCACCATGTTCGGGAACACGAAGTACTGGATGGCGTCGAGGATCTCCGAGTCACTGGTGCGGGACAGGTCGGCGCCGGTCTGCTGAGCCAGGTTGTCGCGCATCGCCGCCGCCACGATGGGCCGGGCCGATTCGCCCTCGGGCACCTCGAACGCGCCGACGCCCTCCGGGAAGAAGTCCCGGAACATCGCGTCGAGCACGTCCTGGGGTTCCAGCGGTTCCAGATGCGGGCTGCTGGTCGCCTGCGGGGTGATCATCCGATTGAAGCCGGGCAGACCGTCGGTACGGGTGTAGACGTCGTACTGGGTGTTGGCGTCGCCGAGGTACTCCAGCAGCTGCGGGTGGGTGGCGATGACGTGGTAGGACTCCAGGAAAGCCTCCAAGCCGACTTTCCAATTGCAGTCGATGACCTTGGCGACGTGGATCGCCTTGAACCGGTTCTCCAGCGCGAACGGCGCGAAGTGCTTCTCCACGTCGCCCAGATAGTCGGCCAGCGGGGGCGCGTCCGGGTCGGGATTGACGAACACGAACCCGCCCCAGACGCCCACCCGGGCCTCGGGCAGAGCGAAATCGGCGTCGGCCACGTGGGGGAAGTCCCAACGACCGGGCACGTCGGTCAGCTCGCCCTCCAGACTCCAGGTGAAGCCGTGGAACGGGCAGCGCAGCTGGTTGGCGCGGCCGGCCTCGTCGCACAGCCGGGTGCCGCGGTGCAGGCAGGAGTTGTGGAACGCCTTGATCTCGCCGGCCGCGGTGCGCACCACGATCAGCGAGAGGTCCGCGAGGTCGTAGACGTGGTAGTCCCCCGGCTCCGGGATGTCCTCCTCGCGGCACGCCAGCTGCCAGACCTTCTTCCACACCCGCTCGACTTCGAGACGGTGAAACTCCTCGGTCAGGTACCGATCCTTGTCGATGTCTGCCGAACCGAGGTACTCGTAGGACTCCTCGAGCAGCGGTGCCGGGACCTCCCGGCTGTCGGTGCGCAGCAGGCTCTGCACGGTCGGGCCGGGCGAGCGCGCCGCGCCGGGCGGCATCGCGGTGTCTCTGGTGTCGGTCATGTGCCCTCCTCGCTCAGGCCGGCGCGCCGGCTGTCAGCCCTTCGATGTACTGCGCCACGGCGGTGCCGATGAACGCCGACGCGTTGATGGTCCAGCCGCCGTCGACGTAGAGCACCTGGCCGGTGATGTAGCCGGCGGCGTCGGAGGCCAGGAACTCCACGGCCGCAGCCACATCGGCCGGCTCGCCGATCCGCCCCAGCGGCATGGCGGTGCCGATGGCCTCCCGCAGGCCCGGGTCGGCGAACTCGCCGGCGGTGCCGTCGGTGAGGATCAGGCCGGGACCCACCGCGTTGACGCGAATCCGGCGCGGCGCGTACTCGGTGGCCATCTGTTTGGTCAGCGCGACCAGCGCCGCCTTGGATGCCGGATAGATCCCGCGTCCGGCGCCGCCCAGCTCGGCGAGCACCGAGGTGAGGTTGACGATCGCGCCCCCGTCGGGCCCGAACTTGCCGGCCAGCGCCCGGGTGACCAGCCAGCTGCCCAGGACGTTGACGCGGAGCACCGCGTCCACGTCGGAGACGGTGCTGTCGTCGAGGGTCTGGGACCGCCAGATCCCGGCGTTGTTGACCAGGATGTCGACCCTGTCCACCGCCGCCGCCAGGGCCGTCACCGATCCCTCGTCGGTGACGTCGCACTGCACCGCGACGCCGCCGATGGCGCGCGCGACCTCCTGCGCGGCCGCGCCGTCGAGGTCGGCGACGACCACGTCGGCGCCGCCGGCCGCCAAGCGCTGCGCGACCGCCTTCCCGATGCCCTTCCCGGCCCCCGTCACCACAGCTGTCGGCACATTCCCTCGCTTCCGGACGACTCGAAATTGGCAGTTGCCTATGATCTACCTCACTATTATATTGGTCCACCAATTAGTCAAGCGGTTCGACGTTCCTACGAAATCCCTGGAGAAGCCTTGACCGACACCGCCAACGCGGCCGCACACTGCCCGGTCGGATCGTTCGATCCGCTCGATCCGGGCACCATGCAGATGCCGTACCCCTGGTACCAGGCGCTGCGCCGCGAGGCACCGGTGCACTTCGTCGCCGAACGCGGCATGTGGTTCGTCACGGCCTACGATCTGGTGTCCCAGGCTCTGCTCGACCACGAGGTGTTCTCCTCGGCCTTCGGTCTGCCGCAACTCCCCCCGCCCGCCTCGGTGGCCGACGAGGTCGCCGCGATCTCCGCCCAGGGCTGGGAGGCGGTGCCCACCCTGCTGACCGCCGACCCGCCGGAGCACCACTACTACCGCCGGATGGTGGCGCGCGCGTTCACGCCGCGGTTCGTCGCCCAGCGCGAACCCGCGATCCGCGCGATCGTCGACGAACTGCTCGACCGCATCCCCACCGGCAGTCCCGTCGAGGTCGTCGGCACACTCGCCGCCCCGCTGCCGCTGCGCATCATCGCCCAGGCGCTCAACGTCCCCGACGACCGCATCGACGACTTCCGGCGCTGGTCGGACCAGTTCGCCGCCACCATCGGGGCCGAGATCGACGACGCCGGCGCAGTCGAACAGGCCGAGAGCCTGCTGGAGTACCAGCGCTACTTCGCCGCGCAACTCGATGAACGGCGGACCGATCCGCGCGACGACCTCATCACCGGTCTGGTGCAGGCATCCAACGCCAACGACGACGAACCGCTGAGCACCGGCGCGGCGCTGAGCATCATCCAGCAGCTGCTCATCGCCGGCAACGAGACCTCCCGCAAGCTGATGACCGGCATGCTGCACCAGCTGGCCCAGACACCGGTGTGGTGGGAGTGGCTGGCCGAGGACCCCGAGGGCCGGGCCGGCGCCTTCGTGGAGGAGTCGCTGCGCTTCCTGGCGCCGGTGCAGGCGATGTTCCGGATCACCAAGGCCGACGCGAACCTGGGCGGTTACACCATCCCCGCCGGATCCATGGTGGTGCTGGTCTTCAGCTCGGCCAGCAGGGACGACGCGCACTTCACCGACGGCGACGAGTTCGATCCGCAACGCCCGAACGCCAAGTCGCACTTGTCCTTCGGGCAGGGCATCCACGCCTGTCTGGGCGCGCCGCTGGCGCGGCTGCAGGCCACCCTGGCCCTGCAGGAGATCGTCCGGCGCTACCGCGGCGTCACATTCGCCGACGGCAACGACTTCGAATACGAGCCCAGCTTCATGCTGCGCGGACTCAAGCAGCTCAACCTGGTATTCGAGCGCCGTTGACCAACCCGGGCCAGGACACTGCCGCCACCGATGAAGTCATTCGGTGGTGGAAGGGTTATCTCGACCGGCATCCGATGTTGTCGCTGCGTACCGTCGGCGGCCAGTGCGTGCTGGCGGTGCGCACGTTCCAATACCTTGTCGCCGACATCGTCCGATGGCGATTCCCGTTCTGGGAGTTCGTCGAGCAGGCGGTGTTCATGGCCCGCACCGCGGTGGTGCCGACGCTGTTCGTCGCGATACCGATCAGCGTCACGCTCGCCATCCAATTCAGCCTGCTGGCAGGCCAACTCGGTGCCACCGCACTGGCCGGCGCGGCCAACGGACTGGCCGTCATCCGCCAGGGTGCCCCGCTGGTGGCGGCGATCCTGATGGCGGCCGCGGTCGGATCCGCCCTGAGCGCCGATCTGGGTTCCCGCGCCATCCGCGAGGAGACCGACGCCATGGAGGTCATGGGCGTCTCGGTGATCCGGCGCCTCGTCGTACCCCGCCTGGCAGCCAGCGTCGTGGTGGCCGTGGCACTGACCGGATTCACCTGCTTCATCGGCTTTCTGGCCGGATACGCCTTCACCGTCATGCTGCAGGGCGGCACCCCGGGCAGCTACACCTCGACGTTCTCGTCGTTCGCCACCGTCGACGACCTGGTCCTGACCCTGATCAAGGCGGTGGTATTCGGCATCATCGTCGGAGTCATCGCCTGTTACAAGGGCCTGGACACCCGCGGCGGACCCGCCGGGGTGGCCAACTCCGTCAATGCCGCTGTGGTGCAGTCGATCCTGCTGCTCCTGCTGGCCAACGTCCTCATCAGCCAGATGTATCTGGTGCTGTTCCCGAAGACGAGTTTCTGACATGGCCGCCACCTACCTGCCCCGCGGCGTCCGGCCCCTGCAGATCGCCGCCGAATCCGGTGAGCACCAGGCCGTCCGGGTCGGGCACATGGTGGCGTTCTTCTTCCGCACCCTCGCCGGGATACCGGTCGTCCTCAAGCGTTATCCGCGCGAGTTCCTGCGGCTGTCTTCGGATGTCACGTGGGGCAACGGATCGATCGTGGTCGGGGGCGGGACCGCGGGAGTGGTCCTCGTGGTCGGCGCGGCCGCGGGCGCCGTGGTCGCCATCGAGGGGTACAACGCGCTCAACCTGCTCGGGCTGGGGCCCGCGACCGGCCTGCTCACCGCGCTGGCCACGGTCCGCGAACTCGCCCCGCTGATGGCCGCACTGGCATTCTCCATCCAGGCCGGGTGCCGGTTCACCGCCCAACTCGGCGCCATGCGCATCTCCGAGGAGATCGACGCCCTCGACGCGGTGGCCATCCGCCCCATCCCCTACCTGGTCACCACCCGCGTGCTGGCCTCCGCGGTCGCGGTCATTCCCCTGTTCGTGATGTGCCTGGCCCTGAATTTCCTGGTCTGCCAACTGGTGGTGTTCCTGGCCAGCGGGCAGGCCTCGGGCACCTACCTGCACTACTTCACCCTGATGCTGTCCGGCCAGGACATGATCTTCGCCGTCATCAAGGTCGCGGTGTTCGTCGCGATCATGTCGACGGTGCAGTGCTACTACGGCTTCTACGCGACCGGCGGACCACGTGGCGTGGGCGTCGCCGCCGGCCACGCCATGCGCGCCAGCATCACCTTGATGGTGATCACGAACATGCTTCTCACCATGGCGTTCTGGGGCATCGACACCGGCGGACGGCTGGGGGGCTGATGGGCAACCGGTTCGAGCTCGACGGCCGCGGCCCCTCCGACCGCGCCCTGGTCGCCACCTGTGTCGCGTTCGTCCTCACCTGCACGGTGGTGGTGGCGCTGATGTACGCCAAATCGACCGGCTCGCTGGACCCCCGGGTGCAGGTGGTGGCCAGCCTGCCGAGCGTGGGAGACGGACTGCCGCCGAAATCCGACGTGAAGTACCGCGGCGTGCTGGTCGGCATGGTCCGCTCGGTCAACCCGGCGCTGCACGGCGAGGACAACGTCGTCGACATCGACCTGTGGCCCCAGCACGCCGACCACATCCCCGCCACCATCACCGCCCGGATCGTGCCGGGCAACGCGTTCGCGGTGTCCACCGTGCAACTCGTGGACAACGGCACCGGACCGCCGATCCGTTCCGGCGCTGTCATCCGGCAGGACCACACGCTGCCGACCCAGCTGTTCCAGAGCACCCTGACCAAGGTCCGGCAACTGGTCGACGCCGTCGGCCGGCCCGAATCCGATCACACGCTGGGAGTGCTGCGCACCATCTCCGACGCCACCGCCGGTAAGGGACCTGAATTGACCGCGGCCGCAGCGGGTCTCAATCGCATCGTCGACGAGATGAACACGCTGCGCACCGACGGGTCCGGTCCGCCGGCCCTGCAGACGTGGACCGACGCCGTCACCGCACTCGGTTCGACCGCACCGGAACTGCTGGACTCCCTGCGCAACGCCGTCACGCCGATGCGCACCGTCGCCGAGCAGCACACCGCGCTGGCCGACCTGCTGACAGGAGCCGGCCACACCGTCGGCACCATGCGCACCGCGCTGGACAACCACACCGACACCCTGGTGAACATCACCACGAACCTCACCCCGGTGCTCGGGGTGCTCAGCGACCGCTCGGCGAAGTTCCCGGCGATCGCCGTCGGCATCAACAACGTGGTCGACAAGTTCTTCGGCGAACTGTGGACCCGCACGGGGCAGAAGGTCACGTTCACCTTCAAGCTCGTCGTCGCACTGGCGCCGCTGCGCCTCTACACCCGCGCCGACTGCCCGGTCTACGGCGAACTGCGCGGACCCAGCTGCGAGACCGCGCCTCTCACCACCGAACCGGTCGACACCCGGGGGCTGCCCGATCCGCGGTCCTACGTGCCTCCCCAGGGCATCGAGCTACCCGAGCCCACCAATACCGCCGACGAGGTCATCATGGGAGCCCTGCGCACCCCGGCCGAGCAGGAGCAGTTCCTTCCGGGAGGTCCGCGATGACCGGAACCCGGACCCGTAACCTCCTGTGGCTCAGTGTCTTTGTCGTGGTCTGCCTGGCCCTGACCTGGACCATCCTGGTGACCCTGCGCCGCGAGGTGAGCGGGCCCACCCACACCTACACCGCGACGTTCACCGACGTCACCGGGTTGCGGGCGGGATCGGATGTGCGCGTCGCCGGCGTGCGGGTCGGCCGGGTCGACGCGGTGCGGCTCGACGGCGACCGGGCCGAAGTGCGGTTCCGGGTCAACGCCGAACAACCGCTCTACGGCAACACCAAAGCCTCGGTGGTGTACCAGAACATCATCGGTCAGCGCTACATCGGGCTGACGCTGGCCGACTTCGGCGCCCCGGAACGGCTACCCGACGGCGCCCGGATCCCGGTGGAGCGGACCGAGCCGTCGTTCGACGTGACCAACCTGCTCAACGGTTTCGAGCCGATGTTCACTCTGCTCGACCCCGAACACCGCGGCAACCTGTCCACCGCGCTGATCAATGCGCTGCAGGGTGATTCGGACTCGGTGGTGGTGCTGGTCGCCGAGACCTCCCGGCTGGCGCAGTCGCTGGCCGGCCCGGATCAGGTGCTCGGCCAGGTGATCGACGGGCTCAATGCCGTCACCCGGAACCTCGCCGACCGCGGCTCGGCGCTTCAGACGACGGTGGTGCAGATGCGCTCGGTGATCGCCGGGCTGAACTCCCGGCGTGACGAACTGGTCACCTCCACCGGTTCGGTCAACGCGGTGATCGCCCGACTGTCGGCCATCACGTCGGCGGTCAGCCCCGACTTCGCCGACCTGCTGCAGCGCGAACCGGGCATGTTGTCGACCATGGTGGCCAACAGAGACGGCTGGGCCACGGTAGGCGCGAACCTGCCGGCCGTCCTCAAGGGCGTCTCCCGGATCACCGGCGACTCCACCGCGATGAGCGCCATGCCGTGTGACTTCAACTTCACCCTCTTCAACTTCATGAAGCCGGTCATCCCGACCATCGTCGACGCCGCGACGCCCGGCGGTCAGCGCAAGTATTCGGCGAAGTGCAGGTGATTCGGATGATCCGCAGGAAACCCGTCCGCAGCCACCGGCGGCCGCGGGTCCTCGAGGACCGCAGCACCGCTGGGATCGGGACGATCGCGCTGCTCACCCTGACCGCACTAATCGCCTCGACCACCCTCATCAGCTCGCTGCACCTCGGAAAGCAGACCTACACCGCCGAATTCGGCCAGGCCGCCAGTCTGCGGCCCGGCGACGAGGTGAGCATCGCGGGAGTCCCGGTCGGCACGGTCAGCGACACCGAGCTGCGCTCCGACCGGGTGCTGGTGACGATGAAGCTGGACCGCGGGCTGGCTCTGGGCGCGCAGACCCGCGCTGCGATCAAACTGACCACGGTGCTGGGCTCGCGCTACGTCGAACTGCGCCCCGGCGGCACCGACACCCTCACGGGCAATCGTATCCCGTTGGCCAACACCACCGTTCCGTACGACCTGCAGAAGCTGCTGACCGATTCGACCACCACCTTCGAGGATGTCGACGCCGCACGGTTCGCCGCCTCGATGGTCACCCTGTCCGAGCAGCTCGACGGTGTGCCGGCGGTACTGCCCGAGGCGCTGGCCAATGTGGAGAACCTCGCGGCCGTGATCTCCGAGCGGCGCGGCCAGATCGGCGAGCTGCTGCGCAACACCGCGACGGTGGCGCAGATCCTCGGCGGCCAACAGGAGGACCTCGCGGCGCTGATCGTCCAAGGGCGCGAGCTGACCGGTGAGATCGTCGCCCGCCGCACTGCCGTCGAGCGGCTCCTGCAGGCCGCGACCAACCTGATCATCACCGCCGACGACATCACCGGGACCAACCAGGCCGAGATCGACCGCATGCTCGCCGACATCCGTGAGGTCACCGCGATGCTCGGCGACCATGATGCGTTGCTCCGCAACCTGTTCCAAACCATGCCGATCTCGATGCGCAACGTCGCCAACGCGACCGGCAGCGGACCGTTCCTGGACTTCATGCTTCCCGGCGGCCTGATGGTGGACTCCTGGATGTGCGCCATCAGCGGGCGCGCCGAGCAGTGGAAATGGCCGGAGCGCTACCAGTACTTCAAGGACTGCGAATGAACCGGAAGACCGCCGCGCTCGCGGCGCTGCTCACGGTCATCGCCCTCGCGGTCGCCGGCGCCTACCTGTTCCGTCCGACAGCGCCCGCGGCGCTGCGGTTCACCGCGCAGTTCGACAACGCCATCGGGCTCTACGTCGGCAACGAGGTGGCGATCCTCGGCATGCCGGTCGGGCACGTCACCGCGATCGAGGCGCGCGGCGCCTACGTCGCCGTGGACATCGAACTCGAACCCGGCACCCGGGTACCGGCGGATGTCACGGCGGTCACGGTCGGGACGTCCATCCTGACCGACCGGCACATCGAGCTGACGCCGCCCTACTCCGGCGGGGCGCTGCTGACCGACGGCGCGGTGCTCGACCTGCACTCCACCCGCACCCCGGTCGAGTTCGACCGCGTGCTGAGAATGGTCGACAAGCTGGGCACCGCCATGGGCGGCGACGGCAAGGGCGGCGGTCCGCTCACCGACCTGATGACCGCCACCTCCGCGATCACTTCGACCAGCGGCGCGCAGATCAAGACCGCGCTGACCGGACTCTCGGAGGCGCTGCGTACCGGCCCCGACGGCGGGGCGGCCACCGAAGCGCACATCGGCGCCATCATCACCAACCTGTCCCGACTCGTCGACGCCGGTGCACGAAACGAGCAGCAGGTGCGCGAATTCGGATCCTACGTCCGGCAACTCACCGACCTGCTGGCCGACCAGGGTATCGGCCAGGGCACGACCGGCAGCCGGCTCAACGGCCTGCTGGCGCGGCTCAACGACCTGCTGGACAACAACGGCGACCACCTGAAGAACAGCCTGGACAGCACGGGCCGGCTGGCCCGGGCGCTGGTGGACTACCGGCGGGAACTCGCCGAGGTCTTCGACGTCGCGCCGCTGGCCATCGACAATGTCGCCAACGCCATCGACGCCGAGAACGGAATGCTGCGCGTCGGCGCGCATTTCGATTCGGTGTTCTTCGACAGCTCGATGACCAAGGAGGTCTGCAACATCCTGGGGCTGCGCCAACTGGGCTGCCGCACCGGCTCGATGCGCGACCTGGGGCCAGATTTCGGGTTGACCTCGACGCTCGAGGCGATGACGAGGCTGGGCGAATGACCAGGGCGTCGCGTCTCATCCTGCCGATCGTGATGTCGGCGGCACTGACCGGGTGCGGCGCCGGGGTCGAGGATCTACCGCTGCCGGCACCCGGTCTGCGGGGGCCGTCGTACGAACTGACCGCAGAGTTCACCAACGCGCTGAACCTGCCCGATCGGGCGAAAGTTCGGGTCGGCGGCGCCGACGTCGGCGAAGTCGTGGGGATGTCGGCGCAGGACTACACCGCCGTCGTGCGCTTACGCATCCTGGACCGCGTGCGGCTGCCCGACGGCACCACCGCCGAATTGCGTTCGGCGACACCGCTCGGCGATGTCTTCGTCGCCCTCACCCCGCCACCACCGGGCACCTCCGCCGCGGCGCTCGCCGACGGCGACCGGATCCCCCGCTCGGCCACCGCCTCGGCCGCCACCGTCGAACAGGTGCTGGCGACGACGTCCCTACTGGTCAACGGCGGCGTGGTGCGCAACCTCACCCGGGTACTCAACGGCGTCGGCGGCGCGCTCGGCAATGACGGCGAGGGATTGACCAGCCTGATCCGCGAATCCCGCGCCCTGGTGTCCAGCATGGCGGAGCGCTCCGGCGAGATCCGCGCCATGCTCGCGCAGACCGCCTCGCTGGCCGACGATCTGAACAACCGCCGCGACACGATCAACGCGCTGCTCGACTCCTCCGGCCCGGCGCTGATGACCATCGCCGACAACACCGCGGCCATCGTCGATCTGGTCAACCAGCTCGGCGCGGTGACCGCCCAGCTGCAGAAGTTCCCGTCCATCCAGGGCGTCGACACCCGCAGCTGGATCGCCGATCTCAACACCCTGTCGAAGGCCTTCAACGACGTGTCCACCGATCCGCGGGTGAGCATGGCCAACCTGCTGCGGGTATTGCCCGCAGCACTGAAGGTGTTCGGCAGCAACGCCGCTGCCGCCGACGTGGACCTGCAGCAGGTCGCGCTCGGCCACATCGGCGACATGAACCACTTCGCCGACCCCGGCTTCACCGGACCGAAGCGGGCCAACTGGGACAACATGGTCGGCTCCATCCGCTTCGTGCTCACCCAGCTCGGCGACCGGGTCTGGGGACCGGACCGCGGCCAGATCTGGGGACCGCCCCGATGAACCTGCGCAGAACGTTCAACCCGGCGGCCGCAGCGGCACTGCGCGCCGTGCGGTTCGCGGCGTCGCGCCGCCTGGTGCTGTCGGTCGTCGGGCAGCTGACACTGGTGGCGGTCGGCGTGTCCTACCTGTCCTTCGGTGCGCTGCGGGTCAATCCGTTCGAGGACCAGTTGACCGTCACCGTGCACCTCGACGAGTCCGGCGGCCTGCTACCGAGCCAGGACGTCACCCTGCGCGGCATCCCGGTCGGTCGGGTCCAATCCGTGAACGTCGCCGACGACGGCGTGGTGGTCACCGCCCGGATCGCCGGACATGCGCGAATCCCGGCGGCCGACACCCTGGTGCGGGTGTCGGCGCTGTCCCCGGCCGGTGAGCAGTACCTGGACTTCGCACCGCAACGCGGCGAGGGACCCTACCTCGCCGACGGCGCCGTCATCGAACGCGACCGCACCGAGACACCGGTTCCGTTGTGGGAGTTGCTCACCAACGTCGACGGCGTGCTGGCCCAAGCCGATCCGCAGCAGATGCGCGCGGTGATCGACGACCTCGGCGTCGGACCGGAAGGCCCGGACAAGCTGCGGCAGTTGTTCGACGGTGCGCAGGTGCTGCTCTCCGCCCTGGACGGCGTGCTGCCCGAGACGATGACGTTCCTGCGCGGGAGCCGCACCGTGTTCCGGCTGCTCGACGAGTCGTCCGCGGGATTGAACGCGGTGTCGGCCAACCTGTCCGCGACGCTGGCCGGCATCGGGACCAAGGACGCCGGAGTGCGGCGGTTGCTCCACCAGACACCCGCGGTGCTGTCCACCGTGGACGCCGTGATCGCCGACAACTCCCCGACCATGGTGCAGCTGCTCGGGGACCTCACCACCGTCGCCCAGCTGTCCCATGTCCGGGTGCCGGCTCTGGACCGCCTGTTCAACGACGAACGCCCGCCGATGCTGGACGGCATCGCCTCGCTGATGCACGGCGGCTCGGTCTGGGCCATCGCCGACATCTATCCGAGGTATGTCTGCGACTACCCGCACCCCCGGGACGTGCCGTTCATCCCGAACTACCCCGAGCCCTACATGTACACCTACTGCGAGAACGACGACCCGGGAGTGCTGGTGCGCGGCGCCCGCAACGCGCCCCGCCCACCCGGGGATGACACGGCGCTGCCGCCGTCCGGCCTGGATCCGTTGCGGCGCACCGACCCGACACCGATCACCGAACGCACCATCGACCTGCCGTACGGCGGGCCGGTGCTGCCGCCCGAATCCCAGCCCATCCGCCAGGGCCGACCCTACTGAACGGAAGAAGGCACCCCCGTGACGTCCACCATTGTCAGCACCCCACCCCCGCTCACCTCCCTGCGCGACGAGTTGTTGATGCGCTCGATGCTCCAGCGGGTCGGCGACCTACCGGAGACGGTGTTCCTCCCGGTCCTGCGGTTGGTCACCGACGACCGGGCAGCCGTCGAGGCCGGCTGGGCCGACCTGGTGGCGCAGCGCCGCGGCCGCGGGCTGTTCCAGACGCCGCGCAGTTCCTGGCTGCGGCAGTACGGCCAGTTCGTCCGCGAATGCGAATGGGTGATCACCGAACTGCTGCAGGTGCTGCCCCGCGACGCTGTCGACGAACTGGTGTCCGACGCGATATCCGGCCGGTTGCGCCGCTGGCTTCGCTTCCTGCTGCCGGCCTTTCACGCCGTCAAGGTGGTGCCGAAGTCCTGGTATGGCCCCGTGATGGACATGGGGGTGAGCATGTCGACGTTCCTCGTCGGCCCGATCCACCGGGTCGGCGAAGAGCCCGACGGCACCCTGGTCTACGAGATCCCCGAGTGTGCGATGCACATTGCGCCCGGCACCGGGACGGCGCAGGAACACATCTGCCAGATGGGCTGTAAAGCGGCCTGCGAGAAGGTTTTCAGCGCCGATTCACCCATGCCGCTGGAGTTCGATCCCCACCTTCCCGGGCTGTCCTGCACCCTGCGGGTCCGTAAACCTTCCTGACACCGAGGAGTCCATGATGAGTACCCCCGCAGCGGCCGAACCGAAATTCACCGCCTACGCCCCGCTCTACGACGAACACACCTACGTCATCGACGACGTGGTCGGCGAGCTGCCCGCAGAGCTGCGAGGCACTTTGTACCGCAACGGCCCCGGAAAACTGGAAGCCGGCGGCACACCACTGGGACATGTCTTCGACGGCGACGGCATGCTCTCGATGTTCTCGATGTCCGACGGCGCGGTGCAGTTCCGCAACCGGTTCATCCAGACCAAGCACTACCAGAAGTCGATGATCTCCGACTCCGCGCCCTACCGCGCGCTGGGCACGATGCGGCCGGGCGGGATCCTGGCCAACGCCTTCCAGTTCCCGGCCAACGTCGCCAACACCGGCGTCACCATGCACGCCGGGAAACTGTTGGCGCTGTGGGAGGGCGGCCGCCCCACCGAGCTCGATCCCGACACGCTGCGCACCCGGGGTGAGTACGACTTCGACGGTGAGCTGAAGTGGCTGGGCGCGTTCTCGGCACATCCCAAGTGGGACTGGGACACCGGCGAGATGTTCAACTTCGGGCTGGCGATGGCGCCGGTGCCGAAGCTGATCTGCTACCGGGTGGACCGCGCCGGGAAGATGACGCGGCTGGGCAGCGTGCGCCTGCCCGGACCGATGTTCAACCACGACATCGGACTGACCAAGCGGTATCTGGTGTTCGTCATCCCCCCGCTGGTGTTCCCGCTGAAGAAGTTCTTCGGTGCGGCCCTGGGGCTGTGCAACTACATCGACGCCATCGAGCACCATCCGCAGCTGGGCACCACGATCGCGCTGGTACCGCGCGACGGTGGCAAGACGCGCATCATCCACACCGACCCGCTTCTGCACCTGCATCTGTGCAACACCTACGAGGACGGCGACGACGTGGTGGTGGATCTGCTGAACTACCACGTGGGATGGGAGCAACTCAACGATCAGCTGAGCTCGGTCGAGACGCTCCTCGAGACCTCGACCACCCCGTACGGCGGCGTGCCGACCCAGCTGCGCATCGCCCCGTCGGGAACGGTTGCGATCGAGGAGTTCTCGGGGCTGCAGGGCGAGTTCCCGGGGATCAACGTCGGCCGGATGGCGACGCCCAACCGGTACTTCTACATGTCGGCCGGACTCGACGAGAACCTGTATCCCAACGCGATCGGCAAGATCGACAAGCAGACCGGCGAGGAGGCGCTGTACCGCTTCCCGGACGGGTTCCTGCCGCACGAATCGGTGTTCGCGCCGCGCCCCGGCGCGACCGACGAGGACGACGGCTGGCTGCTCACCCCGGTCACCGACGGCTTCAACAACGTCGCGAACCTGTCGGTGTTCGATGCGAAGGATCTCGGGGCCGGGCCGGTGTACGTCGGGACACTGCGCCATCACCTGCCGCTGACGTTTCACGGCCACTACACCCCGCGGGTGGCGCACCCGAGGTGATCGGCGGCTAGCCGGTGATGGCTTGGAACTCCGGTGCGATGAGATCCCGGACTGCGGGCCACGGCACGGTGATCACCGCGATGCCGCGGCCGAACTGCCAGTCGGGGAAGTGCAGTTCGATGCCCTCGTCGGTGGGCAACCAGTAGCGGTAGTTGGCGTCGACGGGCGCGATCTCGCTGCCGAACTGCCACACCCCCGGCCGCGCCGGCGGCGCGTAGACGGTGGGCAGAATCCGCTCGGTGTGCTCGGCGAGCCGGGCCAGGCCGGCTTTCCGGTCGGTGAACAAATTATCCCAATCGATCAGCACTCCGCTGCGGCAGTCGAATACCCGGGTGGCGACCGCATGAAAAGGCATATTCGGCTGATCGGTGTGATATTCGCCGGTGAACAATGCGGAAATGGTGACCGGCCGTTTCCGCAGCACCCCGTCGATGTCGAGTGTCCACGGGTTGGTCTTGGTGGCGCTGGGCTCGTAGGTGGCGACCTGACCGCGCGCCTCCGCGTCGATCACCCCGTTGATCGCGTCGGCGACTCGCGGATCCCCGCCGGTGACGCGTTCGTAGTGAACTCCCCACTGCCCCAGATGATCTGGGCTGGGCCCGACGATGCCGGCAGATTCCGGCCGATACGGGGCGCACGGCACGTCCGGCGCGGCACCGGCCACCGGAGCCGCCACCGGCGCCACGGCGATGAGAGCCGCGACCATCAGCAATCTGCGAGATTTCCGCACATTTCTCCCCGCCCCGGCGCAAGAAATTCAGACGCCGGCACTCCGATGTTTTCGGGCGATTATCCCGTCCACTATAAACAACGTATCCGGTCGATAAGGGATAATTATCCGATTCGGTTTGCGACCCCGAATTCAGCCGTTCCGGCAACGAGGGATATAACGTTCGTATGCGCACCGGCATCTTCCTGGGTTACGCGGGCGGCTTTCTCGAAGCCGTCGACGAAGTGGTGGAACTCGAGAAGCTGGGTGTGGACATCGCCCTGGTGGCCGAGGCCTACTCCTTCGACGCCATCAGCCAGCTCGGCTTCCTCGCGGCACGTACGTCGCGCATCGAGCTGGGCACCGGCGTGGTCCCGATCTACACGCGCACCCCGGCGCTGATGGCGATGACCGCCGCCGGCGTGGACTACGTCTCCGGCGGCCGGTTCCGGCTCGGCCTGGGCACCTCCGGCCCGCAGGTGGTCGAAGGCTTCCACGGCCTTCCGTTCGACGCGCCGCTGGGCCGCACCCGGGAGGTCGTCGAGATCTGCCGCCAGGTGTGGCGCCGTGAGCGGTTGACCTACGAGGGCAAGCACTACCAGCTGCCCCTGCCGGCCGACCGCGGCACCGGCCTGGGCAAGCCGCTCAAGCTGATCAATCGTCCTGTGCGCGAACGCATCCCGATCACCATAGCGGCGCTGGGGCCGAAGAACGTGGAGCTGACCGCCGAGATCGCCGAAGGCTGGCAGCCGGTGTTCTTCTACCCGGAGAAGGCCGGCGAGGTGTGGGGCGACGCACTGGCCGCCGGCGCCGCGAAACGCGACCCGGAACTCGGGCCGCTCGACGTCATGGTGAGTGCCACCCTGGCCATCGGCGACGACGTCGACGACCGGTTGGCCTGGGCCAAACCACAATTGGCGCTTTACATCGGCGGGATGGGCGCGCGCGGCAAGAACTTCTACCACGCGCTGGCCACCCGGTACGGATTCGGCGAGGTGGCCGACCACATCCAGGATCTCTACCTGGCCGGCAAAAAGGTCGAGGCCATCGAGGCCGTGCCCGACGACCTGGTCCGCAAGGTGTCGCTGGTCGGACCGAAGTCCTACGTCAAGGAACGACTGGCTGCGTTCGCCGAGGCCGGCGTGACGACGATGCTGGTGCACCCGCTGGCCACCGACCGTCGTGAGACCGTGCGCTTCGTCGAGGAGCTACAGTCGTTGGTGTGACGGAGCTCACCGACGGCGTCATCGCCTTCCTGTCCGAGGGCACCCGCACCGCCAAGCTGGGGTACCTCGCCGCCGACGGCCGGCCACTGGTCGCGCCGGTGTGGTTCGTCGTCGATGGCGGGCAGCTGGTCTTCAACACCGGGCGGGATACCGCCAAGGGTCGCGCGCTGGTCCGGGATCCCCGGGTCGTCATATGCGTCGATGACGAACGACCGCCGTTCTCGTTCGTCCAGGTCCAGGGCACGGCCACGCTCGGCGAGGATCCCGAGGAGCTGCTCGCGACCGCGACCCGGATCGGCGGACGCTACATGGGCGCCGACCGCGCCGAGGAGTTCGGCCGCCGCAACGGCGTACCCGGCGAACTGGTCGTGCGGGTGACGCCGACCAAGGTGGTCAAGGCGTTCGACCTCGCGGACTGATGTCCGTCAGGCCTGGATGCCGCCGGTGAGGATGGCCGCGAGTTCCCGGTAGGCCGCGGCGTCGTCGAGGCCGGTGTTCGCGCGCACCGCGCGCTGCTGGATGCGCACCATCGCAGTAGCGGCGAGATCTGCCGCGAACGCGGCGTGCACGTCGCGGAAGTCTCCCGTCGTCACACCCTCGGCGATCAGCTCCTGAACGCGACGGGCGGCGATACTGGTGTTGCGCTCGTAGGTCTGGCGCGCGGGCGCGAACGCGTCGAGGTCGGCCATGAACTGGTCGGACGCGCGGTGCAGCGCTTCGCCGACTGCGGTGAGGTAGGCGGTGATGCGGTCGCGGGCCCCGGTGACCGCGGCGACGCGGGCCTCGACGAACTCGGTGGCGGTCCGGAAGAAGTGCACGGTGGCCGCCTGCACGAGTTGTTCCTTGCTGGCAGCCAGCGTGTACAGCGTCGATTTCGAGCACCGCAGCCGGGCCGCGATGTCGTCGAGGGTCAGGTGCGCGAAGCCTTCGGCGAGAAACAGTTCGACCAGCGCGTCGAAGAGTTCGGTGCGGCGGCGGGTGGCGAACGCGGTCCGGGCCATAGCGGAATAGTACTGGTAAACGTCCTGTAGTACTGTCCTGAGTATGGCTGTCGACCGTCTGCTGCCCACCGACGAAGCCCGTGAGCTCGTCGAGCTCGCCCGTGACATCTCCGACAAGGTGCTCGACCCGATCGTCGACCGGCACGAGAAGGACGAGACCTATCCCGAAGGCGTGTTCGCCACCCTCGGCGAGGCGGGACTCCTGTCCCTGCCCTACCCCGAGGAGTGGGGCGGCGGCGGGCAGCCCTACGAGGTGTACCTGCAGGTCCTCGAGGAGATCGCCGCGCGCTGGGCCGCCGTGGCCGTCGCGGTGAGCGTGCACAGCCTGTCCTGCCATCCGCTGATGACGTTCGGCACCGACGAGCAGCGCCGCCGGTGGCTGCCGGAGATGCTCGGGGGCGCCACCATCGGCGCGTACAGCCTCTCCGAGCCGCAGGCCGGCTCCGACGCCGCCGCACTGGCGTGCAAGGCCACCCCGGTCGACGACGGATACCGCATCACCGGCTCCAAAGCGTGGATCACCCACGGCGGCATCGCCGACTTCTACAACCTGTTCGCCCGCACCGGCGAGGGCTCCCAGGGCATCTCGTGCTTCCTGGTCCCCCGCGACCTGCCCGGCCTGACCTTCGGCAAGCCCGAGGAGAAGATGGGCCTGCACGCGGTACCGACCACCGCCGCGCACTACGACGACGCGTACCTCGACGCCGAGCGCCGGATCGGCACCGAGGGCCAGGGACTCCAGATCGCCTTCAGCGCGTTGGATTCCGGACGGCTGGGCATCGCCGCGGTCGCGGTCGGGCTGGCGCAGGCCGCGCTCGACGAGGCGGTGGCCTACAGCCAGGAACGAACCACATTCGGCCGCAAGATCATCGACCATCAGGGCTTGGCTTTCCTGCTCGCCGACATGGCCGCCGCGGTGGACTCCGCGCGGGCCACCTACATCGATGCCGCGCGCCGCCGCGACGCCGGCCTGCCCTACTCACGGCACGCCTCGGTGGCCAAGCTGACCGCGACCGACGCGGCGATGAAGGTGACCACCGACGCCGTGCAGGTGTTCGGCGGTGCCGGCTACACCCGCGACTACCGCGTGGAGCGTTACATGCGCGAAGCCAAGATCATGCAGATCTTCGAGGGCACCAACCAGATTCAGCGGCTGGTGATCAGCCGCCACCTGACGCGCGGTTAGTGCGCATGCGCTCTCCGAGCGCGGCCACCACCACGCCGAACGCGAAGTACAACGGCACCAAAAACGGTGCCACCCCGAACAACTGGTCCGCGTCGGCGCCGTAACCGAACAATCCGGCTGCGGCGAGGGCGATTTCGACGGCCGGACCCACGACGGCCGCCACGGCGCCGCACACCGCGCCGCTGCCGTCACCGAGCACGCACCACACGATCACCGCGGCCGCGACGAGCAGCGCGGTCACCGGCACGACGGGCGCGCTGTGCACGAGTGCCGTGGTCACGTACATCCCGACCACAGCCGCCACGCCCCCGACGACCTGCCTCGTGGTGACGGTGGTGCGCCGCGCCGCCAGATGCAGGCGCAACTCGCCCAGCGCCGCGGTGGCGCCTCCCACGAGCAGCGGGAACCACAGCGGGCTGCTCCAGAGGTAAGGCACGGCATCGGTGCGGTAGAAGGTCGTGCCGGTGACCACATGGCTGTGATCGCCGACCAGTGCCGCGGTTCCACCGAGCACGAACAGGAACACGATCTGCCACAGGCGCAGTTTCACGTCAGCGCACGCTACCCGCCCGGTTCACCGACCTGCGGAACCTCCCCTTGCGCGATCTCACACGGGCTCTGTTCCACGACGACCGGCTCCGCGGGCGGCAGAGGCTGCACCGGCGCAGCGGGCTCCGGCACCGGGAGAACCGGGGCCGCTTCCGGTGGGGACGGCGGACAGTCGTCGACCGGTGCCGCGGGCGCGACCGTCTCGGCGCCGACCACCTCCTCGGCGTCAGCTTCGTCGTCTTCGGAGTCCTCGTGTTCAGAGTCCTCGGGTTCAGAGTCCTCGGGTTCAGAGTCCTCGGGTTCAGAGTCCTCGGGTCCAGAGTCCTCGGCGGATTCGTCCTCCTCGAGTTCGGGCTCATCGACTGCGGGCGGCTCCAGATCTGGCGGCTCCAAGTCTGGTGGTTCGAAACCGTCGGCGCCGCCGCCCAGCAGGCTGCGCAGGGTGTCGGAGAACTGCTGACCCAGCCCGGACATCCCGCCGCCGAGGTCGCCGGGAGCGCCCAGCGGCGCCATGGGCGCCGGGGGTGCGGGGGGTGCGGGTGCGGCGGCGAGGTCCGGCGAACCAGCCGCCGGCGATACGGCGGGCGGCGATACGGCGGGTGATACGGCGGCCGCCGGTACCACCGGCGCCGGGGTCGCGGGTGGGACCGCAGGGGCACTCCAGGCCACCGGCGCCGCGACGTGCCCAGGCCCGGCCCCGGGTTCGGCCCGCGGCGGGTCGTCGCGCACATCTGGTCCCGGATGCGCGGGTCCCAGCGCGCCTGGCACGTCGAACACCGGCATCGCCCCGGCGCGGACCTCGGCGATGGCGTTCCGGTAGGTCTCGGACACTTCCACCACCGTGGCTTTCATCGCGGGCAACCACTCGTTGCGAATCGTGGTCTGCACGAACGGCTTGACGGCGTGCTCGACCACGTCACCGACGCCCGGGCGGTCCCCGGCGCCACCTGTCACCGTCGCCGCGGCGGCCAGCCAGAGCTCGCGGCTGTCCGCGGTCCGGCCCTCGATCTCGACGACGGTGCTCGCCTTGCGGTCGACGAGACGCCACAGTTCGTCGGCCGCTTCGGCCAGCGCGTCCGCCGCGGCGCGGACGGCCGTCGCGACGGTCACCGCCGCCGCACCGTGTCGGCGTAGGAACGCCCGGCACGCCTCCGCGCCAGGTCCCGCCCAGGCCGCCGCCAAGGCTTCGAGTTGCCGGTGTTGCACGGCCAGCGCCTCGTGGCACGCGGCGGAGGCCGCGTCGAGCAGTTCCGCATCCCCGCCGAGCACGGTCAGGTCCATGCCGTCCTCGCTGCCGTACCAGTCGCGCACCTGGCCCGCGTGCAACGTGAGGTCGGAATCGCGGTACCCGGACTGCCCGCTTGCCCACACATACTGCTGCAGGTTCTCCACCGCGGGCCGGCCGTCAGCCAATCGTGTTGCGGCATCACGGTTCTCGACCATCAATCGAGCCGCTCACCGGCACGAAGATCGGACTCCCGGTAGCGGTCGGCCGACGCGTGCAGCACCGCGGCGATCTCTGCCGCGGCACGCGACCACTGCCGCAGCCCCACGACGACGTCGTCGACCGCGCGACGCAACGCGTCTCCGTGCGCGAGATGGGCGCGACCCGCCGTCGCACCACCGAAGGCCAGCGCGCTCAGATGGTTCCGTACCGCGGTATCGACGATCGCCGAGGCCGCCTCGTACTCGCGTGCCACCGCATGCACGGCCGCGACGTCGACGTGCGCCGCGCCGGTTGTCCCCATGTTTGATAGGACGCCCGCGACGGGCCGACGGTTCCCGCGTGTTTCAGCTCTGGGCGCTGACGGAATCGGCGACCCGTACCGCCAGCTGGCGCGCGGTGTCCTCGTCGGCCGCCTCCACCATGACCCGCACCACCTGCTCGGTACCCGAGGGCCGCAACAGGATTCGGCCGGTGTCGCCGAGTTCGGCTTCGACAGCGGCCACCGCGTCGCGCACCGACGGGGCGTCGGCGACGGTGGCCTTGTCGGCGACCTGGACGTTGATCAACACCTGCGGCAGTGTCTGCATCGGAGCGGCGAGGTCGGCCAGGCTGCGGCCGGTCTGCGCCATCCGCGCCATCAGCCGTAGGCCGGTGACGATGCCGTCTCCGGTGGTGCCGAACGCCGGCAGGACGATGTGGCCGGACTGTTCGCCGCCGAGCGCGAACGGCCCGGCTCGCAGTTCCTCGAGCACATAGCGGTCGCCCACGCCGGTGGTGCGCACGTCGATGCCGGCACCGCGCATCGCCAGGTGCAGTCCCATGTTGCTCATCACGGTGGCGACCAGGGTGTCGGAGGCAAGTTCGCCGGACTCCTGCATCGCCAGCGCGAGGATCACCATGATCGCGTCGCCGTCGATGGTGCGTCCCTGAGCGTCGACGGCCAGACAGCGGTCGGCGTCGCCGTCGTGGGCCAGGCCGAGATCGGCCCCATAGGAGACGACGGCCGAGCGCAGCGCGTCCATGTGCGTGGATCCGCAGCTGTCGTTGATGTTGAGGCCGTCGGGCTCGGCGTGGATCGGGATCACATTGGCGCCGGCCGCGCGGTAGGCGCGGGGTGCCGCATCGGAGGCGGCGCCGTGTGCGCAGTCGACGACCACGGTCAGCGAGTCCAGGCGCGAGGTGGCCGCCTTTGCCACGTGGCGAAGGTAGCGCTCCAGCGCGTCCTCGGCTTCGACCACCCGGCCGATACCGGCGCCGGTGGGCCGTTGGCCGGGGCCCTGGTGGACGAGCTGCTCGATGCGGTCCTCGGTGTCGTCGTCGAGCTTGTGCCCACCCGCGCCGAAGATCTTGATGCCGTTGTCCGGCATGGGGTTGTGCGACGCCGAGATCATCACCCCGAAGTCGGCGTCGTAAGCGCTGGTCAGATACGCCACAGCCGGGGTCGGCAGGACACCGACGCGCAGCGCGTCGACGCCCTCGCTGGTCACCCCGGCGATCACCGCAGCTTCCAGCATCTCCCCGCTCGCGCGGGGGTCGCGTCCGATCACCGCGACGCGGCGGGCGGCGCGTCCGGTTTTACTGAGGCGTTGGGCCGCAGCGGTCCCCAAAGCCATCGCCAACTCGGCGGTCAGATCCTGGTTGGCGACTCCACGCACGCCGTCGGTGCCGAACAGTCGAGCCATGCTGACAACTTCTCACACCGACCGGCGGCACACCTAACCGGCGTTTTGGCAAATCGTGCCGTCGCCGGATCGATATGCGGCCGTGACAGCGAGGGGGTCTGTCAGCCCTCGGTGTTGAACGACTCGTCGGCCTCACCGTCGCCCGGCACGGCCGGTTCGTCCGCCGGTTCCGCCGGTTCCTCCTCGCCCGGGATAGGCGGGGTTTCCATCGGCCCGGGCGCAGGGGTGGGCGACGCCTCGGCCGGGGCGGACTCCTGCGCGACGTTCTGGACGAGCAGCACGTCGCCGGAGGTGGACCCGGTGCACACGACCTGCTGTGCCCCCTCGACATCGACCTGCTGTGCCAGGGCGGCAACCACGGCGGGGTCCCCGCCGCACACCTCGGTCGCGGCGGCGGCCGCGTCCTGCAGCGGGGCGCTGTCGAGGGCTGTCACACCGCCGACGACCACGGTCACCAGACCGTCGGGGCCGGACGGCGGGTCCGCGGGCTGCGCGTGGGCCAGCACCCCCGCCGTCGAGAACAGCAAGCCGCCGACCGCGGTCCCCGCGGCGGCGCTTCGGACCAATGTCTTCAAACCAGGCATGGGCGACTCCCTTCGCGTTGTGGGGCGGGAATACCCGTTGTCGACACAAACGACTCACCGCCCGCGTCCGAACGGACACGGGCGGTGAGCGTTGTCAGTTATCCCTCGGCGCCGGGCGAGGTGGTCTCGCCCTCGGCGGCCCCGGAGTCGGTGCTCTCGGCGCTGCCGGTGCCGGACTCGGTCGAGCCGGTGCTGCCGTCAGTGGTGCCATCGGTGCTCCCCGGCTGATCCTGGGTGCTGCTGACGTTCTGCGTCAGGACCAGGTCGCCGCCGGGCAGACCGGTGCACACGGTCTGGCTGACGCTGTCGCTGTCAACCTGCTGGGCGAGGCTGCCCACTTCCTCAGGCGCGGTGGCGCACAGCGCGCCGGCGGTCACAGCCGCGGCGTCGGCGGGCACACCGCGCAGGATGGTCGTATCGCCGACGGCGATGTCCACCAGGCCGTCCGGGGTGGGCACGGCGGGTTGTGCGCCGGCCATACCGAGACCGGCGGTGAAGAGCATGCCTCCACCGAGAAGGGCACCAGCTGCAGCGGTCTTCACAAAGCTCATCAAGTCACTCCTTTTCAGTCACGAAGCCTCGGCCCGGAGTCGGCGAGATGACTGACTCGCCTGCGGGGGCAGAAGCGGCCTGCCGACGTCCCCAGGGACGCCCGGGCTTCGCATTCGAGGCTTGCAAGGTCGGCGACGCGGACGCAACCACTCACCCCCCACGGCGGGCGAGACCGTCAGCTGGCCTGATTAGCTCCTTCGCCGACGACCCTGGGCAACAGCACATGACCCGTAACCAGAACCGGCGAGATTTTCCGCTGTGTGACAGCCCACAGTGGCCCGAAAACGACCGACGCCCGGTCGCCCGCAGTGCGGGCGCCGGGCGTAGGCCGTGAAAAGGGTCGATCAGCGCTTGCTGTACTGAGGCGCCTTGCGGGCCTTCTTGAGGCCGTACTTCTTGCGCTCGATGGCACGCGGGTCGCGGGTCAGGAACCCGGCCTTCTTCAGCGCCGGCCGATCTTCCGGCTGCACCAGGATCAGCGCACGCGCGATGGCCAGGCGCAGAGCGCCGGCCTGACCGGACGGGCCGCCACCGTCGAGGTGGGCGTAGATGTCGAACTGCTCGAGCCGGTCCACGGTCACCAGCGGAGCCTTGATCAGCTGCTGGTGCACCTTGTTCGGGAAGTAGTTCTCCAGCGTGCGGCCGTCGAGGTTGAACTGTCCGGTGCCGGGAACCAGGCGGACGCGGACGACAGCCTCCTTGCGACGCCCGACGGTCTGGATCGGACGGTCGATCAGGATGGGCTCCTGCGGCTCGAGCGAGTAGCCGGTGTCGGTCTCGACGACTCCGGCTTCGGTCTCGACCTCTGCGTAATTGGCTTCAGTCACTGGGCCACCTGCTTGATCTCGTACGGAACCGGCTGCTGGGCGGTGTGCGGGTGCTCGGCACCGGCATACACCCGCAGCTTCTTCTGCACCTGACGGCCGAGCTTGTTCTTGGGCAGCATGCCGATGATGGCCTTCTCGACCACGCGCTCGGGATGCTTGTCCATCAGCTCACCGATGCTGCGCTTGCGCAGGCCGCCGGGATACCCCGAGTGGCGGTAGGCGAACTTGTTCTGCAGTTTGTCGCCACTGATGGCGACCTTGTCGGCGTTGATGACGATGACGAAGTCACCGCCGTCGACATTCGGCGTGAATGTCGGCTTGTGCTTGCCGCGCAGCAGGGTGGCAGCTGCGACGGCGAGCCGGCCGAGCACCACGTCGGTGGCGTCGATGACGTACCACGAACGTGTGGTGTCACCCGCCTTCGGCGTGTACGTAGGCACAGCGCATACCTCTCTCTATGGGGGATCCCGGATGATCCGGGGGCCGGTCCGGCGTGCGCATCCAAGAAGATTGCCTCGGCGACCGGCAGGGACCCGAGGTTCCGGCAAGCAGCACACGCCAACGTGGCAGCTTACCTACAGGCGTCCGTGCAGGTCAAAACGCCATCAGCGGCCGACGCCGCGAGCACCGTCAGCGCCGCGGGCACCGTCGTTGCCGCGGGTACCGCTGCGCCCGGCGTCGCCGTCGCTGCCGCGGGTACCCGACACACCGTCGGCCCCGCGCCGCCCAGCCTGCCCGTCGGCGCCGCGGGCTCCGGTCTGGCCGGCGGCGCCGGTTGCGCCGTCGGAGCCCAGATCGCCCCTGGTGCCGAACAGACCGCCCGATCCGGCGCGCCCGGCGTGGCCGCCCGCACCGCCGGCGCCGCCCTCACCACCGTCACCGCCGCGCCCCCCGAGACCGGCGTCACCGCCGAGTCCGCCCGCACCGGCGTCGCCGCCGAGGCCACCCGCACCCGCACTGCCCGCGTTTCCGCCCGCTCCACCGGCTCCGCCCTCCCCGCCCGCACCGCCGTAGCCGATGTCGAAGTTGTCGAGCAGGTCGAGCAGGGAGCCCCCCACGAGGGAGGAGGTGGCGCCGTTGCCCCCGTTGCCACCGGCGCCTCCGCCCGCGCCGTCGCCGCCGTTGCCACCATTGCCGCCATTGCCGCCGTTGCCACCGGACCCCCCGTCACCACCGTTGCCGCCGTCAGCTCCGTTGCCGCCGTTGCCGCCGGATCCGCCGTTGCCACCGGCCCCGCCTGCCCCGCCGTTGCCGGCCTTACCGCCCTTGCCGAACAGTCCACCCGCCCCGCCGTTGCCGCCGTTGCCGCCGGCGAGCCCGGCTGTTCCAGCAGAGCCGGCAGCACCGTCCCCTCCGTGGCCGCCGCCTTCTCCGGCTTCACCGTTGCCGCCGGCACCCCCGCCGACGCCGTCGTGGCCGTCACCGCCCGCGTCGCCGGGCGCACCTTCGGCTCCGTTGCCGCCGTCACCCCCGTTGCCGCCACCGACACCGATAGGCAGTCCGAGCAGACCGATGGAGAGATCGCCGCCGTTGCCGCCGTGACCACCTGATGCGCCGTAACCGAGTCCGTCTCCGCCACGTCCGCCGTTGCCCGGCAGATTGCCCACCAACAGGACGCTTCCGGTTCCCGATCCACCGTCGCCACCGTTGCCACCGGGATTTCCGGGCGCCCCGTCCGTCCCGTTCGTGTTCGTTGCCCCGGTCAATCCGTCGGCACCCGGGGCGCCGGTGTCGTTGACGCCCGCTGCGCCGTCCGCACCGTGGGCCCCGTCGTCGCCGTTCGGGCCGTCGACGCCCCGCTCGCCGTCGCGCCCTCTGACTCCGTCCTGGCCGTCGGCCCCCGTTCCGCCGGCCACCCCGGCGGTTCCGGCGCCGCCGTTCCCGCCGTCGCCACCCTGCCCGAACAACGCCAAAAGGCCTGCCGCACCGCCGTTTCCACCGTGGGCCGCCACGCCACCGTGGCCGCCGGCGCCGCCGTTGCCGCCGAACAGGCCGCCGCGGCCACCGGCACCTCCGTCGACCCCGACGGCGAGCCCGTCGCCGCCGCGCCCGCCGTTTCCGAACAGTCCGGCATTGCCGCCCGCTCCCCCGTTGGCGCCCTGGCCGCCGTTGCCGAACAACAGTCCGCCGGCCCCGCCGTTGCAGGCCGCGCCCAGGCAGTCGGCGGCGGCGTCCAACCCGTTGCCGATGAGCCAACCGCCCGGACCGAACATCGGCCGCAGCGCGGTTCCGCCCGCAATCGGGGACGTGGCCGACGTGCCACTGCTGCGCTGCTGGCCGGCCTGGTCCCACCACCAGGGCAACTCCGCCGCCGGCGGCGACAGGGGGACCTCGTGCGAAATCAGCGAAACGGCCGGCGAGAAGGTCTCAGACGGTGTGGTCGACAATCCGTACAACAGCCCGAGGCTCAGCAAACTTGCTCCGCCAACTCCCGCCGTCGCTACCCGGCGGCCGACCAGCCGGAATCTCTGCACGTCAGAGGAACGAAACCGGCAGGATTGGGACATGTCAGGAGCCTTTCAGGGGGCGAAAATGGGGCTGTCCCGCTAACCCTGACACAGGCGTTGTATTTTCGTGGGCAAATTTTTACCCCAGCGTTATAAATCGGGGCGATCTTGCCGAGCAGACACAAACTCGCACGAACCGAGGCGATCCGTGCGAGTTCGCGTCTGCTCGCGAGGTGAGGTGGGTCAGAAGAAACCCTGCGCAGTGGTCGAGCATCCTTCGGTCCCCACCCAGATGAACAAACCGAAATCGCATGGAACCGAGGGCGATTCGTCCTCCACCGGCGCGCGGAGGCCGCGGGAGTCACCCCAACCCGAGCGCCCGCAGTGGTATCCCCACCACCATGCGCGCGGCATTGTGCCCGAGCGACCGGGCCGCAACGGGATTTGCCGCAGACGTCGTGTGAAGTCCGGGTTGGGGATCCGCCAGCTTCTGATGCTGTACGCACACCCGGCCCCTGTCGTCGATTCCGACGCCGACACTCAGCGACGAGCGGGCAGCGGCCAAGCCCGCGAGAACTGTGGCTTCCTGAGCGGCATCTGGACGCTCCACCACGAACGGCACGCCCTCCTCCTCGATCCCGGCAAGGACCTCGGTCTCGATGGCGCAGGCATGCGCGCCGAACACCAGGATTGCCGGTTTGTCCGGTTGTCCCCCCTCAGGCATGGATGGCCGGGTCCCCGGTGAGAGACTTTGCGGCATACGATGCGACCAAGCCGGATGCCACCGCATTACGCGGCCCCTCCGTCCCGCGAACGTTGCCGGTGCCGCAGACGATTCCGTATTGAGCCACCGCGTCGGCGATCAGTTCCGGAATCTCGAAATCGAGCGCGCAGCCGCCGAGCAGCACGACGAATCCGACCTGCCGGAGATCTCCGGCAGGCGCGATTGTGCGCAGGGCGCGTAGCGCGTTCACCACGAACACCCGTTGTTTGGCCGTGCGACGGACGTCCCGGATCCGATCGAGCGAATGCCGGGTGGGTATCGGATTGATTCCGTTCTCGCCCAGGGTGACCACACGTGCGAAAGCAGTTGAGGGAAGTGGCTTCTCGAAGAACTGCACGGTGCCGTTCTCCAGCCGGACGTGAAAGAAGCTCTCCGCCTTGGCCAGCGGGTTGCGTTTGATCTCCTCGGCAAGCTCCAGGTTTCCCAGCCCCAGCTCGGCATCGATCAGTTTGGTGACGAGGTCACCCGCGCCGGCCAGGTGGGTGGCATCGATGCGTTCGTCAACACCGATCACCGCGGCGTCGGTCGAGCCGCCACCGAGGTCGAGCACCACCAGCGGCTTGTCGGTCCCCGGGGTGGTGAGCGCCCCCAGGACCGCCATCTCCGCCTCGACACCGCCGACGACCACCTCGACGCGCTCGGCACCGGAGGCACGCAGGTGTGCCGCCACCGCATCGGCGACGGCCTGCATCCCGCTCTCTTTGGTACGAACCATCGCCGCCAGCGCGACGGCGTTCTCCAACGCGACCTCACCGGCCATCCCACCTCGGACCTCTTGCGGCACAAGGGTATCGATGGCCAGGAGATCCTGAATCCGGACATCGGCCAGCGCATGCTCGGACAGGTCGGCCATGCTCTGGCGGACGTTGGCGATCATGCCGCCGGTGTTGGTGCCGGCCTCGCCCCTGACGTCGACGAGCGGGCTGACCCGCTGCACCTCGGCCATGATCTCGGCGGCGCCGCGGGACACGTCCACCGTGGTGTTCTTCTTCACCCCGATCAGATCCAGTGAACCGGCCGGAATGGTGCGGTCCTCGACGTCACCGGACGGGGTCCGCACGACGACGGCCGACCGGTTACCCGTCAGCGCCCGTGCGACCGGGGAGACCACCTTGGTCTGGGCGGAATCGAGGTCGAAGATGGTCGCCAGGCCGTAGGCGTTCGACAAGGTACGGATGGATTGGCCTGGGCCTGCCACCTCGACGGCGGCCGTCATCCCGACCGGCACCAGGTCGATCCGCGACACCTCGTCGATTATGGGGATCTTGGCATCGAGCCGGTTGGCCACCAGCACGGCGTCGTCATTGCCCAAGATGGCGCCCGTGATCTCGACGCCGCGGCCGGCCGCAGCGTTGATCTGCTGCGCAGTGACATCGAAGTCGACGCCTCGGGGCACCAGGATGATCACCGGCTCCCCCGGCGCGGTCTCGGCCAGCGACTCGAAGCCGACGATGGTGCCGACTCCGAGTCCCCGACCGCCGGGTGTACGTGGATCGTGACCGATCATGGTGGACTCGGTGATGATGGTCTCGGTGATGGTCTCCATCGCCAGTCCACTGATCACCGGGGTCGCCTCGTTGAGCAGTATGAGATCCAACTCGGCCAACGGGATCCCTGCACTCTGCAGCGCGCGGGTCACCGCCGTCGCCACGCCGTCGACGTTCTTGACCGTGCCTTTGACCCCCGTCGTGCGTGTCAGAGCCGCTCCGACGTACTCCATCGAACCGGTCCCGCCGACTGTCGCGAGACTGGCCTCCGTGGTCGAGTTGCCGATATCGACCCCGACGATCGTCCGAACCACTGTCTCAGACCGCTGCCGTGGAGAATTCCGGTTTCACCTCGACAGTGGGTGCGCCCTTGCGGATCATCTCCGTCTCCTTGAGGTGCAGCAACGCCGCCTTCGCCTGCCAACGAGGGCGGGCCATCTGGTCGTTGAGGGTGGGAACCGGTTCAGGGGATTCCCCTTTGGCGTACTGCGCCGCGTTCGAGCCGATATTGCGGTACGTCTCCAACGTCAGGAGCGGACTCTGCGGGAACAACTCCAGGCTCGACAGCCGAGGAAGGTCGCGCTGGTGGATCATCGACGTGCCGCGGGCCAGAATCCCGATCCCGATCCCCGAGCCCGACAGCTTCGCCGCCGTGTGCGCCATCAGCGCGAGATCGGCGCTGTGCTGAAGCCGGATGATTCGGGCGCTGATCTCCTGTTCTTCGATGCCGGCGAGGATCTGGCGCATCACCTCCGCATGCGGCAGCCCGACGATCGTCTGACTGAACAAAGCTGCGAAAGTCGGTGAAATCGCTATCACCACCTCGTCGGATCGCGTGCCGCGACCGGCGGGACCGATCTCGGTGAACGTGATCGTCCGCTTCCCATCACCGGGTTCGGTCGACACGGTCATTCCACCTCCGTCTCAGGATTCGACGCGCTCGTCACATGCCGCAGCCGCTTCATCTCTTCCCAGCGTGCGCCCGACGGGCGATACCCGGTGTCCGGGCCCTGGTAGTCGTTGGCGTCGTTGACCGCCGACAACACCTCGAGATCTCGGGTCAGGATCGCCGATGTCTGCAGCAGGTCTCCGGACACACGTTGCCGCAGCACTGCCAGCAGGTTCTCGGCGATGTCCGAGAATCCGCTCGCATCAAGGGCTTTCACGAGATCTAGACCCGTGATATTGCGGTCCATCATGCGCTGGGCGCCCTTGAGATCCTCCAGCACATCGCGCGGTAGCAGGTCACGGCTGCCGTCGGCGTACACCGCGGTGTCGACCTCCTCATCGGAGATCGGCGGCAGGTCCAAGTACGCGAACACCGCCTGCAACGCCTTGGCGGCGCGGGTGCGCACCGCGAGGATCTCGGACTCCTTCACATGACGCAATCCGCCGTCGATCTGCAGGTCACGCTGGATGGTGTTGAAATCGTCGTAGTCGTCGCTGTCCAGATTCGAGCCCGCGAACATGTCGTCGTAGTTGGGCATCGTGGAGTAACCCGAGCACACCAGGTCGGTGCCCGGCATCATCTGTGGCATCAGCCGCGCGGTCCTGCGCATCGGTGAGTGCGAGAACGACTGGTCGTTGCCCGACGCGCACTCCAGGTCCACCGCCGAGGCGATGAGATTCTCGGCGGCCACCGCCCGGATCCCGGCGGGAACAGCACCCGGCACGCCGATACATGAGATCGAGCCGTTCTGCAGGCCCTGCACGCCGGCCCCCTTTGCGATCAGGATGCACCGAATCTCCAGATACAGCATGGATTTGCCCTGGGCATTGCCCATCTGCACTTCGGATCCGGTGCCCGAGGTGAACCGCATCTTGATGCCCCGCGAGGCGTAGGCCGCGGCGAGGAACGCCTTCGACCACGGAGTGTCGTCACCGTCGACGAAGACCGGCTCGGTGCCGTACACCGAGATGGTCTCCGCATACCCGGTGATCCCCCGCATGCCGAGCTCGAGTTCGGTCGCCTCTTCGAGTGCGCACTGGGTCAGCGGGCCACCCGTCCCCACCTGACTACCGATCTGCTGGGCCATCGCGACCAGCGGCGCGTACCGCACGACACCCAGGGTCGTCTCGACCTCCGAGAACCCGCGCAGCGACGCTTCGGCGGCATCGCACACCACCTGCACCGGATTGTCCCGAGCACTGGTGCAGTGCCCCTGATTGGCGGGCGTGCGACGGGCCCGCATCTTCTGCATGCCCATCATGATCTCGACGATGTTCAGCGTCTTGGCGACCGCGAGCAGCTTGGCGGGGGTGAGGCCGCTCGTGACGGCAATGACCTCCTTTCGGGTCACCCGCGGATCGACCAGCATGCGGGCAATTTCGGCTGCCGGCAACGCCATTGAAGCCTCGGTTGTCTCCACGTCGATGGCCTTGTCGGCGATGAACTGGTCGATGAAGTCGAAGTCGGCGCGCTCGGTGCCGTCCATCTCCACGATCACGCCGTTCTCCACCCGGACACTCGGTTCGGGATCGAACGGGCTGTCCATGGCGACCATCCCCACCTCGGGCCACTCCTCGACGAAGCCGTCGAGATTGACCGGGCGGCCCTCCAGGACCAGCGTCCGCAGGGAATGCCGCACCCCGTCGCCGTGTGCGCCTTCGCTCTGTGGGATTGCTGTTGCGGTCATCGTCGTCTCCTATTCGCTCGGCGCCAGAATGTCGCGGCGCTGATACACGTCAGCCGCCTCACGAACCAGTTCCGCGAGCAGGGTCGCGTTGTACTGGGACTCCAATTCGTCGGCGATGAACTCGAGTTCGGCCTTGCTCGACGCGTTCGGCCGAAGTGCGTTGTAGATCGCCAGAACCCGCTCGTCAGAGAGGGCGGTCATCTCGGCGGCCCGGCGCAGATTGGCACCCAATTGCTTTCTGCCGACCTTTTCCGAAACCTCCGCCTGCAACCGCAGCGTGTCCGGAGAGATGCGGAGATCGGCGGCCTCGACGTCACCGGAGACCACTGCTTCCATGGTGAGGTCGTCGATGGACTTTCCGGTCGGTGTGAACAGCAGATCTCTTCGGTGAACGCTGAGCGGATAGTCCACCGCGGGATCGAGGTTCGGTCGCGTCATGCACAGCTCCCAGGGGTGTCGTGACGGGTGAGGGGGCACCCGTCGTCCCGATTACGTGACCCGGAGGATCGCGTGGTCTCGATTGTGTCTGCCGTCACGTTGCAGCAGGGTTGCACCGAGGCGGCGCGGAAGGTGGACGCTGGAGGACCTGGCCGTTCGGCCAGGAAAGTGCTGGGGCATCCATGGAGGGCTTCCGTCGTGGCTACCGTGACATCACCATGTGCACGTCATTCAGCTCACCATCGGAGTCGCCCCCGGATGCTGCCGCGGTCCTTGCGAACACCGCCCGGCTCGGCGAGTACTTCGCGCTGCCGGACGCATCCGCGCCCGGTGAGTTGGTCTGGCACCCGCTGGTGTCGCTGCTCGAGGAGACGACGATCCGGGATCTGGTGGACCGTAGCAGGCGGGCGATCGCCACGGCGATGTCATGCGACCGGGACGAGATTTCGGTCCGGCTGGCAGCTTCGTCGTTTCAACTCGGCATCGCGGCGCGCATCCTTTCCCCGCTGATCGGCGCCGCGAGCTGCCATTCGGTCCTGCCGGTACTGAACAAGGAATCGATTCGGTGGCGCCGCGTCGGTCATTCGGTGCTGTTCGCCGCCCACGAGATCGAATTCGTCACCGTGGTGGGCCCGGCCGACGCGGCCTACGCCATAGCGGGGTCAGCACTGCACGACCTCTTCGATCCGCTCAACGCGATACTCTCCGCCGCGGTGTCCCTGTCGCCGAAAATCAGTTGGGGCAACGTCTCCTCCGCCGCCAACGGAGCGGTCACGGTCCTGACGTCGACCCACCCCGACCGCGAGCGCGCAGGACGGGCCCTGGTGCGGGCGCTGCTGGAGACCGCACCGCTACACGGCACCGGAACGTTCGACACCGGCGCGTTCACCCGCCGCAGCTGTTGCCTGTTCTATCAGGCACCTGGATCAGGCTTCTGCGGTGACTGTGTACTGATCTCGTGACGATGCAACCCTGCTGCAACGCGCCGCACACTAACGTTCGGCCCGTCAACTGGCAGGACGGAGTCGATGATGAATCGTTCACGAGCCGAGTACGCCACGAGCCTCCCTCCCGGCGGCCCAAGGCATTCCGTCGCAGGACGACGACTTCGTACTGCCACCGTGATGAGCGACGACCTGCTCCGGCACGGACTGCTGCATCTGCTCTCAGGTATCGACCAGTGCGACTTCGTCGGGGATGTTCGGCACGGCAGTTCACTGGTCGGCAGCCTTCGGGCGCTCCGGCCGGAGCTGTTACTGATCCACGCCGACGACGCACCGCCGCTGGCCGAGTTGCTGGATCAGCTCACGCCGCGTCCCAAGGTGGTGATCGTCAGCGACAGCGCAAACGACGGGGCCACGGCGTTGCGCTTCATCCGCGCCGGCGCCGACGCGCTCCTCGACCGTCGCTCGTCTTCCTCGGATCTACAGTCCACCATTGCGCGGGTGGCCTCCGGCCAGTCCGCTCTGGACCCGCGCAGCGCCAACGCACTCATCACCGAACTCCGAACGCAGCGACGCGAGCGCGATTCTGCGTGTCTTGCCGGTCTCACCCGCCGGGAGCGTGAAGTTCTCACTCTGCTCACCGACGGTCTGGACAACCGCACCATCGCCCGGCACCTCTTCGTCTCCGAAGCGACGGTGAAATTCCACCTGCACAACATCATGGGCAAGTTCGGGGTGCGCAAGCGTTCGGCATTGGTCTCGGCGGTGCTGCGCGGTCACGTCCGCGGCGAGCGTTGATGTCCACCATCGCTGTCGACCTTCCTGTACAGGGCAGGCCGGTCACAGTGGTGGGCTCGTCGCCGCACGCGATGACGACCGCTGCTGACCTGATCCGCTCCGGCGCGGTCGTCACGGCACTCTCGCCCGGAATGTTCAGCCCTTCCGACATCGACTCTGCGGCATTGATTTTCGCTTGCACGGGCGATCCAGAGCAAGACGCCGCGATAGCCGACGAGGCCACCGCACGCGGAGTGTTCTGCGTCCGCGCGGACCTGCGGGACCGGCCGGTGCATCCCCTGCCGACCCGCGGTGGCGAGACGGGCCGGGTGATCCTGGTGGGAGGTGGCCCCGGCGACCCCGGTTTGCTCACAGTCGCGGGTCGCGACGCGATAGCCCGGGCGGACGTCGTGATCACCGACCGGTTGGCGCCAGTGTCGGCGCTGGCGGAACTGGCACCGCACGCGGACATCATCGACGTGTCCAAGATTCCGGGCGGCCGCCGCACCGAACAGTCGACGATCAACGACCTCATGGTCTCGCACGCACTGGCGGGCAGGACGGTGGTCCGGCTCAAGGGCGGCGACGGATTCGTGTTCGGTCGCGGCGGTGAAGAGGTCGACCACTGCGTCAGCGCGGGCGTCAGGGTGAACGTGATCCCGGGAGTGAGTTCATCGATCGCCGCGCCGGCGACAGCTCTCATCCCCGTGACCCATCGAGGACTGACGCAGGGATTCACGGTCGTCTCCGGCCATGTCCCCCCGGGACACCCCGAGTCCACGGTGAACTACCGGGCCCTGGCCCGAGCGAATACGACGATCATCCTGATGATGGCGGTCGCCAACCTCGAAGCCATCGTCGCGGCGCTGCTGGATGCCGGAATGTCCGGCGACACCCCGGCGGCGGTCATCGCCGACGGCACGCTGTCGAGTCAACGGGTACTGCGGGGTCCGCTGACTTCCATCGCGACCGTGGCCCGCAGCGCCGACATCGGCCCGCCGGCCACCACGATCATCGGTGCGGTGGCCGGTTTCCTTCCCGGCGGCACCGCGCTACCCCCGACGCCGTTGCCGCTCACCCGGTCCGATCGCCGCCCGGCCGCCACAGCACGTCCCCATCAGGGTTTTCGTATCGCGCCAGGATGAACAGCAGATCCGACAGCCTGTTGAGATACCGCAGCGCGCGGTCGTTCACCTCCGCCTGCTCGGCCAGGCACCACGCACTGCGCTCTGCGCGTCGTGCCACCGTGCGGGCGTGATGCAGGTGGGCAGCACCCGCCGTTCCTCCCGGCAGGATGAAACTCGACAACTTCGGCAGGTCGGCGTTGAACTCATCGCACCACGATTCCAGCTGCGTCACTTGTTCTTCGGTGACCCGTAAGGGCGCATACTCGGGATCGGCCACGATGGGGGTGCACAGATCGGCGCCGACGTCGAACAGATCGTTCTGGATGACCCCGATCACCGCGGCGACCTGTTGACTCAGCCCACCACAAGCGAGCGCGACTCCGAGTAGCGCGTTGGTCTCGTCGCAATCGGCGTAGGCGCCGACTCGCACATCGGATTTGGCGACGCGCGACATGTCCCCCAGCGCAGTGGTACCCGCGTCGCCGGTCCGGGTATAGATCCGTGTCAGATGAACAGCCATGAGTTCCTATTCCAATATTTCGCAAACAGTTTCATACCAGCGTCACTGCCAGTCCAGCCGCCAGCGCGGCACCGATCAGCGGGGCCACCACCGGCACCCAGGAATACGACCAGTCTGCGTCGGCCTTACCTCGAATGGGCAGCAGCGCATAGGCGATCCGGGGGCCGAGGTCGCGCGCCGGGTTGATGGCGTAGCCGGTCGGCCCACCGAGACCGAAGCCGATGGCGATGACGACGAAGCTCACGGCCGCGTATCCCAGCGTGCCGTTGACGTCCGGGGCCAACAGGATCGCAAGGATCAAGACGAAGGTGCCGATCACCTCGGTGGCCATGTTCCACGGGATGTTGCGGATCGCGGGTGCGGTGCAGAAGATCCCGCGGGTACCGCTGTTGTCCTCCATCTTGTCGAACTGCAGTTTGAACGCCGCCCAGCACAGAGTCGCCCCGACGATGCCGCCGACCAACTGTCCGGTGAAGTAGACCGGCACAGTCGGCCACGGGATGCCCCCGTCGATGGCGACTGCCAACGTCACCGCGGGATTGATGTGACCGCCCGAAGGGCTGGCGATGCTGGCACCGGTGAAGACCGCGAAGCCCCAGCCGAGCACGATGATCACCCAATTCCCACCTCCACCATGGGAGTACGAGTTCTTCAGCGTCACGGCAGCAACTGCGCCGTTACCGATCAGACAAAGGATCGCCGTACCGATGAACTCCCACATGAAGATGTCGATGTTCGACAAGCCAGATCCTTTCGAAGGCATCGTTCCATGCGGAATTCTGCGCCTCGCCGTGTCAGTTCAGCGGACTTTCCCGATGTACCAACCACTTACTGACCCAGTGACTGAGCTTTTGGATAGGGTTTCCCGCGCTCCGGTCACAGTGCAGCGAAAACGTCGGCGTCCCAACGCTGCTCGGACTACTATCGTAGTGACGACGTGCAACACAGACTCTTCGAAAGGGTTGTCGATGACATCCATGCCCCTGTCCAAGGCACAGCCGGTGATCGACGCCGCTATCGCCAAGGCCGAGGACATCGGCCAGCCGATGAACATCGCGGTCGTCGACGATGGTGGGCATCTGGTGGCATTCGCCCGCATGGATGGTGCGATCAAGGCCAGTATCGACATCTCGATCCGCAAGGCCCGCACCTCGATCCTGATGAATCTGCCGACGAGCGCGCTGATGGACCTGGTTCAGCCCGGCGCCGAACTTTTCGGACTGGAACAGACCTCCGGCGGCTTGGTGGTGTTCGGCGGCGGGTTGCTGCTCACCGTTGACGACGTGGTCGTGGGCGCCATTGGTGTCAGCGCCGGCAGCGTGGAGCAGGACGTGGCGGTAGCCGAGGCAGGCAAAGCCGCGTTCTGACGTACGTCGGACGACGTCGAGAAGTGGGTCAGGAGACGTCGACCCAATCCAGGGTGCGGGAAACTGCCTTCTGCCAGCCAACGTACCCGGCGTCTCGTTGTTGCTCAGACCACGCCGGTTTCCAACGACTGCCTTCCTGCCAGTTGGCCCTCAGGTCTTCGGGTCCGTCCCAGAAACCCACCGCAAGACCGGCGGCATAGGCCGCGCCCAGCGCGGTGGTCTCGGCGACCACCGGTTTGACCACGTCGACACCGAGCACATCTGCCTGAATCTGCATGCACAGCGAGTTGGCCGTGATGCCGCCATCGACTTTCAGAACCTCTAGGTGCACACCGGAATCGGCTTCCATCGCGTCGACGACGTCACGGCTCTGGTAGCAGATCGCCTCCAACGTCGCACGCGCGACGTGCGCATTGGTGTTGAACCTGGACAGGCCGACGATCACGCCTCGGGCATCGGACCGCCAGTACGGCGCGAACAGCCCGGAGAACGCCGGCACGAAGTACACGCCACCGTTGTCGTCCACCTGCCGGGCCAACGACTCGCTCTGCGCCGCACCACTGATGATTCCCAGCTGATCACGCAGCCACTGCACCGCCGACCCGGTCACCGCGATCGAACCCTCAAGCGCGTACACGGGTTTGGCGTCACCGAATTGATAACAGACCGTGGTCAGCAGACCGTTCTTCGACCGCACGATCTTCTCACCGGTGTTGAGCAGCAGGAAGTTTCCTGTCCCGTAGGTGTTCTTGGCTTCGCCGGCGTTCAGACACACCTGCCCGACCATCGCGGCCTGTTGGTCACCGAGGATGCCGGTCACCGAAACCTCGCCATCCATGGGCCCGGTGGGCACGGTCACCCCATAGGGTTCGGGGGACGAGGAAGGACGGATCTGCGGCAGCATCTGCCGCGGAATCCCGAAGAAGGACAACAGTTCGTCGTCCCAGTCCAGGGTCTCCAGATTCATCAGCATGGTGCGGCTGGCGTTGGTCACGTCGGTGACGTGCACGCCCCCGCGGGGACCGCCGGTCAGGTTCCAGACCACCCAACTGTCGCTGTTGCCGAAGATCGCGTCGCCGTTCTCGGCGGCTTCTCGGACGCCGTCGACGTTCTCCAGAATCCATTGGATCTTGCCGCCCGAGAAGTAGGTGGCCGGCGGCAGTCCTGCCTTCTCCCGGATGACATCCCCCCGACCGTCGCGGTCCAGTGCGCTCGCGATCCGGTCGGTACGAGTGTCCTGCCAGACGATCGCGTTGTAGTAGGGGCGCCCGGTGTGCCGGTTCCATACCAGCGAGGTCTCGCGCTGATTGGTGATGCCCAGTGCGGCGAGGTCTGCGGTCTGCAGTTTGGTGTTGTTCAGCACCGATTGCAGTACCGAGGCGGTACGTTCCCAGATCTCGACCGGATTGTGCTCGACCCACCCGGCTCTGGGCATGATCTGCTCGTGCTCCAGTTGGTAGCGGCTCACCTCGGCGCCGGCGTGATCGAAGATCATGGCGCGGGTACTCGTGGTGCCCTGGTCAACGGCGGCGACGAACTCGGGCAACATCGCTCCTAACCTCGAAAAGGCCTGGATCCGTAGGGAAGGGCATGAGCACTGCGCAGGCCGATGAGCCGGCGGGGGCCCGAGTGCTGGACACCCGGGCCACCGCGAACTCGATCAGCAGAGCGGTGTTCTGACCGCGCTGCGCAGAGCACCACCCATCAGAAGAACCCTTGGGCCTTGTTGCTGTAGCTCACCAGCAGGTTCTTGGTCTGCTGGTAGTGGTCGAGCATCATCTTGTGGTTCTCCCGACCGATACCGGACTGCTTGTAACCACCGAACGCCGCGTGCGCCGGGTACTGGTGGTAGCAGTTCGTCCACACCCGGCCCGCCTTGATGTCCCGTCCCGCGCGGTAGGCGGTGCTGCCGTCGCGGCTCCACACACCCGCCCCCAGGCCGTAGAGCGTGTCGTTGGCGATCGCGATGGCCTCGTCGTAGTCGGTGAACGACGTGACGGTCACCACCGGACCGAAGATCTCCTCCTGGAACACCCGCATCTTGTTGCTGCCGGTGAAGACCGTCGGCGCGACGTAGTACCCGCCGCTGAGATCGCCCCCGAGCTCGGCGCGCTCACCTCCAGTGAGCACCTGAGCACCCTCGTTCTTGCCGATCTCGATGTAGGACAGGACCTTCTCCAGCTGATCGTTGGAGGCCTGGGCGCCGATCATCGTCTCGGTGTCCAGCGGATCACCTTGGCGAACGGCCTTGGTGCGGATCGCCGCGAGCGCCAGGAAGTCGTCGTAGATGTCGGCCTGGATCAGCGATCGGGACGGGCAGGTACATACCTCGCCCTGGTTGAGGGCGAACATCGTGAAGCCCTCCAATGCCTTGTCCTGGAAGCTGTCGTCGGCGGCAAGCACGTCGTTGAAGAAGATGTTCGGGCTCTTCCCGCCAAGCTCCAGCGTCACCGGGATCAGATTCTGCGACGCGTACTGCATGATCAGCCGGCCGGTGGTGGTCTCACCGGTGAACGCGATCTTGGCGATCCGGTTGCTCGAGGCCAGCGGCTTGCCCGCCTCGACACCGAAGCCGTTGACGATGTTGACCACGCCCGCGGGCAGTAGATCCCCGATGATCTCGAACAGGTACAGGATCGAGGCCGGGGTCTGCTCGGCCGGCTTGAGCACGATCGCGTTGCCCGCGGCCAGCGCCGGCGCCAGCTTCCAGACCGCCATCAGGATCGGGAAGTTCCACGGGATGATCTGGCCGACCACGCCGAGCGGCTCGTGGAAGTGATAGGCGACGGTGTCCTCGTCCACCTCTGCCAGCGAACCCTCCTGCGCGCGAATGCATCCCGCGAAGTAGCGGAAGTGGTCCACGGCCAACGGGAGGTCGGCGTTGAGCGTCTCACGGATCGGCTTGCCGTTGTCCCAGGACTCCGCCAGTGCGATCGACTCGAGGTTCTCCTCGATGCGGTCGGCGATCTTGTTCAGGATCACGGCTCGCTCGGCGGCCGAGGTTTTACCCCAGGCCGGCGCGGCGGCGTGGGCAGCGTCGAGGGCCTTCTCGATATCGTTCTCGTCGGATCGGGCCACCTCGCAGAATATCTGCCCCGTGACCGGTGTCGGGTTCTCGAAGTAGCGGCCGGCCGACGGCGGTACCCACTGGCCGCCGATGTAGTTGTCGTAGCGGGACTTGAACGACATGAGGGAGCCGTCAGCCCCGGGGCGGGCGTACACAGTCATGGGGAGCCTCCTGCTCGTGTGGTGTGCGTCACTGACGCTACGCGCGTCACCGTTGCACCACGGTTGCATCGTTCGGCAGACTGCCGTCATCGACGAGAACCGCCGCACACCCCGCCAACAGCGCAGCCGCGAGACGGTGAACACGCTGGTGGAGGCGGCTGCCCAGGTGTTCTCGCGCGAGGGCGCCGCCGCGACGACCAACCGGATCGCCGAACGCGCGGGGCTGTCGATCGGCACCCTCTACCAGTACTTCCCGGACAAGTTCGCACTGTTGCAGGTGCTCGCCGAGCGGCACGTGCGGGATGCGGACCGGCAACTCACCGAGGTGTTCGCACGGCTGCGTGCCGACGCTCTCCCGTTCGACGACACCATGCGGGAGGTACTCACCGCCGTGGTCGCGCTGCACGGCGACCGCCCCCGGCTGCACGCACTGCTGCACCGGCTGGCCCGGCCCACCGTCGAGCAACTCGCCGAGCTTCACGGCTTCGAGGACCGGATCTGCGACGAGGTGGCCTTTCACCTGAAACGCTGCGGGCGCGGCGGCGCCGACGTGGAGATGACGGCGCGGACTCTGGTCCACGCGATCGACGTGCAGTTGCACCGGGTGATGACGCGCGACGGGTTCGACGTCGAGGTCCTGCTGTTCACCGTCGACCGACTCGCGCCACCACCCGGGTGAACGCGTCGCGAAGCTGCGTGAGCCCTGGCTCCTCGATCGGGAAGTGACCGCAGTTCTCCAGTATGACCAGTTCTGTCGGTCCCGAAATGCGCTGCAGGAAGCGGATACTCACCTCCGGTGGGGTCCATCTGTCGGCACCGGGGGCCACCAGCGTGACCGGGGCGGCATCGAAAGACTCCGCCGGGGTGTGGCGGTAGCCCATCCAGCTCGAGAGGAATCTGAGCGGGACGCTGACCCCGCCGCCGCGAGGGTCGGACGCGCACAGGCGCGACAGCTGCGGGTCAGTGCTCATCGCTTCCATGTCGGCCAGCCAGCGGATCGGCAGCCGGGCTCGGCCGAGGACCGGTTCGACGGCACGCAGCAGCGCAGGTGCGGGACCGCCCATCCACGCGAACCGGGTGGCGGCGGACCGGGCGGCAGGGTCGGCGAGATCGAGAAGACAGGTGGCCGCCACCGCGGCGACCTGCCCGGTGCGGGCGGCCACCTCGTAGGCGAGCATGCCGCCCATGCTGGCGCCGAAGAGGATCAGCGGGCGGGGATCGGCGGCGCATTCGGCGGTGACGAGGTCGCACAGCAGGTCGACCCAGTCGTCGTAACGCACCCCGGCCGGGTCGGGTTCGACGGTGTCGCCGTACAGCGGCAGGTCCGGGGCGAGCACCTCGACGCCGTCGCCGGCCGCGACTGCCGCGGCGGGCCAGAGCGCGCCGGCGTATCCGCCGCCGCCGTGGACGACCAGGCACCGGACCTCCGCCGACTCCACCCCGGCGCGCGCGATGTGCACGGTGCGGCCACGCCACGGCCACCATGTGCTGACCGGCGGGGTCAACGTCGCGGTGTAGGCGTCCGGTAGGAACACGGCGTAGCTGTCGATGTCCATGTCCACATCATCGAGTCACGTTGCGGACGCCGACAACTCGCGTTTGCAGAGCAGCTGACCTGCGATTTCCCGGCCTTGCTCAGGTTTCAGCCGAGCTCGAAGTCGAGACCGGCCAGGTGCCCACGCGCCCGGGCGCGCGCCACCGGAGTCAGCCCGGCGCTGTCGCGCAGCGCCTGCCAGCCTTCGCGGTCATCGCGTCCATCGGGCAGCTCCAGCCAGCGCCGCAGCAGATCCGTGCCGCCCTGTCTGCCTTCGGCGAGCACCGCGTCGCGCAGCGTGGTCGACAGCTGGGTGCGCAGGCGCGCGATCGCCGGCGACACCGACTGGACCAGCAGCTGGCCGGCGTAGCGGGCGAGCGCGGATTCGACGTCGCCGGCGTCGAGGGCGTCGAACACCTCATCGATGTCGCTGGTGACCGGCGTCAACAATCGGTAGGGCCGAGACCCGAGCTGCTCGGCGCCGATGACCTTGCGCAGCCGCGACATCTCAGCGCGGACGGTGACGACGTCGAGGTCCTTGTCGTCGAGCAGCACCGCCAGATGGTCGGCCGACAGCCCCTCGGGCCGGCGGCTGAGCAGTACCAGGATGTCGGCGTGCCGGCCCGTCAGGTAGGTGGTCTGCAGGTGGCCGTTGCGGTCGGTGGTGACCCAGCGTGGCCGGTCACCGCCGAGCACCAGCAGGTGTGGCCGGCGCGCGGCCGGTTCCGGGGCCACACCCGCAACCCGCAGCAAGGCCAGGTGGTTCTCGACGGCCACTGCGGTGGCGCGCACCAGCGCCAGCGTCTGGGCGGTCGCAACCTGGTCGCCGCCGGTGAGGTCGATCGCGCCGAGCAGTGCGCCGGTGGCCGGGTCGTGCACCGGCACGGCGGTGCAGCTCCACGGTTGCACGATGCGGGAGAAGTGCTCGGAGCCGTGGATCTGCAACTCGCGATCCAGCGCCAGCGCGGTGCCGGGTGCGTTGGTGCCTGCGCTGCGCTCACTCCAGTCGGCGCCCGGGACGAAGTTCATCGCCTCGGCCTTCCGGCGCGCGGTCGGGTCGCCCTCGACCCAGAGCAGTGTGCCGTCGGCGGCGCTGACCGCGACGACCACCCCGGAGTCAGCGGCATCGTCGACGAGCAGGCGCCGGATAACCGGCAACGCCCGCGCCAGCGGATGGATCTCGCGCAGTCTGTCGATGGTGGTGACGGCATCCCTCGCGCCGTCCAGGTACGGATCGACACCGCCGGCCAGGCTGCGCTGCCAGCTCTGCGCGACGACCGGGCGCACAGCATGAGACTTCAGATAGTTCGCATCGACCTCTCCCGCGACGAAAAGCTCGTGCACGGCACGTAGCTTCGGCGTCCGTCCGACCGATGCCCGACCTACCGATGTCTCAGCTGCTGCCACCCGGCGCTTCCTTTGTGTTCGCCATCACACGTACTGCCACCCTAGCTCAGCTGCTGTGGATGCCGGTACTGCGCGACCCCGGCCGGCTCCCCTCCGGACCGGGGCCGCGCAGACACTGGTGGGGTGCGGTCACGCACCCCAGGCTCGGGCGGCCCGCCGGTCGGTGGCGGCGACGTCGTCGGCGCCGTCGCGGACCGCGTTGCCGAGGCTGACGAGGATCTCGTTGAGCGCGGCGGCGGACTGTTCCCAGCGGACCTGCTCCACCCGATAGGCCTCGGCGGCCTCACGCGTCCACGTCGCCTGCAGCGGGGCGATCTGCGCGCGCAGGTCGTCCAGCGCCGCATTGAACCGCGCGGCAGTGGTGTGGATCTCCTGGCGCACCGAGTACTCGATCGCGCCGAAGTCGTACGACAAGGTGCTGTCCATCGGTGTCCCCTTACAGTCCGGCCGCGACGGAACCGATGTGCTGGGAATGGGTTTCCCCGACCGCACGAAGGACGCGCTCGTTGTCCCGGATGGTCTCGGCGATCCGGCTCAGCGCCGCGTGCAGTCGTACCGACTCCCCGTTCCAGCGTTCGACGACCTCGCGGAAGCGCACCGCGGCCACCCCGCCCCACACCGATGCGGGCACACTGTTCATCGCGCTGATGAACGTCGACAGCATGGCCCGAAGCTCGTCGTTGCGCGCGTCGGTCTTGCCCGCGATCGCGATCATCATGTCGAGGTCGGTGGTCAGCGCGGCCGACCCGGTCGGTGGCGGCATGGCGGGTGTCGACATCGGTGGTTCCCTTCACGGTCAGCACGAGTGGTTTGTTGTTAGGACGTCGGCCCGCCTCGATCGGTTCCCCTCAATCGACGACACGCGCGGATTCGACCGCTCGGGTGCAGATCTGCTGCAGCGCGGCGGCGCCCTCCGGCGCACTCTGGCAGCCCACCGCGATGCTGGTGGTGCCGTCGGCCCACACCGCCCACCGGGTATGGCTGTGGGTCCGGATCTCGCGGTAGGTCACCGCTGGGCGCTCACCGACCCTGCCCGCGGGGTCGAAGTCGACGAAGACACCCGGGTTTTCGTCGTTGATGGCGGTGCGCAGCGAGGCGGCCAGCTCCGGGACCGAGGTCGCCGCGGTCAGCCGGGACTGGGTCAGGTGCACAGCGGCGCCGCCGGCCGGGTCGCTCACCTGGACGCGGGCCGAGCCGGATCCCGTGGTGACCCGTTCGACCGTCCATCCGGCGGGGACCTGCAGCCCGACCCGCCCTTCGACGAGCCACTCGGCCCCGCCTCCGGACGGGTTCGCCGCAGCCTGCAGCGCCCAGCCGACACCGACGGCCGCGAGTACGCCGACCGTGGCCGCCATGCGGCGCCCGCGCGGACGGGCGCGGATCTGCTCGGGTGCCGGGAGGGCGTGCGACAGCCGTTGCCGCCCAGCATGAGTGACTCGGATTCCGGCGGCTCTCAGTTCGGCCAGCTCGTCACCGCTCAGCGGCGGCACCTCGGCGGGCACATCGATCAGCACGTCCCGCACGCCGCCGAGGTGGGCGGTCAGTCCCATCGCGCGCCGATCCAGCACCACCGGGTCGGTGGTGGCCGATACCAACAGCACCAGCTCGTCGGCGACCTCGACGACCACCGCGTCGGATTCTACGGTGAGAAGGTCAGCGCGCGTGTACACGTCGCCGTCTGTCGCCGCACGCAGCGTGGCGATCCGCGCGGCCGGCCACCAGGTGGGCACCACCACGGCGACGCCGCCCGGGTGGTCCCCGGCCGCCGCGGCGAGCACGTCGCACCAGAGGTCGGCGACGGCCACCGGCCGGTCGTCGAGCAGCGCGAGGTCGTCGTCGATGCCGTCGATCGCGACCGTGACCCACTCGGCAGGCGGATTCCGTGGTCCGCGAACGGTTCTCGGCCCGACTTCGACCAGTACGGTCACGGTGGATCGACCCATGCCACCTGGACGAGTTCGTTTCGTCGGCCGCGCACGCTGAGGACTCCGCGACCGGGCGGGAGCGGACCCGGCCGGACGCCACCGAGGAGGACGCCTTCGTCCGGGCTCGCGCTCATGGTCAGACCGCTGCAGCCCATGTCCCGCAGTCGGGCCAGCACCGGGTCGAACATCGCCCGAGCGGCTCCGCCGGAGCGGCGGGCGACGATCACATGCAGACCCACGTCCTTGGCGTGCGGGAGGAAGTCGGCGAGCGGGGTCAGCGGGTTGCCGGTGGCGCCGGCCACCAGGTCATAGTCGTCGATCACGAGGTAGACGTCGGGGCCGGTCCACCACGATCGGCTGCGTAGCTGTTGCTGGGTCACGTGTTCGTCGGGTAGTCGGGCGGTCAGCCGGCGTTGCAGTGCCTCCATGCGCGCGCAGAGCGCGAGCCCGGAGACGGAATAGCCGCCGAGATGGTCGGATTCGACGACGCCGAGCAGAGTGCGGCGGTAATCGACGATCTCGAGTTGCGCCTGGCCCGGGGTGCGGCTGCGGATCAGTTGGGTGCACAGCGTGCGCAGCAGCGCGGTCTTGCCGCACTCACCGTCGCCGAGGATCAGCAGGTGCGGATGCGTGCCGAGGTCGAGTTGCACGGGCCGCAGGTCGTCCTCCCCGACGCCGACGACGACCGCGCCGGGCCCGTCGTGCCCGGCCACGGCGGCGAGCGCGACGCGGTGCGGGAGCAGTTCCACCGGCGGCGCGGGCGGTGTGTCGGGCTGCCGGTGGACGGCCACGTCGTCGCAGGTGGCGATCACGAATTCCCGGCCGCTGCGGGTGATTCCGTGCCCTGCGGGCAAGTCGGTCAGTTCGCGGGCGCGGCGGCGGTCCATCTCGGACTCGGCCGGATCCCCCAGCCGCAGCTCGATGCGGGTGCCGAGCTGGTCTTTGAGGGCCGGGCGCAGGTCGGCCCATCGGGAGGAGGCGAGCACGAGGTGGACGCCGTAGGACAGTCCCCGGCCGGCCAGTGCGGTGATGGCCGCCTCCAGTTGGTCGTCCGCGTCGCGCAGGGCGGCCCAGCCGTCGACGACCAGGAACACCTCGCCGAACCGATCCACCGCGGCGGTGCGGTACTCGGCCATGGTGCTCACCCCCAGGTGTCGGAACGCGGCCTCGCGGCTGCGGAGCACCCCGTCGACGGTGGCGACGGTGCGGCGGCACAGCTCGGTGTCGCCGCGGCCGGCGACCGATCCCACGTGGGGCATACCGCGCAGCCGGCTCAAGGCGCCGCCACCGAAATCCAAACAGTAGAACTGGATCTGCGTCGCGTCGTGGGTGGCGGCCAACGCGGTGATCACCGTGCGCAGCGTCGTGGACTTTCCGGACTGCGGCCCGCCGATCACGGCAAGGTTGCCGGTGGCTCCGGATACGTCGACCATCAGGGGCTCGTAGCGCTGCTCGAACGGACAGTCCACCAACCCGATCGGCACCCGCAGCGGACCTGCGCGGTCCAGGAGGCGATCCAGACGCGGTGGATGACGCAGGGGCGGCAGCCACACCGGATGCGCAGGGGCACCGCTGGTGGCGAACCGCTGCAGGACGTTCTCGAGCAGCGGCTTGCGGGGCGGGCTCGGCACGGGGCGGGGTGCGGTCGCGCGCGTGAACACCTCCACCGCGGTACGTGTGGAGTCGGCATCGGCGCCCGGATCGGGGGTGTATCCGCCGGAGACATAGGCGGTCTGGAAGCGGGTGAGGGAACCGTCGGCGGTCCTGAGGTAGGCGGCGCCGGGCGCGGCGGGCAGGTGATGGGCGTCCGGAACACCCAGCACCGCACGGGAATCGGAGGCCGAGAAGGTCTTCAGGCAGACGCGGTAGGACAGCTGGGTTTCCAGGCCGCGCAGCCGGCCTTCGTCGAGACGCTGACTTGCCAGCAGCAGATGCATGCCCAGCGACCGGCCCAGCCGACCGATCGCCACGAACAGTTCGGCGAAGTCGGGGTGCTGACTGAGCAGCTCAGAGAATTCGTCGACCACGATGAACAACGCAGGCAACGGCGCGAGGTCGCGACCGGCGCGGCGGGCCTGCCGGTGGGCGGCCAGATCGGTCAGATTGCCGGCGGCGCGCAGGAGTTCCTGGCGGCGGGTGACCTCACCGGCCAGCGCGTCCCGCATCCGCGCGACCAGGTGCGCCTCGTCGGCGAGGTTGGTGATGACTGCCGCGACGTGCCGGGCGGTTTCGAAGCCGAGGAAGGTGGCGCCGCCCTTGAAGTCGACGAGCACGAGGTTGAGTTCGTCGGACGGGTGCGCGGCGATCATGCCCAGCGTCAACGTGCGCAGGAACTCCGACTTTCCCGACCCGGTGGCTCCGACGCACAGACCGTGCGGCCCCATGCCGCCGGCGGCCGCCTCCTTGATGTCGAGCGCGACGACGGTGCCGTCCTCGCCGGTCCCGACCGGCACCCGAAGGTGGTCCTCGACGGCGCGGCCCGCACGGTGGGCCGCGGCGTCGACGGTGTCGGGGTAGCGGATTCCGTTCAGTGACAGCCACTCTCCCGGTGATGCGGCCGCGGGTTGGGCGGCGGCGCGCCCCAGGCGGCGCGCACACGTCTCCGCATCGACCGCGGTCATCGCGTCCGGCGCGACCGCGACGTGGCGCCCGTCGGTGCGCACGCTGACCGGTGCGTGCGGCGCGCCCGGGGTGAGGACGACGTGGGTGGTGTGCGGCTCGGCCGGCGGGGACTCGATGCCGTCGACGACCACCACCCGGTACCGGGTCGACGACGAGGCGGGCAGCCATTTGATCCAGTCCCAGCCCGGCATGTCGTCTCGGCCGGCCTGCACCGCGATCTCGACATGGTCGGGGTGGTGGTGCGCGGCGACCTGACACACCACGGCGCGTGCCAGGGCTCGGCAGGCCGACAGGTCCCCGGTCACCTCTATCCGCCGCACAGCGCGCAGGTCGACGATTACCGGGACATCGGCGACCGCACTGTAGGCGCGCACGAGGCGCCGCGCGGCGCCGACGGTGACCGGGTCGGCGGTGTCGTCGTCGGGCATCGTGGGCGCGACCACTTCGACCACGGCCGGCTGGGTGCCGACTCCGACCCGCACGCAACAGAATCCGTCGTCCTGCTCCGCGCGGACGGGGACGTCCCCGGTCCACAGCGCTGCGGGATCGGGGTGCCTGGCGTGCAATCGGCGGTGCTGCGCGTCGGCCGCTGCCATCAGGGTGCGCTCCACGCCGGCGAGGTATCGCAGATACTCCGCGCGCCGTTGGTCGAGTTCGCCGCCGCGCCCACCGGCACGTGCGCCGTAGACCAGCGAGCCCAGCACCGAGAACACCATCATCGCGGGGAAGAACAAGCTCATGGGCTGGCGCGGCCCGCCCATGCTGAGGTACCAGGCCCCCATCCCCAGCATGGCGACGAGCATGACCACCGGCATCAGCTTGACCATCGGCGACAACGGCGTCGCCTCGGGGACATCCGGCGGCGCATCGAGCACGAGGCGCGCCGCACCGACAGAAGTGTCCACACAGGAGTAGACGCACGACGGCGCGCTCGCGTTCCATCCACAGGTACGGAAACTGGTGCGAGGGCACATCACTCGGACGGGATACGTTGATGCCATGCGTGATTCGCTGCTCCGCGTGACGGTGTGCGCGCCGCGTTCGCACGTGCCGCCGGTCGACCTCCGCGTGCCGTCCGACTGCCCGGTCGGCGCCCTGCTGCCCGATCTCGTCGACGTCGTCGTCAGCCCCTCGGTGGACGGCAGTCCCAGGCGTTGGCATCTGAGCCATCTGACCGGCGGCGCGCTCGACATGTCGAATAATCTGCGGGACAACGGTATCGCCGATGGCGATGTCCTCGTGCTGGACTCGACGGGGGTGCCCGCACCGCGCAGGTCGCCGCTCGATGCGGCGGTGCTCATCGCGGATCTCGCGCGGGAGCGGGAAGCGCCACCGACCACGCTGCGGGAGGGCGCCGGCTTGGCGGTGGTGCTGATCCTGGCCGCGGTGCTCGCGTGGCCGAACGATGCGGGTGCGCGGGTGTGGTGCGCGGCGGTGCTGTCGGCGGCGGCCGCGATCATCGTGAGCGCGGACCGGCGCTGTCCGATACCGGTGACGCTCGGTGTCGGTGCGGCCGGGTTCGCTTTCGTCACCGGGTTTCTCGCGATTCCGGAGGCGCCCTGGCAGGTCGCGCTGTCCTTCGGTGGGGCGGCCGGATGTGCGATGGCGGCGCTGCTGGCGCGCGCGACCGCCGCGACGACGCTCGTCGCGGTCAGCGCGGGCGCGGGTGCAATCACCGCAACGGCCGCGGTGAGCGCGGCGCCCGCCTGGTCCGTGGGGGCCGCGGGCGCCGCGCTGGCTGCGGTCTCCGTGGCGGCCCTGACGACTGCACCGCGGATCGCACTCGGCGTCACGGGAGTGTCACCGGCGCGGGAGAGCATCGCGCCGGAGCGCGCGGCAATGGCGCACCGCCTGCTGACCGGGCTCCTCGTCGGCTGGTCGGCCACCGCGGCACTGGCGACGCTGGCCCTCACCGCGCAGCGCACTGTCGCCGCTGTGGCACTGGCAGCTGTCATGGCGGTCCTGTTGGTCTTGCGGGCCCGTCACCATGCCGACCGCTGCCGGCGCGTCGCGCTGACCTCGGCAGGTCTGACGGGAGCCGTCGCGTCGTGGGTCGGTGCGACACTGCTGTGGCCGGCGCAGGTGCCATGGCTGTGCCTGGCCACCGCGGCGCCGGCGGTGGCGGGTGTCTACCGGTGGCGAAACCCGCCAGAGTGGAACCCATTGGCCCGCCAGGGCATTCAGGTGGTGGAGTGCGTCGCGCTGGTGGCGGTGGTCCCGCTGATGCTGTGGGTCACCGGCGTCTACGGCTGGGTTCGCGGGCCGGCCTTCCCGTGAACAGGGCGCGCGTGCCGACGTTGTGCCTCGTGTGGGTGCTGGTCGTCTCACCGGCGGCGGTGGCCGGGGCGGTGTCCCCGCCGCCGATCGACGATTCGCTGCTGCCACCGGCTGCTGCGCCGGCGCCGCCGCGTGCCACCGTTCGCCATGACGACTGTGCCACTCCCTCAGGGGAATCCGCCTCAGCGGCCCACCCGCTGGTGCAGGACCTCGATGCGGTGTGGGCGCTCACCCGCGGCGCGGGCCAGACGGTCGCGGTCATCGACACCGGCGTGGCCCGGCACCGGCGCTTACCGCACCTGATCCCCGGCGGGGACTACGTCTGGAAGCAGGACGGCACCGCCGACTGCGACGGCCACGGCACCGCGGTGGCGGGCATCATCGCCGCGAGCCCCGACGCCGGCGACCCGGCGGGCTTCACCGGTCTGGCACCGGATGCCGCCATCCTGGCGATCCGGCAGTCCAGCAACAAGTTCCGGGCTGATGGCGATGCGGCAGCGGCCGGGTTCGGCGACGTCGAGACGCTGGCGGCAGCTGTGCGCACCGCCGCGGACCTCGGCGCCGGGATCGTCAACGTCTCGTCGGTCGCGTGCCTGCCCGCCGACATCGTCCTCGACGACCGGGCACTGGGTGCGGCTCTCGCCTATGCCGTCGACGTGAAGAACGTCGTCGTGGTCAGCGCCGCGGGTAACGTCGGCGGTCCCGGTCAGTGCCCGGACCAGAACCCGGCCGATCCCGCCGCCGACGTGGCGGTGGTGGCCAGCCCCGCCTGGTACGACGACCTCGTGCTGACCGTCGGCTCGGTCGGCGCCGACGGTATCGCGTCACCGTTCACGCTGGCCGGGCCGTGGGTTGACGTGGCCGCGCCGGGTGAGGACGTGGTCTCGCTGGCAGCGGCCGCCGACGGCCTGGTGGACCGCACCGCTGCGGGGACCGCGTTGTCAGGCACGAGCTACGCCGCCCCGGTGGTCAGCGCGGTCGCTGCGCTGGTGCGTGCGCGGTTCCCGGAGCTGACCGCGCGCCAGGTGATGACGCGGATCGAGAACACCGCGCGCCCGACCGCCGGCGGCGGGAACCCGAGCGTGGGCCGCGGTGTGGTGGATGCGCTGGCCGCGGTGTCCGGCCCCGCCGGGACCGGAGTGCCGCCGGCGCCTGCTCCGGCGCCCGTGGCGCTGCCTGTCCGCACACCCGAGGCCGCCCGGCCCGGCTCCCCGGTGCGCGGCGCGGTGATCTGTCTGGCCCTCGTCGGTGGCGTAGGGCTGGCGGTGGCCGCGGTGGGCCGGCTACGGAGCGCCGTCCCGCGCGACTGACGCAGCGGCGCGGCTCAGCTGCGGTCCCCGCGGCAAGGCCGAGAGCACCGGCCACGGCGCGGGTGCGGCGGCACCGGTGAGGCCCAACCGCGCCGCGGACTCGGTGGTGTCGACGCCGAAGACCACACCGGAGTCGGTGACCAGGAACAACGATCCGGTGCGCTGGCCGGTGCCCGTCACTCCCACACTGCGCACCCAGATGCTTCGACCGGACGGGATCGCGACGGCGTCGACCGCCGGCCCCGCCCCGTCGGCCTGCACGAGCGCCAGCGCCTGCGGGGCCCCAGACAATCCGTCACCGTGCAGGACCGTGCTGTGCGAGGTGCCGGCCGCGCCATCGGCGCGCCAGCGGACGCACACGTAGCGTGACGCGACGGTGCCGGCGTCGTCGGGAAACGTCTGCACCGCCAGCGTGGTGCGGACCGGCACGGCGCCGAGGACGTCAGGACCGAGCACAGGTATCCGATGATCGGCGCGGGCGTGGCTGTAGCGGATCAGGTCGGCGGTCACCGCGCCGACCCGCTGGACCCCGTCGGCGAGGACGACGTAGTGGTCCACGGCGTCGGTACCTGGCACCGAGAAGACCGTCCCCACGGTGAGCCCGTCCAGCGCGGGCGGCCCAGGGGTTCCGGCGGCCGGGATCGGTGGCGGCTCGATCGGTGGGGCCTCCGGTACCGCTGCCAGCAGTGTCGGCGAAACTTCGCGTTGCGCAACGCCGTCGAGTCCCAGCGCGCGCACCACCGCCGGACGGCGGAGGTCGACGCGGGACCGCCAGCCGCCGTGCAGCAGGTAGGTCGCCGTGGGGGTGCCGCGCGCGGCGACCAGGACACCGGCGCCGGTACGCATCGCGGTGTCTCTAGCCGCACCCGCGAGCACCGTGGTGGAGCCGTGTTCGTCGTCGCAGACAGTCCACTGCGCTTCGTGAGCCTCCAGCGCCGGTCCGAGATGCGCTGGTGCACCGGGTATTCCGAGCGCCGGTCCGTGGTCGGCCCGGTCGATCGCGCGCTGCGTCACGGCGGCCGGGGTATCGGTGGTTCCGGTGATCAGTCGCGCTGAGGCGAGGTTGGGTACGGGGTGTACCCGCTCATCGACCGTGACGTACAGCGCCCCGGTCTCGGCGACCATGAGGATCGGTGACCGTCCGACGTCGTCGGCCGGTCGCCACGCGCCCAGTGCGGCGCAGATCGCCACGGCGACGGTGCCCAGTACCGCGCCACCCGTCAGCGAAAGAGACTGCGCGCGAAGGGGATCGTCGAGCATCCGGGCGTCGGCGCGGACCAGCGCGTGGCGCATCCGGCGCGCGAGGAACCGGTGCCCGCTGACCTGCAGGCGTGTGATCTGCCCCGCCATCGTCACCCCCGGGGCCAGCCTAACGGCGGCGCGGGGCAGGCGATTTCACTTCTTCGCGCGCCGCTCCCGATAGGCCGCGACGTGCTGGCGGTTACCGCAGTTTCCGGTGTCGCAGAACTTGCCCGACCGGTTGCGCGACAGGTCGACCAGGACGGCGGTGCAGTCTGGGGCCGCGCAGACCTTGAGCCGGCGGAGCTCGCCGGCCCGGATCACGTCGGCGAGTGCCATCGCCATCTCGGCGCCCATGCGCTGCCACAGCGGGTCGTGCACCGAGGCCAGGTGCAGATGCCACTCCGGCATCTCGGGGTGACGGGTCAGCCAGGGCGCCGCTCGGGTGTCGGAGAGCAGCGCGTTGACCTGGTCGACCGCTCCAACCTCGTCGTCGGCGGCAGCCCAGATGCGACCCACCCGTTCCCGCAGTTGGTGCACGGCCCGCAGTTCTGCGTCATCGCGGTCGCGCCGGCCCGTCCAGCCGTGGCGGTCCAGGTAGGCGTCCAGGGCAGGCATGTCGGGGAGCTCTTCTCCGCCGACCCGGTCGCTGTTGACCAGTTCACCGATCGCGCGCAGGGTGAGCTCGGTGTCATGACTGAAAAGCATTTGACCCCTGACTTGCTCCGACGGTAGTGTCACGATCGAAATTCATTTTACTCATGACTTCTTTTCTCCCGGAGGTGACTGGTGGCTGCGTTGGACACGGCGTCGACGGCTCCGCGTGCCGGCACCGGACAGTTCCGGTCGGGCTTGCTGTTCGCGGTCGGGTCCGCATTGGCGTTCGGCTGCTCCGGACCGTTCGGTAAGGCCCTGATGGTGGCGGGCTGGAGCCCGACCGCCGCGGTCACCGCCCGCCTCGCCGGTGGAGCGCTGGCCATGGTGCTGTTCGCCACCGTCGTCCGGCCGGGCTGGCTGCGCGAGGTACGAGTACATGTGGGCGTCATCGTCCTCTACGGCCTGGTCCCGATAGCCGGGGCCCAGCTGTTCTACTTCAACGCAGTCTCCCACCTGCCGGTCGGCGTGGCGTTGCTGCTGGAGTACACCGCACCGGTCATCGTCGTCGCGTGGCTGTGGGCCACCACCCGCCAGGCGCCCACCGGGCTGACGCTGGGTGGGGTGGCGCTGGCGATCGCCGGGATCATGCTGGTCCTCGGCGTCCTGGGCCCCGCCGGGTTCACCACGGCACAGATCAACCTCGTCGGCGTCGGCTGGGGCGCCGCCGCGGCGGTCTGCGCCGCCTGCTACTTCCTGATGTCCGACCGCGCCGGCTCCCACCGGCCGGACCGGACACCGCTGCACCCGATCACCCTGGCCGCCGGTGGTCTCATCGTCGGCGCCGCCGCGGTCGCCACGCTCGGCCTCGTCGGCGCGATGCCCCTGACGTTCACTGCCAACGACACCGTCATCGCGGGCTGGACCACCTCCCCGCTGGTGCCCGTCATCGCGCTGGCGCTGATCCCGACCGCGATCGCCTACACCCTCGGCATCATCGGGATCGCGCGACTACGGCCCCGATTCGCCTCTCTGGTGGGGCTGTCCGAGGTGATGTTCGCGGTGCTGGCGGCATGGGTGCTACTCGGTGAGGCGATGACCGTCACCCAGGTGATCGGCGGAGCGGTCGTGCTGGTCGGATTGGCCCTGGCCCGCCAAGGTGACCTGGCCAAATGCCCGGATGACCAGGGTGCCGAGCAGCTAGCATCGCCAGGTGACCGTCGGCACTGATGCCCGCCGCCTGGCGATGGTCCTCGCCGCGTTCCTGCTGCTCACGGCGACGCTGGTCGTGACACCCGGTCGCCCGCCGGGCGCCCACGCACAGGGCTGTCCGAACATCGAAGTGATCTTCGCCCGCGGCACCGAGGAACCGCCCGGCCTCGGCCCGGTGGGAGCCTCGTTCGTCGACGCGCTGCGCGGGCGGGTCGGCGGTCGCTCGGTCGGCGCGTACGCCGTCAACTATCCGGCGAGCTTCGACTTCCTGGACGCCGCATCGGGCGCCAACGACGCCAGCCTGCACATCCAGTACATGATGGCCAACTGCCCCGCGACCCGCCTGGTGCTCGGGGGGTACTCGCAGGGCGCCGCGGTCATCGACGTCATCGCCGCGGTACCGATTCCGGCGGCCGGCTTCACCGCGCCGCTTCCACCCAACGCACCGGACTTCGTCGCCGCTGTCGCGGTGTTCGGGAACCCCTCGACCAAGCTGGGCCTGCCCATCACCGTCAGCCCGGTGTGGGGCTCGCGCTCCATCGATTTGTGCAACGGCGCCGACCCCGTCTGTTCGGGCGGGAACGACCTCGCCGCCCACCACGCCTACGCCACCGCCGGGTTCACGGAGCAGGCCGCGGCATTCGTAGCCCGACTTGTTTAAAGCACTTATGCGTTACCGTGTCTTGTGCTCCTCGTCGGATTGAGCCGCCGGATCGTGAAGGCGGCAGCTGCCGTGGCGGTGACCGTGACCGCCGCCATCGTTCTGCCCGTGCCGTCGGCGTCGGCCCAGCCCTGCCCGGACGTGGAAGTGGTGTTTGCCCGCGGCACCAGCGAGCCGCCCGGACCCGGTCGGGTCGGACAGGCCCTCGCCGACACGCTGCGCAACCAGCTCGGTGGCCGCACCGTCGGCATCTACGGCGTGAACTACCCCGCCAGCTACGACTTCCTCAACACCGCCAGCGGCGCCATCGACGCGACCGCGCGCATCTCCGCGATGGCCGACCAGTGCCCGGGCACCCGCATCGTTCTCGGCGGATATTCACAAGGTGCCGCCGTCGTGGACATGCTCGCCGGGGTCCCACCGCTGGGCAACCGCATCGGCAACATCGGCTCCGCGCCGCCCCTGCCGGGCCGCCTCAACGGCAACGTCGCCGCCGTCGCGGTGTTCGGCAACCCGGCCGCCAAGTTCGGCAACCCCGTCTCGGCGACGGGGTCGTTCGCGGGCAAGTCGATCGACGTGTGCGCCGACGGGGACCCGATTTGCTCGGACGGTCGGAACCCGTTCGCGCACACGAATTACGAGAGCCCCGTATTCATCACGCAGGCGGCCGGTTTCACCGCCGGCCGCGTCTGACCGCTTGGCGGACAGGCCGTTTGGCATGCCCCGTCGGACCGAACAACGTCGCCGCTCATCGGTGGTCGCTATGATCGGCGAGGTGACTCACGCGCAGCAGCAGCCCCATCGTCGGCGCCCCCGCCGAACCAGCCGAGCACTGTCCGCGATGGTCGCTGCGGTACTGGCGACCTTGGCCCTCGTCGGGCCGACGCCGACCGCCGCGGCACAGTCCTGCCCCGAGGCGGAGCTGATCTTCGCGCGTGGTCGCGTCGAGTCACCCGGCGCCGGACAGATCGGCAATGCCCTCATCTCCGCGCTGCGCCAGAAGACCGGCAAGAACGTCGCTCTGTACGCGGTCAAATACCCGGCCGACACCGAGGTCGACATCGGCGCGAACGACATGAGCCAGCGCATCCAGTACATGGCGAACAGCTGCCCCGACACCCGACTGGTGCTCGGCGGGTACTCGCTCGGCGCCGCGGTCACCGACGTCGTGCTGGCGGTGCCGATCGCGGCGTTCGGTTTCAAGAACCCGTTGCCGCCTGGCCTCGACCGGCACATCGCCGCAGTGGCTCTCTTCGGCAACGGCATCGCGTGGGTGGGACCGATCTCGAACTTCAATCCGCTCTACCAGGAACGCACCATCGAGTTGTGCCACGGTGACGATCCGATCTGCAACCCGACGGATCCGAACAACTGGCAGGACTACTGGCCCGACCACCTCGCGCCCGCCTACATCAAGGCCGGAATGGTCAATCAGGCCGCGGATTTTGTCGCGCCCCGGATCTGATCAACCGACTTCGTCGGGGGTGCGCAGGTCGCGTGTGACGAGCGTCCGCGCGGCCAGCTCACCGTCCGGCGGGTAGTCGACCCCCACCAGCGTCAGTCCGCGCGCCGGTGCCGCGGCGAAATCGCTCGAGCGCCGGGGTGCGTTCAACAGCCCGCGTAACCAGTCGGCGTCACGGCGGCCTTCCCCCACCGCGAGCAACGCACCGACCAACGACCGCACCATGTTCCAGCAGAACGCATCGGCGCTGACCCTGATCTCGACGCGGTGCCCGTCGCGCACACAGTCGAGGCGCTGCAACTCGCGAATCGTGGTGGCTCCCTCGCGATGCCGACAGAAGGCTGCGAAGTCGTGCAGCCCCAACAGTTGCCGGGCCGCCGCGGCCATCGCCTCGACATTCACCTCGCGCGGCCACGCGGTCACGAAGCGCGCATCGCGCGGCTCCACACCATAGGGCGCCGTGGACAACCGGTAGATGTAGTGGCGTCGCAAGGCCGAGAACCGGGCGTCGAAACCCGGTGCGGCGCGGACAATGTCAAGGACGCGGACATCCTGGGTCAGCATGCGTCCCAGTCGGCGCACCAGCGGCGCGAACTCCGGATCGTCCGGCCGAGGCGTCCGCGGATACGCACGCGGCAGCGCGTCATGCGGCACGTCGACGTGGACCACCTGCGCCTCGGCGTGGACGCCTGAGTCGGTGCGGCCTGCCGCGCGCGTCACGATCGGCGTACCGAACACCGTCGTCAGCGCCTCGTCCAGAGCCCCGGCGACGGTGCGCTGGCCCGTCTGCGTGGCCCAGCCGGCGAAATCCGTTCCGTCGTAGGCGATATCGAGCCGTAAACGAACAAACCCGCCACCGGTGTCGGTGGCGGGCTCGTTCACGGGATGACTACTTGTCGTCAGTCTTCTCGACCTCAGCGGGAGCCTCGCCAGCCGCGGTGTCCTCCGCCGAAACTTCCTCGGCGGCAGCTGTCGGCTCCTCGGCCGAAACCTCGTCGGCAGTGGGGCCTTCGGCGGCCTCCGGCTCGACGGCAGCCTGCGGAGCTGCAGCCGCGGCCGCCTTCTGGGCGGCGTCCGCCCGGCGGGCACGGTTGGCCTCGTCGGTCACGGTCTTCTCCCGCACCAGCTCGATGACCGCCATCGGGGCGTTGTCGCCCTTGCGGTTCTCGACCTTGATGATGCGGGTGTAGCCGCCGTTGCGGTCACTGTAGAACGGCCCGATCTCGGCGAACAGGACGTGCACGACGTCCTTGTCGCGGATCTTCTTCATCACCTCACGCCGGTTGTGCAGCGTGCCCTTCTTGGCGTGGGTGATCAGCTTCTCCGCGTACGGCCGCAGCGCCCGCGCCTTGGGCTCGGTGGTCTTGATTCGGCCGTGCTCGAAGAGCGCGGTGGCAAGGTTGGCCAGCAGCGCCTTCTGGTGCGAGGACGACCCGCCGAGGCGAGGGCCCTTGGTGGGCTTGGGCATTGCGACTATCTCCTAAATGGGGCCGGCCCCCGTATCAGGTAGGACCGGGACGGATTGGTTAAAGCTGCTCGGTCTCGGCGTAGTCCTGGTTGTCGTCCAGGTCGTAGCCGGCGTCGCTGTTCCAGGTGCCGGTGGCGACGTCGTAGCCGGCGACCTCGGACGGATCGAAGCTGGCCGGGCTGTCCTTGAGCGACAGGCCCAGCTGGTGCAGCTTGATCTTCACCTCGTCGATGGACTTCTGGCCGAAGTTCCGGATGTCCAGCAGATCGGACTCCGTGCGGGCGACCAGTTCACCCACCGTGTGCACACCCTCGCGCTTGAGGCAGTTGTAGGACCGCACCGTCAGGTCGAGATCGTCGATCGGCAGCGCGAACGACGCGATGTGGTCGGCCTCGGCCGGCGACGGGCCGATCTCGATGCCCTCGGCCTCGACGTTGAGTTCCCGTGCCAGACCGAACAATTCGACCAGCGTCTTGCCGGCCGAAGCCAGCGCGTCGCGCGGGCTGATGCTGTTCTTGGTCTCGACGTCGAGGATCAGCTTGTCGAAGTCGGTGCGCTGCTCGACGCGGGTGGCCTCCACCTTGTAGGTGACCTTCAGCACCGGCGAGTAGATCGAGTCGACCGGGATACGGCCGATCTCGGCACCCGAAGCCTTGTTCTGCACAGCCGGCACGTAGCCGCGGCCCCGCTCGACGACGAGCTCGACCTCGAGCTTGCCCTTGTCGTTCAGAGTCGCGATGTGCATCTCCGGGTTGTGCACCGTGACACCGGCCGGCGGCACGATGTCACCCGCGGTGACCTCACCGGGACCCTGCTTGCGCAGGTACATGGTGACCGGCTCGTCCTCCTCGGACGACACGACCAGGCCCTTGAGGTTCAGGATGATGTCGGTGACGTCTTCCTTGACACCGGGAACGGTGGTGAACTCGTGCAGCACACCGTCGATGCGGATGCTGGTGACAGCGGCGCCCGGGATGGACGACAGCAGCGTGCGACGCAGCGAGTTGCCGAGGGTGTAACCGAAGCCCGGCTCCAGCGGTTCGATGACGAACTGGGAGCGGTTCTCGGCGATGACCTCTTCGCTCAGGGTGGGGCGCTGAGAAATCAGCATGGTGTTTCTTTTCTCCTTCTCGGCAACCGCTATTTGATGCCGTTAGGTGGCCTGTGCCCCAGTGGATTCCGGGGCCAGGGTTACTACTTCGAGTAGAGCTCGACGATGAGCTGCTCGGAGAGCGGCACGTCGATCTGCGCACGCTCGGGCAGCTGGTGCACCAGGATGCGCTGACGCTCGCCGACAACCTGCAGCCAGCCCGGGATCGGGCGGTCACCGGCGGTCTGCCGGGACAGCTCGAACGGCAGCGTATTGATCGACTTCTCTTTGATGTCGATGATGTCGTACTGCGACACCCGGTAGCTGGGAACGTCGACCTTCACACCGTTGACGGTGAAGTGACCGTGGCTGACCAGCTGGCGGGCCATCCGGCGGGTACGGGCCAAACCTGCGCGGTAGACCACGTTGTCCAGGCGGCTCTCGAGGATGCGCAGCAGGTTGTCACCGGTCTTGCCGGGCAGCCGGTTGGCCTCTTCGTAGTAGCGACGGAACTGCTTCTCCATCACGCCGTAGGTGAAGCGAGCCTTCTGCTTCTCCTGCAGCTGCAGACGGTATTCGCTCTCCTTGATCCGCGCGCGGCCGTGCTGGCCGGGCGGGTAGGGGCGCTTCTCGAACGACTGGTCACCACCGACGAGGTCGACGCCCAGACGGCGCGACTTGCGGGTGACGGGTCCGGTATAACGAGCCATTTGTCAGTTCCTCCCTAGACCCTGCGCCGCTTCGGCGGACGGCAACCGTTGTGCGGCTGCGGCGTGACATCGGCGATCGCGCCGACCTCGAGACCGGCGGCCTGCAGCGAGCGGATGGCGGTCTCGCGGCCCGAACCCGGGCCCTTGACGAAGACGTCGACCTTCTTGACGCCGTGCTCCTGCGCCTTGCGGGCAGCGTTCTCGGCGGCCAGCTGGGCGGCGAACGGGGTGGACTTACGCGACCCCTTGAAGCCGACGTGTCCCGACGACGCCCAGGCGATGACGTTGCCCTGCGGGTCGGTGATCGACACGATCGTGTTGTTGAACGTGCTCTTGATGTGGGCTGCGCCGTGCGGGACGTTCTTCTTTTCCCTGCGACGGGTCTTCTGCCCCTTCTTGGGGGCGCCCTTCTTTGCCTGTGCCATCCGGGGTTACCTGGCCTTCTTCTTGCCGGCGATGGTGCGCTTGGGGCCCTTGCGGGTACGCGCGTTGGTCTTGGTCCGCTGGCCGCGCACCGGCAGGCCACGGCGGTGCCGCAGACCCTGGTAGCAGCCGATCTCGATCTTGCGACGGATGTCGGCCTGCACCTCGCGGCGCAGATCACCCTCCACCTTGAGGTTGCCCTCGATGTAGTCACGCAGCTGCGTGACCTGATCGTCGGTCAGATCCTTGGTGCGCTGGTCCCGGCTGATGCCGGTGGCTTCCAGGATCTCCTGGGAGCGGGTACGGCCGATGCCGTAGATATAGGTCAGGGCGATCTCCATGCGCTTGTCACGCGGCAGATCGACGCCCATGAGACGTGCCATCAGGCAGTGTTCCTTCTTCTCGTGCGGAGGTGTCGTTCCCAGTCCGTTCCCACGACGTCGGTCGCGGGGTCCGGCCTCCGATCCGGACGTGTATGAGCGGCGCTGAATCGTCTTTTTGGCGCTGACGCGCCGGGCAACTCACTGGTACTGGGAGGTCTGCATTCAGTTGTGGGTCGATCCGACGGGGCGGCCGGGTCCTCGAGGACCCGGACTCAGCCCTGACGCTGCTTGTGGCGCGGATCGGAGCAGATCACCATGACCCGCCCATGCCGGCGGATCACCCTGCACTTGTCGCAGATGGGCTTGACGCTCGGGTTCACCTTCACGGCTCGTTCGATCCTTCTCTTGCTTCGGGGGACGACTTACTTGTAGCGGTACACGATGCGGCCGCGGGACAGGTCGTAGGGAGAGAGCTCCACCACGACGCGGTCCTCCGGGAGGATGCGGATGTAGTGCTGCCGCATCTTGCCGCTGATGTGGGCGAGGACCTTGTGCCCGTTCTCCAGCTCAATGCGAAACATCGCATTGGGCAGGGGCTCGACAACACGACCCTCGACCTCGATGGCACCGTCTTTCTTGGCCATACTTTGTAACGATCCTTAGCTTTTCGTTTCGTATCGGCTTTGCTGGCCTCGTTCAGCGCAGCCTGGACTCCGACTTGAAAACGTGGGCCGGATCCGGGGAATTCCCGAGCCGCGAGGCGGGGAATCCTGTCAGGGCACGCAGGAAGTCGGCGCGGGCAGCCGCACCGTTGATCCATGGTACTCGCCCGGCGGCCAGGCCCAAAATCGTCGGACGTGCAGCTAGTCGGCACCGCTACTGCCGACCAGACCCGACTGGACCAGTGCGGCGGTCACGAAGCGGTGCACCGGCCGGGATTGGAAGAACCCGGCATGGCCGCCCCGGTACCACTTGATGTCCGGCCTCCCCCAATGCTCCCAGAGGCGCGCGACCTGCGCACGCGGGTGCACCACCCGGTCGGCCATTCCCGCGTAGATGAACCGGCCCGCCGGCGCCACCCGGGGCGGCAGCGACAGCGGCGAGATCATCCGCGACAACGGTGCGGCCAGATCGAGCGTGCGCCACCGGGGGTCACCGGCGGACAGGCCGGAGTGCCGACCGAGGAGGTCGATCAGGTCGGCCACCGGCACGCCGAGCACAGCGCAGGTCAGGTCGTCGTCCAGGCTCGCGACCAGCGCGGCGATGAACCCGCCGAGCGACAGCCCGTACACCCCGATCGGCATGCCCGGCTGTTCCTGCCGGATCCACGCCAGCAAGCCGCGGACGTCGAACACCGACTGCGCGGTCGCGTGGACGTCGTCGAGGATGTCCTCGCCGGGGTACACGGCAGCTTTGGGCAGCTCCCTGGACCGAGGGCCGTGCATCGGCAGCACCGGCAGGACGACGTTGAGCCCCAACTCCCGGTGCAGGTACCAGGCCCGGAAGATCGCCAGGTCGATGCCCGCGTGTCCCATCTCGGTGCCGTGGATGCACACCAGCCACGGCCGTGGCTCGGCGTGGCGCAGCATCAGGCCGTAGCCGTGTCGGTTGGCCCGGTAGTCCAGCCACCGCCGGCCGCCCGGCTCACCGGGCCGCGGTCGGTAGGTGCTCTCCCAGCGCAGGCGCGCGTAGGAACGGTTGCGCCGCCGCACCGGCACCATCTCGACGTCGGTCAGCGGCCCCGGGGCGGTGAAGAACTTCTCCGGGTCGTCGAGGCAGCCCTGCTCACCGTAGAAGTCGAGGGCGGCGGCGACCTCCTGGTGGATCCGCTCGAAGGCCACGGCGTCGCTCAGCGGCCGCCGGGCCCGCAGACCCAGCAGCACGACCTCGTCGCGCAGCGCCTCCGCGGCCAGCGCGACGGTGGGCCGGGCGATGGGCATGTCCTGGTCGGCACGGCCGAGATAATCCCGCCAGGACCGCGCGTAGTAGCTTCCGGTCCTGGTCAGCGGCCGGACCGCGGTGCGCAGCGGCGCAGCGCCGGGTACCCGGCCGACGACGGACCGTTTGGGTGGCCGGCGGTTGCCGGATTCACTGAGGACCACAGGGCCGACGCTAGCCCCGCAGCGGGCCCGGCCACAGGAGTCCTTGGTCACAACTGCGCCGACCTCTAGCGTGGAGCACAGTCGACCTCGGGCGTCGCGATGGCCCCGGCTGCAGAGAGTGGGAACGTGGGATCGATCATCGGAAACGTGGTTGTCGGCGTTGATGATTCGCCGTCGGCGCAAGCGGCTCTGAGCTGGGCGGCCGAGGAGGCGCGGCTGCACGGTGTGGGGCTGGACATCCTGTATGCGGCCACCCCGCCCACCGCGGCCTGGGCCCTGGCGGCCGCCCCGGCCGGGTTCGTGGACTGGCAGAGCCGGGTCGGTCAGGAGCTCCTGACCGACGCCGCCCACCGGGTCGCCGAGCTCACCACGGGCACGGTGCCGGTGAAAACTGAGTTCGCCGTGGCCACACCGACGGCGGCCCTGGTGGAGGCGTCGCGCACGGCGGGGATGGTGGTCGTCGGTTCCCGCGGCCGCGGCGGGCTCGCCCGCATCCTCGGCAGCACCAGCGCGGGAGTCCTGCACCGCGCGCACGGCCCGATCGTCGTCGTCCACGAGGACAGCCCGACACCTCCCGAAGGCGCGCCGGTTCTGCTGGGATTCGACGGGTCCTCGGCGGCCGAGTCCGCCGTCGACATCGCGTTCGCGGAGGCGTCGCGCCGCGGAGTGCGTGTCGTCGCGCTCCACGCGTGGTGGTCACCCGGGGCGTTCGAGATGCCGGGCTTCCGCTGGGAGGACGTCCGGCCCGAGGTCGAAGGCGAGGTCACCGCACAGCTCGCGACGTGGCAGCAGAGGTATCCCGGGGTGGCGGTCGAACCGGCGGTGGTCCCCGACGAGCCGGCGCGACGCCTGGTCGAGCGTTCCGGCGCAGCTCAACTGGTGGTCGTGGGCAGCCACGGCCACGGGGCGGTGGCCGGCGCGCTGCTCGGTTCGGTCAGCAGCGCCGTGGTGCAGGCCGCGACGGTGCCGGTCATGGTGGTGCGTCCCCGCTGAACTGGCGGGCGCAGGACATGAGGAAGACGTCATCTTTCGGTCCCGGGCGGCGACCGTAAAGCAACCCCACGCCCGGTCGAGCGGAGCAGACTGAGGGCCATGGCTGCAGCCACCCAGACGCAGGTGCGCGACATCGCGGCCCTGACCATTCACGACGCCGAGGAGGCCGGCGGCAAGGGCGCCAACATGGGCGAGCTCGTCGCCGCAGGCCTGCCCGTACCCCCGGGTTTCGTGCTGCTGCGCGACTGCTACCGCAACTCCATGCGCGCCGGCGGAGTCGACGAGGAACTGGCGACGCTGCACCGCACGGCGCTCGACAGTGTGGACGAGACCACCCGCCTGGCCGAGCTGTGCGAACAGATGCAGCAGCTGGTGCGCCGGGCCGGCATCGACGACACCACCCGGTCACAGATGACGGCGGCCTACCACGCGATGGGCCCCGAGGTCGCGGTCGCCGTGCGGTCCTCGGCCACCGGCGAGGACGGCGCCGACGCGTCCTTCGCGGGGATGAACGCCACCCTGACCAACGTCACCGGCGACGACGCACTCATCGCCGCCGTGACCCGGTGCTGGATGTCGCTGTTCAGCCCGCGCGTCGTCACCTACCGCGCCAGCCGCGGGTTCCGCGACGACCCCGCCATGGCGGTGGTGGTGCAGAAGATGATCAATTCGGAGAAAGCCGGCGTGGCGTTCACCGCCGATCCCAGCACCGGCGCCCGGGACCGCGTGGTCATCGAGGCCGCGTTCGGCCTCGGCGAGGTCGTGGTGTCCGGCGCCGTCGAACCCGACACCTACATCGTCGCCAAGGAGACCTTGGAACCGATCGACGTGCGGCTGGGCCACAAGGACTTCCAGATCGTGCGCGGCCGCGACGGCAAGGACTCGCGAGTGCGGCTGGACGAGACCACCGCCGACTCCCGCGTGCTGACCGATCAGGAACTGCACGCGATCGCGAAGCTCGCGGTCGCCACCGAGCGTCACAACGGGTGCCCGCAGGACACCGAGTGGGCGATCGCCGACGGCGCCACCTACCTGGTGCAAGCCCGGCCCATCACCACCCTCGGCCACACCACCCCGCCCGCAAAGGCCGAACACGTCGTGCTGGCACGTGGACTGGCCGCCGCGCCCGGCGTCGCGTCGGGCAAGGTGCGGGTGCTGCAGACACCCGACGAGGGGCACCGCCTCCAGGAGGGCGAGATCCTCGTCGCGCAGATGACGAACCCGGACTGGCTGCCCACCATCCGCCGCGCGGCCGCCCTGGTCACCGACACCGGCGGCATGACCTGCCATGCGGCGATCGTGGCACGCGAGCTCGGCGTCCCCTGCATAGTCGGCACCCGCAGCGGCACAAGGGATCTGCACGACGGCACCACCGTCACCGTCGACGGCGCCCGCGGCGAGGTCGTGTCCGGGCGCGTCGAGTCGGCCCCCGCGGTGAGCGTCGCCGAACGCGCAGCGCCGGTGACGATGCAGCCGGCCGGTGAGGTCACCGGCACCCGCGTCTACGTCAACCTGGCGATGCCCGACAGCGCCGAAACCGTTGCCGCGCAACCCGTCGACGGTGTGGGCCTGCTCCGCGCGGAGTTCATGCTGACCGAGGCGCTCGACGGCCGTCATCCCCGCGACCTGATCGCGCACGGCGAGCAGCGCACCCTGGTGGACCGGCTGGATGCCTCGGTGGGCCGGATCGCCGCGGCATTCGCACCCCGTCCGGTGGTCTACCGCGCCACCGACTTCCGCACCAACGAGTTCCGCGGCCTGCGCGGCGGCGACACCTACGAACCGGTGGAACACAACCCGATGATCGGGTTTCGCGGCTGCTACCGCTACGTCCGGGAACCCGAACTGTTCGGGCTCGAACTCGAGGCGCTGGCCCGGGTGCGGGAGCGCTCCCCCAACGTCACGCTGATGATCCCGTTCGTGCGTACCCGGTGGGAACTCGAGGAGTGCCTGGCGCTGGTCGACGCGAGCCCGCTCGGCCGGCAGCGGGGTCTGCGCCGCTGGGTGATGGCCGAGGTGCCGTCGGTGGTGCACTGGCTGCCCGAGTACATCGGCATGGGCATCGACGGGGTCTCGATCGGCAGCAACGACCTCACCCAGCTGGTGCTCGGCGTGGACCGGGACTCCGACGTGTGCGCCGAACTCTTCGACGAGTCCGACCCGGCGGTGCTCGACGCCATCCAACGGATCATCCGCACCGCCAGGGAGTACGGCATCACGTCCTCGCTGTGCGGCCAGGCCCCCTCGACCAACCCGGCGTTCGCCGAACACCTGGTGCGGTCCGGAATCACCTCGGTGTCGGTCAACCCCGACGCCGTGGACGCCACGCGCCGCGTCGTCGCGGCAGCCGAGCGGCGCATCCTCCTCGAGGCCTGCACGCGCACGGGCGCGCGTCACGATTCAGTAATAACCGCAGGACAAAAGCCCCTGGTCCGGCGCCCCGCGAAGTCCTAGGGTGACGAGCGAACCCTCGGCTAGGAGAAACCCATGTCCGACGAACTCACCGACCTCGGAATTCTCGTCGCCGTCGACGGTTCACCCGAATCGCACGCCGCACTGCGCTGGGCGGCCCGCGAAGCCGCTCTGGAGAATCGCCGGGTGACGCTCATGCACGTCGTCGCCCCCATCGTGGTCACCTGGCCGATCGACGCCATCGCCGCCAATTACTATGAGTGGCAAGAAGACAACGCTCAGCGCGTGATCGAGCAGGCCCGTGAGGTCCTCACCGCCGAGGCTCCTGAAGTAAACCCGGTGCAGACCGAGGTGCGGCACGGCGGCATCGTCCCCGAACTGACCGAGGCGTCCAAGCGAGCCCATCTCATCGTGATCGGCAGTCGCGGGCTGGGCCCCGTCGGCGGTGCCGCGCTCGGATCGGTCAGCCGCGCGCTGCTGCACCACGCGCAGTGTCCCGTCGTGGTCACCAAGGAAGGCGTTGTCCGGCAAGAGGACCGCAAACATCCGGTGATGGTGGGCATCGACGGGTCGCCCGCCTCGGAGAACGCCATCGCGTTCGCGTTCGACGAAGCCTCACGCCGCGGTGTCGATCTGATCGCCCTGCACGCCTGGAGTGACGTCGCCGTGTTCCCCATCCTCGGAATGGACTGGCACCAGTACGAGGAACAGGGCCACGAGATCCTCTCCGAACGGCTGGCCGGATGGAAGGAGCGCTACCCCGACGTGCACGTCCAGCGCCGGATCGTGTGCGACAAACCGGCGCGGTGGTTGGTCGACGAGGCCCCGCTGTGCCAGCTGGTGGTGGTCGGCAACCGCGGCCGCGGCGGTGCCACCGGGCTGCTCCTGGGCTCGGTGAGCACCAAAGTCGCCGAGTCCGCGCAGGCGCCGGTGGCGGTCGTGCGCAGCTGATGTGAGCGCCGACCGGTGAGGGCCGCGCCCGCCCTCTCTCACGCCGCGGTCAGCACCACCTTCAGCGCACCGGATGTGGTCGCGTCGCGGAAAACCTGGTAGGCCGAGTCGAATTCGTCGATCGGGAAGCGGTGGGTGATCATCGGCCCGACGTCGAGTTGACCGTTGGCCACCAGAGTGATCAGCGTCGGTGTGGAGAACGTGTCGACCAGACCGGTGGTGATCGTCAGGTCCTTGATCCAGAACTGTTCGAGGTGCAGTGTCGCGGGGGCGCCGTGCACCCCGATGTTCGCGACGTGCCCGCAGGGACGGGTCAGGGCGACCGACTCCTCGAAGGTCTGGGGCAGCCCCACCGCTTCCATCACGACGTCGGCGCCGAGCCCGTCGGTCAGTTCGTCGATGACGTCGCGGGGCTGCTGTGCCGTGCTGTTCACGGTGACGTCGGCGCCCATGCCGCGAGCCGCCGCCAACCGCGGGTCGCCGATGTCGATCGCCACGATGTGACTGGGGCTGAACAACTTCGCGGTGAGGATCGCCGCCAGACCGATCGGTCCGGCGCCCACGATCGCGACCACGTCGCCCGGACTGACCGTACCGGCGAGCACACCCACCTCGTAGGAGGTCGGCAGGATGTCGGCCAGCAGGATCATCTGCTCGTCGCTGACCCCGGCGGGCACCTGGTAGGTGGAGGTGTCGGCGAACGGCACCCGCACGTACTCGGCCTGGGTGCCGTCGATGAGGTGCCCGAGAATCCAACCGCCGCCGCCGAGACACTGACCGTAGCGGCTCTGCCGGCAGTAGCGGCAGGTGCCGCAGGCGCTGATGCAGGACACCAGCACCCGGTCGCCGACGGCCAGCGTCTGCACGCCCGGCCCGACCGCGGTCACCGTCCCGACCGCCTCGTGCCCGAGGATGCGCCCCTTTTCCACTTCGGGTACATCGCCTTTGAGGATGTGCAGATCGGTCCCGCAGATCGTGACCGCGTCGACCCGCACGATCGCGTCGCCGGGTTGCGCGATCACGGGGTCCGGCACCGTCTTCCAAGACGCCTGGCCTGCCCCCTCGTACACCATCGCCTTCATGTCGTCTCCCTCCCTGTGCGACCGCCGTTGTCGGCGAGGTCGTCGAGTTCGCGGTCCCACGCTGCATGGCGCAACCGGTTCAGCCGGGCGCGCAGCAGCAGCCACGCCGTCGCGCCGCCGCCGGACACCGCACACCACACCCCGAGCGCCGCCAGGACCGCCTGGATGGCGGCGTCCTCCCGGGTGGGCACGTTCCTGACCAGGTTTCCCGACCGGTCGACCGAGATCGTCAGCGGCGCACCGGCATCGGGTGCCGCCGTGGCGAGGTCGGCGGTGTGCTCGGTCCCGGCGAAGACCCACCTGATCTCGGTGAGGCTTGGTTGCTCGTAGGGCTCCGGTGTCGCGCGTTCACCGACGACGGTCGCCGCGACGGTCTGATAGGTGTGCCGCTGCGCGGCGAATTGGTCTGCCAGACGGTCGTATTGGGCGGTCCCGACCGCTCCGGCGACCGGGATCGTCAGCACGCTCGCACCGGCGACCATCGCCAGCGCGGCCGCTTCCACGCGGTCGGCGGTCCGGACGAGAGGGCTGCGAGACGCCAGGCGCCTCAGCCAGACCTTCATCCCCGGACCACGATCACCGGTGCGCGCGCGCCTTGGGCGACCGCGCCGGCCACCGAACCGAGCAGCAGACCCCGGAATCCGCCGCGGCCGTGACTGCCCACCACGAGCAGCTGCGACCGGCGGGATTCCTCGATCAGCCGATGCGCCGGATCATCCTGAACGACAAAGCGTTCCACTGCCACGTCAGGATAGCGTTCCCCCCAGCCGGCCAACCGCTGCGCGAGTTGTTCGTCGGCTTCGGCCACCACGTCCTCGACGGGCACGCCGGCGTAGAAGTCGGGCCGGTTGCGCCAGGTGTGCAGGGCGACCAAGCCGGTCCCGCGGCGCGACGCCTCGTCGAAGGCCAGGGCAATCGCACCTTCCGAGCTCGGGGACGCGTCCACCCCGACGACCACCGGAGCCGGTCCGCCCTCGTCCACCGCCGCGCCCTCATGGATCACCGCCACCGGGCAGCGGGCGTGATGCAGCAGGACGATGGTGGTCGAGCCGAGCAGCAGGCGCTCCACGCGACCGAGGCCCCGGTTTCCGACCACCATCAGCTCCGCCTGTTCGGAGACGTCGACCAGGGCGGGCTTGACCCCGCCGGTCAGGGTGCGCTCGTCGACGGGGACCTGACGGCGGCTCGCCAGCACCTCGGAGACGACCCGGCCCGCCTCGGCGAGGATCTCCGCGGAGCGCCGGTCCAGAGCGTCCAGGAACGCCGGGGTGACCGGCACGTCGAGCCACGGCCCCAGCTCCTCGGCCGGCTGGACGTGCACCACCGTCAGCGGTAGGTCCCGCAGCGACGCCTCCCGCGCGGCCCACCGGGCCGCCTGCAGGGCCGGCGACGAACCGTCGACCGACGCGACGACGCCGTACGGCCGGCCGGAACTCATTACGTCTCCCCTGCCGGTGCGATCAGTCCGTAGTCACCGTCGAAGCGCCGGTACAGCACCCCGACGCGGCCCTGCGCGGCCTCGATAAAGAACAGGAACGGATGGCCGAGCAGCTCGAGTCGCTCGACCGCGTCGTGCTCACGCAGACAGGGCAGCGGCTGCGCACTGACCGTGACCGGTCTGCGGTACGGGGCGACCGCGCCGGCCACGTCCGGCGCCACCAGCGCCAGCCGGTAGCCCGTCGAACCGGAGCGGTAGACCACCGCTGCGGTGCCCGAGCCGATCTCGGTGAACAGGTGGAAGTCGTAGTCGAGCAGTTCCATCTCGGCGATCGCCTCGTCGACCGAACACGGTGCCATGGCGTAGGACTTCCGCCGGACGATCGCCGGCTCGCGGCTGCGCGTGAGCAGCAACCGGGCCTGCCGCCAGGGCGGCGCCGCGCCGGGGCCCTTCGCGGTGTCCCAGCGCTGCGCCAGATGCTCCAGACGGCCCCGCAGCCGGGCCTCCAGCGCGTCCACCGCCTCTCGCGCGGTGGCGGCCTCGACCTGCGCCCGGAGCAGCCGTCCCCCGACCTCCAGGTTGGCCTGGCCGACGACCGGACGCTCGGCGGCGGGGTCGTGGGCGCGGGTCAATCGGACCCGCGCGTAGGCGACGGGCCGCGGCGCCAGGCGCGCGAGGCCACCGATCTTGTCCTGCACATAGCCGGCGATACCCGGGAACTCGCCGTGCGTCGTCACGTCGACGTCGACCGTCGGGACCTCGACTGAGTTGCTCATGTCTCATTGGTAGACCCCGGCCGGGGCTTGCGCCAGAGCAAAAGGTCATGCGTCACCGGTGCGTTCAGAGTCGCGCTCTGAGTAGCATTCGCATCATGTCCGAGGCGAGCCGTGCCATGACGATCCTGCCGGTCAGCGAGTGCTGGGAACTACTCGCCAATGAGTCACTGGGACGGTTGGTGACCTGCGTGGACGGCGACCCTCACATTTTTCCGGTGAACTTCGTCGTCCAGCACCGCACGGTGTTGTTCCGCACCGCTGAGGGCACCAAGCTGATCAGCGCCGCGATCAACAACAATGTGCTCTTCGAGGTCGACGGCTATGACGGCGCCGAAGGCTGGAGCGTGATCGTGGCGGGGCAGGCCAGGGTGCCGCGCACCGACGAGGACATCGCCGACGCCGAACAGGCCGAGCTGCGTTCCTGGGCGGCGGCCGAGCAGTCGCACTACGTGCGGATCCTCCCGCGCTCGGTGACCGGCCGCCGCTTCGCGTTCGGTGCCTGAGGGCCCGCCATTTCGACTGGACAAGCCGCGCATACTTGATGCGATGACTGGACCCGCGCCCCAGACCCGCAAGCCGGTGATTCTGACCGTGGACGACGACCCGGCCGTGTCCCGCGCGGTGGCGCGGGACCTGCGCCGGCACTACGGCGAGAAACACCGCATCGTGCGCGCCGAGTCCGGCCCCGACGCGCTGGAAACCCTCCACGAGCTCAAGCTGCGCGGCGAGACCGTCGCGGTGTTCGTCGCCGACTACCGGATGCCGCAGATGAGCGGCATCGAGTTCCTGGAAGCGGCGATGGACCTGTTCCCGCTGGCCCGCCGCGTGCTGCTGACCGCGTATGCCGACACCCACGCCGCGATCGACGCGATCAACGTCGTCGACCTCGATCACTACCTGCTCAAGCCGTGGGACCCGCCGCAGGAGAAGCTGTACCCGGTGATCGACGGGCTGCTCGACGCGTGGCGCGCCACCGGCGAGCGCGCCATCCCGCACACCAAGATCATCGGCCATCCGTGGAACGCCCGATCCTCGGAGGTTCGCGAGTTCCTGGCCCGAAACCGCTTGTATTACACGTGGTTTCGCTCCGACGAGCCCCGCGGCAGCCAGCTGCTGGAAGCCGCCGGCCTCGATGGGCTGACCCTGCCGGTGATCATCACCGAACAGGGCGAGACGCTGGTCGACCCGACCGACGCGGAACTGGCGGCCACGCTGGGGCTGTCCACGACACCCGCGGGTGACTTCTATGACCTGGTGGTTGTCGGCGGCGGCCCGGCCGGACTGGCCGCGGCGGTGTACGGCGCGTCCGAGGGCCTCAAGACGGTGCTCATCGAGCGCACCGCCACCGGCGGGCAGGCCGGGCAGAGCTCACGCATCGAGAACTACCTCGGCTTCCCCGACGGGCTGTCCGGATCGCAGCTGGCCGAGCGGGCGCGCCGCCAAGCCGAGAAGTTCTCCGCCGAACTGATCACCGCCGCCGAGGTCACCCGGCTCGAGGTGGACGGCAACGCACGCACCGTGCACCTGTCCGACGGCCGCAGCATCGGCACGCGCGCGGTGATCCTGGCGATGGGCGTCGAGTACCGGCAGCTGCCCGCCGACGGCTGTGCCGACCTGACCGGCGCGGGCGTGTACTACGGCGCCACCGCGTCGGTGGCCGCCGACTGCGACGACGACGAGGTGTACGTGATCGGCGGGGCCAACTCGGCCGGCCAGGCGGCGATGTATTTGTCGCGCACCGCGAAGTCGGTGACGATCGTCAGCCGGCGCACGCTGGAAGACTCCATGTCGCACTACCTGATCCAGCAGATCAGGGCGACCGAGAACATCAAGGAGATGCCCAACACCGTCGTGCACGCGGTCAAGGGCAACGGACACCTCGAAGGCATCTGTCTGGAGAACACCCGCACCGGCGACCGCGAGGAGTTCACCTGCGGCCGCATGTTCATCTTCATCGGCGCCGAGCCGCGCACCGACTGGCTCGACGGCGTCGTGGTGCGCGACGACCACGGATTCATCCTGGCCGGGCCGGACCTGCGCGACGTCAGCGGCTGGACGCTGGACCGGCCCCCGCACCATTTGGAGTCCAGCGTCCCCGGGGTGTTCGTGGCCGGCGACGTGCGCGCCGAGTCGGCCAAGCGGGTCGCCGCCGCGGTCGGCGAGGGGTCGATGGCCGTGATGCTCGTGCACCGCTACCTGGCCGAGACGTAGGCCGGGGCCATGCCGGAGGAGACCGCGCCGAGCGCGTGCAACATCGACGAACTCCGCGGTCTGTTCCTGTTCGAGGCCCTCAGCGACGCGCAGCTGCAGAAGCTGTGCGCCAACGCCAAAGTGGCGACGTTCCCGGCCGGTCCGCTGTGCCGCGAAGGCGATCCCGCCGAATACTTCTACGTGCTGCTCGAGGGCGAGATCGCGCTGTCCAAACGGTCCGGCGACCGTGACATCGACATCTGGCGGGCATCCGATCCCGGCGTGTACTGCGGTGCGTGGTCGGCATTCCTGCTCGACCCCGAGACGCCGTACGAGAACAACGCGACGCTGACCCGCCCGTCGCGCCTGCTGATGATCGACGCGAACACCCTGGGCAACTTCCTGGTCTCGGAGTTCCCGATGGCGACCCATCTGCTGGTCGGGCACTCACACGGCCGCTACCACGCCCACCGCATCGTCGACCCGCACGAGCGGCTGGTGCAGCTCGGTCAGCTGACCGCGGGCCTGACCCACGAACTGAACAACCCGGCGGCCGCCGCGGTGCGGGCCGCGCACGCGCTTCGCGACCGGATCACCGCGACCCGCGGAGAACCCGCCGATCCCGATGTGGTCGAGCTGGAGCACCGGGTCGCCGAGCTGGCGGGCAAGCCGTCGGTGCTCTCGTCGGTGCAGAAGTCCGACCTGGAGGAGACGCTCGGCCTGTGGCTGGAGGGGCGTGACGTCCCCGACGCGTGGGAACACGCGGCGACGTTCGCCGAAGCCGGACTCGACGTGGACTGGCTGGAGCGCATCGCGGCGGCGCCGTGCAGCCAGGCGGGGCGGCTGGGCAGCGTCGTCCGCCGGCTGGCCGGCACCGCCGAGACCGAGCTGCTGCTGGCCGAGATCGCCGACTCCACCACGCGTATCTCGTCGATGGTCAACCAGGTCAAGCAGTACACCCAGCTGGACCGGGCGCCGTTCGACGTCGCCGACGTCCACGAGCTTCTCGACGCCACGCTGGGCATGTTCGCCCACCGGCTCGAGGACGGGGTGACCGTGGTGCGCGACTACGACCCGACCGTGCCCGAGGTGCCGTGCTATCCCGCCGAGCTCAACCAGGTGTGGACGAACCTGATCGACAACGCCCTCGACGCGCTGGCCGAGACCACGGCGGCGGCGCTGACGTTGCGCACCCGCCGCCTGCCGGACACGGTGCGCGTGGAGGTGTGCGACAACGGCCCCGGCATCACCGACGACGTCCTGGTCCGGGTCTTCGACCCGTTCTTCACCACCAAACCGTTCGGGGACGGCGTCGGGTTGGGCCTGGACATCGCGGCGCGCATCATCGACCGGCACCGCGGCAGCCTGTGGGCGGAATCAACACCGGGCGAAACGCGTTTCATTACTTCACTGCCTCTGTAGGAAGGATCGGCCATGGGCGAGAAATGCCTACCCGACGAACTGCGCACGCTGTTCCTCTTCGAGGCGCTCAACGACGACCAACTCGCGACGCTGTGTTCCCACGGCCACATCGCCACCTTCGAGCCCGGCCCGATCGTGACCGAAGGCGATCCGGCAACCTGTTTCTACGTGCTCATCGACGGTGAGCTGGTGATGTCGAAGCTCTCCGGCGGCGTCGACATCGAGACCAACCGCACCTCCCAGCGCGGTGTGTACTGCGGCGCCTGGTCGGCCTACATCCCCGGCGTCAAGCAGCTCTACGAGGCGTCGGTGCGGGTCACCCGGCCGTCGCGATTCTTCGTGCTCGACGCCTCGGCGTTCGCCGAGTTCATGCACAACGAGTTCCCGATGGCCGTGCACCTGCTCGAGGGCCACATGGTCGGCGGGCTGCGACAGCGCCAGATCCTGGGCCAGCGGGAGAAACTGCTGGCGCTCGGGCAGCTCTCGGCGGGCCTGACCCACCAGCTCAACAACCCGGCCGGCGCCACCGCCCGCGCGGTCGCCGACCTGCGCGAGAGCGTCGGCAAGGTCCGGCACAAGCTCTCGATGCTGGCCGACGGCCACTTCACCCCGGCCGCCTTGAAGGTCCTGGTCAGCATCCAGGACGAGGTGGCCGAACAGGTCGCGAAGTCGAAGTCGCAGGAACTGTCCGCGCTGGAGGTCGCCGACCGGGAGGACCAGATCGGCGACTGGCTCGAGGAGCGCGGCATCGGCGCCGCGTGGGACTACGCGCCGACGTTCGTCGAGGCCGGACTGGACGTCGACTGGCTCGAGCGGGTGCAGGCGTCGATCTCCGACGTGGACTGCTCGGCTACGCTGCCCGGCGCGATCGGCTGGCTGAAGTACACGATCGACAACGAGCTGCTGATGAACCAGATCGCCGAGGCGAGCAAGCGGATCTCGGCGCTGCTGGCCGGCGCCAAGCAGTACTCGCAGATGGACCGGGCGCCATACCAGAGCGCCGACGTGCACGAGCTGCTGCACAGCACGCTGATGATGTTCGGCGGCAAGATCGGCAAGGACAGCCCGATCAAGCTGGTCAAGGAGTACGACAAGTCACTGCCGGAGCTGCAGTGCTATCCGGGCGACCTGAACCAGGTGTGGACCAACATCATCGACAACGCGATCCAGGCGATGGACGGAGCCGGCACGCTGACCGTGCGCACGCGGCGCGCCGCCGACCAGGGGGTGTGCGTGGAGATCTGCGACGACGGACCGGGCATCCCGAAGGACATCATCGACCGGATCTTCACCCCCTTCTTCACGACGAAACCGTTCGGCGAGGGCACCGGCCTCGGCCTGGACCTGGCGTGGCGCATCGTCGTCGAGAAGCACCACGGCAACCTGACGGTGGAGTCGCAGCCCGGCGACACCAAGTTCACCGTGTCGCTGCCGTTGGAGGCACCCCGACCGGAGGCGGCAGAGTGACCAAACCGGACCTCGGCCGATTCGGGTCGTTCGGCCGCGGGGTGACCCCACAACAGGCCGCCGAGATCGAGGCCCTCGGGTACGGCGCCGTCTGGGTCGGCGGCTCACCGCCGGCGGAGCTGGACTGGGTGGAACCGATCCTCGCCGCGACTCGGACCCTGCAGGTCGCCACCGGCATCGTCAACATCTGGACCGCGGCAGCGGGACCGGTCGCCGAGTCCTTCCACCGCATCGAGTCCGCCTACCCCGGACGGTTCCTGCTCGGGATCGGCGTCGGCCACCGCGAAGCCCACCAGGAGTACCGCAAACCGATCGAAGCGCTCAACGAGTACCTCGACAAGCTCGACGAGTACGGCGTGCCGCGCGGCCGGCGCGTGATCGCCGCGCTGGGACCGAAGGTGCTGCAGCTGTCTGCGCGCCGAGCGGCGGGCGCGCACCCGTACCTGACCACCCCCGAGCACACCGCCCGCGCGCGGGAGCTGATCGGCCCGGAAGCGTTCCTGGCGCCGGAGCACAAGGTGGTGCTCACCACCGATCCCGACAAGGCGCGCGCGGTCGGCCGCGAGGCGCTGGCCATCTACCTGAATCTCTCCAACTATCTCAACAACTGGAAACGTCTCGGATTCAGTGATCAAGACCTGGCGAAACCGGGTAGTGACCGAGTGGTGGACGCCGTCGTGGCCTACGGCACCGTCGACGCCATCGCAGCCCGGCTCGCCGAGCACCTCGACGCGGGTGCCGATCATGTGCCCGTGCAGGTCCTCACCGGCCCCGACGCGCTGGTGCCCGCACTGGCCGAGTTGGCCGGGCCGCTGGGACTCACCGGCAAGGGATGAGAAGGGACACGCATGGCAGACACTGACGGACCGTCGCTGAAGCCCGCTCTGGGCCGCTTCGGGGTGTGGACTCCCACGGCACCGGAACCCGACCAGGCCGCCGAGATCGAGAAGCTCGGCTACGGCACCGTGTGGGTCGGTGCCTCACCGGCGGCGGACCTGTCGTTCGTCGAGCCGATCCTGGAGCGCACCGACAAGCTCCAGGTCGCCACCGGGATCGTCAACATCTGGACCGCCGACGCGAAGGAGGTCGCCAAGTCCTACCACCGCATCGAGGACGCGTTCCCCGGCCGGTTCCTGCTCGGCGTCGGCGTCGGCCATCCCGAGCACACCGAGCAGTACGCGAGCCCGTACCAGGCGCTCAACGACTACCTCGACGTGCTCGACGCCGCCAAGGTCCCCACCAGCAGGCGCGTGCTCGCCGCGCTCGGCCCGAAGGTGCTGCACCTGGCCGCGCAGCGCAGCGCGGGCGCCCACCCCTACCTGACCACCCCGGTGCACACCGGCCAGTCCCGCGAGCTGCTCGGGCCGACGGTGCTGCTGGCACCCGAGCACAAGGTGGTGCTGACCGACGACGCCGACAAGGCCCGCGAGGTCGGCCGCGAGGCCGTCGACTTCTACCTCGGCCTGTCGAACTACGTGAACAACTGGAAGCGCCTCGGGTTCACCGACGACGATCTCGAACGGCCGGGCAGCGACCGGTTCATCGACGCCGTGGTGGCCTACGGCACGCCGGACGAGATCGCCGCCCGGTTGACCGAGCACCTGCAGGCCGGCGCCGACCACGTCGCCATCCAGGTGCTGGGCGGGCCGGACGAGTTGCTGTCCACGCTCGAGGAGCTGGCCGGGCCACTGGGCACCACCGACTGATCGGCGCACGAATCGGTCCCATGTGTGGAAGCATTTCGGCATGCGCATCCAGAGGACGCAACTGACCGACGTCCTCCTTCTTGTGCCGCTGCCTCACCGGGACGATCGCGGTCTGTTCACGCGTACCTTCGACGCGCTCGAATTCGACGAGTACCTCGAATCACCGGGTCTCTCGGCAACATTCATCCAGGATTCGCAGTCACGGTCTTATCGGGGAGTCATTCGGGGGATGCACGGCCGCTCGGGGTCAGGTGAGGCGAAACTCGTCCGGTGCGCCCACGGGGCGATTTACGACGTGCTGGTGGACATGCGCAGAGACAAGCCGACCTTCGGCCAGATGCAAGCCTTTCGGCTCGACGACGAAAACTTCCATCACCTGTACGTGCCTTCGGGATTTCTGCACGGCTTTCAGGCGCTGTCGGACGTCGCCGACGTCTGCTACCGGATCGACCGCGCCCACGATCCTGCGGAAAACATCGCCGTGGCCTTTGACGACCCAGATCTCGGCATCGACTGGCCCCTCCCGCCAACCGTGATTTCAGAGCGGGACGCACACGCCACACGCTGGGCCGACCTTCGCCGACGGCTAGGCTGAACACCACTGACCGAGTTGAGGACCCGACGCACTACGTCCGAGGACATTACGCTAGCGGACTATGCGATTGCTCGTAACCGGGGGCGCGGGGTTCATCGGCGCTAATTTCGTGCATCGGGTCGTCGAGGACAGACACGCGACCGTCACCGTCCTCGATTCCATGACCTACGCCGGCAGCCGCGATTCGTTGCAGCCGGTGGAAAACGAGATACGCCAGGTCGAAGGCGACATCACGGACACCGCGATGGTGGAGAAACTGGTATCCGAAGCCGATGCCGTCGTCCACTTCGCGGCAGAAACCCATGTGGACAACGCGCTCGCAAATCCCGAACCCTTCCTCCGTGCCAACGTGGTCGGCACCTTCACCATTTTGGAAGCTGTTCGCCGCCATGATGTTCGACTGCACCACGTGTCTACTGACGAGGTTTACGGCGACCTGCCGTTCGACAGTGCGAAACGGTTCACCGAGTCGACGCCCTACAACCCGTCGAGCCCCTACTCGTCGACGAAAGCCGCAGCTGACCTGATGGTGCGGGCCTGGGTGCGTTCTTACGGTGTACGAGCGACGATATCCAACTGCTCCAACAATTACGGCCCTTACCAGCACGTGGAGAAATTCATTCCCCGCCAGATCACCAATGTGCTGACCGGGCGCCGACCCAAACTGTACGGCCGCGGCCAGAACGTTCGGGATTGGATTCACGTCGACGACCACAACAGCGCGGTCTGGCGAATCCTGACCGATGGACAGTTAGGTAGAACGTATCTGATCGGCGCGGAAGGTGAGCGCGACAATCTGACGGTGATGCGGACCATTCTGCGACTGATGGGGCGCGACCCCGAGGACTTCGACCATGTCGCCGACCGGGCCGGACACGATCTGCGATACGCGATCGATCCTTCCGTGCTGTACAACGAGCTGGACTGGCGGCCCGCGCACACCGACTTCGAACACGGGCTGAAAGCCACCATCGAGTGGTACGAGGCCAATGAGTCCTGGTGGGGTCCTTTGAAAGCAGAAGTGGAAGCGGCTTACGAGGATCGCGGACAGTGAACGCCCGTGAACTCTCCGTGCCGGGCGCCTGGGAGATCACGCCTCGCCTGCATACCGACAACCGCGGGACGTTCTTCGAATGGTTCACCGCAGCCGGGTTCGAAGCCGTCACCGGCCACCGTTTCGTCCTGGCACAGGCCAACTGTTCGGTTTCCGAGGCGGGAGTCCTCCGTGGACTGCACTTTGCAGAGCTCCCGCCCAGCCAGGCCAAGTACGTCACCTGCGTGCGCGGCGCGGTCTTCGACGTCGTCGTGGACATCCGCGTCGGGTCTCCCACGTTCGGGCAGTGGGACTCGGTTCTGCTCGATGAGGAGGACCGGCGCACCGTCTACCTCTCGGAGGGCTTGGCGCACGGTTTCCTCTCCCTCGAAGACGATTCCACCGTGATGTATCTGTGTTCCACCCCATATTCCCCGGCACGCGAACACACGATTTTGGCCACCGACCCCGCAATCGGCATCGCGTGGCCGACGGAACAGCCACCCTCCTTTTCCGGGCGGGACGCCGAGGCACCCACTTTGGCAGACGTCCGGGCTCGGGGCGTGCTGCCGACCTGGGCTGACAGCCAGGATTTTCTCGAACAGTTGCGCAGCGCTCTTCGGTGACGACCCTCCTTCACTGTCCTGCATTCAGCAAATGTCGAGCCGAATTTCGACGTACTCCATGGACAGACCGCCAACGTAGACCGCCTTATGGTTGCGTCTGCACAGAAATGCCTTCCTGAGCGGCGAACTCATGACACCTCCAGCCTTGAATGCTGCAGCGAATAGGGATGCACAAGAACCTTCTGCCCCCTAGAGTGGCCGCCATGGCAATGTTGTCGTCGATAGCTTGAAGCGTCGTCGCGGCAGCGCACCAAGGGGGAAGAATGCGGGTACTCGTCACTGGTCATCAGGGCTACCTCGGAACGGTCATGGTTCCGCAGCTGTCGGCAGCGGGACACGATGTCGCCGGCCTGGACATCGGCTACTTCGCCGACTCCGTGCTGGGCCCGCCACCCGCCGACCCACCGTCGATCACCGTGGATTTGCGTGACGTCACGAAAGAACACCTTGCGGGGTTCGACGCCGTGGTCCACCTTGCGGCACTGTCCAACGACCCACTGGGCGCACTCTCACCGCAGATCACCTACGACATCAATCACCATGCCTCGGTGCGCCTCGCAAAGGCCGCGAAAGCCGCTGGCGTACAACAGTTCCTGTACGCATCCACGTGCTCGGTCTACGGCGCTTCCGGCGAAGACCTGGTCAGCGAGACCGCACCGCTGCAACCGTTGACTCCGTACGCCGAGAGCAAAGTGCGCGTCGAAGCAGACGTTGCCACACTTGCCGACGAACACTTCTCACCGGTTTTCCTGCGCAACGCAACGGCATTCGGGTTCTCACCACGTCTGCGCGCCGACATCGTGCTGAACAACCTGGTCGGCCATGCCGTCCTCACCGGTGAGGTCAAGGTGCTGTCCGACGGGACACCGTGGCGTCCCCTGGTGCATGCTCAGGACATCGCCGCAGCCTTCGTCGCCGTGCTCGACGCACCGCCAGAGGCCGTGCACTGCCGCGCTTTCAACGTCGGCACCGAGAAGAACAATCTGACAGTCGCCGAGATCGCCCAGACTGTGGTCGACGCCGTGCCGGGTTCACGACTCGCGATCCTCGGAGCATCCAGTCCCGACGATCGCTCCTATCGTGTCGACTTCTCGTCCTTCCGCGATGCGGTCGGGTACGAGGCGAAATGGTCGGTCGCCGACGGCGCCGAAGAGCTTTACCACGCCTACGTCGCCACGAACCTCAACGCGGACGGATTCGCCAATTCGTTCACCAGGCTCGCGAAACTGCAGGCGCTGGCCTCTGCCGGGCTTCTCGACTCGTCGTTACGCAGAACAACTCTGAATGTCTGAGATCTGCCGAGGGTGCGGTGCCCGATCGCTACACAGGGTCCTCGATCTCGGCCACGTCCCGCCGGCCAAGCACTTTCCACCGCTGACGGCGCCCGTCTCGGTGAGCGAGGCTGAGTTCCCACTCGCCATGGACCTGTGCACGTGCTGCGGGCTGGCGCAACTCGCCGACGACGACACCATCTCTGACGAGCCACGCGGACTCGAACCCCAGGCGCTGAAAGATCAGGCAGCCGATGCCATGGCGCTGGTGGGTGCTGCCGGGTGGCTGCGCGGCAGCACCGTTCGCGAGTTCGGCAGCCCGCACGGCGGAACGTGGTTGCCGCTGCTCACCGAGCGTGGCTTCCGCACGACGACCGGACCGGCAGACGTGGTTCTCGACTCCTTCGGGATCATGCATGATCCCGATCAGCACGCCGCCTTCGGGCGCCGCGCGGAGGCAACCGCTCCCGACGGCGTGCTTCTGCTGCACTACCACTCGTTGCACACCATCGTCGTCCGGGAGCAGTGGAACTCGCTCCGCGACGGTCACTTCGCCTACTACTCGATGACGGCCCTGGCTCGCCTCCTGTCGGCGGCGAACATGAGTGTGGTGACCGCCTGGGAGTTCGACCTCTATGGCGGCACCGTGTTAGCTGCAGCAGTACACGGCACCGACGTCCCCGCGGACGGGTCGGTTCAGCGCATTCTCGGCTACGAAACCGCCCTGGGCATCACAAATCCCACGGTCGTTGGGGGCTTGCAGCGAAGCGCGGACCGGCACGTCGAGAAGCTACGCGCATGGTTGGAAAGCGAGCGCGATGCCGGTCACGCCGTCATGGCCTACGGCGCAGCATCCCGCGCTGTGTCCCTGTTCAGTCGGGCCGGACTGAACTGCGAACTCATCAAAGCGGTCGCCGACGCCTCACCGGCCAAACAGGGCAGACGGATGCCGGGAACAGACATTCCAATCGTCTCCCCCGACGACATGCTCGCCACGCAGCCCGACCTGATTCTGCTGACATTGCCGGACCTCCTCGCAGAGGTCAGCGCCCAGTACCCAGAACTCGACGGGCGATGGCGGATCGAAGCGCAATGAGCGCGCCTGCGATCAATGATCGCCCGACGTTCATCGCGCCGATGCCCAGGCTGACGCACGACGGCCCGACGTGGGTCGCCGACCTACGCCGATTGGAATCGATGGGCTTTGACACCGTCTGTGTGTCCGAACACCTCACCAACGGTTGGCAGCTGTCCGCGCTGGCGGCGATGGCCTATGCCGCGGCGAGCACCACCCGACTACGCATCTTGTCGCTGGTGCTGCAGAACGACCTCCATCACCCCGCGCTTCTCGCCAAGCACATCGCGACCATCGACGTGCTGTCGCAGGGTCGAGTCGAACTCGGCATCGGGGCGGGGTGGCTTCCTGACGACTACCACGTGCTGGGACTTCCGTTCCATCGCGCCGGCACCAGGGTGGCGAGGCTTGCCGAGGCGATTCAGGTCATCCGCTCGTACTTCACCGGACCCGTGACCAACTTCGACGGAGACTACTACCAGGTACGCGAGATGGAGGCGCTGCCGCGCTGTGTTCAGCAGCCGAACCCACCGATCCTGGTGGGCGCTGGGGGTCCGGCGATGCTGGAACTCGCCGGACGCAGCGCTGACATCGTCGGTGTGCACGCTGCGATGGGAAACAGCAACATCGGCAGTGCGGTCGCTGATCTGTCCGCCGACTCCATTCGTGCCAAGATCGCCCGCGTTCGCGACGCCGCAGCATCGGCCGACCGTACCCAGCCAAGGCTGCAGTTCACCTGCTACCACGTCGATGTCACCGACGCACCGCGACGGCGCACCCCCTGTTCGTCATGGGCAAAAGACGTTGATGCCGCCGGTGATTCCCTCCAGGGGTCACCGGCGGTGCTCATCGGTACGGCGCAGGAGTGCGCCGACAACTTACTGGAGTGGACCGAACAGTTTGGGATCACCTACTGGAATCTCGGGCAGGACGCGGAAGCCGCGAGTCTGATCATCGAAAAGATCCGAGCATGCCAACCGTGACAAGTTAGGACGCCAATGGGCACCCGCATAGCCGTATTCGGAACTGGCTACCTCGGCGCGACACACGCGGCGTGCATGGCAGAACTCGGACACGAAGTGATCGGAGTTGATGTCGATACCGCCAAACTCGCGACGTTGCAGTCCGGTAAGGCACCGTTCTACGAACCCGGTCTCGACGAACTGCTCGACAAGCACGTCGCCACCGGGCAACTGCGGTTCTCGTCCTCTTACGAAGAAGCGGCCGAGACCGCCGACGTCCACTTCATCGGAGTGGCGACGCCGCAGCGCCCCGGAGAGTTCGCAGCCGACCTACGTTTTGTCGACGCCGTCATCCACACTCTGGCGCCACTGATCACCAAACCGGCTGTGATACTGGGAAAGTCCACCGTCCCCGTCGGCACCGCCGAGCGACTCGATGAGACAGTTCGGCGCATCTCGCCGGCCGGGGATTCCGTGAATGTCGGGTGGAACCCCGAGTTCCTCCGCGAAGGCTACGCGGTCAAGGACACGCTGCACCCCGACCGCATCGTCCTCGGAGTCCACTCCGACCGGCCGGGTCGGGTGGAAGAGGTAGTTCGCGAGGTCTATGCCGACCTTCTGGCGCAAGACATTCCTCTGTTGGTCACCGATCTGGCCACCGCTGAACTGGTCAAGACCGCAGCCAACGCCTTCCTCGCGACCAAGATCTCCTTCATCAACGCCATGGCGGAGCTGTGCGACGTGACCGGTGGAGATGTCACGTTGCTGGCGGACGCGATAGGTCACGACGCCAGGATCGGCCGCCGGTTCCTCAACGCCGGCATTGGATTCGGGGGCGGTTGTCTGCCCAAAGACATCCGCGCGTTCATGGCCAGAGCCGGCGAACTCGGAGCGAACCATGCCCTCACCTTCCTCGCCGAAGTCGACAGCATCAATATGCGGCGCCGCGTCACGATGGTGGAACTGGTCAAGAACATGCTGGCGGGATCGCTCATCGGCAAGCGGGTAGCAGTCCTGGGTGCTGCGTTCAAGCCGGACAGCGACGACGTCCGCGACTCCCCCGCGCTGAACATCGCCGGCCAGTTGCAATTACAGGGGGTCGCGGTGACCGTCTACGACCCAAAGGCCATGGACAACTCGAGGGCGCTCTTCCCCACTCTGGAGTACGCGCCCAGCACCGTCGACGCCTGCCGTGGCGCCGACGCGACACTGGTCCTCACAGAATGGAACGAGTTCCGCGCCCTCGTCCCCGCCGACATCGATACCGTCGTCCGCCAGCACAACATCATCGACGGCCGCAACTGCCTGGACCCCACGGTGTGGCGCGGCGCCGGATGGAACTACCGAGGAGTCGGCAGACGGTAGCTCCGCCTCAGCTGCGGCGACCGACCTTCAAGCTCCGTTTCAAGGAATCCGACAGCGGGGCGAAGGTGAACAGAGCACCGAGGACGGGTGCATCGACGCCGGCGAACTGGACGATGGACCTCCGAAGATCCTCTTCCTCGACGTCTGCATAGCGGACAACCAGTACTACGCCGTCACTGAGTCCTCCCAGAATCACGGCGTCCGTGAAGGCCAGGACCGGGGGCGTGTCCACGAGCACGTAATCGTAGATCTCGCCCAGGCGACGCAGCATCTTCTCCGTTTCACGGGAGCTCAGATGTTCACTGGGAAGGTCAGTGGTCTCGCCTGCAGGGAGAACATCCAGACGTGGTGTACCCATCGACTGGATCACATCGTTAATCTCCACCGCACCGTTGGCCACCTCTGCCACTCCCGCCTGCTCAACCATGTTCAATCGTTCGGTGAGGTGGGCCTGCCGCAGGTCCGCGTCGACCACGACAACGCGATACCCGGCATCGGCGAGCGCCGCGCCGATGCCACATACCGTGGTGGTCGTCCCTTCCTCCAGACCAGCGCTGGTCACCGTGATCACCCGGGATGGACAGCTTGCGAGCAGATGTACGAGGTTCGTCCGCACGTGACGGAAACTCTCCATCATTGCGGCATCCCGCGTCACCGTCGCGAAGTCGCCGCGCAACCGTAATCTCCCGGCCGGAACCGACCCCAGCGCGGGTTTACCCGTCACCGACTCGAGGGTGTCCACGTCACGCACCGTATGGATGAAGCGCTTGCGCAAGTTGGCCAGGGTCAGACCGATGACGAAACCGGCCAGAGTGGCGAGACCGACGTTGCGCGGTATGTTCGGCGCCACCGCGGCGTTCGGAGTGGCTGCCGGCTGGACGAGGTTCACCTGGGGCTTCGGCGTCGAGGGCGTTGTCTTCACCTGTAGTTCGGCGACGTAGTCTGCGAACTCGAAGGCCGTCGCATTGGCGATCTCGCGAGCCAGCGCCGGGGACGTGCTCGTGACGGAGAGGTCGATCAACACGGTTTCCGGTTCGACCGTGGCCTCCATCGTCGATGTGAGCTCAGCTGCGGTCATGTCGAGTTGAAGACTGTCGACGACCCGCTGGATCACCACATCGGAAGTGATCAGCTTGACCAGCGACAGCGCCATCTGCTGAGAAGCAGCAGTCTCTTGGTAGGACGCATTGCTCACCGGAGCACCGCCGACCGTCGAGACGTACATCCTGGACTTCGTCTCGTACTGCGGCGCAGCCGACAGCGAAGCGCCCAGTGCCAGTAGGGCCGCGACCAGCGCCACCGCAAGTCCGATGATCCATCCCGATATGCTCGAAAACTTCTTGACCAGAGAGCTTTTCATTGGTTCCCCCTACATTGAACTGGCCCGTTGATCGATGCGGCTGCTGATCGGACTGCCGGAGCGCCTCGTTGCGTGCTAGCGTCGGAACGATCCGAAACTCGACTCGACGGGTGAGGCTGCTCACGGATACAGGATCGGCAGTGGCGACTTTTTCGCGTTTCACACGAGTTCTTTTCGTGGCCGCGCTGCTTGTCTGCGCGGGCTGTGCGCCGCGAAGCGAAACGGAACCGGTCACACCACAGTGGTTGAGACCGAGCACCAACGGTCATTATCTGGTCTCTGCGGCCGGCAACCCTTATATCGTGCAGGCGGATTCCGCTTGGTGGCTCGCCGAGCGGTCCACCCGCGAAGACGTCGTCCGCTACCTCGACGCCCGACGCGCCCAGGGTTTCAATACCGTGATGGTGGCAGCCACCCTGGATCACGGCAAGGCACGCAACGCTTTCGGCGAAACCATCTGGGATGGTGACGCCTCCCGCCCGAACCCGCGGTTCTTCGAGCAGATCGATTTCATCCTCAAGCAAGCCGAGCTTCGCGACATGCACGTCGCGATGGCACCCGCGTGGGTCAAACATGTCACCCCGCCCCGAGGCGAGGGGCTCTCTGTGCACAACGCGTACGGATTCGGTCTGTGGATAGGAGAGCGGTACCGCGGCCACCCGATCATTTGGCTGATGGGTGGCGATGACGTCGAGTGGCATCAAGCCATCGTCAACGAGGTTGCCCGCGGAATCACCGTCGGCGTCACCGGTTCGGAAGCCGGTCACGACGGTGTGGTCATGACATACCACCCAGCGTGGGCCAAGTCCTCCGCCGAAAGGTTCCACGACTCGCAGTGGTTGGACTTCCACATGGCGCAAAGCGGGCACTGCGGCCGCACTTTGGCCGCCGGCCATGAGCTCACCGAGGCCGACTTCGAGCGACGGTGGCCGAAACCCGCCATGGACGGCGAGCCGTTCTACGAAGGCCATCCTCTCTGCATGGACCCGAGCCGTCCCTACTCGACGCCGCAACAGGTGCGCAACGGCCTCTACAACGCCGCATTCGGCGGCGGCGCAGGCATCGCGTACGGACACCACTCGGTCTGGCAGATGTATCAGCCGGACCGCAAAGGAGTCAACGGCCCGATCCGCTACTGGTACGACGCCCTCCACGACGAAGTCGCCGGCCAGGTGATCCATTTGCGCCGGCTGCTGGAATCGCGGCCCATCCTGACTCGAGTTCCCGACGGCGGTGTCGGAACAGCCGCTGCCGGCATCAGATTCACCCGCGCCGAGGACGGCACCTACCTGATGGCCTACTCGACCGATGGCGCCCCGCTCACCGTCGACCTCGCCGGGCTGTCCGGTTCGAACGCGACGTTGTGGTGGTATGACCCCCGAACCGGTGCGGCTTCCGAGATTGAAACGACGCGAGCGGGTGGAGAGGTCACGTTGGCTCCCCCGAGTCCGCAGGATTGGGTACTCGTGGCCGACGACGCATCTCAGGGCTTTCCGCCTCCAGGGACCAGGATCGATCAACCGCTCGACCACAGGTGAAGGCACACCGGTGCACTCAGCGTGCATGGTGCACCGCCTGCACAGACCACTCCGCAGCCCCGTCGTCGAACCGCACCAAGGTCAGCGTCCCGCCGGGACCGATCTCGACCGGAACAGTCATCCCTTCGAAATCGATGTTGCCGCCCGACTCGAAGAACACGGATCCACCCGACGCCTTGAACACGACCGTCTCTCCGGGAAATCGGTTTGCCGCGATCTGCCGGATGGGTACCGGCGAGGCGCTGAGCACTACGGTGGCAGCCGACCCCACAGCCAGAGACGAGGCCGGGTCGAGGCGTCGGCTCACGTTCCTGGTAACCACCGTGCTCTCTCCCATCGAGTCGCTCAGTCGTATCTGAGCGCCGCTGTCGTCACAGGACGCCATCGCCCCGTAGCGGCCGATGAACACGTTTCCAGTTCCGGAGACCACGGCGTTGTCCACGGCACGAATCGAGTACGGGTCTTCCGTACCTATTGCAGAGTTGGCGAAATGGTTTCTGTCCACCCGGTTCTGGCCGCTGCTGGAGAACAACAATCCGTTGTCCAAACCCTCGAAATGGCAGGTGTCGAACGTCACCGACTCGGCGGCGTCGACGAACACACCCAGTTGGGCCTGCTGAACGGTCACGTTCGCGAACAAATGGCTGTGTCCTGCTCGGTTCGACGAGTACCGCGTGGAACCGTCCACTTCAGGTGCATAGGTGTCGATTTGCCGACAGATCTTGACGTTGGTGCCCGGATGATCACCCTGCGACCCAAACCCGTCGAGACGGCCGTTCCACCATACGGTTTGGTTCACCTGTCCGGACATCAACAGCGACAACGACCGTGGCGAATCGTTACGCCGCTCGAGCACGACGTTGGAGAACGTCAGGAACTGGATCGGATCGCGGGCATCCTGACCACCGCCCTGCAACCACATCTGTGCGCCGCCGAAGTTGTACACCCGGATGTTCCGGAAGTCGGAATGCCACAAGCCCGAGGCATCGTCACCGTCCCCACGTCGCGCCACGACGTGAATTCCGTGCTTCTCGGAATCATCGGCCGCGATCAGCCCGATTCCGTCGACGACGACGCTGCGCACCGGCCCGGAATCGATGTTCAAGACGGCACCGTACCGCGACCCGGGGACCGACCTGATGATCGTCGCCTGTGGCCCTGCACCCACGATCCTGGACTGGTCGCGCAGCACTATTCCGTCGGCGGCGTACTCACCGGCGGGCAGGAACAGCGTCAGCCCGTGACTACAGGCGAAGTCGACGGCCTCCTGCAGAGCAGGACTGACGTCGCCACCGCCGGAGACGCCGAAGTCGTGGGCGTTGACCATCATGCCGCCCAACTCCGAGACGACGTTGGCGGTCACGGTCCGAGCCTGCGACTCGCACGCGGTCAAGCCCACTGCAGCTGTGGTGGCGACACCGGCAAGCAGTACGTTACGGCGACTCAGCGCCCCGGGTGTCCGCGACAGCTCAGGCATGACTGGCCAGCCCCTCGTCTGACCACAATGGTCCATAGCAAGCACCGAGCAGCACGGCAAGACCGAGATACGTGGCCGGGTAACCGAGCCCTCCAGTGGTTATCGTGCCGATCACCAGTGCGACGACCAGTGTGAGAAGCACTTTGCGCCGCATGGCATCTCGGCCAGGGTTGGACCAGACGTGCATGTTGACCGCCCGGTAGGCGCAGTGTGCCAGGAATCCGGCGTAGAGAGTGACCCCGACAACCCCTACCTTCATGAGGTAGTACGCGTATCCGTTGTGGAGGAACGACGCCTCGGTTCTGGTGAAGTGCGACTTCGTCGAGGCCGTCTCCAAACCGAATCGCACCACACTGCCCCAGCCCTGCCCGACCATCTGCGCGTAGAGCGGTTGTTGGTCGAACTGCGCCAACGTCTGATCGAGCTCGAAAGCCCGATAGTTGTCGGCGATCTGGGTTCGGGTCTGCAGGTTCGTCGCCGCGACCTCTGTGGAACTGTTGAGCACACGGGTGATGAAGAACTCGTCGATGAAGTCGTGAACTGCGGGCAGGAACAAATTGATGACGATGTAGCAACCGATCAGCGTGACGATGGCCGACCCCGCGGCGATCACCATCTTCACGGGGTCCGCGGAGAGCTTTCCTCGCCAGTCGAACGTCAGGGCGGCCATACCCAAGGCCAGGACGATCAACAGGATGATCAGGCCGCGTGACAGCGTCAGGCACATCGAGGTCGCCTGCAGCGCAGCACATGCGGCCAGAAACCTGCGATGGCCGCGGTCGGCCAGGTCGTGACGCAACAGAAGACATGCGCACAGACCGGTGAACTGGGTGATCGACCCACGTCCCGCTTCCAATCGGAACAGGTACAGGTCTGTGACTCCGCTGGACAGCACCGTCGTGAGTTTGACCAGATGGACCGTTGATATCAGCATGCCGGCGGCGATCACCGCGATCATCAGTATTCTGAACGGTTCCCGTGAACTGGCGAACAGATAACCGACGACGATGATCAGAATGTACGACAGCGAGATGCCGAGATCGCGTTGCAGGTCGATGTCGGCGACCGTCTCTCCCCGCAGGTTGGCCAATACGGTCGCCCCCAACCCCACGCCCAGGATGCCGACCAGCCAGTAGCCGGCCTTGGGGAACCGTGGTATCGGCGTGCTCGTCGTCCAGACCATGACGACACCTGTACTGGCGATCGCGAAGGCGATACCGATGATCGGCCCCCGGTACTCGCCTACCAGCAATGACAGGAAGACAGCGACGGCGAGGACGATCCACCCCGCCGACTTCTGGTTGGTTCTGGCGCGACTGGGAGTGACGTGGGCCGTCATGCGCCGAGCCTGTCCACCGAGACGGCCGCCAGCATTCGATCAGCGATGGCGCGGTGACCGCGGTCGTTCGGGTGAAACGAATCTGAGGGCCCGCCGAACGTCGGAATGCCGGGCGGTCCCTTCATCTGTGCGTTCTCCGAGAGATCGCTGACGCTGCGGAACACGCCACCGCGTGCCTCGCAGAGGTCCTCGACGATCGTTTCGAATCGCTGCGCTGCGTCCGCCGGGCGCCAGGGCCCGATGCAGAGCAAGGCACCCTTCGGGGACGCCAGCCTCAACCGGCTGAGGAGCTCGTCGTAGTCCCGCCGGAAGTCGCGGTGACTCTGACGCGAGAAATCGTTGGTTCCCAACTCGACGACGACGAGGTGCTGATCGACGGGAATGTCGTCATTACCCAACGCCCGGTTGGCCGTGCCGCCCAGTGAGTTCAGCGGAGTGTCGGTCACGGGACCGCCGGCTCGCCACGCCTCGACCATCAGCGGGTGGAAGCCGAGGTCCGCCTCGGTGGCGTAGAGGCCGTAGTCCAACGAGTCTCCGACGAAGGTGACCCGCAACGCCTCGCCGGGCTCGAGGGTGATCGCGACTTTGTTGGTGTTGTCGATGTGAGGCTCTGGCATCTCGAAGTAGAGTGCCGCCGCCGCGGTCACTGCGAGCAGCACGGCCAGCAGCGCCACCATCGGACCGGCCTGCCTCGACGTGGTGGCCCTCAAGACGGCGTCCGGTGCTTGATGACCTTCGCCGGTACCCCGCCGATCACACAGTTGGGCGGGAACTCCCCACGCACCACGCTCCCGGCGGCGACGACAGTGCCGGACCGGATCCGGGCCCCTGACAGGAAGGTCGCACGGGCGCCGATCCAGACGTTGTCTTCGATGACGATCTCCGCTTCGCGGGTGCCCTGGCTGCGGATGGTTGCCTCCAGGTCGTCGGTGATGTGCTCCTGTGAGTGGAATGTCACGTACGGGCCCGCAATCACGTCGCGGCCGATGCGCACGCCGCCGCTGCACCCGATGTGCGCGTAATCTCCGATTCCGCTGTAATCCCCGATGCTCAACCCCGCACCACGTTTGGACAGCTGACTGGTCGTGGTGACAATCGCCCGTCGACCGATCTTGGCGCCACGCCCCAGCCGGACACCGCGCGTGCCGCTGGCATCGATGACCGTTCCGGCACCGATGGTCGACAGCGCAGCGGCGTCCAGGTTTCGTTTGCACATAATTCGTACACCGGGCCCGCGGAACATCTTCCGGCGCAATGTCACGACTCCACGCAGGAGATGGCATGCTCGCCGCGCGTACTCGCCGATGAGAAATGTCCGGGGCACCTCCGGATCGATCGTGTAGGTGCGGCCGGCTTCTTTGATCACCCGGTCGATCAGAGTCATGTCAAGCCCCTCTCTGTCGGCGTCCAACCACCATCAAATGCCCCATATGGCACAAAACGACCGACGTCCATGCGCAAGCCGATGCGAGCGCAGCGCCGCGCGCACCCAGCGAGTCGACAGTCAGGAGTGACACGACGATCAACACGACGGCGCCGAACACTGCGTTGCAGGAAGCGATCACGTGGTAGCCGCGCACGACCAGTCGGGTACCGATGACCGTCGAGGCGCACATCGCAGCGCACGCCACGGCCGCACCCGCGACAACGGTGCTGTCGAAGTCGAACTCGGGCCAGATCCGTCGGCCCGCCAGGACGAGGAACAGCGCAACTCCTCCGCTGCCCAGTGCGCCGATCCCCAGACCGGCCCCGGTCAACAGGAACACCCGCCGACGTGCAGCCACATTGTGTGCCGCCTGGATCATCGCGACGATGGGCAGATAGAGATATGTGATACCGGTGAGCGGTCGAACGACCGCCTGATACTGTCCAGCCTCGTCGACACCGGCGAAGATCGTCAGCACGTACGTCTCGGTCCACGAGAGCAGGAACGCGCTGAGCGCGACTGCCAGCCCCGGGAGCCAGAGCCGATGGGAGGATCGGAGAAGCAGCCAGTCCGGCATCCGGGGCATCCGAGGACGACTGGACAGGATCGACGTGGCGAGTGCGCCGACCAGCGCCAGTAACGCAGTCCCCCCGAAACTGCCCCCGATGGAGCCGATCTTGGGGGCGTTCTGCCATATGACGTTGTGTCGCGTGGTGCGCTGCTCATCACCGCACTGCGCGGCGGCCGACGCATCCGCGCGGTGCCCGACGAGCCACAACGCACAGGCCAGTGCGGCGGCAACGATCAGAGGAGACGTCGAACCTCGCAGCATCGCGACGATTGAACATCCGACGATCCCGATCACACAGATTATCGACGCCACTGCAACGGCGTTCACACGCATCGATTCTCGGAGGTCGGCGGCGACATCGGACCGCAGTGACGCGTTGACCATCCCGAGGTCGGCAAGTTGCAGACCTGCTTGGATCACCGAGATCCCCAAGACCACGTAGCCGAACTCGGTCGCGCCGAGATTGTTGGGGAGAAAATAGAACTGTGCTACCGCGAGGGATCCCGTGGCCACGACCACCGCACAGTACAGCCGCGGCGAGAGACGCGCCGAGGCACGCTCCTGCCGCCACCGCGCTTCTACGGACTTCGTGTGCGTTCCGGGCATCAGTGCCAGACCGCTAGCGCATTCTTCGTCAGGTGGCCCGCCCGCGGGTCCTGCGGATCGCGCCAGCGGCGCACGAGGCCACGGGACACGTTGCCCGCGGTGAAAGTGGTCCGCCAGGCGAGGCTGGTCAACGCAGTGGGTTGATAGGCCGTCCGATAATAGTCGTAAAGGTTCCTGCCCCACATCGTGCTGACGTCAGGTGGAGGCAACATGCCTGTCGCGGCCGCGGCCGCGGTGACAGTGTCGAGTTGCAGCGACCCTTCCTTGATGACCTTCTCGTCGGAATGTGCCGCAGTCGAACCACCGACCTCGTGATATGCCCTCGCCGTGGCAAGGATTTTGATCGTGAGCCCCGCATCACAGATCCGCTTGCAGAACTCCGTGTCCTCGCCGTAGAGGAACCAACGCTCGCTGAGCAGCCCTACTTTGTCGAAAGTACGGCGCGGAACGTACAGGCAGCATCCCGAAGTCCATTCGACGAGTTGGTCCTGGTGCGCGTGCAAATGGAGAAACAAGTGCCGGCCCCGGAGGAACCCCACGTTGGGGAACAAGCGACTCAGGCCGGTGTAGTGGGTGATCATCGGCCACAGTCGCGGCTGGCGTCCCGCCGACATCACGGTGATCTCTTCGCCGGCGGACACCACCGGCGAGACGGCACCGAGGTCTGGGTCCGCGGCAACGGCGTCACGCATCAACTCCAGCGTGTCCAGCGTGATCCGGGCATCCGGGTTCATCAGTATGACGTCGTCGTTGCCCGAGCGGCGGATCACGTCGTTGGCCCCGATGGCGAACCCAGGATCGTCCGGAGCCAGAATCAGCTCGTCGATCAGGCCCTCACTCTCGAGACGCTTGAGCATCTGCGGCGTCTCGTCCGTCGAACCGTTGTCCCGGACCCGGACCCAGATGTCAGACGGTCGGTCGGCGAACCACTTCAGGCAGTCCGCGACGTGCTCGCGCGAGTTGTAGGTGACCATCGCGATGGTGAGCGGGTTCTTTTCTTTGATCATGATCTCGAAGCTTCTTCCATTTCGACAGATTCCAGGGTTTCGATGATCTGGCTTTGGTAGCGATCCAGACCGAATCGTTCGATGACACTGCGGCGACCCTCCTCTGCCAGCGCCGCAGCCTGGCCGGGGTGTTCCGCTGCCCAGCAGCACTTCTCGGCGAGCGCACGGTGGTCTCCGGAAGGAAACGTCAATCCATTGCTTTCTGGGTCCACGATCTCCAGGAGCCCCTGGACCTCGCTCACAATCGTCAATACACCGGCCGCCATGGATTCGGCCGCCACAGTGCCGAAGGGTTCGACGCGGGACGGCACGACGGCAACATCGGTATCGGCGAGGACCGGTCGGATGTCTGTCTGGAATCCGGCGAATCGCACGAATTCATGGACCCCGAGCTCTCGAGCAAGGGCAGTGAGCTCGGCACGGTAGGTCTCGTTTCCCGCGAAGACGTCACCCACCAGCGTCAGCCGTGCACGTCGGCCGCACGTGATCACTTCCCGCAGCGCACGGATGGCGATGTCCTGTCCTTTGCGTTGGCTGAGGCGTCCGATGACGGTGATCAAAAGCTCCGGCTCCGCGCGGCCGCTCAGGCTCCGCCGCCGGCGGTCGATCCGGTACAGCGACCAGTCTTTCCCGTTGTAAATCACGGATGTTCGTTCCGCCGGAAGCGAGAGAAGCGAGGTGATCTCGGCACGGGTGGCCTCGCTGTTGCACACCACCAGGTCGGCGAGGCGCAAAGCGCCGTACAGCAACCTGCGAACCAGGAGCGCCGACTGCGGCTCGGCTTCTCGCACGTGCACCACCACTCGGCGGCGCATGATCTTGCCTGCAACGATCCACCATGGCTGCACGATGGTGTTGACGTACACGACGTCGGGATCCTCGGACCGGAGAATCCGGAACATCGGGCCCAGGCTGCGGCACAACCTACGGAGCAACCCGAAAATCGCGGTGGGATGCAGGTCGGCTCGGCGCAGCACCGGGACGTCCGCCACGACGACATGTGCCTGCGCGTCGCGGAGGTGCCGGATCAGGGGTCCCTTCACCGGCAGAACAACCGTTACCTGATGGCCTTTTCCGGTCATCGCACCTGCTGCGATCGCGGCCATCCGGTCGCTTCCGTAGAGATCTGCTGAGGCGTGGCTCAGGAGCAGTTTCATGCCGGCACCAGCGCCCTGTCCCGACGACCGACGCGGGCGGCGTCGAGCGCCTCGGAATAACGGCTGCACACCAATTCCCACGTGTAACAGGTCTGCTGCCGAGTCCTCGCGGCAGATCCCATCCGCGCTTGCACAGACGCGTCGTCGAGAACCTCCTCCAGAGCCGCGGCAATCTTGTCGGGATGTGGATCCACGTAGCGGCCCGCTTCGCCGAGAACCTCGCGGTTGTAGACCGTGTCGCGGGCAACCGTGGGAGCACCGCACGCCATCGCCTGTACCAGAGCAGGGTTGGTGCCCCCGACACTGTGACCGTGGAAATAAACGCCGGCCCTCTGCCACAGAGAGAACAGCTTGGTGTCGTCGCTGACGTGGCCCAGCCAGTGGATGCGCTCGTTGCCCTGCGCGAGTCGGCGCGCAGTGTCGTCGAGGACGCCGCCGTAGCCGCTCGACCCCACGATCACCACATGGTGCCGCTGACTGAGTCTTTCTGCTGCACAGAGGAACTCGGCCACCGTGTTCTCAGGAACAAAACGTGCGACCATCAGCGCGTAGCGGTGCGGAGGGAACCGTCCGTCGGGCTCACTCACCACCGGTTCGGTACCGCCGTAAGAGATGAACTGACCGTCGCGACAGAATCCCGCCTCCCAGCGTCGGGCGATCTCCAGTGAATCGAACACCAGGTGGTCGGCGTAGCGGGCGGTCATCTGGGCGCCGTACATAAACGCCTGCTTCGCAGCCGGCCCCCACTTCGCCCGCTCCCATTCGATCCCGTCGACGTTGACCACGGTCGGGACACCCCTGCGCTTCAGCAGCGGCAACCAGAACCCGTTTGCGACGTTCACCACCAGCGCCACCGACGGACGGTGCCGTGAAGCGTGCCACGCCGAGGTGAGACCGTAGGACAGTGTGCTCAACGACTTGGTCTCGACACCCGCGGTCGTGATGCTCAGCACCCTGGGATCCCGCTCATCGTCATGCCGCCGGACAGTCCCCGGTCTGCCGTACACCGTTACCGCCCAGCCTCGCTCCGAGAGTGCCGGCGCCAGGCGGCGGACCAGTGTCTCGAAGCCCCCGTAGTAACTCGGGTAGCCCCGAGTGCCGATGATGGCGACCGACTTGTTCATCGCGGGGAACCGATCACCTCTAGTGCCGGAATCGGCACGACGAACTGACCGCCCCAGTCGTGGACGTAGGCCATCTCACGCATGATCTCGTCCCTGAGATTCCACGGAAGGATCACCACGTAGTCCGGCCGTGTCTCCCGGATGCGATTGGGATCGTAGATGGGCAGATGCGTGCCGGGTAGGAAATGACCCTGCTTGTGTGGACTGCGGTCCACGGTGTACTCGATCAGGTCCTGCCGTATCCCGCAGTAATTGAGCAGTGTATTTCCTTTGGCAGGCGCCCCGTAGGCGACGACGCTCGCGCCACGCCGCCGCGCGTGGACGAGAAATTCCAACAGGTCCTGCTTGACGTCGGCGACTTGCATCGCATACCCGAGGTGCCCTTCCAGGGTATGTAGCCCGGCGGCGGCCTCCCGCAACCGCAGATCGGCTACGCGTGGTGATACTTCGTATCTCGTCGATGTCGACCTGCACGCGTAGATACGAAGGGATCCTCCGTGTGTCGGGAGTTCCTCCACATCGAAGACCTTCAGACCATGCCGCTCGAGTGCCGTCGTCGCGGTGAGAAGCGAGTAATACGAGAAATGTTCGTGATAGATCGTGTCGAACTGGTTACTCCGAATCAGTCGATACAGATGGGGGAACTCCAGTGTGACCCGCCCGTCCGGTGCGAGCACGGTCGCCATTCCGGCGACGAAGTCGTTGAGATCGGGGACGTGCGCGAAAACGTTGTTCCCGATCAGCAGGTCAGCCTGAACTCCCTCATCGACGAGTTGCGCTGCCATCTCGGCCCCGAAGAACCCCACGCGTGTGGGTATCCCCTTGTTCATCGCGACTTCGGCGACGTTGGCGGCGGGCTCGACTCCCAGTACCGGGATGCCCATGGAAACGAAGTACTGCAGGAGATAACCGTCGTTACTCGCGATCTCGACGACCTGATCCCGCTCCGTCATCTCGAAGTCGGCGATTGCAGCGTGTACGTAATCGCGCGCGTGGTCCAGCCAGTACTGTGAGTAGGACGAAAAATACAGGTATTCTCCAAAGATTTCCTCCGGGCTCTCGTAGACCGGAAGCTGCACCAGCAGACACTCGGAACACACGTAGGTGTGCAGTGGGTAGTAGATTTCCGGCTCCGCGAGCTGCGTAGCAGTCAGGTAGGAGTTGGCCATCGGCGACATTCCGAGGTCGCAGAAGGTGTGCTTGAGTTCGTTTCCGCAGATCCTGCATGTGGTCATGAACGGTCCCATACCTTCCACGGAGCTTTGTCGTTCTCCCACAGTCCGTTCAGGACGATCTTGTCCCACAGGGTGTCCATCCCGTACCAGAATCCGTCGTGCTTGTAGGCCGTCAGCTGGCCATCGGCCGACAGCCGCTCCAGCGGCTCTTGCTCGAAAACTGTTGAACAGCCTTCGATATAATCCAACACCGCCGGTTCGGCCACGAAGTAGCCACCGTTGATCCACCCGCCGTCCTCCGGAGGCTTTTCCTTGAAGCTGGCCAGATTTCCGTCGATCGCCAAGCGGCCATAGCGTGACGGCGGTTGAACAGCAGTCACAGTCAACAGAGATTCCGTGGAGTGATGAAAATCGACCACATCGCGGATGTCGAGATCGGTGACGCCGTCGCCGTAGGTGAAGCAGAAGGTTTCATCCCCGATGAACGGTTTGGCCTGTTGCAGACGACCACCGGTCATGGTATCGATTCCAGTGTCCAGCAACGTAACCGACCACGGTTCTGATGTCGAACGCAACGTTCTGACCGAGTCGTTCGCCAGGTCGATCGTCACGCTGGAGGAATGCAGGCAGTAGTTTGCGAAGTACTCCTTGATCACATATCCCTTGTAACCGAGCAGGACGATGAACTCGGTGATACCGGCCGCCTCGTACGTCTTCATGATGTGCCATAGGATCGGCCGTCCGCCGATCTCGACCATGGGCTTCGGCCTGCGTTCGGACTCCTCGCTGATCCGGGTACCGCGACCGCCGGCGAGAATGACTGCTTTCATTTGGATCTCCTCTGTCGAATGCCGGTTGCAGACGAATGGTCCGTCGCACCGAAGCGAATGGGTCCGCTCTGCGCGGAACTCACATGGGCACCTCCGTCCCGTCCAAGAGATCGAGCAGGTAGTCCCCGTAACCGGACTTGTGCAGCAGCTCCGCACGCTCACGGAGCATGTCGTCATCTATGAACCCGACGCGCCAGGCGGCCTCCTCGGGGACTCCGATTCGCAGCCCTTGACGCAGCTCGATCGTGCGGACGTAGTTTCCGGCGTCGATCAGCGAGTCGAAGGTTCCAGTGTCGAGCCATGCGGTACCGCGGGGAAGGACCTCCACCGAAAGCCGACCCTGATCGAGATACGCGTTGTTGACATCTGTGATCTCGTACTCGCCACGATCGGATGGCCGTAACGAGCAGGCGATGTCGACGACATCGTTGTCGTAGAAGTACAAGCCGGGGACGGCATAATTGGACCTGGGAGATTTCGGCTTCTCCTGGAGCGAGATCGCCTTGTGTCGGTCGTCGAACTCCACCACGCCGTACGATCGCGGGTCGGCCACCCAGTACGCGAAGATCGTTCCTCCGTCGACCGATCCGAATCGCCGAAGCCGTGTACCCAGGGCGACACCGTGAAAGAGGTTGTCACCCAGTATCAATGCGACCGAATCGCACCCGATATGGTCTTGACCGATGATGAACGCCTGCGCCAGGCCCGCCGGTTCATCCTGTATCGCATACGTGAGGGAAACGCCGAACTGGGAGCCGTCGCCGAGTAACCGGCGAAAGAGCTCTGCATCTTCGGCCTTGGTGATGATCAATATGTCGCAGATCCCCGCCAGGATCAAGGTGGACAACGGGTAGTAGATCATCGGCTTGTCGTAGACGGGCAACAGCTGCTTGCTCGTTCCGATGGTGATCGGGTGCAGACGCGACCCGGTTCCGCCGGCGAGGATGATCCCGCGAGTCGACATCAGTACGCGCCCTTGCGCTGAGACACTGCGCGCAGGGTCTTGGCGATAATCACCAGGTCGACCACCATGGACCAGTTGTCCACGTAGAAGAGGTCGAGCCGAACCGCTTCGTCCCACGAGAGGTCTGAACGGCCGCTGACCTGCCATAGTCCGGTGACCCCGGGTTTCACCAGCAGCCGGTGCCGGACGTCGTAGTCGTAGGCTTCGACCTCACGCCGCAGCGGTGGACGCGGCCCGACCACACTCATCTCACTGCGGAGGACGTTGAGAAACTGCGGCAGTTCGTCAATGCTGAGCCGGCGGAGAATCCGGCCCACCGGCGTGACCCGCGGATCGTCGCGCATCTTGAAGAGGAGACCGTTGCCCTCGTTGCGATCGATCAGGGCGGCAACCTGGTTGTCGGCGCCGTCCACCATGGTCCTGAACTTCAGCATGAAGAAGGGTCGTCCGTCGATACCGATCCGTTCCGACGCGTAGAACACCGGACCCCTGCTAGTTGCCTTTACGGCGAGCGCGACCGCCACCATCAAAGGTGATACAGCCACAAGAGCCAGCGTCGCGAAGCAGACGTCGAACGCCCGTTTGCCGAGCTGCTTCGCACCGCGATACTGAGGCTTCTCGACATGAAGCAACGGCAGTGCGGGTGACGGCCGCATCACCAGCCGCGACAGTGCGATGTCCGTGACGCCCGTGGACATCACGAGATCCACGCCCAGAGGTTCGAGATTCCAGATGAGCCGCCGCAGACCGTGCAACCCGAAATGCTCGGCATTCGAGATCGCGACGGTGTCGGCGCCCCAGATCGGAATCGCTCTCAGCGCGTACCCCTCGTCGCCGACGATGGGGATCTCTGACCCGCGAACATCCAGGTGTTCCCCGCGCGGAGGGCCATATCCCGGAATACTCACTCCGACAACCCGATACCCGTCTGAGCTGTCCCGGGTGAGTTCCCTCGCGATGTTGGTCACGGCCTCGCGATCACCGATGGCCAGCACTGCGGTCCGGTATTCGCCGTTCAGCCTCCGATGCCTGACGAATCGGCGCCACAGGGCTCGACTGACGACCAGCCCGACGATCCCCCCAGGAAGCGCGTACGCAAGATACCCGCGAGCGACGTCGAGCTTGAGGAGCAGGGTCACGATCGCGATCGCACCGAATACCCAGAGCGACGCCGCCACGACGCGGCGGTACTCCTCGATTCCCGTCCCGATGAGGCGCGGTGACCGGGTGTGGAAGACAGCGAGCGCGATCATCCACCCGAGTGCGAACACTGCGGAGAAGGTCATCACGTAGTGGTCCGGCGCGCTCGGCCAGGAGGTATCCGGACCGAAGCGCAGGTACTGCGAGGCGCCGACTGCGGCACAGACGACCACCGAGTCGGTGATGGCCAAGTTCCTGGCGTAACGCGCCTGCCACTTGGTTCGGCCCACAACCGCAGGCAGAGGCCGACCATCTGTCGGCCCTTCGCGGAATTGCGGATCAGCCCCCTGTTCCGCTGCTGCTTGTGCGTCTCGTTCTGGCTTGCGACTCGCTTCCGCGCGCCCCGCACCGACACTGACATCAGTCATTGCCCTTATCCCCCGAAATATTAGGCATCACCCTCGATAAGCCATCTCTTGCAAATCCCAGTGAGTTCGCTGGAATCGCATTCGAGTGCACTCTGCGAGGTTGCTGCGGGTGAACATATCACTCGCTGTCACCGGCAACAAGCGGAAACTGAATTCTTCGCTACCGCTGCTGGAGATTTCCCCCGAACGGATTACCAGGCAGCGGTCGGCCACCGCCAAGAACGGGCTCAACCTGCAGTTTCGCTGTGCGTTTCGCCGCCTGGCTACCCGAGGCCGGCGACAGATCGGCACCCAAATTTGCCCGAATGGATTAGCGCTGACGTGGGCATTCAAGATCGAATATCGCCGGCCGGACCTCGACGACAACGGCGACTAGTTGCGAATAGAAGATTGGCCATAGTGCATCGCAGTTATTTGCCATTCTCCCCACGGCAAGCAATATCACGAATCTTTTCTACAGCGTATAATTTGCCTACCGCCCGAGCGGCATGCCATTGCGTCGACTTCCGCGGTTCGCCCTTAACATGTCCGTAACACCCTGTCGGTCATGCAAGCCGGGGATCCTCCGTCCGCCAGCCCCCCAAACGACGCGCGCCAGACCTGAAACATGTTGCTGCGCATGAGCTCACGCAACAGCTCGTCGATCTGTGCGAAAACCGCTACAGCATCATCACGGCCAAACGAATCACAGTCATGGCGTTGCCGGAGAAGATCTTCTCAAGCGCCGGAACGGATACCGCACGGCAACCGGGTTTGCGTCATTGCCACCGATCATTGGCAGAACGTGTGCCCGTGGTGGGCGCTCAACCCCCCTTGCGCCGCCACGACCCGCATTACTAGGATATCCAAGTATCTACGCGGAAGAAGGCTTGACATGACCACACGCATCCCCCATTTCATCGACGGCAAGCGCAGCGATCTCGCGTCCACGCGCACCGCCGACGTGCTGAACCCGAGCACCGGCGAGGTGCAGGCGCAGGTCCTGCTCGCCAGCGCCGCCGACGTCGACACCGCGGTGGCCTCGGCCGTCGAGGCACAGAAGGAATGGGCCGCCTGGAACCCCCAGCGGCGTGCACGCGTGATGATGAAGTTCATCGAGCTGGTCAACGCCAACACCGAAGAGCTCGCGGAACTGCTGAGCAAGGAGCACGGCAAGACCGTCGCGGACTCCAAGGGCGACATCCAGCGCGGCATCGAGGTCATCGAGTTCGCCATCGGCATCCCGCACCTGCTCAAGGGTGAGTACACCGAAGGCGCCGGCGGCGGCATCGACGTCTACTCCATGCGCCAGCCGCTCGGCGTGGTCGCCGGCATCACCCCGTTCAACTTCCCCGCGATGATCCCGCTGTGGAAGGCCGGCCCTGCCCTGGCATGCGGTAACGCGTTCATCCTCAAGCCTTCCGAGCGCGACCCCTCGGTACCGGTCCGCCTCGCCGAACTGTTCATCGAGGCCGGCCTGCCCGCCGGCGTCTTCCAGGTGGTCCAGGGCGACAAGGAAGCCGTCGACGCGATCCTCGCCCACCCCGACATCCATGCCGTCGGCTTCGTCGGCAGCTCCGACATCGCGCAGTACATCTATTCCACCGCCGCAGCCAACGGCAAGCGCTCGCAGTGCTTCGGCGGCGCCAAGAACCACATGATCGTGATGCCCGACGCGGACCTCGACCAGGCCGTCGACGCGCTGATCGGCGCCGGGTACGGCAGCGCCGGTGAGCGCTGCATGGCGATCAGCGTCGCCGTTCCGGTCGGCGAGGACACCGCCAACCGCCTGCGCGCGCGCCTCGCCGAACGGGTCAAGGAGCTGCGCGTCGGCCACAGCCTCGACCCCAAGGCCGACTACGGCCCGCTGGTCACCGAGGCCGCGCTCAACCGCGTCAAGGATTACATCGCCCAGGGCGTGGAGGCCGGCGCCGAGCTGGTGGTCGACGGACGCGAACGCGCCTCGGACGAAATGACTTTCGACGACCAGAGTCTCGAGGGCGGCTACTTCATCGGGCCCACCCTGTTCGATCATGTCACCACCGACATGTCGATCTACACCGACGAGATCTTCGGGCCCGTGCTGTGCATCGTGCGCGCCGCCGACTACGAAGAGGCGCTGCGGCTGCCGACCGAACACGAGTACGGCAACGGCGTGGCGATCTTCACCCGCGACGGTGACGCCGCACGTGACTTCGTCGCGCGCGTACAGGTCGGCATGGTCGGCGTGAACGTGCCGATCCCGGTTCCGGTGTCCTACCACACCTTCGGCGGCTGGAAGCGGTCCGGCTTCGGCGATCTCAACCAGCACGGCCCGCACTCGATCCTGTTCTACACCAAGACCAAGACCGTGACCCAGCGGTGGCCGTCGGGCATCAAGGATGGCGCCGAGTTCGTCATCCCCACGATGAAATAGCCCCTGACATGGACTATTTCGGCCTGGACGAGGACGAACGCGTCATCGCCGAGACGGCCGCCGCGTTCGCCGAGAAGCGCCTCGCGCCGCACGCGCTGGAGTGGGACGAGACCCACCACTTCCCCACCGACGTGCTGCGTGAGGCCGCCGAACTCGGCATGGCGGCCATCTACTGCCGCGAGGACGCCGGCGGCAGCGGGCTGCGCCGCCTCGACGCGGTGCGCATCTTCGAGCAGCTCGCGACCGCCGACCCGACCGTGGCGGCGTTCCTGTCCATCCACAACATGTGCGCGTGGATGGTGGACAGCTTCGGCACCGAAGAACAGCGCAAGCTGTGGGTGCCGCAGCTGGCATCGATGGACGCGATCGCGAGCTACTGCCTGACCGAGCCGGGCGCCGGCTCGGACGCAAGCGCGTTGCGCACCAGGGCCGTTCGCTCCGGGGACGACTACGTCCTCGACGGGGTCAAGCAGTTCATCTCCGGCGCCGGGTCCTCGGACGTCTACGTGGTGATGGCCCGCACCGGCGATGACGGCCCGCGCGGCATCTCGACGTTCATCGTCCCGAAGGACACACCCGGGCTGAGTTTCGGCGCCGACGAGCAGAAGATGGGCTGGAACGCCCAGCCCACCAAGCAGGTCATCTTCGAGGACGCGCGGGTGCCGGCCGACGCGATGCTGGGCGGACCCGACGGCCAGGGTGCCGGCTTCGGTATCGCGATGAAGGGCCTCAACGGCGGACGCATCAACATCGCGGCGTGCTCTCTCGGCGGTGCGCAGACCGCCTACGAGAAGGCCGCGGCCTACCTCGCCGACCGGCAGGCCTTCGGTGGCTCGCTGCTCGACGAGCCGACCATCCGGTTCACGCTCGCCGACATGGCCACCGCGCTGGAGACGTCTCGGGTGCTGTTGTGGCGCGCCGCAACGGCTCTCGACGACGACCATCCCGACAAGGTCGAGCTGTGCGCGATGGCCAAGCGCTACGTCACCGACGCCTGCTTCGACGTGGCCGACCAGGCGCTGCAACTGCACGGCGGCTACGGCTATCTGCGTGAGTACGGTTTGGAGAAGATCGTCCGTGATCTGCGGGTGCATCGGATCCTGGAAGGCACCAACGAAATCATGCGTGTGGTGATCGGGCGGGCTGCCGCCTCCAGAGCCCGCGCATCCTGAAAACACGAGGATGTGAGATGACGACGATCGCGTTCCTGGGTCTGGGCAACATGGGCGGTCCGATGGCGGCGAACCTGGTGACCGCCGGGCACGATGTCCGCGCCTTCGACCTGGTCCCCGGATTGCGGGACGCCGCGAAGGCCAAGGGCGCCAAGGTCTTCGACAGCGGCGCGGCCGCGGTCCAGGACGCCGACGTGGTGATCACGTCGCTGCCCAACGGCAACATCGTCAAGGCCGTCTACGACGAGGTGGTGCCCGCGGCCAAACCCGGCGCTCTGTTGATCGACACCTCGACGATCTCGGTCGACGACGCCCGCACCATCCACGCCCAGGCAGCGGACAAAGGCCTGGCCCAGATCGACGCCCCGGTCTCCGGCGGCATCAAGGGCGCCACCGCAGGCACGCTGGCGTTCATGGTCGGCGGCACCGACGATGCATTCGAGCGCGCCAAGCCGGTGCTGGAACCCATGGCGGGCAAGATCATCCACTGCGGCGCCTCAGGCGCGGGGCAGGCCGCCAAGCTCTGCAACAACATGGTGCTCGCGGTACAGCAGATCGCCATCGGCGAGGCGTTCGTGCTGGCCGAGAAACTCGGCCTGCCCGCGCAGTCGCTGTTCGACGTGATCACCGGCGCGACGGGCAACTGCTGGGCCGTGCACACGAATTGCCCGGTGCCCGGACCGGTTCCGACGTCACCGGCGAACAACGACTTCAGGCCCGGGTTCGCGACCGCGCTGATGAACAAGGATCTCGGCCTGGCGATGGCGGCGGTGCAGTCCACCGGGGCTTCGGCCCCGCTGGGCACCCATGCCGCCGAGATCTACGAGCAGTTCAACGCCGAGCACGCTGACAAGGACTTCAGCGCCGTCATCGAGATGCTGCGGGGTTCATGATCGTCTCGGTGAGCATGCGCAGCAGCCATTTCCGGTAGGCCTGCTCGCTCCACTTGCTGCGGTCGACGATCTTCAGATATGTCTCGACGTCGCCCAGCAGCGCGGCGGTCTCGACGACCTCGTCGAACGGTAGATCGTCGCGCACCCAGCCGCGCTCGCGGAACACCACCAGAATTCGGCGCACCTGCCGTTTGATGCCGTCCAACAGTTCATCGAGGTAGCGGTCCAGCGCGGCATCCATCGCCGCGCCGCTGAACAACGCGCGCGCGGTGTGCGCGGAGCGCCGGTGCAGATCCACTTGCAGCGAGACGATGAACTCGGTCGCGTCCTGCGGGGTGTCGATCTGCGCCAACCGCTCGCCGATCTCGCCGTCGAGAATGTTGCGGTCGCCGCTGCGACCGAACGCGCTGTACTCGACCGCCGCGATCATCAACGCGGCTTTCGGCCCGTGGGTCTGCACCGTTTCGACCGACACCCCGGCTTCCGCCGCGATCTTGGCCAGCGTGGTCCCCGCATAACCGTTCTCGGCGAAGAGTTTCGCTGCGGCAGCAACCACTTCGGCGCGGGTCTGCTCCGCCTGCTGACGCCGTAACTGCGACCGATACCGCCGCGGTGGCGTCGCGTCGTCCGGGTCAGATATTGACCTGTATGCCATAGTGCTGAATACTACCGCACCGTATCCAATACTCGGAGGAGCCTGCGTGACCTCGATCCTGATCGCCTGCGTACCGATCCACGGCCACGTCACCCCGTTGCTCGCCGTCGCGCGCCACCTGGTCGACCGCGGCGACGACGTCCGTTTTCTGACCGGATCCCGGTTCGCCGACGCCGTCACCGCCACCGGCGCCCGCCACCTCGCCCTGACCGGGGACGCCGACTACGACGACCGCGTCGATCCGGACGTGCGGTTCCCGCAGCGCGCGGCACTGAGCGGCGCCAAGGCGATCGCGTTCGACATCGAGCACATGTTCGTCGAGCCGGTGCCCCTCCAGGTCGACGCGGTTCTCTCCGCCCACGCTGCGCAGCCCGTCGATGTGCTGCTGGTGGACCCCACCTTCGTCGCCGCGGCGTTTCTGCTCCCCTATCCGCGATCGGCGCGGCCGGCGATCATCGACTGCGGGATGCTCCCGCTGTCCATGCCCAGCCGCGACGTCGCACCATTCGGGTTGGGACTGCCGCCGGCGCGGTGGGGCAACCGAATCCGGAACGCAGCGTTGCGCGTCGCCACCCGTGGCCTGCTGCGCGGCATCACCGACCTGAGCCACCGGATCCACCGCGACCTGCACGGCACCGACATGCCGTTCCCGGTGATGGACTGGGCGCGCTACGCCGACGCCGTCGTCCAGTTCACGGTGCCGGCCTTCGAGTATCCACGCTCGGACCTGCCCCCGACGGTGCACTTCGCCGGTCCACTGTCAGCCGCGGGCTCACACGCCGCGCTACCGCCCTGGTGGGCCGATCTCGACGGAGCCCGGCCGGTCGTCCACGTCACGCAGGGCACCATCGCCAACAAGGACTACACCCAGCTCATCGTGCCGACCGCACAGGCACTCGCCGACGACGACGTACTGGTCGTGATCTCCACCGGAGGTCGCCCACTCGACACACTGCCCGACCTCCCCACCAACGTGCGCGCCGCCGAGTACCTGCCGTACGACGAGTTACTGCCGCGCACCGACGTCTTGGTGACCAACGGCGGATACGGCGGCGTTCAGTACGCGTTGCGCTACGGGGTGCCGATCGTCACTACCGGCGGCAAGGAGGACAAACCCGAGGTCGGCGCCCGAGTGGCGTGGTCCGGTGTCGGAGTGCAGATCCGTCAGGACCGACCCGAGGTGACAAGGCTGCGCCACGCGGTGCGAAAGGTGCTGCAGAACCAGCGCTACCGCGATGCGTCGCGCCGGATCGCCGCCGACATGGCCGCCAGCGGCGGCTACCGCGTACTGACCGACGTGATCGACGCCCTGGCGGGTCAGGCCGCAGTCACCGACCGCGGCTGACTCAGACTGTCCCGCACCTGCTGACAGTCCGCCAGGCGCATCGGCGCGCGGTCCACGGCGTCGTCCACCAGCACGGTCGGCAGCCCCGCGGCCGCCGCGGCACGCTGATTCGCCGGCGACCCCGCGAACGCGAGCGAATCCTGAGCGCTGGCACCGAGTTCGGCCAACGCCTGCTGGTACAGGTCGCCGTCGGGGGCGTCGTCGGCAGTGATCAGCGCCGAGACCACGCCGTCGCCGACCAGTTGCCGCACCAGCGGTTCCACCCAGGTGTGGCTGCCGCTGCTGACGATGCCCACGGCCACCCCCGAACCCAGCGCCTCGGCGATCAGATCGCAGATCTCCGGCCGCGGCGCCACGTCGGCGTCGAGGATGGTCTCGTCGAGGATCATCGCTTTGGTCACGCAAACCTCGTCGACGAGCAGTTCGGCCAACACGTCGCACTCGCAGCGCACACCGCGCTTGCGCAACTCGGCGGCGACCCGGCTGCGCTCGTCGGAGAGGACCTTGAGCTGCCGGTAGCGCTGCTCAGACCAGGTGATGTCCAGGCCGGCTTCGGCGAAGGCGGCGTTGAACGCCGGCCGGTGCCCCGCGGTGTCGATGTCGGCGAGAGCATCGAGATCCACGATCACCGCCCGTAGCGGTGACATGTTCGCGTCGCTGGGCTGTGGCCAGTCCCACCAGAACCGGCCGGCCCGCCATGCTTTCCCGTCGATAGGCTGCATGCGTGGATCGTGTCCCAGATCACATCGGCTCCGCCTCCCCCATTAGGGGGATTCGCCGCGCCAAGTTGCCCGACGCGCGCACGGCGCGCCCCTAGAGTTGGGGCATGGCCGACGCTGCGCCGGTTCGGATCGTGCTGGTGGACGACCACGAGATGGTCATCGAAGGGCTCAAGGCGATGTTGGCCGCGTTCGGCAACCGCGTCACCGTGGTGGGTCAGGCCGTCGGCGCCGACCACGTGTTCGAGGTGGTGGCCGAGCACGACCCCGACATCGTGCTGTGCGACGTGCGGATGCAGGGATCCAGCGGCCTCGACGTCTGCCAGCAGCTGCGCGCCCGCGACCCGGACCGCAAAGTCGTCATGCTTTCGGTGTACGACGACGAGCAGTACCTGTTCCAGGCGTTGCGGGTGGGGGCCTCGGGCTACCTGCTCAAGAGCATCAGCAGCGAAGAGCTGGTCCGCCAGCTCGAACTGGCCCACGGCGGCGCCACCGCCATCGACCCGGGCATGGCGGCGCGGGCGGTGGACACCGCGGCACGGCTGCAGCGCGACGAGTTCTGGCCCGGCGCGCGCCAGGGCCTGACCCAACGGGAGAGCGAGATCCTGGCCCTGGTGGTCAACGGGCTGACCAACCGGGCCATCGCCGCCAAACTGGTCATCGGCGAGGAGACCGTCAAGACCCACTTGAGCTCCATCTACCGCAAGCTCGGCGTCGGGGACCGCACCGGCGCGGTGGCGACGGCACTGCGCGAGGGCATCTACCAGTGAGCTCGTCCGCCCGTGCCGTCCTGACCGCCGACCGCGAGCTGGCGCTGCTGCGTGAGCTGATCCAGGCGGCCTCGAGCGGGCCTGGCGTCGAGCCGCTGGCCGCGGCCGCGGCGCGGATGATCACCGCGTCCACCGACAGCGACGTGTGCTTCGTCCACGTCCTCGACGACACCGAACGCTCCTTGACCCTGGCCGGCGCCACCCCGCCCTTCGACTCCGAGGTCGGCAAGATCAGACTGCCGCTCGGACAGGGCATCTCGGGCTGGGTCGCCAGCAATCGCAGACCCGTCGTGATCCGCAAGGACAAGGAATCCGATCCGCGCTATCTGCCGTTCCAGTCGCTGCGCGGGCGCGACTTCACTTCCATGGTGTCGGTACCGATGGAGACCGCACCCGGCGGCCTGGTCGGGGTGCTCAACGTGCACACCGTCGCTGAGCGCGACTTCGACGACCGAGACGTCGAACTGCTGCTGGTGATCGGGCGGTTGATCGCCGGCGCCATGCACCAGGCCCGGCTGCACCGGCAGCTGGTGGCCCGTGAACGCGCGCACGAGAACTTCGTCGAGCAGGTCATCGAGGCCCAGGAACTCGAGCGGCGCCGCCTGGCCGGCGACATCCACGACGGCATCTCGCAGCGGCTGGTCACCCTGTCCTACCGGCTCGACGCCGCGGCCCAGGCGCTCGACGACCGCGCCGCCCTGACCGAGCAGCTGGAACGCGCCCGCGAACTCGCCCAGCTGACGCTGCAGGAAGCCCGCGCGGCGATCAGCGGGCTGCGCCCGCCGGTGCTCGACGACCTCGGGCTGTCCGGCGGTCTGGCCAGCCTGGCCCGGTCGATCCCCCAGGTCGGCATCGAGACCGACCTCGCCGACACCCGCCTGCCCGACCATGTCGAGCTGGCGCTGTACCGCATCGCCCAGGAGTGCCTGCAGAACGTCGTCAAACACGCCGGGGCGACCCAGGCGCGGCTGACCTTCCGCTTCGACGCCGAGGACCGGGGCGGCGGGGTCGCCCGGCTGGAGATCACCGACGACGGAGTCGGTTTCGACACCTTCGAACATCCGCTGGGGGGCGACGAGATGGGTGGATACGGACTGCTGTCGATGGCCGAGCGCGCCGACATCGTCGGCGGCCGGCTCAACATCCGCTCCCGGCCGGGCGCCGGCACCACGGTGACCGCGACGATCCCGGTGCCTCCCCCGTCGGTGCCGCGCGGCTGAGCCGAGAGTTCAGAAGTCGCCGGCGTTGCGGCGCAGGGTCTGGATCGACGCCGCCAGCGCCCGGGACTCGGCATCGGACATCCCGATGTCGGCGAAGACGTCGTTGTTCAGGGTGACCGTCGCGTCCTCGACCGTCGAACGGCCCAGGTCGGTGATCCGCACCAGCGTGGTGCGCCCGTCGGTCGGGTGCGGCAACCGCTCGACCAGCCCGTCGGCCTCCAGCCGCCGGATCGCGTGCGTGACGCTGGTGACGTGGACCTGCAGCCGGTCCGACGCCTTGGTGATCGGCAGCGCGCCGGTGCGGCTGAACGCCAGCAGCCGCAGCAGTTCGAAGCGCGAGAAGCTCAGGTCGTAGGGCCGCAGCGCGTTCTCCACGCGGGCCAGCAGGATCTGATGGGCCCGCATCACCGAGGTCACCGCGACCATGCCGTCGGCGACGTCGCCCCACCCGCTGGCCTCCCAGTTGGCGCGCGCGACCGCGATCGGGTCCCGGTTCGTCACGCCGTGAGGATGCGCGGGCCGTCGTCGGTGACCGCGACGGTGTGCTCCCAGTGCGCGGCGCGGGACCCGTCGGCGGTCACCACCGTCCACTCGTCGTCGAGGACGAGGGTTCGCTTGGTGCCCAGCGTCAGCATGGGCTCGATCGCCAGCACCGAACCCGGCGCCAGGTACGGGCCCCGGCCGGGTGAGCCCTCGTTGGGCAGGAACGGATCCATGTGCATCTCGCGGCCGATGCCGTGGCCCCCGTAGCCAGCGACGATGCCGAAGGAGCGGCCGTGCCGCTTCTCGGCGGCCCGGGTGCCGAGCTCGATGGCGTGCGAGACGTCGGTGAGGCGGTTACCCGGAACCATGGCGGCGATACCGGCCTCCATGGACTCCCGGGTGGCGTCCGACAGGGCCTGGTCGTCGGGCCGGGCCGTGCCGACGCTGAACGTGACGGCCGAGTCACCGTGCCAGCCGTCCAGGATGGCGCCGCAGTCGATGGACACCAGGTCGCCGTCGGCCAGGATCTCCGACGCCGTCGGGATGCCGTGCACGACGCGGTCGTTGACCGAGGCGCAGATCGTCGCGGGGAAGCCGTGGTAGCCGAGGAACGACGGGATGCCGCGCCCGTCGCGGATGACGGACTCGGCGACCGCGTCGAGTTCCAGCGTGGTCACGCCGGGAGCGGCAGCGGCGCGGACGGCCTTCAGGGCCGCCGCGACGAGCGCCCCGGCGGCCGCCATCGCGTCCAGTTCCCCGGCGGAGCGCTGGGGAACCACCTTGCGGCCGCGCAAGCCGGGCAGAGAAACCATGACTACGTCAGCGGCCGAGGGCCTTGAGTGCCCGGTTGAACACCTCGTCGAGATCACCGACGGCGTCGACGGTGGTCACCGAGTCGGCGTAGAAGTCGAGCAGCGGGGCCGTCTCGTCGCGGTACACCTTGAACCGGTTGCGGATGACGTCCTCGGTGTCGTCCTCGCGCCCGCGGCCCTTGAGCCGGTTCACCAGCTCCTCCTCGGGCACGCGGAACTCCAGCACCGCGTCGAGCGACAGGTTGCGCTTCTCGAGCATCTCGGCGAGCGCCTTGGCCTGCTCGACCGAGCGGGGGAAGCCGTCGAGGATGAACCCCTCGGCTGCGTCCTCGTCGTCGAGCCGGTCGTCGACCAGCGCATTGGTCAGCGTCGCGGGCACCAGGTCACCGGCGTCGAGGTACTTCTTGGCCTCCAGGCCCAGCTCGGTGCCGTTGCTGATGTTGGACCGGAACAGGTCGCCGGTCGACACGTGGGGAACGCCGAGTTCCTCGGCCAGCTTCTGCGCCTGTGTTCCCTTGCCGGCCCCGGGGGGCCCCAACAACACGATTCTCAAGGTAAGAACCCTCTCTACTTCAAAAAGCCTTCGTAGTTGCGCTGCATCAGCTGGCTTTCGATCTGCTTGATGGTGTCCAGGCCCACGCCGATCATGATCAGCACCGCGACGCCGCCGAACGGCAGGTTCTGCAATGTCGCGCCGCTGCCCATCTGCAGGAACAGGTTGGGCAGCACGGCCACGACACCCAGGTAGATCGAGCCGGGCAGCGTGATGCGGGACAGCACGAACCTCAGGTAGTCGGCGGTGGCCTTGCCGGGACGGATACCGGGGATGAAGCCGCCGTACTTCTTCATCTCGTCGGCGCGTTCGTCGGGGTTGAACGAGATCGACACGTAGAAGTACGTGAAGAACACGATCAGACCGAAGTAGATGGCGATGTATATCGGGTCCGCCGGGTTGGTCAGGTTCTCCGCGACGAACGTCTGCCACCAGCCGGTGCTGGTGCCGTCTCCGGCACTGGCCACCAACTGGCTGATCAGGTGCGGGATGTAGATCAGCGACGACGCGAAGATGACCGGGATGACGCCGGCCTGGTTGACCTTCAGCGGCAGGTAGGTCGAGGTGCCGCCGTACATCCGGCGACCGACCATGCGCTTGGCGTACTGCACGGGGATGCGGCGCTGGCCCTGCTCGACGAACACCACGGCGACCAGGATCGCGAGGGCCGCGGCGCAGACCATGGTGAACACCAGCCCACCGCGGTCCTCGAGGATCATGTTGCCCTCGACCGGGATGCGGGCCGCGATACCGGCGAAGATCAGCAGCGACATGCCGTTGCCGACGCCGCGCTCGGTGACCAGCTCACCCATCCACATCACCAGCGCCGCACCGGCGGTCATGACCAGCACGATGACGACGAGGGTGAAGATGTTCAGGCCTTCGCTCTGGCCCTCGATGATGTCCAGGGTGCAGCCCTGCAACAGCCCGCCGTTGGCGGCCAGCGCGACGATGCTGGTGGCCTGGAGGATGGCCAGCGCGATCGACAGATAACGCGTGTACTGCGTCATCTTGGCCTGACCGGCCTGCCCCTCTTTGCGGAGCTGTTCGAAGCGCGGGATCACCACGGTGAGCAGCTGCACGATGATGCTGGCGGTGATGTAGGGCATGACGCCCACCGCGAACACCGTCAACTGCAGCAGCGCGCCGCCGGAGAACAGGTTGATGAGCGAATAGATCTGTCCGGATTCGCCCCCGCTGACATCCTCGATGCACTTCTGGATGTTCGGGTAGTTGACTCCCGGGGACGGGATCGCCGCACCGACGCGGTAGAGGATCACGATGCCGAGGGTGAACAGGATCTTGTTCCTCAGATCGGCTGTCCGCAGTGACGAGATGAAAGCCGAGAGCACTCTTTCCTCCTGCACGGCCGATTTGTCGATCGCGGCGTGCTCATGTGGCTGGCGTGACCAGCGTTGGGCGGTGTCGTGCGCGCGACGGCACGAGCAGGCATCGGGCCTGCGCAAGTCACGCGTTCAAACAGTCTACGAGACTAACAGTTGGCGCTCCGTTGCCCCGAATCAGAAGCGTACAGTCGAGATTGCTTCTTAAGTCAGCTAATTAGTTATTGAGGTTTCTTTCATGCCCCGAAGTGACGACGACACCTGGGATCTGGCCTCCAGCGTGGGCGCCACGGCGACCATGGTGGCCGCGGCCCGCGCGGTCGCGTCCCGCGCCGCCGACCCCGTGATCGACGACCCCTTCGCCGAGCCGCTGGTTCGTGCGGTCGGCATCGACTTCTTCACCCGCCTGGCCACCGGCGAACTGACACCGGCCGACCTGGACGCCGGCGACGGCCAGTCCCCGGTCGGGATGCGCCGCTTCGCCGACGGCATGGCCGCACGGACCCGCTTCTTCGACGACTTCTTCGCCGCCGCCACCGCGGCCGGCGTCACCCAGGCGGTGATCCTGGCCGCCGGTCTCGACGCCCGCGCCTACCGCCTGGACTGGCCGGCCGGCACCATCCTGTTCGAGGTGGACCAGCCGGAGGTGATCGCCTTCAAGAGTCAGACGCTGGCGCAGCTGGGCGCCCGGCCGACCGTCGAGCTGCGCACGGTGGGGGTGGACCTGCGCCAGGACTGGCCGGCCGCCCTGGCCGCCGCCGGTTTCGACGCCACCAAGCCGACAGCGTGGATCGCGGAGGGACTGTTCGGGTACCTGCCGCCGGAGGCGCAGGACCGCCTGCTCGACCAGATCACCTCGCTCAGCCCCCCGGGCAGCCGCCTGGCCGCCGAGGGTGTACCCAACCACGCCGACACCGATCCCGATGAGATCCGTGAGCGCATGCAGGCCTCCACCGGTGCATGGCGGGACCAGGGTTTCGATCTGGACTTCTCCGAATTGGTGTTCCTCGGTGAGCGCGCCGAGGTCCCGGGGTATCTCAGAGAACAGGGCTGGACGGTCGACGCCGTGCCCACCAACGACCTGCTGCGGCGCTACGACCTGGAGCCGCTCGACAGCGACGAAGGATTCGCCGAGGTCGTCTACGTGACGGCCACCAGATAGGAAGGACGGGCACATGGCACGAACCGAAGGCGACACCTGGGACCTGGCGTCCAGCGTCGGGGCCACCGCCACCTCGGTCGCCGCGACGCGGGCCTTCGCCAGCCGCGAGCCCGCCGCCCTGATCGCCGACCCGTACGCGGCGGTGCTGGTGGAGGCCGTCGGACTCCCCCACTTCATCAAGGTGGCGCGCGGCGAGATCGACTTCGACTCCGACCCCCTGTTCGGCGCCCAGTTGATGCGCGAACAGATCGCGACGCGCACCCGGTTCTTCGACGACTTCTTCACCGAGGCCACCCGGGACGGCATCGCCCAGGCCGTGATCCTGGCCTCCGGGCTCGACACCCGCGCCTACCGGCTGGACTGGCCGACCGGCACGGTCGTCTACGAGGTCGACCAGCCCAGCGTCATCGAGTTCAAGAGCCGGGTGCTCGCCGAGGCCGGCGCCACCCCGACCGCGGAGCGGCGCACCGTCGGCGTCGACCTGCGCGAGGATTGGGCCGCGGCGTTGCGCGCCGCCGGGTTCGACGACACCGCCCCGACGGCGTGGATCGCCGAGGGCCTGCTGATCTACCTGCCGCCGGACGCGCAGGACCGGCTGCTCGACCACATCACCGAGCTCAGCCCGCCTGGCAGCCGGCTGGCCACCGAGCACATGGACGCCAAGGCGCTGACCGGCGACTGGGCCAAGGCCATGACCGAGCGGGCCCGCCGGCACGGCAGCGACGTCAACCTCGAGGAGCTCTTCTACAACGGGCCACGCACGTCGGCCGCCGAGCACCTCCGCACCCGGGGCTGGGAGGTCGACATCCTGCCCACCGCGCAGGCCTACGCGGCCAACGGGTTCGAGCCGCCGAAGAACGACCTGATGGCGATGATCGGCGACTCCGGCTACCTGACCGCCCGGAAGGGGTGACCCGATGGCACACGGAGGCCGCGACGACGACGACACCTGGGACCTGGCCACCAGCGTCGGGGCCACCGCCACGATGGTCGCCGCCGCCCGGGCGCTGGCCAGCGCCGACCCGAACCCGCTGATCGACGACCCGTTCGCCGCTCCCCTGGTGCGCGCGGTAGGGGTCGACTTCTTCACCAAGATGATCGACGGTGAGCTCGACCTGTCGATGTTCCCCGACACCTCCCCGGAGCGGGTACAGGCGATGATCGACGCGATGGGGGTCCGCACCCGTTTCTTCGACGACAGCGTGCTGGCCTCCACCGCGGCGGGCATCCGGCAGGTGGTGATCCTGGCCAGCGGCCTCGACTCCCGCGCCTACCGGCTGGACCTGCCACCCGGGACCGTGGTCTACGAACTGGACCAGCCGCAGGTCATCGAATTCAAGACCCAGACGCTGGAGAAGCTCGGCGCGCAGCCGCGCGCGACCCGGCGCACCGTCGCGGTCGACCTGCGCCAGGACTGGCCGGCCGCGCTGTCCGGCGCGGGCTTCGACCCGTCGGCGCCCACCGCTTGGCTGGCCGAAGGACTGCTGATCTACCTGCCGCCGGACGCCCAGGACCTGCTGCTGGACCGGATCACCGGACAATCCGCACCCGGCTCCACCGTGTCCACCGAGTACGTGCCCGGCATCGTCGACTTCGACACCGAGAAGGCCCGCGCGGTGGCCGAACCGCTGCGCGAACACGGTCTCGACCTGGACATGTCCGCGCTCGTCTACCCCGGCGACCGCAACCACGTCGCCGAGTACCTGCGCGGGCTGGGGTGGCAGGTGACCGCCACCCCGCGCGAGGAGCTGTTCGCCCACTACGGGCGACCCCTGCCGCCCGGGGGGATCGAGCAGGACCCGCTGGGCGGCGAGATCATCTACGTCAGAGGCGAGTTGGCCCCAGCCACAGCGCGTTGACCCCGGACAGCGAGCGCTGAGTCTGGTCGACGACGTCGGCCACCGATCGGAACGCCAGCGCGCCGAGGGTCTCCGACAGGGTCGCGGCCGGAGCAGACGACGGCTTCGGGCGCAGCACGTCGAGCAGCGACGACCCGGGCAGATGGGTGACCGCGACCTTGGTGTCCTCGTCGATCCCGGCCAGCGCCTTGGCCCGCCGGATTGCGGTGCGCAGCCCGCCGAGCTCGTCGACCAGACCGCGTGCGTGTGCGTCCGCGCCCGTCCACACCCGGCCGCGCGCGACCTGCTCGACCGCCTCGACGCTCATCGACCGGCCCTCGGCGACGCGCGCCACGAAGTCGTTGTAGAACAGGTCGGCTTCAGCCTCCACGTGTGCGCGCTGCTCCTCGGTGAACGGCGCGTCTGCCGACCATGCGTCGGCGTTGGCGTTGGTGCGCACCGTGTCCGAGCCGACACCGAGCCGGTCCTTGAGCCCGCGGGCCACCAGCTTGCCGGTGATCACCCCGATGGATCCGGTCAGCGTCGCCGGGTTCGCGACGATCGCGTTCGCCGCCATCGACACGTAGTAACCGCCCGAGGCCGCCACCGCGCCCATCGACGCCACCACCGGCTTACCGCGCTCGCGGGTGCGGACCACCTCCCGCCAGATCGTCTCCGAGCCCGTCACCGATCCCCCGGGGCTGTCGACGCGCAGCACCACCGCGGCGACGTCGTCGTCGGCCGCCGCCTCGCGCAGCGCCGCGGCGATGGTGTCCCCGCCCGCGGCGGAGCTGCCCATCGGTGAGAGCTGCCGGCCACCGCGCCCGCTGACGATCGGCCCGGCCAGTGTGACGACGGCGATCCTCTTGCGGCTCTTCAGGCCCGGCACGGTCGGCTTCTTCGCCCGCGCGTACCGCGACAGGTACAGCCGCGGCGGCGCGTCCTCGGCGTCGGCATCGGCCGGCTCGATGCCCGCGATCTGCGCATAGGCCTCGTCGCGGAAACCGATGCGGTCGATCAGCCCGGCCGCCACCGCGTCATCACGCAGCAGCGGCGCGCGGTCGGCCAGCGCGTCCAGCGCGGCGACGTCGATCTTGCGGGCCGCCGCGACGGCCTCCCAAACCTGCGCGCGCAGGCTGTCCACCAGCGCGGCGTCGGCCTCGCGGTGCGCCTCGGTGTAGCCGTGCTCGGTGAACAGGTTGGCCGCGGACTTGTACTCGCCGCGCGCGATGAACTCGGCCTCGACGCCCAACTTGTCCAGGGCATCCCTCAGGAACAGCGCGCTGGTCGCGAAGCCCACCAGCCCGACGGTGCCCGACGGCTGCATCCACACCTGGCCGAACGCCGAAGCCAGGTAGTAGGACAACGTTCCGGGATACGTCTCGGCCCACGCCAGGGACGGCTTGCGCGCGGTGAACGCCGCGACGGCCTCCCGCAGCTCCTGAACGGGACCGGGCGGCGCGGCGGCGATCTGCACGCGTGCGATCAGCCCTGCCACCCGCGGGTCGTCGGCGGCGCGGTGGATGGCGTCGACCGCCTCACGCAGCAGCAGCGGGCGACCGGAACCGTTGAGGATCGCGAGGGGGTCGAACCCGGCCGTCTCCGGCGGCGCGCTCTGCAGGTCCAACTCCAGGATGGCGCCCGCCGGGACACCCTGGTGCCGGGCGGTGTCGACCTTGCGGGCCAGCTGGCGAACGTCGTCGAAGCCGGGTATCCCGGACAGCAGCGAAAGCATGTGCCGAGCCTACCGACGCCGGCAGAGGGCTTCCGGCGCCGGAAACCGCGGGGGTCAGCGACCGACGAGGCGCAGATACTGCGGGCAGTACGCCGCCACCGACACCCGCAGCAGCCCTGCGGCCTTCTCGCGGTCGAGCCCGGAGTTCTGCAACGTGGTCCGCACCCCGCGCACCACCGGCACGGGATTCGGGCTGCCGGTCAGTCCGGCAGTCATCATGTCGCAGACCTGCCGCCCCATCCCGGGGACGTCCGCGATGCGGGACGTGTCGATACCCAGCGACTGCACGGCGTCGTCGAAACGCTGATCATCGGGTTGCGCGAAAGCCGTTCCAGCCGAACCGAACGCGGCCAGCCCGCAGGCGACCATCGCCGCGACCAGTGTGCGACGGTAGCGAATCATGGTTGCTCCTCGGTGATTTCCCCCGGCGAAGTGTAATCGCCGACGGCGCCGCGCGCGTTACGAGCGCATCCGGACCCCGCAGACGCAGAAAGCCCCTGCCGAAGCAGGGGCTTTCCGACTGTCACGCTGATTACAGCTCGGTGGCGCTACCACCGGCGGCGGTGATCGCCTCGCGGGCGCTGCCGCTGAACTTGTGCGCGGTGACGTCGACCTTGGCGGTCAGCTTGCCGTCGCCGAGCACCTTGACGAGCGTGTTCTTGCGGACCAGGCCCTTGGCCACGAGCTCGTCGACACCGACGGTGCCCCCTTCCGGGAACGCCTTGTTGAGGTCGCCGACGTTGACCACCGCGTACTCGGTGCGGAACCGGTTGCGGAAGCCCTTGAGCTTGGGCAGCCGCATGTGGATCGGCATCTGGCCACCCTCGAACATCACCGGCACGTTCTTGCGTGCCTTCGTGCCCTTGGTACCGCGGCCGGCGGTCTTGCCCTTGGAGCCCTCACCGCGACCGACGCGCGTCTTGGCGGTCTTCTCGCCGGGCGCGGGCCGCAGGTCGTGCAGCTTGATCGTCATTTGTCTAGACCTCCTCAACCGTGACCAGATGGTGCACGGTCTTGATCAGTCCGCGGGTCTGCGCGTTGTCCTCGCGCACCACGGACTGGCGGATCTTGCGCAGGCCCAGCGTGCGCAGCGTCTCGCGCTGCTTCCACCGCGTGCCGATGGTGCTGCGCACCTGGGTGATCTTCAGCTCTGCCATGTCTAAGCCGTTCCCTCACGCGCGGCGCTGGCGGCCAGGGCCTCCGCTTCGCGGCGGGCCTTGAGCATGCCTGCGGGCGCTACATCCTCGATCGGCAGGCCGCGGCGGGCCGCGACCTCTTCGGGGCGCTGCAACATCTTCAGCGCGGCGACGGTCGCGTGCACCACGTTGATCGCGTTGTCACTGCCCAGCGACTTGGCCAGGATGTCGTGCACCCCGGCGCATTCCAGCACCGCACGCGCAGCGCCACCGGCGATCACACCGGTACCGGGGCTGGCGGGGCGCAGCATGACCACACCGGCAGCCGCCTCACCCTGCACGGGGTGGGTGACGGTGCCACCGATCAGCGGGACGCGGAAGAAGTTCTTGCGTGCTTCCTCGACACCCTTGGCGATCGCGGCGGGGACCTCTTTGGCCTTGCCGTAGCCGACGCCGACCATGCCCTTGCCGTCGCCGACGATCACCAGCGCGGTGAAGCTGAAGCGGCGACCGCCCTTGACCACCTTGGAGACGCGGTTGATCGACACCACGCGCTCGAGGTAGTTGCTCTTCTCCCGGTCGTCACGACCGCCGCGGCCACCGCGGTCGTCGCGGCGTCCCCGGCCCCTGCCGTCGCGGCCGTCGCTCGACGGCCCGCCGGCTCCCACAGCCTGCTCGGCCATCATGCATTCCTTCCGTTAATGGTCAGTGCGGTCATCAGAACTTCAGCCCGCCTTCGCGTGCGGCATCAGCCAGCGCGGCGATGCGTCCGCCGTAGGTGTACCCACCGCGGTCGAAGACGACCTCGTCGATGCCGGCGGCCTTGGCGCGCTCGGCGATCAGCTGACCGACCCGGGTGCTGGCGGCCTTCTTGTCACCGTCGAGCGCCCGCACGTCCGCCTCGATGGACGAGGCCGCGGCCAGGGTGACACCCTGCGCGTCGTCGACGAGCTGCACGTGGATGTGCCGCGAGGAGCGGTTGACCACCAGGCGCGGACGCTCGGCGGTGCCGGCGACCTTCTTGCGCAGGCGGGCATGGCGGCGCAGCCGCGCCGTACGCCGCGTCTCGGAGATGTTCTTGCCGACCGGCTTGTAACCGGCTGCTTCTTGAGTCTTGGTAGCCATGACTACTTACCTGTCTTTCCGACCTTGCGGCGGATCTGCTCGCCCTCGTAGCGGATCCCCTTGCCCTTGTAGGGGTCGCTCTTACGCAGGCGGCGGATGTTGGCCGCGATCTGGCCGACCTTCTGCTTGTCGATTCCCGAGATGGAGAACTTCGTGGGCGACTCCACCGTGAAGGTGACGCCCTCGGGAGCCTTGATCAGCACCGGGTGGCTGTAGCCGAGCGCGAACTCCAGGTCGCTGCCCTTGGCCACCACGCGGTAACCGACTCCGAAGATCTCCATCTTGAGGGTGTAGCCCTCGGTCACCCCGGTCACCAGGTTGGCGATGAGGGTGCGCGACAGGCCGTGCAACGACCGGTTGCGACGCTCGTCGTTGGGACGGGCCACGACGATGGCACCGTCATCGGCGCGCGAGACGCTGATGGGCTCGGCGACGTCGAGGGTCAGCGTGCCCTTGGGGCCCTTGACCGACAGGTTCTGGCCGTTGATGGTCACGTCGACCCCGTTGGGGACGGTGACCGGCTGCTTTCCAATGCGAGACATGTATCTAGCCCTCTCTCACCACACGTACGCGAGGACCTCGCCGCCGACGCCCTCGCGGGCCGCCTGGCGGTCAGTCCTCAGACCGGACGACGTGGAAATGATCGCCACACCGAGACCGCCGAGCACGCGCGGCAGGTTGGTGGACTTCGCGTAGACGCGCAGGCCGGGCTTGGACACCCGGCGCAGGCCCGCGATGCTGCGTTCCCGGCTGGGGCCGTACTTCAACTGCACGACGAGGGACTTGCCCACGCGGGCGTCCTCGGTGCGGTAGTCGCTGATGTAGCCCTCGCGCTTGAGGATCTCGGCGATGTTGGCCTTGATCTTGCTGTGCGGCAGGGTCACTTCGTCGTGGTACGCCGAGTTGGCGTTGCGCAGACGTGTCAAGAAGTCTGCGATCGGATCCGTCATGGTCATGACAGCCGGTTCACCTTTCTCGCGGCGGTTCCCGTTCTCACGGGCCTACCGCAACTGTTTCGTTGGGTCTGTGGTTTCCGGCTGCTACCAGCTGGACTTCTGCACACCGGGCAGTTCGCCGGCGTGCGCCATCTCGCGCAGGCAGATGCGGCACAACCCGAACTTCCGGTACACCGAGTGGGGCCGGCCGCACTTGTTGCAGCGCGTGTAGCCCCGCACCTTGAACTTCGGCTTCTTGTTGGCCTTGTTGACCAGAGCCTTCTTTGCCATCTGCTCAGTTCTCCTTGAACGGGAAGCCCAGCGCCCGCAGCAGCGCCCGTCCCTCGTCGTCGTTCGTCGCCGAGGTGACGACGGTGATGTCCATGCCGCGGGGCCGGTCGATGCTGTCGACGTCGATCTCGTGGAACACCGACTGCTCGGTCAGCCCGAAGGTGTAGTTGCCGGTGCCGTCGAACTGCTTGGCGTTGAGGCCGCGGAAGTCGCGGATACGCGGCAGCGAGATCGAGATCAGCCGGTCGAGGAACTCCCACATGCGGTCGCCGCGCAGGGTGACGCGGGCGCCGATCGGCATGCCTTCACGGAGCTTGAACTGCGCGATGGACTTGCGGGCCCGGCGGATCTCCGGCTTCTGGCCGGTGATCAGGGTCAGGTCGTTGACGGCGCCGTTGATCAGCTTGGCGTCGCGGGCGGCGTCGCCGACACCCATGTTCACGACGACCTTCACCACGCCCGGGATCTGCATGACGTTGGCGTAGCCGAACTCTTTCTGCAGGGTCTCGCGGATCTCTTCGCGGTAGCGCTGCTTCAGGCGCGGGAGGGTCTTCTCGGTGGTAGTCATCGTCAGATGTCCTTGCCGTTGGTCTTGGCGACGCGGACCTTCTTGCCGGTCTCGGCGTCGGTGCGGTATCCGACGCGCGTCGGCTTGCCGTCGGAGTCGAGCAGCATCACGTTGGAGACCGCGATCGGCGCCTCCTGGGTGACGATGCCGCCGGACGAGGCGCCGCGCTCGTTGGCCGATTGCGCGGTGTGCTTCTTGATCCGGTTCACGCCCTCGACGAGGACCTTCTCGCGATCGGGGTAGGCCACCAGGACCTTGCCCTTGGCGCCCTTGTCCTTGCCGGAGATCACCAGAACGGTGTCGCCCTTACGGACCTTCATCTACAACACCTCCGGGGCAAGCGAGACGATCTTCATGAACTTCTTCTCACGCAGCTCACGGCCGACGGGCCCGAAGATGCGGGTGCCGCGCGGATCGTTGTCGTTCTTGATGATGACGGCGGCGTTCTCATCGAACTTGATGTAGCTGCCGTCGGCCCGGCGGCGCTCCTTGACGGTGCGGACCACGACGGCCTTGACGACGTCGCCGCGCTTGACGTTGCCGCCCGGGATGGCGTCTTTGACGGTGGCCACGATGACATCACCGATGCCTGCGTAGCGCCGCGACGAACCGCCGAGCACGCGGATGCACAAGATCTCCTTGGCGCCCGTGTTGTCGGCGACCTTGAGCCGCGATTCCTGCTGAATCACTAGATCTCCTCGACCTGGTTACTGTGTGCACGCAGGATTACCGACCCTGACGTGCGCGGTCTTTGTCACCCAAAGGCACGCGGGGCCCATACGAATATCGGCCGAGGTCTGCCTAAGGCAACCCGTACATACTAGGTGAGCTCGGCTGCGGGACCAAATCACCGTTTCCGCCGGTCAGCGGGCGCAGCGGAATCCGATGTGCGTGGTCGCGCTGTCCTGCGACTGCGGAGACCGGGCCGAGGGCCGGTACCGGTGGCAGTACTCGGGTGCGCGCAGGTGCGATCCGCCCTTGAGGGTCTGGCGCAGCGCGGGGTCGGGCGCGGCGGGTCCGCAGCAGTTCACGACGGCGTCGCCGAGCTGATGGTGTCCCGCGAACCGGGTGGTGGTCCACTCCCAGACGTTGCCGATCATGTCGACCAGCCCGTAGGCGTTCGGCGGGAACGTGCCCACCGGTGAGGTGCCGTGCCAGCCCAGCGCACCGTCGTTGCGGTACGGGAACCGGCCCTGCCAGGTGTTGGCCATCAGCTGACCGTCCGGGTGGGGTCGTCTCCCCAGCCGTAGGTGCTCGTCGAGCCGGCGCGCGCCGCGAACTCCCATTCCGCCTCGGTGGGCAGCCGGCGCCCGGCCCAGCGGGCGTAGGCGGCGGCGTCGGTGTAGCAGACCGACACGACCGGATGGTCGGGTTTGTCGTCGACCGTGCTGCCCGGGCCGAACGGCGCACGCCAGTGCGCGCCGGGCACCCAGGTCCACCACTGCCGCCAGTCCCGCAGGTCGACCGGGCCGCGGGTGGGGCGGAACACCAGCGCCCCGGCCACCAGGTCCTCGGCGGCGGCGCCGGGGAACTGCGCGGGATCCGGCGGTATCTCGGCCACGGTGCGGTACCCGGTGTCGGCGACGAACGCGGCGAACTGCGCGTTGGTCACCGGGTGGCGTTCGATCTCGAACGGCTCCACCGTGACGGTGTGGGCGGGCGCCTCCTCCGGATAGAACTGCGTCGAGCCCATCCGGAACGTCCCGCCGGGCAGCGCGAGGAGCTCGGTTAACACCGATACAGGATGGGGCGGAACGAGACAAAAGTGCGCCTTTTGTCACCGAGAAGACGCGTCCTTAGTACTTCGTGGGGGAAAATGCTTGAGTATGGCCCCACGTCAAACTGAATACGTTCCAAGATTCACGTACTCGCAGACTACGACTACTCAATCTCCACAACCGCGTGCTGCAATTCGACGGGGAATTCACAATTCACGTAGACCGAGCACTCCCATCTCCCACGAATCTCGGCACACAATTGCCCGGAAATAAATGATCAAACTCAAACTTGCCGCCCATCTGCTTCCCAACTCAAGCAACGAACCCAAGAGTCGAAGCCTTACAGGCTATTGCACTATAAAGCTGCACGCGCGGACCCGACCGCAGCGCACGTATGCAATTCAGCTGGAATTAGGTGCCCTTCAAGAAGTCTTCCGGCACGTCCCTGAGACCCACTTCCCCTAGGTTACTTGGCTCAAATTTTACCAATCCGTCAGCATATTCCCTACCGACGCCCACCGACTCACGCACGGAAGCGTTTAGCGCCTTCAGAAGAAGTTCGTCGTTCCCCGCAGCTTGAGCGAGCCAGCACTCTAATGGATCTAATGGATGAAGACAAAGATAATTGTTGAGAGCCACGGCGGACGATCGATTGAGACGGAACCGGTCTACGCCGGCACGAGGTCGGGCCATATATGTGAACAGATAGCGCGCTGGGCGATTGGACTCCTGACGATAAAACGGCCTCCTCCGTCGAACAAGGAAACTCCGCTCCGCCGCTCGCTGCACTTCTCCAAGATACTCTGCGAACCTCGGGGATAGACTAGCAACTTCTTCGATTGGCGCCGCACAATCGATCAGCCAGCCAAACGCCACGTTCGACGGGTTGCCATTGGCGTCCGACTCAATAATAGACGTCTTCAACAAGTGTGCCTTAGGCAAAACAGGCTTACGCCACTTCCGCGGAATCTCCAAACGTTCCACCGCCGCGTGGTCCAACACAAAAATCTTGTTTGCACCGGTGGCTACTCCGCGGCGAATCGTAAAAAGTCGCTTCAATGGAACCTCCGCAGGGCGGGCGCCATCCGCATGGCCAAAGAGTCCATCCCATCTAGGTTGGCCCGACAGTACGCGCCTGGAACTTACCTTTGAGATTCCAGGTGAAGATGCACCACCCAATGAGGTCAGTAACACTTCATCATTTGGCCTAGGACGGCTGTTTTCAAATACCACCATGCAGGATGACACACGCGCATTTGCGAACTTTGAAGCCGGACCATACACATGAATCTGCTTCAAAGTGACTTGGTCGACTAAGTAGTTACGGAGGGCCTCGCCATAATTAGTAAACATAAACTCCGTTGGCAGCAACCATGCGGCAATAGCCCCAGGCGACATCCAGATCTGGCTCGCAAGCACAAAGTAAACGTACAAGTCACTCCGCGCATCTACCGGTACACCGAGAAGCCGCCTGCAAGATTCCCGCCAAGCTCGAGCTCTTTCTTGATCGAGCTTTTGAAATCTAACGTACGGCGGGTTGGCTATAATCAAATTTCGCCGATGCTCTAGCCACGAATCAGCAGGATCTCTTTCACTTTCGACACCATCGCGAAATACGCAGCTAACGAAGTCATCGACATTGACCTGCAGACTCATACCCCTCCAGCGCTCAGCAGTAAGAGAGGCGCGAGGCCCGTCCGACTCCACCGCAATCGCCGACTGAATCCGGCGATCTCCGACTGCGCCGGCAAGCGCCGCTAGAAAGATCCCTGACCCGATCGCCGGGTCGCCAAAGTGAATCGGCTTGTCGCTCGGAAACCAACTGATCGTCGCGGCCACAATGTCGGCAGCCAACTCCGGCGGAGTTAGATAAAGGCCGATTGCACTATGGTGCCGCCGTGAGTACTGCCGCGACTTCTCGTCGCTGACGAAAGACATCAATTCCCGTATGGGCCAGAGCTCGCCCTGTCGACCACCCCGATCAGGATGGGTTGTGACGCGGGAGCTATTTGAAACTTGGGCCTTTGATTGAGCATGAAGACTGGCGCAGATCCTTCGGACCAAGTCGAGTCGCATACCATCTGGGATCGTCAGAAGGTCGGCCCTATTGACGGTTCCCCCTGAAAAATCTCGCAATAACTTCCGCGCCGATTCGCTAAGATTCGGAGAATCCTGGCCTTTGGGCCGGTTGCGAACCACCGGTTCAACATGTGAAGGTGGCAAGGAAACTAATAGACCCCAGTCAAACTCATTCAGGATCCGGAATACTGCAGCAGCGAACGCAGATGGACGTCCATCATAGATCGTAAGATGGAAGACGCTGTCCGGAAAATCCGGCTTATAAGAAAGGCGTTCCAAACTTTCTGATTCGCATCGCACGAATACCGTAGAGAGTTTATGGGCCTGCGATGACATCGCGTCAAAAGTTCCCGCTGCGGAAAGAACAAGTTTGTCAAGCCAGACTTGGTCATAGAGTTCCTCGCCATACTCGGGAATCTCACGGGTGGCGTACCGAACTGTTACGTGTGGCGCTGATCTAGATTCTGGTTGACAAATTCTCCGGAGCAACTCGAAACTCGGCCCGACAAAGTCGTCCTTAAGATATAAGGCGTATGCGCCAATTGCCATCTTAAATCACCAGATATCGCAGTAAACGATTCCTATCGCCGAACTGCTTAGCGTCGCCAATTGAGGAAAGTAGGTCGAACATCGCATCGCCGTACTTGTTTGCGCGCTCAAATCGCTCTACCCGTCGTTGCTTATCTTCGAAGCCGCTACGCAATTGCTCTTCTGTCTGTCCAGTCTGTTCGAGGAACCACGCATACTGGTCCAAAACGTTCTCGACCCGATTAGCAACTTCTGGCATCGCTTCACCCACCGAGCGAAGCCTCTGCTGCGGCGTCTTTTGCACCAGTTCGTATATCTGACCTTCCGAAGGGGCCGCCGGCAGACTTGCCAGAGCCGCAACTGTGGCAAAGCAAGTTGTCATTCTACTATATTTAAGCTTGAAGTTCTTAACCTTTTGTTTGTTTTTCTGAATTATATCGCCGGTGTCCTGATTTCGCTTGTGCTCGTAATTCAGGAGCAGCGTTTTCCAGAATCTACAGATATCATTTATCAGGAACCACGGTTCGAACGACGCTTGATGGTCAGGGTAATCTCTATAATAGGCGGAGATAATTGACTGCTGCACATCTGAAAAAGTGTCATCGCCGACCACACATTTGCTTTCCAGCAACATTAACATTCGTAGCGTAAAATGGTTAAGTCCGTCATCTTTGGGACTGCCCATATGCTCCAATACATCGTCACAAGCTAGCGTGTATAGGTACTGGCCATCGTTAGAGAATGCCGGAAAGCCCATCGCCTCGGCGATGTCAATGACAGCGGAGAATAGTCGGAGCTCGCTGATTTTGGAGCTGCGCACTCCGTGCTGAGCACCTGCGCTGTATATGAAAAACAGGTCGATGTCAGAGTACTTGCTGGCTTCTTCTCTCGCATACGACCCCGCGCAGAAGATAGCCAAATCTTCGAACTGTTTCGTCTCTTGACGAGCATTCAGACGATTTCTTAACTCTTCAATACGGATTCTTGAGAATGAAGCGCGCTCCGCGAATATGTCAACCCCCGCCATGGTCGAATCGTAGCAACCCTTGCGTAGTTTTGACGTCCGTATGCTCTACCGTTCGATCACGGCTCCGGGCGTGGGTGGGCACCTGTCAACCGCATCTAGCAAAATCCGTCTGAGCGAACTCGATCCGCTCACTGTCTTCCTGTCCCGCCGGGCAGCGCGACGAGCTCGGCCATCAGTCCCGTGCGAACGCCCGCGCGAACTCGCGTTCCAGGTCGATGTACGGCGCACCGGAGACGTTGAGGTCGACGCGCGCGATGGTGCCGCCCCGGAACGGGAACGGCGGCGCGTAGGCCCCCGAGACCGGTGAGCCGGAGTTGCGCCCGACGCTCAGGCTCGCACTGGCCAGGCCGAAGGTCACCGGCATGGTGCGCATTCCGGGGAAGGTGGCGACCTCGGTGCCGTCGATGTAGAGCACCGCGTCGCCGAGCGGGGTGTGGCTGTTCTCCACCGTTCCGGTGCGGGTGTAGGCGAAACCGAGCGTGTGCGCTCCGGCCGGGACGGGTGTCGCCGACGTCAGCGTCTGCTCGGCCTCCCCCATGAAGTTGTAGGTGAAGTGCAGCCGTCCGTCACGCAGGTACATCACGTATCCGCCGTGCGCGCCGCCGTGTTTGACCACGACACCGGCGGCGTCGTCGTCGACGGTGACCTCGGCGAGCACCGCGAACGAACGGCCGCGCAGCTCCACCGCGGCACCGCTGCCCAGATCGGCGGTGCCCGGGTAGTAGGTGTAGGAGTCACGCTCGCCGGCCAGGTGCGGCCGCCAGCGCAGCATCGTCTCGACCACGCCGAGGTCGGACAGCGGAAGCCCCTGGTACTTCTGGGCTTCGGCGAACCACAGGTCGACCATTTCGGCGACCTTGTCGGGATACTCTGCGGCCAGGTCATGACATTGGCTGCGGTCGGATTCGATGTGGTAGAGCTCCCAGCGGTCGGCGTCGAAGTGCGACCAGCCCGCCGGCGACGCCGGGTGCACGGTGTTGGCGAACCAGCCGCGGTGCCAGATGCCGCGGGTGCCCAGCATGCTGTAGAACTGGGTCTCCTTCCCGGTGGGCGCACCCGGATTGTCCAGCGCCACTTTGAAACTCACACCGTCGAGGGGCTTCTGCGCCACTCCGCGCACCGTCGCCGGCGGCGTGACCCCGATGAGGTCGTACACCGTGGGGGTGATGTCGGCGACGTTGACGTAGTTGTCCCGCACCTCGCCGTGTGCGCGAATCCCGTTCGGCCAGGAGATGATCGCGCTGTCGGCGATGCCGCCTTCATGCGAGGCGTAGCGCTTGTAGAGCTTGTAGGGCGTGTTGAACGCCATCGCCCACCCGATCGGGTAGTGGTTGAACGTCTCGGGGCCGCCGAGCTGGTCGAAGAATCGCATGCTCTCTTCGACGGTGTCGATGTAGCCGTTGAAGAACTTGCCTTCGTTGACCGAGCCGTTGGGGCCGCCTTCGCCGCTGGCCCCGTTGTCGGAGATCACCACGATCACGGTGTTGTCGAGCTGACCGCTCTCTTCCAGATAATCCAGCACGCGCCCCAACTGGGCGTCGGTGTAGGACAGGAAGCCGGCGAACACCTCGGCCATCCGCGCGAACAACCGCTTCTCGTCGTCGGACAGCGACTCCCACGGCCGCACGGTGTCCTGCTCGGGCCACGGCTGACCGTCGGGACCGGTGACATCGGAGTACGGGTTCATCGGGGACAGTTCGGTGTCCGGCGGCACCAGCCCCAGCCGTTTCTGGTTCTCCAGCACGATCTCGCGGTAGCGCTCGTAGCCCATGTCGAACTTGCCGGCGTACTTGTCGGCCCATTCCTTGAACACGTGGTGCGGGGCGTGACCGGCACCGGGACACACGTAGGCGAACCACGGCTTCTCCGGGGCGATCACCTTGGCGTCGCGGATGAACTCGACGGTCTTGTCCGCCAGGTCCTTCGACAGGTGGTAACCCTCGTCCGGGCCGGCCGGTGGGGCCACCGGGTGGTTGTCGTAGACCAGGTCCGGATACCACTGGTCGGTCTCGCCGCCCAGGAACCCGTAAAACCGTTCGAATCCGCGCGACAGCGGCCAATGCCGTTTCGTCGACGCCAGATTCGACTCCTCGATCGGGGTCAGATGCCACTTGCCGAGGCAGTACGTGTTGTAACCGTTCTCCGCCAATACCTCGGAGATCAGTGCGGTGTCGAACGGGATGCGACCGTTGCTGTTCGGGAAACCGTCGGTGAACTCCTCGATGGTCGCCATGCCGACGGTGGTCGCGTTGCGGCCGGTCAGCAGCGACGCGCGGGTGGGTGAGCACAGCGCGGTGGTGTGGAACTGCGAAAGCCGGACTCCCCGTTCGGCGATGCGGCTCATCGTCGGCATCTCGACGAGACCGCCGAAGCAGTCCCAGGTCGCGATGCCGATGTCATCCCAGACGACGTAGAGCACGTTGGGTGCGTCCGGCGGCGCGGTGGGCGCCGCGTACGGGCCCCAGTCCGGTTCCGAGTCCCGGATGTCGAGCTCGATCTTGCCGTTGAAGTCCGTGGTCACGCCCGGAGATTACACCGCGCGATCACTCCGTAGCGGCGATGTCGACGCGGTATAGCCGGTAATTCGGCTGATTGGCCCCCTGGTTGACGACCTCGAGTTCGAGAGTGGCGATGTCGGAGCCGGTTTCGTAGAGCGTGGGATAGCGCAGGTTAACCGCGTCGGCGGTCCCGCGCCCGGTGTTGGGTACCGCGAGCAGGTAGCGGATGTCGTTGCCCGCCGGGTCGTTGAGCAGACGCACGAAGTCCCGGTCCGAGGGCACCACAAACGTTTTCGGGTCTCGTGAGGCCACCACGACAGCAAAACCGTAGATGTTGTCGGTGATGACCGAGCTCTGCGGCAAGTGCAGGCTGTCGAGATATTGCGCAAGCTCGCGCTCGGTGGAGAAGGTGGCCGCGACGCGACGCTGCTCGATCTTGGCCGGGCTGACGCTGTCCGGATCGGGGGCGAGCACCGCGGCCAGCGCGAACTCCTGCGGTGCGTAGGCGGGCAGGCTCATCCCCCAGCCGGCCACCGGGACGCAGACCGCCAGCGCGGCGGCGGCGAGATAGCCGCCGCGCACCGGGGGCGGACCCGCTGCCGGTGGTAGTTCGGGTGCGTGCCGCCCGCGGCGCGTCGGCGGCGCCAACGTCCCGTCGGGCACGACCAGCAGCGCCATGCAGGCCGCGAACGGGATCGCCACGATGTAGAAGCGCAGGAACCCGAATGTGCCACCGGTGGCGTAGGTCAACGCCTGGAAGGCCAGCGTGGCACCGAAGATCAGGATCGGCGGCAGCAGCATCTGCCGGGTTGGCCGCCGCAAGGCCCGGACGCCGGCCCAGCCCAGCAGCGGCACCAGCGCCAGGGCCAGCAGCAGCACGCATGTCCCCGAGAAGATCAGTGCGGCAACGAAATCCGAGGCGCCCCCGCCGGACTGCGCGAGGATCGCGGTGTTGCCGTACTGCGAACTGAACTGCGCCAGCGCTTCACCGGTGATCAGCCAGCTCGCGACGGCCCAGCCGATGACCGCGGCGATCCCGGGTCCGCTGACCAGCACCACGTCCAGCGCCGCGCGCCGGACCCTGGGCCCGTCCCGGGCGCGCCGGTAGGTGGTCACCCCGACGAGCAGGCCCGCCGCCGCCACACACGCCGCGGCGTCGTAGCGGGTGAGATAGGCCAGGCCCATCGCCACGGCCCCGGCCGCGATCAGGTGGTGCACGTCGTCGTCGACCATCCACATCATCAGCCGGCGCACCGCCCAGATGACGAAGAACAGGAACGGCGCCTCGCTCATCCCGTTGGAGCCGTAGAAGACGATCATCGGGTTCGCCGCGAACAGCACCGCGATGAGCAGGACGTAGCGCCGGGGCAGGCCGCGGTCGATACCCATCGAGAGGATCTGCACCACCGCACCGGCCATGAACACCGCCGACACGACGCTTCCGGCGAATGCGCGGGCGGTCATGTCGGGCCACCACGGCGCCAGCGCGACCAGCGGCAGCTGCGCCATCGCGGTCAGCGGCGTGAAGATGAAACCTATTGCGGCCAAATGGGGTTCGCGGCTGAACAGCACCCCTTGGGCGGCGGCGGTGCGGGACAGCGCGTCACCGAGGAGGTACCCGTGGCGCACCTGCAGCCAGTATCCGACGGCCGTGTAGACCGTGACCGCCACGATGAAGACGCGGACTCTCATCGACCGGCCAGGCCGTGGACGGTCTTCTCCCAGTAGGACGGATGGCGGATCAGCTGATACAGGCCCTTGGCCGCCGCCACGCTCATCAGCACCCAGAACGCCGGCACGGTCAGGGCCGCCGACAGCAAGTCGGCCCGGTCGTCCTCGCGGATGGCGAGGAGGTTCATGTAGATGGTGGCGAGGTTGCCCAGCACCAGGGACAGCAGCGCCGGGAAGTACACGAACGTCGGGAACAGCGCGGCGACGGCAGCGGGCTGTCCGAGGAACCACAGCACGGTGATGAGCCAGAAGAAGAGGTTGATCACCGCGATCACCGGCGTGCCACCCAGGATCAGGTTGAACCGGATGAACGCGCGCGGCCCGAGGGTGCGCAACAGCGCGCCCGGTCGGCGCATCTCCACCAGCCAGGTCTGCAGGTAGCCCTTGTACCACCGGGAGCGCTGGCGGATCCAGTTGATGTAGTCGCTGTTGGCCTCCTCCAGCGTGGTGGACTCGACCACGGCGGTGACGAATCCGTTGGCCGCGATCCGCAAGCCGAGGTCGGCGTCCTCGGTGACGTTGTACGGATCCCAGGCGCCGACCTTCTCCAGCGCGGAGGCGAGCAGGTGATTCGAGGTGCCGCCCAGCGGGATCGGGGTGTCGGTGCGCATCATCCCGGGCAGCAGGTAGCCGAACCACAGCCCGTACTCGGCGGTGAACCAGCCGGTCAGCCGGTTCTGGTGGCCGTTGAAGAACGCCAACCGGGCCTGCACACAGACGACGTCGTCACCGGCGCTGCGGAACACCGCCACCACCCGCCGCAGTTGCAGTGGGTCGGGCCGGTCCTCGGCGTCGTAGATGGTGACGATCTCGCCGGTCGCGAAGTGCAGGCCGTAGTTGCACGCTTTCGGCTTGGTCCGGGGCTGCGCCGGCGGAACGGTCACGATCTCGACCAGACCCGCTGCGGGGCAGCGCTTCGCGGCTTCGATCGTGATCTCGTCGTCGGCCTCGAGCAGCAGCAGGACCTGCAGTTTGTCCTTCGGATACTCCATGGCGGCCATACCGGCGATCAGTTCGCCGACCACCTCGGGTTCGTGGAAGGCGGGCACCAGGATGGTGTACGTCGGCAGTTCGTCGTCGGGGATGGCCCGGGCCTGGTCGTCGGTCACGATGATCGCCCGGGCGGCCAGCCCCTGCCGGAAGATCAGCACGCGGTCGACGAGGGTGAACACGTACGCGGCGGTGCAGATCCCCACCAGGGTGACCGCTGTGGCCTGCGGCCAGAACACCACGCCGACACCGAGACTCACCAGCACCAGCCACAGCGCCGGTCGCTGCCAGCCCATCAGCGGCAACGCGGCCGAGCGCAGGGGATCCTGCTCGAGCAAGCCGTTCACCGCCTGATCCAGTGCCCGCGATTCGTCGACGCTCATCGATGTTCTCTTCCCGCAGCGCGCATCTGGGTGTCGACGAACCCGCGGCCGAAGGCGGTGAGCATGTCCCCGTCGGCGAACGACGAGGTTTCGTCGTAGACGACCGCGGATCCGCGGAACAGGATGGTGACCAATCTGTTCAAGGTCTTGAAGACCGCGCCGTTGGGCTCCGGGAACGGCGCATCGGCTTCGTGGTTGTCGACCGAGCCGATCAGCACGCGCTGGGCCGCATCCTCGTCGCCCCACTGGAACTCCAGCACCGTCCAGGTCAGCAGCAGTTCGTCGTCGACCGCGGTGAGCAGTTCGCCGGTCACCCCGTGGCCCAGGTCGACCGGCCGCCGCTCGCTCAACCGCTCGTTGACGGCGAAGAGCACCGTCGGCGGAAAGACGTAGAGCGACATCGGCCATCGCGTGGTGATCGTGTCCACCACCACCGTGCGGGGCCGGCTGAACTTGTCCCAGGCCGGGTTGCCGAAGTCGGCGACCACCGTCTGCCGGTCCAGCGTGGCGTCGTTGCCGTAGAGGCGGCGCACCACGTCGTAGGAGCTCGTCTCGACCTCATGCCACCCGAGCGGCACCGCCGCCGGCGCACCCGAGGCGGCACCGTCGTAGCGCGGCAGGACCGGCGGGTGCGCGCCGGCGGGTAGCGGGATGGCGGCCACCGTGATGCCGACAGCGGCGACCAGCAGCGCGCCCCACCACACGTCTCTGCCGGTCAACGGGTCGATGCCCGGTCCGGCGCCCCGCGGCCGTCGGCCACGCAACACGATCAACACCCAGCTGACACAGACGATCGAGACCATGGACGGACCCTGCTGATAGGCCAGCAGCGACGCGTCGGGCCGCAGGACCACCACGGCGATCAACGTGAGGAGTCCTGCCCCCCACCCCGCGATCGCGGCGGCGGTCACGCGCAGATCGCCGGCGCCCGCCGCGATCAGAGTGGCCGCACCCGTGATCAGCAGGGTGGCCACACCCGCGGCGGTCTTGCCGCCGCCCAGGGAAATGACCGCCACGTGGTAGGTCAGCGGCATCGAGAGGATGACCATGGCCCAGACCGCGTCGAAGCGGGCGACAGCGCGCAGGCCGAACAGCAGCACCCCGGAGCCGGCGACGAACAGCATCATCGCAACGAGGTCCAGTCGCAGCAGCGCGAAGAAGTTCGAGTATCGCGGCGCCAGCACGGCATAGAGCAGTACCGCGAGCGTCAGCACCATGACCGAGACGATCACATCGGTCTGCCGGTCGAAGATCGGGACCGAAGCGCGTTTGCGGATCGCGACGCCCCCGGCCGCCAGCACGGCCGAGGCCGGGAGGATCCAGGTGTATCCGTTGATCCCGTCGCGGGTGCTGTCCAGCGACACCACCAGCGATTCCCAGAACGCCGTCACGGTCACCGCGGTGATCAACGCCCAGCGCAGCAGCCGGCCCACCGTCGGGCGATCCGCCATCCAGGCCGTGGGTGCGGATTCCACGGGGGGCGCCTGGACGGGGGCGGTCATCTCAGGCTCGGCGCCGCCGCAGCAACAGCAGCACAGCCCCGGCGATGACGGCGGCGGCGAAGACACCCGCGGCCACCCAGATCACCGCGGTGTTCCCGGCGCCGGACTCGCGCGGCGCGGCCTGCGACGCCGCGGACGCAGGCACGGTCACCGGGTCCCGGCCCGGCGCGGAGAGCAGGGCGCTGCCGTCGAGTGGCGCCCAGCGCCGGGGATCGTCGTTCAGCCAGCCGAGTAGCCGGTCGAGCTGGCCCGGCGCACCGTTGGAGGTGGCGATCAACAGGGATCGACGTCCGTCGAACACGGCCTGCAGCGATCCGAGCCCGACCGTCGGATCCAACCGCAGCGTGACCGTCTGCCCGGCGGTGTCGACGGCGTCGACGGTCAGTTCCCCCTCGGACAGGGCGACCGGGAGCGGGATGTCGTCGCGGTCCCAACCCTCTGCGGCGATCAGCACCGCGGGGCTGACGCCGTCGGCTGCCTGCGCGAATTCGACTGCCGCGGTGTCGAGCGGCAACGCGCTGACTTGCTGCAGACCCGCCAGGATCGCCATCGCCCGCGCGGTGTCGGCGAATCGCTCTGCGCCCAAACCGATCTCGATGCGCGGCAGCATCGCCTGCGGCAGCGACTGCAGGCCCGGCGGCACCGGCGGGTCGGCAGCGGCGCTCTGCACCACGCTGTCGTCGTCGATGGTCAGTGTCAGGGGGGCGAACTCGCCGCAGCGGCCGGTGACGCCCGCGATCTCCATCGCGACGTCGACGCTGGTGAAGCGCTGCAGGACCCGGTCGGGCAGCTGCACCCACCGGTCGATGACGCCGTCGGGCTGCGCAGCCCAGCGGTCGATGACCTCGTCGCCCACGCGGACGACCAACTGCGCGCCGATGTTCTCCGGCGCCGGGGTGTAGGACCCCTGGAGATGGATCCGGATGTCGCGCGCCGACCGGCCCAGCCGGGTCGCGTCGATGCCGATGGTCACCTGCGGGGCCAAAGCCTGTGCGCTGAGCGCGATCTCGCCGAGTTCGCGCAGAGTGAGACTGTCACCGGGCAGCTGTGGGGTTTTCTCCAGCGGGCCGACCACCGCGCCGCTGCTCACCGCCAGGCGCCGGAGGTCACTGGCGAGCAGCCGCGTCTGGTTGGTGAGCTCTGCCGCGGGTCCGGAGATCCGCAGCACCGGCACGCCCGGACCACCTTGCAGGGACAGTCCGGGGTCCGGACCCTCCCGGATCGCTACCTGACGTTCCAGCGGAGCCGACGCCGCCGGGGGCAGGCCCTGCCCGTCGGGCAGCGCGGTCACCTCGACGCCGACATTCTGTTGCCGGTATTGCGCCGCCACGGCGGTGCCCAGGCGCAGCGCTGCGTCGGATTCCGCCAGCGACGGCTCGTCGGGGATCGCGATGGTCAGCCGCCGCAGCACCGGCGGCAGGAAATCGGCGATGGCCACCGGCACCGCTTCGGTGCCGGTGAAGGTGACGCTGCCGTCGACGAGCCGCAGCGGGTTGGTGGGGTCCAGGCAGTACCCGTCTTCGGGCAGCAGATAGGAGTGGATCGTCACGGTCAGCGCGTTGTTCTCGACGATCACCCCGTCGAGCGGAATGGACAGCGAAGCGCGTGGCTCCGGCGGCAGCGGCACCTCCGCGACGGTGCGGCGGTTCTGCACGACGGTCAGCACCGCTGATCGGAGGAACACGGGCCGCTCCACGACGGCATTGAGGGTGCCCGGTCGCAGGCCGGGCGGAACGGGCACGGTCAGCGTCGCCGTACCGGTCTGCCCGTAGAGTTCCAGCGGTCCCACCGCGCCCAGTTCGGCCAGCGACAACGTCGGCGCAGCGGCGGGTGCCCCGTCCCCGGGGACCGCAGACGCCGGGACCGGCGACGCAGCGGTCAACAGCGCCAGCACGCCCAGCAGCGCGCCGACGCACCCCCCCACTGTGCGCATGGCTGCGATGTTATCTGCATCACAGAGAGCTGCCCATCGTCCACGGAATCCGTCACATACAAACACCACTGCCCACCGCGCGATGCGGTGGGCAGTGGTGGTGGTGAAAGTACGCGGTCTGCGTTACTTGGCCTTCTCGAGGACCTCGACCAGCCGCCAGCGCTTGGTGGCCGACAGCGGGCGGGTCTCCATCAGCGAGACGCGGTCGCCGATGCCGGCGGCCTCGTTCTCGTCGTGGGCCTTGACCTTGGTGGTGGTCCGGATGATCTTGCCGTAGAGCGGATGGCTCTTACGGGACTCCAGCTCGACCACGATGGTCTTCTGCATCTTGTCGGAGACGACGTAGCCGATCACGGTCTTGCGGCGGCCGCGCGGCTTCTCCGCACGGGGCGTGTACTTCGGCCCCTTCTGATCGCTGTCTGCCATTACGAATCCTCACCTCCGGGTCCGGCGGCCAGACCCAACTCGCGTTCCCGCAGCACGGTGTAGACCCGTGCGATTTCTTGCCGGACTACGCGCAGCCGGCGGTTGTTGGCAAGCTGTCCGGTCGCCATCTGGAAGCGCAGGTTGAACAGCTCTTCCTTGGACTCGCGCAGCTTGTCGGTCAGTTCGTCGTCGGTGAGCTCACGCAGTTCACCGGGCGAGGTGCCCACTGCCATCAGAACTGCTCCTCTCGAGTGACGATGCGTGCCTTGATGGGCAGCTTGTGGATCGCGCGCGTCAGGGCGGCGCGGGCGATTTCTTCGTTCGGGTAGCTCAGCTCGAAGAGCACGCGACCCGGCTTGACGTTGGCGACCCACCACTCCGGCGAACCCTTACCGGAACCCATGCGGGTCTCGGCGGGCTTCTTGGTCAGCGGGCGGTCCGGGAAGATGTTGATCCACACCTTGCCGCCACGCTTGATGTGCCGGTTGATGGCGATACGAGCGGACTCGATCTGCCGGTTGGTGATATAGGCGTGCTCGAGCGCCTGGATGCCATAGTCGCCGAAGCTCACCTGCGTGCCGCCGCTGGCGATGCCACGCTGCTTGGGGTGGTGCTGCTTGCGGTGCTTGACCTTGCGAGGGATCAGCATGCTAGCTCTCCGTATTCTCGGTCGCGCCGGCGGCGGCCTCGGTGCCCTGGGTCGCTTCCGCGACGGCAGGAGCCTCGGCAGCGCGGCCGGCGTCAGTGCTGGTGGCCGTGGTGCCCGACGCACCGCTGCGACGCGGGCGGGTGCCCGACGGACGCTCGCGACGCGGACGGTCAGCGGCGGGGGCGGCGGCGAGCTCGCGCTTGCCACCGACGATGTCGCCCTTGTAGATCCAGACCTTCACGCCGATGCGGCCGAAGGTGGTCCTCGCCTCGTAGAGGCCGTAGTCGATGTCCGCGCGCAGCGTGTGCAGCGGGACGCGACCTTCGCGGTAGAACTCCGAGCGGCTCATCTCGGCGCCGCCGAGGCGGCCCGAGCACTGCACCCGGATGCCCTTGACGTTGGGTTGACGCATCGCCGACTGGATGGCCTTGCGCATCGCGCGGCGGAACGCCACGCGGTTGCTCAGCTGCTCGGCGACACCCTGGGCGACCAGCTGCGCCACCGACTCGGGGTTCTTCACCTCGAGGATGTTCAGCTGGACCTGCTTGCCGGTGAGCTTCTCCAGGTCACCGCGGATGCGGTCGGCCTCGGTGCCGCGGCGGCCGATCACGATGCCGGGACGCGCGGTGTGGATGTCCACCCGGACGCGGTCACGCGTGCGCTCGATCTCGACGTCGGCGATGCCGGCCCGCTCCAGGCCGGTGGCCAGCAGCTTGCGGATGGCGACATCTTCCTTGATGTAGTCCGCGTACTGCTTGTCGGCGTACCAGCGCGACTTCCAGTCGGTGGTGATGCCGAGGCGGAAGCCGTGCGGGTTGATCTTCTGGCCCACTACTCCGAGCCCTCCTTCGCCTCAGCCGAGGCCTTGGTGGATGCTGCCTTCGACGCCTGCGCACGACGCGCGCGGGCCGCGGATGCCGAGGCACCCCGGTCGGCGCGGCTCGGCCGGCTCTCCACGATCACCGTGATGTGGCTGGTCCGCTTGCGGATCCGGAAGGCGCGGCCCTGGGCGCGCGGCCGGATGCGCTTGGCGGTCGGGCCTTCGTCGGCCTGGATCGTGGCGACGACCAGCGTCGCGGGGTCGAGGCCCTCGTTGTTCTGTGCGTTGGCCGCGGCGCTGGCGATCACCTTGGCGACCGGCTCGCTGGCAGCCTGCGGCGCCCACCGCAGGATGTCGAGGGCTTCCTCGACGCTCTTGCCGCGGACCAGGTCGATGACGCGACGGGCTTTGGACGCCGAGACGCGCACGTACCGCGCCTTGGCCAGCGAGGAAGGATATGCGGATGGATTCCGTGTTGCTGTAGTCATCGCCTCTTGCTCTTCCGGTCATCCTTGATGTGACCCTTGAAGGTGCGGGTGGGAGCGAACTCGCCCAGCTTGTGCCCGACCATCGCCTCGGTGACGAACACCGGGACATGCTTGCGGCCGTCGTGGACCGCGAAGGTGTGACCGATGAAGTCCGGGATGATGGTGGACCGGCGAGACCAGGTCTTGATGACCTGCTTGGTGTTCTTCTCGTTCTGGACGTCGACCTTCTTGAGGAGATGGTCGTCGACGAACGGGCCCTTCTTCAGGCTGCGTGGCATCGCTGGGTTCTCCTAGCGCTTCTTGCCGGTGCGCCGGCGGCGGACGATGAGCTTGTCGCTCGGCTTGTTGGGCTTGCGGGTGCGGCCCTCGGGCTTACCCCACGGGCTGACCGGGTGGCGACCACCGGAGGTCTTGCCCTCGCCGCCACCGTGCGGGTGGTCGACCGGGTTCATCACGACACCGCGGACGGTGGGGCGCTTGCCCTTCCAGCGCATACGGCCGGCCTTGCCCCAGTTGATGTTGGCCTGCTCGGCGTTGCCGACCTCGCCGACGGTGGCGCGGCAGCGCACGTCGACGCGGCGGATCTCGCCGGAGGGCATACGCAGCGAGGCGTAGGTGCCTTCCTTACCGAGCAGCTGGATGCTGACACCGGCCGAGCGGGCCAGCTTGGCACCGCCGCCCGGGCGCAGCTCCACGGCGTGGATGACCGTACCGGCGGGGATGTTGCGCAGCGGCAGGTTGTTGCCGGGCTTGATGTCGGCGTTGGCGCCGGACTCGACGATCATGCCCTGCTTGAGGCCCTGCGGCGCGATGATGTAGCGCTTCTCGCCGTCCAGGTAGTGCAGCAGCGCGATGTTCGCGGTGCGGTTGGGGTCGTACTCGATGTGCGCGACCTTGGCGTTGACGCCGTCCTTGTCGTGGCGGCGGAAGTCGATCACCCGGTAGGCGCGCTTGTGGCCGCCGCCCTTGTGCCGGGTGGTGATCCGGCCGTGCGCGTTGCGGCCGCCCTTGCCGTGCAGCGGGCGAACCAGCGACTTCTCCGGGTGGTCACGAGTGATCTCGGAGAAGTCGGAGACGCTGGCACCGCGGCGGCCCGGGGTCGTCGGCTTGTACTTACGAATAGCCATCTTGTGTATCTCCCTGCCGGACTAGGCCGGCGCTCCGAACAGATCGATGGATTTGCTGCCCGCGGCGAGCGTCACGATCGCGCGCTTGGTGTCCTTGCGCTTGCCGAAACCGGTGCGGGTGCGCTTGCGCTTGCCCTGGCGGTTGGCGGTGTTCACCGACGCGACCTTGACGTTGAAGATCTTCTCGATAGCGATCTTGATCTGCGTCTTGTTCGAGTCGGGGTGCACGACGAACGTGTACACGTTGTCCTCGATGAGTCCGTAGGACTTCTCCGAGATCACCGGCGCGAGGATGATGTCGCGGGGGTCGGTCACGGTTGCCATCAGGCCACAACCTCCTGCTCCTGCTTGGTGCCGGACGCGATGTAGGCGTTGAGCGCCTCGACGCTGAACACCACGTCGTCGGCCTTGAGGACGTCGTAGGTGTTGAGCTGGTCCGGCGAGATGACGTGCACGCCGGGCAGATTGCGCACGCTCAGGGTGCTGGTCTCGTCGGTGCGGCCGATGACCACCAGGATCTGCTTGCGGTCGGTCAGGCTGCCCAGGAACGCCTTGGCGCTCTTGGTCGACGGGTCCTGCCCCTCGACGAGCTCGGTGACCGCGTGGATGCGGCCGTTGCGGGCCCGGTCGGTGAGCGCGCCGCGCAGTGCGGCCCGGATCATCTTCTTGGGGGTCCGCTCGCTGTAGTCGCGCGGCTTGGGGCCGTGCACGGTGCCACCACCGGCGAACTGCGGCGCGCGGGTCGAGCCCTGGCGGGCGCGGCCGGTGCCCTTCTGGCGGTACGGCTTCTTGCCGCCGCCGCGGACCTCGCCACGGGTCTTGGTCGAGTGCGTGCCCTGGCGGGCGGCGGCCAGCTGAGCGGTGACCACCTGGTGCATCAACGCGATGTTGGGTTCGACGTCGAACAGTTCGGCGGGCAGCTCGATGGAGCCGTCCGTGGCGCCTGCGGGCGTCTTTACCTCGATTGTCAGAGTCATGCCTTCTCGCCTCGCTTGATTGCGCTGCGGACCATCACCAGTCCACCGTTGCGTCCCGGGATCGCACCCTTGATCAGCAGCACGCCGTTCTCGGCGTCGACCTTGTGCACCTTCAGGTTCTGAGTGGTGACGCGGTCGCTGCCCATCCGGCCCGACATGCGGGTGCCCTTGAACACGCGGCCGGGGGTGGCGCAGCCACCGATCGAGCCCGGCCGGCGGTGCACGGCCTGTGCGCCGTGCGATGCGCCCTGGCCACGGAAGCCGTGGCGCTTCATGGTGCCGGCGAAGCCCTTGCCCTTGCTGGTGCCGGTCACGTCGACGTAGCTGCCGTCGGCGAAGATCTCGGCGGTCAGCTCCTGGCCGACCTCGTACTCGGCCACTGCGGCCTCGTCGTCGAGCCGCAGCTCGGCGAGGTGGCGGCGCGGGTTCACGCCGGCGGCGGCGAACTGCCCCGAGACCGGCTTGTTGACCTTGCGCGGGCTGATCTCGCCGTAGGCGAGCTGCACAGCGCTGTATCCGTCGCGCTCCGCGGTGCGGATGCGCGTCACGACGTTGGGCCCGGCCTTCACGACCGTCACCGGCACGACTTTGTTGTTCTCGTCGAACACCTGCGTCATGCCCAGCTTGGTGCCCAAAATGCCTTTACGTGCCATTTTTGTTTGAGCTCCTACTGGATGTTGACGTCGACGCTGGCCGGCAGATCGATGCGCATCAAGGCGTCCACCGTCTTCGGCGTCGGGTCGAGGATGTCGATCAGCCGCTTGTGGGTGCGCATCTCGAAGTGCTCCCGCGAGTCCTTGTACTTGTGCGGCGAGCGGATGACGCAGTACACGTTCTTCTCGGTCGGCAGCGGCACCGGGCCGACCACGCTGGCGCCCGTCCGGGTGACCGTCTCGACGATCTTGCGCGCCGAGGCGTCAATCGCCTCATGGTCGTAGGCCTTGAGCCTGATGCGGATCTTCTGTCCCGCCACGCTTCTCCTACCTCACTACTAAGTGGCCCCACGCCGTCGGGAAGATCCCGGGACCCTCATGGGCCTGGCTGTGCCGCCGCTGTTTACCTGTCTGTGGTTCACCGGCCCCCGCGGTCGGGTGTGTCGCCCGCACGCACGCTCGAAAGCGGCGGATTTTCGTCGCAATCGAGGTTGGGGACCGGACGCGCCCCGAAGGGCGCCGGTCGCATGCCCGAGCGGGCGAACCCGGCTCAAGGCAACCCGAACAGTATGCCTGAGATCGGGCTGTCAGCCAAATCGCTGGTCAACCGTTCGTGCGCCAGAACTCGCACTGGTGATCCCGGACGAAACCACTGTCCACGCGGTTGCCGTCCGGGCGCAACTCCATCCAGCCGGTCTCCGCTCCCGGACGTAGCGCGGGCCAGGATTTTCCGGGTTCCCCGGTGCGCACGAACGCGGTCCAGAAGTCGATCATCTGGTGGCTGAGGTCCTGCTGCGCCGGCGACAGGTCGGGCGCTCCCCCGACGTCGAAGAGATAGCGCACGTCCAGGGAGTGGCTGGCGCCGACCGGGAACGGCAGCGTGGTCAGTGGCTCGGGCGCCGGGGCGGCGCGGTCGTCGAACTCGTAGGCGTAGACGGGCGCGCGCCGGGCCAGGTCTTCGGCGAGGTCGGCGGCACTGCAGGAGAACAGCGCGTCGGTGACCGCCGCCGAGTACGCCAGCGCCACGTCGCCGTAGCGGTCCACCGGGTACCGCTCGGCGACGGCGTCCGCGCGGGCGCCGAACGCTTCGGCGAGCAGGGGACGGTAGCGCTCCGGGCCGAAGCGTTCCCCGTCGCTCAGATAGCGCAGGGCGGCGAACAGGGTGAACTCGTCGCGGGTGGTCCCGATCAGGACCGGGACGCGGGCCGCGGCGCCTTCGGCCGCGCCGGCGACCGGATCCACCGGCAACGCCGCGGACTCGGTGACCGGCCCCGACAGCCGGGCACCGCCGAGCCGGGTGTACCAGACCGGCTCGCGCAGCTGGTCCACCCGCAGGCCGCGCAGGCAGCCGGCCGCGGTGGTCACTTCCGGGCAGCCGGCGGCCGCGGCGTAGTCGAGACTGATCCGTTGCGCCTCGGGCAGCGCGGCCTGCGCCGTGCACGGGCCGCTCATGATGATCGCGCCATGGAAAAGGCCCTGCGAGCCGGGGGCGACCAGGTGGTCGCACACCGACATCGCGCCGGCAGACTCCCCGGCGATCGTGACGCGGGCGGGGTCACCGCCGAACGCGGCGATGTTGTCGCGGACCCAGCGCAGCGCGGCCTGCTGGTCCGCCAGTCCGTAGTTGCCGACCTGGCCGGGCGGACCCAGCGCCGGGTGCGCCAGGAAGCCGAATGCCCCCAGCCGGTAGTTCACGGTGACGACGGCGATGTCGCCACGCTCGACGAGCCAGTGGGCGTCGAACATGGCGCCACCGCCGTTGACGAAGCTGCCGCCGTGGAACCAGACCATCACCGCCGCGGGCTTGTCGGGCTTGCCGGGCGCCCAGACGTTGAGGGTGAGGCAGTCCTCGTCGGACTGCCGACCGAACTCCACGTCGCCTCCGGCCGCCTGGATGCAGCGCGGGCCGTCCTGCTCGGCGTCGCGGACGTCGTCCCAGGAGGGCGGGGGTTGTGGTGCGGCGAACCGCAGTGGTCCGACCGGCGGCGCGGCATAGGGAACGCCGCGGAACACGCGGTAGCCGGGCGGGTCCACGCCGCGCACCGCGCCGGTCGCGGTCTGCACGACGGCGGGATCGGCCTGAGCCGACGGGGGGTGGTCCGGCGCGCCCGGCCCGCTGCAGGCGGCGGCCACCAGCGCCACGGCGAGCAGCAACACGACCGGCACACGCGGCGCTCGATTCGGCACGACGTCCGACAGTAGTGGGTTAGGGTGCTCTTGACACCTGTCAAGTTTCTGCGAGTGAGGTCCAATTGAGCACGCTGATCACCGATCCGGCGGGGCACGTCCTGGCCGACCCCAAGGCATACACCGACGAAGCGCGCCTGCACGCCGCACTGGCCCACCTGCGCGCGCACGCACCGGTGTGCCATGTCGACGCGCCTGACTACCGCCCGTTCTGGGCCGTCACCAAGCACGCCGACATCATGGCGATCGAACGGGACAACGAGCTCTGGATCAACGCGCCGCGGCCGCTGCTCGTCACCGCTGCCACCGACGACCTCTCGCAGGCCAACCTCGCCGCCGGTGGCGGAATCCGCACGCTGATCCACATGGACGACCCGCTGCACCGCGACATCCGCAAGGTCGGCGCCGACTGGTTCCGCCCGAAGGCGATGCGCGCGCTGAAGACACGCGTCGACGAGCTGGCCAAGATCTACGTCGACAAGATGGTGGAGAAGGGCCCGGAGTGCGACTTCGTGCAGGAGGTCGCGGTCAACTTCCCGCTGTACGTGATCCTGTCGCTGCTCGGCCTGCCCGAATCCGACTTCGGCCGGATGCTCAAGCTGACGCAGGAGATGTTCGGCGGCGACGACGACGAGTTCACCCGCGGTAAGAGCCCCGAGGAGCTGCACGAGGTCATCACCGACTTCTTCCGCTACTTCACCGCGCTGACCGCCGAGCGCCGCGCGAACCCGACCGAGGACCTGGCCTCGGCCATCGCGAACGCGAAGATCCACGGCGAGTACCTCAACGACATCGATTGCCTGTCGTACTACGTGATCGTGGCCAGCGCCGGCCACGACACCACCAGCGCGGCGATCTCGGGTGGCCTGCTCGCCCTGATCCAGAACCAGGACCAGCTGGCCCGCCTCAAGGCTCAACCGGAGCTGATGGGCACCGCGGTCGAGGAGATGATCCGCTGGACCACTCCGGTCAAGGAGTTCATGCGCACCGCGACCGCCGACACCGAGGTGCGCGGCGTGCCGATCAAGGAGGGCGAGTCGGTCCTGCTGTCCTATGTCTCGGCCAACCGCGACGAGGACATCTTCGACGAGCCGGACCGCTTCGACGTCGCCCGCGACCCGAACAAGCACCTGTCCTTCGGCTACGGCGTGCACTTCTGCCTGGGCGCGGCGCTGGCGCGGATGGAGATCAACAGCTTCTTCACCGAGTTGGTGCCCCGACTGGAGTCAATCGAACTGGCCGGCGATCCGGAGTTCATCGCCACGGTATTCGTCGGTGGGCTCAAGCACCTGCCGATCCGTTACGCCGTGAGCTGACGCGGTTTCCCTTCCCCGCGTGGTGCGCATCACATAGGCTCGGCCGGGAGTTGACGCCCGTCAAACTTCGAGCGCGGATGAGGAGCCGAATGAGCACACCGACGATGGACCGGGATTCGCTGGAAGCCGCCAAGGCACTGGCCGATCCGTCGGCATACGCCGATGACGACCGCCTGCACTCGGCGCTGACCCATCTGCGGGCCCACAACCCCGTCGCCTACGTCGAGCACGGCCCTTACCGGCCCTTCTGGGCCGTCACCAAGCACGCCGACATCATGGCCATCGAGCGGGCCAACGACCTGTGGCTCTCGGAGCCCCGGCCACTGCTGGCCACCGGGGCGGCCGACGACCTGGCCAAGGCGCAGCAGGAGATGGGCCTCGGGCTGCGCACGCTGATCCATATGGACGACCCGCACCACCGCAAGGTGCGCGCCATCGGGGCCGACTGGTTCCGCCCGAAGGCCATGCGTGACCTGAAGGTTCGCGTCGACGAGCTGGCGAAGCGGTACGTCGACAAGATGGTCGAGATCGGGCCCGAGTGTGACTTCGTCACCGACATCGCGGTCAACTTCCCGCTCTATGTCATCCTGTCGCTGCTCGGCCTGCCGGAGGAGGACTTCCCCCGGATGCTGATGCTGACCCAGGAGCTGTTCGGCGGCGACGACGACGAGTACAAGCGCGGTACCACCCCCGAAGAGCAGATGGCGGTACTCACCGACTTCTTCAACTATTTCGCGGCGCTGACTGCATCGCGGCGCGAGACCCCGACGGCGGACCTGGCATCCGCGATCGCCAACGGCCTGGTCGACGGCGAGCCGATGTCGGACATGGACACGCTGTCCTACTACGTCATCGTCGCCAGCGCCGGCCACGACACCACCAAGGACGCGATCTCCGGCGGGCTGCTCGCGCTGATCGAGAACCCCGGCGAGCTGGCCCGCCTGCAGGCCGATCCGGGCCTGATGGGGACCGCGGTCGAGGAGATGATCCGCTGGACCACTCCGGTGAAGGAGTTCATGCGCACCGCCGCCGCCGACACCGAGGTGCGCGGCGTGCCGATCAAGGCGGGCGAGTCGGTCTATCTGGCCTACGTGTCGGGCAACCGGGACGAGGACGTGTTCGACGAGCCGTTCCGGTTCGACGTCGGGCGCGACCCGAACAAGCACCTCGCCTTCGGCTACGGCGTGCACTTCTGCCTCGGAGCGGCGCTGGCCCGGATGGAGATGAACAGCCTGTTCTCCGAACTGCTTCCGCGACTGGAGTCCATCGAGCTGGCCGGGGCGCCGGAGCTGTCGGCGACCACGTTCGTCGGCGGGCTCAAGCACCTGCCGGTGCGCTACTCGCTGCGCTGAGGCACCTTGGCCCCGGTATTGCCATAGGCGGTGAGGAACCCGTCGACCGCGGCGATCGCCACGGCCCGGTAGTCGAAGTCGGTCAGCGTGCTGATGCGGCCGAACGCCAGCGGTCCGATCAGTAGGGCGAGCGCGATGCTGCGGTCGACGGGATGCAGGTGCTCGGCGGCGTCGGGGCTGTCGAAGACGGCCTCGAAGGGCGCCGAGTAGAGCTCGGCGATCCGTTCTCGCAGCGAGTGCACCTGCGTGCCCGCGGTGCTGGGAACCTCGCTGATGTCCGGGCCCAGGGACAGCCAGGCCATGGCGGTCAGTGTGGTCGGCGCCTCGGCGATCGACTCGGCCCAGCCCAGCACGATCGCCTCGAGGCGTTCGCGCAGCGTTCCCGCCTCGGGCGGCATCGGTGGGGGTGCGATCAAGCTGGTGAAGGCTGCGGCCACCAGGTCGTTGCCGCTCGGGAAATGCCGGTAGAGCGTGGCACGGGCGACGTTGGCCTGCCGGGTGACCGCATCGATGGTGACGGCGCTGGGACCACCGGAGCGCAGCAACGCGGTGGCGGCTTCCAGCAGGCGGGCCCGGGACCGCGCCGGACGCGGATCGCCGCTCGTCATTTCTCCCCCCTCGGTTTCCGGCAGCCGGACAACGGGAACGAACACGAGACTATTGGTCTTGCAACGAGACTGTTAGTCTCCTTAAACCGTTTTGAGACCAACAGTCTTGGAACCTCCTGCGGGAAGAGACACCATGGTCACCCTTTCTGGATCGGCCCAGGATATCGAGAGCAACGCCGCCGCCCTGTCGAAACGCGGTCGGATCTGGCTGCTCACGATTGCCAGCCTCAGCGTTCTGCTGGTGATCGCCTCGATGGTGGCGTTGAACGCCGCCCTACCCGACCTCGCGGTGCAGACCTCCGCGAATCAGGCCCAGCTGACCTGGATCGTCGACGGCTACACGCTCGCGCTGGCCTGTCTGCTGCTGCCCGCGGGCGCTCTGGGCGACCGGTACGGCCGCCGAGGGGCACTGCTGGCCGGTCAGCTCATCTTCGGTCTGGCATCGGTGGCCCCGACCGTGCTCGACAGCCCGACGCAGATCATCGTGGCGCGCGCCGTCGCCGGCGTCGGCGCCGCGCTCATCATGCCCGCCACCCTGTCGCTGCTGACCGCGGCGTTCCCGAAGGCCGAGCGCAACAAGGCCGTCGGCATCTGGGCCGGGGTCGCCGGTTCCGGTGCGATCGTCGGTTTCCTGGGCACCGGACTGCTACTGCAGTTCTTCTCGTGGCAGTCGATCTTCTACGGCTTCGCCGCGGCCGCGCTGCTGATGTTCCTGCTGACTTTCACCATCGGATCGTCCCGTGACGAGACCGGCGCCCCGATCGACTGGCTCGGCGGCGTCCTGATCGCCGGAGCCATCGCGGTGTTCGTGCTCGGCATCGTCGAGGCCCCGGTGCGCGGCTGGACCGATCCCGTGGTGCTGGCGTGCCTCGGCGGCGGTGTCGGACTGGCGATCACCTTCGCGGTGGTACAGCTGCGGCGCACCCACCCACTGCTCGACGTCCGCCTGTTCCGGCGCCCTGATTTCGCCACCGGCGCGGCCGGCATCACCTTCCTGTTCATCGCCAACTTCGGGTTCTTCTTCGTCGTCATGCAGCAGATGCAGTTGGTGATGGGATACAGCGCCCTGCAGACCGCTTTCGCACTGACGCCGTTGGCGCTGCCGGTGCTGGTGCTGGGCTTCACCATGCACCTGTACCTGCCGAAGGTGGGGTTGCGCTTCGCGGTGTCGGTGGGCCTATTCCTCATCGCGGCCGGCCTGTTTCTGATGCGCCTCCTCGACGGGGACTCCACCTACCTCGATCTGGCGTGGCCGATGCTGGTGATGGCCGCCGGCATCGGATTGTGCACCGCCCCCACCACATCAGCCATCATGAACGCCACCCCGGACGAGAAGCAGGGGGTGGCGTCGGCGGTCAACGACGCCACCCGCGAGGTGGGCGCCGCCATCGGCATCGCCGCAGCCGGATCGATCCTGGCCGCGGCCTACCACTCGTCGCTGGCGCCCAAACTGGGTGGACTCCCGGACGAGATCCGCTCGGGCGCAACCGATTCACTGGCGCACGCGTTGTCCATCGCCGATCGGATGGGGCCCCCCGGTGCCGAACTGGCGCGTCTGGCCGAAGACGCGTTCCTGCACTCCATGCACCAGGCTGTGCTGGTGCTGTCGCTGGTCACGCTGGCGGGATCGCTGTTCGTCGCGGTGTGGTCGCCCGGACGCGACGGCCGACAGTGGGCGATGCTGCGCCGCGGCTCACACCACAAAGTCAGCGGCGCGGTGGCCGATCATCACGATGGTGGCGTGCGGTCCCCTGCTGGGGATCACGGGAAGGATCGATCCGTCGACGACTGACAGCCCGTCGACGCCGAGGACCCGGCAGCGGGTGTCCACCACGGCGCCCATCTTCGCGGTGCCACACAGATGCTGCGAGGTCGCCCAGGACGGCTCCCCCGACACCGCCGGTCCCGCCAGATCATGCGCGAGTTCGCTTGCAGTACGCAGTGATTCGACATCAGCGGACGAACTGTCGTAGCGGTGCTCGATGAGCAGTCCGTTGCCTTCGAGTCGTACCCGCCCGCGCGAATGCGGCCGCATCAACGTGATCCCGAGGTGCGGATGGTCGGCCGGGTCGTCGTGTCCGCCGATCATGGCGCCGAATCCCGCGGTGTAGGGCCGGATTTCGACGTCGTCATCGGTGGTGAGGATCGCTTCGAGCGGCGGCACGTCGTGCGTCGGCGTCCATGCGACCGGCAACACCCACTCCGGGTGATCGACCGTGTCTTCCCCGACGGGCAGGTCGGCGACGACGTCGATGCCGGCTGAGCGCAGCATCCGTTGCGGGCCGATTCCCGACACCAGCAGCAGCCGTGCGGTCTCGATCGCTCCCGCGCACAGCACCACCCGGTCGGCGCGCAGTTCGGTCGCACCGTCCGGCCCGTCGCACTGCACCCCGATCACGGTGGCGTCGCGCCAGAGCAGCCGCCGCACCCGGGTGTCGGTCAGCAACCTCAGGTTGGGCCGGGTCAGCGCCGGCTGCAGGTAGGCTCCACCGGGTCCGACCCGCTGCCCGTCGTGGATGTTCAGCGGGACCGCGCCCACCCCCGCCCCCGCCCCAGGATCGTTGAAGTCCGCGATCCAGGGATACCCCGCAGCCTCGGCCGCCTGTACGAACGCCGCCGTGGCGCCGTCGAACTCGGCCACGCGCCGCACCCGGATGGGGCCGGTCCGGCCGTGCACGTCGGTGTCGAAGTCCAGGTCGTTCTCGATCGCGCGGTAGTGCGGCAGCACGTCGGCCCAACTCCATCCGGGAAGACCCCAGCTGTCGAAGTCGGCCGGCAGCGCCCGGCAGAAGTAGCCGCCGTTGACCGCCCCGGACCCGCCGACCACCGCGCCGCGCATGATCTCCGCCGAACGGCGGGGATGGTCGGTCAGCACGGTCGGATAGCGCCGGACGACCGCGCTGCCCGGTCCGATCGGCAACCGCAGGCCGTCGGCGATCTGACGGGCCGCGCGTTCGTCGGTGGCGCCGGGCCCCTCTTCCACGACCGTCACCGTGCAGCGCTCATCGGCGGAAAGACGCTCAGCCAGTACCGAACCCGCGCTTCCGGCACCGACGATCAGGACATCGGCCATCGGCGTCTCAGCGCCGGATCTGCGGCTTCAGTGCGCCGGCGTGGCGTTCGCGGAAGACCCCGGTCCACAGGCCCAGCCCGTAGGCGATGTCGTCGAGCCGTTTGAGCACCAGGTAAGTCAGCACGTCGACGCGCGCGACGTCGTCGTCGGCGCGGCCGGTACGGACCAGCCAGTCCAGCACCCCGTCGAGCACCGCGGCGACCAGGACCACCCGGCGGCATCGCCGCGACAGCACCGCGGCCACCAGCGCCAGCGGCCAGTAGTGCCGGCAGATCGCGGCGGTCAGCTGCGTGGCCCCCGACCACATGGCCTGCGCCGTGACCGCGGGGACCTCCATCGGTTCGGTCGGCACCCCGGACAAAGTCTTGGCGATCCGCCGTCCGCTGAACATCGCCACCAGCAGGGAGGCCACGAAACCGAGCCCCGAGCCCAGCGCGGCCAGCAGCCACGCCACCAGCGTGGGGGCCGAGATGACCAGCGGTGCAGTCTTGTCGGGATGGCGGATGGACAGCGGGGCCGCGGCGCCCCCGTAGAACGCTCTGCGTTGGAACCACTTCCGCAGGTCCGTGCGGTGATCGTGGGCGACGGTGGCGATAGGTTCGTAGCGCAACCGGGCGCCGGCCTCGTTGAGTCGCCAGCACAGGTCGACGTCCTCGCCGGAGGTCAGGGTCTCGTCGAACCCGCCGATGTCGCGCAGCGCCGCGCAGCGGCACACGATCGCGGCGCTGGGGACGTAGGACACGGTGCTGTACGGGACGACGGGCGCCTCCCGCAGTCCGAGGTCCAGCGACGACCGCACGGCCTCATAGCGGGCGACGGCGCCGTCGGAGTGGTTCAGCCCGACGATGCGCGGGGCAACCAGCGCGACGGCGGGATCGCAGAAGTGGCCGAGCAGCGCTTCCAGCCAGCCCCGGCGCGGCACCACATCGGAGTCCAGGAACGCCACGAAGTCGGTGTCACAGGCCGCCAGGCCGGTGTTGCGGGCCGCGGCCGGGCCCCTGCTGCGGGGGTGCCGCAGCACCCGCACGTCGCAGTGCATGGTGTCGAAGTCGGCTTCACACACGGGTTCGACGGATCCGTCGTCGACGACGATGACGCGCGGTCCCCGCAGCGCGGAGATCAGCCGGCGCAACCCGAAGTGGTTGTCCTTCACCGGGATCACGACGGTGACGTCGCGGTGGGACGGCCCGCTCTGGGGTCGCGGGTGCGCCACCGTGGCATCGAGCAACGTGCGGGCGAGTTGCGCGCTGACCGCGTCGTGGACCTCCAGGCGGCCGCCGTGCAGCATCGTCTGCGCCGCCGGCGCCAGCCGCAGCAGACGCGTCGGCGAACCGCCGAGCAGCGCCGCACCCTCCCCGAGTACGCGCACCCGCCGGTCCACCTGAACGGCGAAGCCGTTCGGGAGACGCGGGCCGGTCATGTCAGCATCCCCCCACCATCAGGCCGCCAGCGTGTCACGCGCGTCGCGCACGCGTCCACCATCTCCGCCAGGATTCTGCTTCCCTCCTGTGCGGTGGCCGTCGTCGGGTCCCCCAGAACGCCGATCGGGCTGACCGCGGCCACCCCGCCCGCGCGCAGCGCCGGCATCAGCTCGGCCAGCGGAGCGGAGTTGCCCGGGACCGAGTCCGGCATGCGGACCACCGCGGGGGCGAGGTGCAGCAACACCGACGTCTCGGTGTGCCCGGCGTGCGCATCGGCGTTGCGGGACACACAGGAACACCAGGCGGCATCGCGGCCCTCGGAGCGCAGCAGTGCGGTGGCGCTGCGCAGCGCGGCGACGTTGCCGCCGTGACCGTTGACGAACACCAGGCGCGACGCCCAGCGGCATGCCGAGCGGCCGAACTCCACCAGCAGGTCGGTCAGGGCGGTGGTGCCGATGGACACGGTCCCCGGGAAGCCCTCGTGCTCGCCGCTGGCGCCGTAGCTGACCGCGGGCGCGACCTGCCAGGGGCCGGTGTCGCAGGCGTCCAGCCGCTCGATCAGGGCGTGCGCCACGGCGGTTGCGATGCGGGTGTCGGTGTCCAGGGGCAGGTGAGGCCCGTGTTGCTCGGTGGACCCGACCGGGACGATCAGTGCGGGGGACGTGTCGTGTAGCTGTCTCGACGTCGAGTTCCCGAGCTCGATGGGGAAAGCCACGCGACGATGGTAGGCCGAATTCACCTGTTGCGCGCCGAATGTTGACTCACCGGAGCAGGAGAATTTCCGAGCGGTTCACCCGCGTCCCCTGCGTCCCGTTGGCACCAGCGGGCTATGCGCCCAGGGTGCGGGTGAAGCCCCCGGGGATCAGCACGTCCTCCCGGGCCAACTCATGGATCGAGGATTTGCCCAGACCCATCAGCGCCGAGTCGATGCCGCCGCGCAGGATGTCCAGCACGTTCTCGACACCGGCCTGCCCGTTGGCCGCCAGACCCCACAGGTAGGCGCGCCCGATCATGACGGCCTTGGCGCCCAAGGCGACGGCCTTGACGACGTCGCTGCCGCGGCGCACGCCGCCGTCGAGCAGGACCTCGATCTGGTCGCCGACCGCGTCGGCGATGGCGGGCAGGCAGCGGATCGCCGCAGGCGTCCCGTCCAGGTTGTTGCCGCCGTGATTGGACACCGTGATCGCCGAAACACCCGCGTCCACAGCACGTTTGGCGTCATCGACGCGCACCGTGCCCTTGAGTAGGAACGGGCCACCCCACTGCTCACGCAGCCAGGCCACGTCCTCCCAGGTAGGCGGCGGGGTACCCATCCACTGCCCGTAGGCCTCGAAGAACGTCGGGCCGGCCTCCCCGCGCCGCGCCTGGTTGGGCACCCGCAGGTCCGGCGGCCGCAGCGTCTTGGCGAAACTGAAGAACCAGCGCGGCTTGGTGATGACCTCCGGGGACATCCGCACCATCGTCTTGAGGTCCATCTGCTCCGGGATCTTCGGGCTGCCCCAGTCCCGGCCGTGCGCGAAGCTCCAGTCGGTGGTCAGGATCAGACCCTTGGCCCCGGCGGCGCGGGCGCGCTCCATCCGCGCGAGGATGTCGTCGCGACTGCCCAGCCAGTAGATCTGGAAGAAGATCTTGTCGTTGACCGCGGTCACTTCCTCCATGGGCTTGCTCGCGAACGACGACAAACCCATGGCCGTCCCACGAGCCGCCGCGGCACGGGCGACGGCGACCTCACCGTCGGGATCGATGGCCTGCACGCCGGTCGGCGAGATGATCACCGGCAGCGAGATGTCTTGACCCATCACGGTTGTCGCCATGTCGCGCTTCTCGGTGGCGCCGATGACGTGCGGAGCGAAGCCGAGCTCGGCGAACGACTCCACGTTGTCGGTGACCGTGACGCCCTTCTCGCTCGCCGAGATCAGCGACGAGTAGGCAGATTTCGGGAGCCGTTTTTTCGCCCGCTGCTGGGCGATGGCGACGGTTTCGAACCAGGTATCACGAGCCATTGGAGGTTACACAGGACTTTCGTTGCAGAATTTTTTCGGAGGGGCGCTCAGCAGGGTGAGCGGGATCGGGCCCTTCGGCTTGCGGCCGCCCGAACGGGAGTGGTCCACACTGGGTTTGGGCTTGTCTCGGTCGAGCGCGAGAGCGGGTTCGCCGTAGCCCTGCACGCACTCGGGATCGGGGCCGTCCATCGGCAGGCCCGTGAAGAACTTCGCGGCCATGCATCCGCCGCGGCAGGCGTCGTAGTGACCGCAGCCGCTGCAGGCGCCGGCAGATTGCGGCTCGCGCAGTTCGCGGAACAACTCGGAGTGCTTCCACACCGTGTCGAATCCGCCGTCGCGCAACACGTTTCCGGCGAGGAACTTGTCGTGGATGGCGAACGGGCAGGCGTAGACATCGCCCACCGGGTCGATCAGGCAGACCACGCGGCCGGCACCGCACAGGTTCAGCCCGGCCAGCGCGCCGGGCTCCCCCAGTCCGGAGAGATGGAAGAACGAGTCGCCGGTGAGCACCCGCTCGCCGTGCGCCACCAGCCAGTTGTAGAGCTGGACCTGCTGGTCCGCGGTGGGGTGCAGCTCGTCCCAGACGTCGGCGCCGCGGCCGGAGGGACGCAGCCGGGTGATCCGCAGTGTGGCGCCGTAGGAGTCAGCCAGGGCTTTGAAGTCGTCGAGCTGGTCGACGTTGTGGCGGGTGACGACCACGGAGATCTTGGCGTCTTTGAAGCCGGCGTCGCGCAGGTTCTCCAGTGCACGCACGGCCATCGCGAAGGACCCTGGGCCACGGACGGCGTCGTTGACCTCGGCGGTGGCGCCGTCCAGGGAGATCTGGACGTCGACGTAGTCACTGGCGGCCAGTTTGGCGGCGACTTCGGGGGTGATGCGCACGCCGTTGGTGGAGAACTTGACGCCGACGTGATGCTCGGTGGCGTAGTCGACGAGCTCCCAGAAGTCGCTGCGCACGGTGGGCTCGCCGCCGCCGATGTTGACATAGAACACCTGCATGCGCTCGAGCTCGTCGATGATGTCCTTGCACTGCTGAGTGGTCAGCTCGCGGGGGTCACGCTTGCCCGACGAGGACAGGCAGTGCACACAGGACAGGTTGCACGCGTAGGTCAGTTCCCAGGTCAGACAGATCGGCGCGTCCAGACCGCGCTCGAACTGATCGACGAGCCGGGGTACCGGTGCAGTGACAGTCATCGATCCTCTTCCGCGACAAGCATTTTGGACTGGGCCAAGACACCCAGTGCATGGAGGTAGGGCGCCTGGGCGTCGTCGTCGACACCGGCGGCGCGGCAGGCGGAGCGAACGTCGGGGTGATCACCCAGCGAGTTGATCACCTCGACGATCGTCCGGTTCTTCAGGAACGACAGCTTGCGGGTTCCGAAGTGGTAGAGCAGCGCGCCGAACGGCTCGGGGCGGACCGCCACCTGCGGATGCAACCGCCAGCGTCGGCCCGCGTCGAAAGTGATCGGCGCAGTCATGCTCAGTAGACCCCGCACATCCCGTCGATCGAGACTTCCTCGACCAGGCTCTCGGTCACCAGCTCATCGGCCTGGGCGGTCTGATTCTGATCCATAGCCATCACCTTTCTCCCTGGACAGGGTCTCGACAATTGTGACGTAGGCCGCTAACAATATGGCATCGGGTGCCTAAACGGAAGAGGGGGTCACGATGAGCGCCGAGAAGGCGCGCGTGGGTCGCCGCCGGTCGACGAGCTGGGAACACATCAGCGATGTCGCGATCGACCTGTTCATGGCGCGCGGGTTCGACGACGTCAGCGTGGACGACGTAGCTGCGGCCGCAGGGATCGCCCGCCGGACACTGTTCCGCTACTACGCGTCGAAGAACGCGCTGCCGTGGGGCGACTTCGACGCTCACCTCGAGCACATGCGCGCGCTGCTGTCGGCGGTGGACCCCGACGTGCCGATCCGCGACGCGCTTCGCACCGCGCTGCTGGCGTTCAACGACTTCGACGACACCGACCGGCACCGGCAGCGCATGCGACTGATTCTGGAAACCGAGGCGTTGCAGGCCTACTCGATGACGATGTATGCGGGGTGGCGCAGCACGATCGCCGACTTCGTGGCCGCCCGGCTCGGCGTCGACCCTGCCGGGCTGATGCCGCAGACCGTGGCGTGGACGATGCTGGCCGTGTCCCTGTCGGCCTACGAGCACTGGCTGGCCGACGAGACGGTGGCGCTGGACGTAGCGCTGGGCGACGCGTTCGACATGCTGGCCTCGGGTTTGTCCGGTTTGGAAATCGGGGTGTCGGAGTCGGGGCCCTGACGGCGACGATAAGGGTGTGAGCGCCCTACCGGATGGCGAGCACGCTCCGCGGGCACTGCTCGCGCTGTACGACGAAGCCCTACCCGCGGTCTACGGGTACTTCGTCCGGCGCTGCAGAGACCGCGGGACGGCCGAGGACCTGACGTCGGAGACCTTCCTGGCGGCGATGGATGCTGCCAGGAAACCGTCGCCACCCGAGATCAGCGTGCCGTGGCTGATCGGGGTGGCGCGCCACAAGCTGGCCGACCACTACCGGCGGGCCCGGATCCCGGTGCCCGTGGCAGACCCACCGGAACCGGCCGAACCCGCCGACGACTGGGACGTCCACCTCGACCGCATCGTCGCCGAGCAGGTGCTGTCCCGGCTGCCCGAACAGCACCGGATCGTGCTGGCGTTGCGTTACCTCGATGACCGCACCGTCGGCGAGTGCGCCGAACTGATCGGGCGCACGGTGCACGCGACCGAAGCGCTGCTGGTCCGCGCCCGCCGGGCGTTCCGAGCGCACTACCCGCAACCGGAAGGAGGTCTGCCGTGACCGGACACGATCCGCTGGATGTGCTGCGCGGCGGGGACTCCCCCGTGACGCCGGACCCCGCGTTCGCGCGCCGACTGCGGGCCCGCCTCGAAGCGGCCGCCGCGCTCTTCGAGAACCAACCAGATCACACCCGAGGAGTCGAGATGAGTGGAACCGACGCCGCCCTGGCCGAACTGACCCACCCCGCTCCGGCACTGACCGCCGCCGCGGTGTCCATGTCGCGGCCCGCCGCGGTCCCCTACCTGACCGTCGCCGACGGACGCGCCGCCATCTCTTGGTACGTCGACGTCTTCGATGCGACGCTGGTCGGCGATCCGTACGAGATGGACGACGGCCGCATCGGCCACGCCGAGTTGTCGCTGGCCGGCGGGGTGCTCTACCTGGCCGACGAGTATCCCGAGATCGGCCTGAAAGCGCCGTCAGCGCAGGCTGTTTCGGTGAGCCTGATGCTGCCGGTGCCGGACACCGACGCGACGCTGCGGCGGGCGGCCGAGTTCGGTGCGCAGGTGCAGCGCGAACCGTACGAGACCTACGGCACCCGCAACGCGGCGATCATCGACCCGTTCGGGCACCGCTGGATGTTGACGGGACCGCTCACCGGCGCCGTCGTTCCGATCCAGCACGGCGATGTCGGGTACATCGCCGTGGGTACGCCGGACCCGCAGCGGGCCGGCGAGTTCTACGGTCACGTGCTGGGCTGGACGCTCGACGACCGCACGCAGTCGGTGACCAATGTGGGTCAGCGCATCCGGATCGTGCCGGGACCGAACTCACTCGTGTGCGGCTATGCGGTGACCGATCTCGACGGTGCCCGCGACAGCATCACCGCCGGCGGCGGGACCGTGGACGAGGTTGAACATCTGGACTTCGGAGACGTTGTACCGGCGACGGATTCGCAGGGGCTGCCATTCGCGGTCTACACGCCCGGCCCTGGGGAACCGCGGCCGCTGCTCAACGGCGGCGGACCCGGCGAGTTGTCGTACATCACCTACCAGGTGCCGGATTCGACGGCGTTCAAGGCGTTTTACAGCGGCCTGCTGTTCTGGTCGTTTTCGCCGGGGCGGGTCGACGACGGCTGGGAGATCACTGGCGCCCACCCGATGTCCGGTGTCGCCGGGGGAAATCCGGAAGCGGTCACGGTACCGATGTGGACCGTCGACGACATCGACGCGGCGGTGGCCCGCGTGCGCGAGGCCGGCGGCACCGTCATCGAGGAGCCGTCGCAGCAGTCGTACGGGAAGTCCGCGCTGTGCACCGACGATCAAGGCGCCCGGTTCTACCTCGGGGAGTTCTAGAAGGGCGGCGGCTCTTCGGGGTCGGCTCGGGCTTGTTCGCGGTTGGCTCGGATGCGGTGGAGTTCTTGGGCGCGTTGGTGTGCCAGTTCGCGTTCGGCGGCGTTGTGGGCGCGTTCGGCGTGGATGCGTGCGGCGGTGTCGGCGGCGCGGGTGCGTCGTCGTCTGGGCATTTTGAGGATGCGGGCGGGCTCTGGTGGTGGGGGCTTGGCCATCGGGGGTAGCTCGGCGG
>JBNMQW010000006.1:0-263724 GCA_050205485.1 Mycolicibacterium vaccae | reverse complement strand
CCCCCGAACAGCACCCCCAACGCGGCGCCATGATGCCCCAGCGCCGATACACCCGCGCCCAAGCACAAGCCCGCTACATCAAGCTCCTGCGCCGCCTCAACGAACACGGCCTCACCCCACCGGACAACACGCCCCCGTTCTGAACACCGGTCAGCACGTCAATTCCCTTTCAGCCGTGCGTGTTACACACACCATGCCCATCGGAACGAGATGCGCATACAGGCGGGTGAGGAGCCTCCCGTACATCGGAGAAGTCATCCGAAATGTGGTTGTCCAGAACACCTCTGTGCCGTTGGGGACCTCTCGGAACGAGATCGACCCGCCCTCATGCTCAGCGCGGGGAACCATCGAGAGGCTTCGGTATTTCATGTAGCGCGGTCGCTCAAATTCGGTCACCACTTCAACATTCTTCGAGGCCATGCCGGCGAATTCTCGAATGGAGCCAACACCGCGGGGTTCGGGTCCAGTGGCGGATTGCACTCGGGAGTAGAACATTCCCGGCACGCGCGCCCAATTCGTCCCATTCGTGATCCAGTCGAACACCTCGTCGATGGGCGCAGCAACTGTTCTCCGCATACTCACTGTTCGCATCGCCCCACCCCTTCGACTGACGCCCCGCCAGGCTCTGCCAAGTATTACGGAGACGGCGCCGACCGGCGGCAATCCGGCGGAATCAAGCGCTCAATGCCGCTGCGCGACGGATCTGAGCATGGCGTTTGAGGACCGCTACCTCAACTCCTTCGCCGCGTCGACGAACACGAACTCGCCCCACCTGGCGCTGCGCCACCCTTGTGGCCGGCGCGTGACAGACTTAAACCGCTGTGGTGCAGACGACTCGAAGTGCACCGCGCCGCCGCAGGTTGGCAATGGGCATGATCGGTTGTCAATTAACCGAGGTAGAGCGAAAAGATCGACGTATGAATGTATTTCGTGATTGCAGCGCCGGCAGAAGACAATGCTGGCAGTGTCCGTCAATATCGGCTTCGGACAGCCCTTTTCGTGATGTCCACTTCACAATCGCCGAGAGTGTGCCCCTGCTCACAGATTTTGGGGTGTTTTAGAGACCCCTGTTAACGTCCGACCGCATGCTTGCTCTCGCGACTCTTTTGACACTCGTCAACCAGGTGTCCGGGACTCCCTACGTGTCGGGCGGTGACTCCCCCTCAGGTACGGATTGTTCCGGGCTGGTCTCCTGGGTGACCAACGCCGCAACCGGTTGGCCGATCTACGGCGACCGCTTCCACACCGGCAACATCGAAAGCGCTCTCCTGGCGCGTGGCTTCCAGTACGGCTCCCAGCCGGGTGCGCTGGTCGTCGGCTGGAACAGCGGTCACACCGCGGTGACGCTGCCCGACGGCACTCCGGTGTCCTCCGGTGAGGGCGGCGGAGTCAAGGTCGGTGGCGGTGGCGCTTACCAGAAGCAGTTCACCAAGCACATGTTCCTGCCGATGCCGGCCGACGTCCCGCCCCGCTGTAAGCGGTTGTCGACGCGCGAACTGCGCGCGCTAGCGTCTCTGCCGTGATCGTGCTGCTGCCCCCGTCGGAGACCAAGCGCGCCGGCGGCCACGGAGACCCTTTGGATATTGATGCGCTCGGCTGGCCGGCGCTCAACGATGTCCGCCGCGAACTCGTCGACGAACTCGTCGCGCTGGCCGCCGACCGCGAGGCCAGCCGACGAGCGCTCGGTATCTCAGCCAAACAGGACGCGGAGATCGAGCGCAACGCCGCGCTCCGCACCGCACCGACCCTGCCGGCGCTGCACCGCTACACCGGCGTGCTGTACGACGCGCTGGACGCGCAGTCGCTCACCGGCGCCGCCGCGGCCCGAACCATGTCGCGGCTCGCGGTCGGTTCGGCATTGTTCGGGCTGCTACGCGCGGACGACCCAATTCCGGCCTACCGGCTGTCGGCGTCCTCCAAGCTGCCCGGCCGTCCCGGTCTGACCACGCGGTGGCGACCGGTGCTGGAGCCCGTCCTGAAGTCCGTGGCGGCCGACGACCTGATCGTCGATCTGCGCTCCGGCTCCTATGCTGCCCTCGGACCGCTGTCGGATGCCGTCACCGTCGGCGTGGTGGCCGAACACGACGATGGCCGCCGCACCACGGTCAGTCACTTCAACAAAGCCCACAAGGGTCGGCTGGCGCGAGTGCTGGCGACCACCCGATCCGAGCCGACTGACGCGACCGGCGTCGCAACCATCGCCCGCCGGGCCGGAATGCGCATCGAACGCGACGGGAACCAGCTCACCGTCGTCGTGGCGGCCTGACGCTCACACAGAGAACAGATAGTCCGTGGTGTAGAACTCCTGCGGATGCTGCGAGAACGGGTTCGGTCGGGTGATCGACACCCAGGCGCCCGTCGCGCCCGACTGGATCGGTGCGCTCACCGTGATCGCGCCGCCGCCCGCGCCGTCGGTGAACATGGTCACCGCGGCCACGCCGGGATCGCCCGGGGCGCAGTAGAGCCCGCGCGGGACCTGGATCAGCCGGACGTCGTACGGCGTGTTCGGTGTCCCTGTCGCGAAGTGCACGTCGGCGGTGACAGTGCCGCCGTCCGACCGCATCTCGGCGAACGCGCGACCGTAGTCGCCGGCACCCTGATAGGGGTTCTCGGAGAAGTCACAGTTGCGCAGCTTCTGGGACAACGGCATGGTCGTAGCCCCGGCCACCGGGACCGGCCCCAACACTGCGGCCGCCGCGACGAGTCCTGTGGCAACCAGCGCGGTCCGCGCGAATCGGCGCATGAGGGTGTGGTCCTGTCTACTCGAGTGGCGATGACGTTGCTGAGGTCACATTAGATCGAATCGCGAGCGACTGCGGCGCGATCGGTCCCGTTGACGGGCGGCCGGCGTCGCGGCACACTTCGGCGATGAGCACGCTGCGGCTCTACCTGCGTCTTCAGGCGATGCTGTTCGTCTTCGGCATCGTGGGCCCGATCTTCTTGTTCATCTACTTCGCGATCCAACCGGACCCGACTGTCCGCTGGATGTATTGGTGGGGTCTGTTCATCACCTTCGCCGACATCCTCATCGCGCTGGGTCTCACCGACTCGATGACCACACGGGAACGCGCCAGCGGCAAGCAGGTCGACGCATGACCGCCACCGTCGCGCAACGCTCGAAGGTCGATCTCGCGCTGTCGCTCGCCATCTTGGCGCTGACGCTCGTGATCGGACTCGCCGCCGCTTTCCTCGGTTTCATGCTGCTGGCGTTTCGCGACCGCTTCCGCCGGCGCGATCGGGGTGACGGGTCTGGTACTCACCGTCGTGCAATTGGTGCGCGTTAAACCGGCGTGGCCGTTCGCCACCGCGCGCTTGCGCTGTGTCTGTTGACTCTGTTTCTCGGAGGTGTCGGATACACCATCGCGGTCGGCGGTTAGCGCTTGCGGCACCGACTGCCTGTTCGCGCCCGCGCTCCAGGGAGCGTTTGCGACACTGTCGAACATGGCTGTCGACATCGCACGTCCCAAGCTCGAAGGCAAAGTCCTCGTCGGAAAGGATCGACAGCTCGGATTCGCGGAGTTCGGCGACCCGCAGGGCCGCGCGATCTTCTGGCTGCACGGCACCCCGGGTGCGCGGCGGCAGATCCCCGTCGAGGCGCGGATGTTCGCCGAGGACAAGGGTATCCGGCTGATCGGTGTCGATCGGCCCGGCATCGGGTCGTCCACGCCATATGAGTACGGCCGGGTCATCGACTTCGCCGCCGACCTCCGCACCGTCGCCGACACCCTCGGCATCGACAAGATGGAGATCATCGGCCTGTCCGGGGGCGGTCCCTACACCCTGGCCTGCGCGGCAGCGATGCCCGAGCGGGTCGAGGCGGTCGGCATCCTCGGCGGCGTGGCGCCCACCCAGGGCCCCGACGGTATCGGCGGCGGGCTGATGGGCAGCGTCGGACTGCCGGCGGCCCCGGTTCTCGAACGTGTCGGCACGCCGCTGAGCGTGGTCGCCACCGGACTGATCCGGCTGATCAAGCCGGTCGCCGAACCGGTGCTGTACCTGTACGCGGCGGTGTCCCCCGAGGGCGACCGCCGGCTGCTGGCGCGCCCGGAGTTCAAGGCGATGTTCCTCGACGACCTGCTCAACGGCAGCCGCCGACAGCTGGCCGCGCCGTTCGCCGACGTGGTCGTGTTCGCGCGCGACTGGGGCTTCCGCCTCGAAGAAGTGAAGGTGCCGGTGCGGTGGTGGCACGGCGACGCCGACCACATCGTGCCGTTCGCCCACGGCCGGCATGTGGTGAGCCTGCTGCCCGACGCCGAGCTCTACGAACTACCCGGAGAGAGCCACCTCGGCGGGCTCGGTCAGGCCGAGGCGATCATGACGGCCCTGGGCGAGCTGTGGGACGCCCACGACCGCCGCTGACCTCTCAGCGCTTCAGCCAGCCGAGTACCGTCGGCAGGTCCTTGCTGTAGCTCTGCAAGACGTCCTCGTGGTAGAGCGTGCCGCCGCTGATCGCGGCGTCGCCGGCCCACACGATGTGCACGCGCACCACACCCTTGTCGAAGAAGTCGCTGCGATCGGCGACGCGGTGACGCCACCCGGTCTGCTCGGCGAGCGCCGAGAGTGTCTGTCGCTCGTCGGTTTCAGCCATCGGTGAATCTCCCGTATCGATTGATGTCTGCGACACTCTAGCCCTCGCCGGTCAGCGCTCTGCGCAGCAGATGCATCGCCACGGTCGTGGAGCGCTCCCGGACATCGGACCGGTCGCCTGGTAGCCGCGTGGTGCGGGTCAACACCCGCACGTCGCCGTCGTCGCCGTCGCGCAGCGCGACCGAGAAGCACACGGTGCCCACAGGTTTGGTCTCGGTGCCGCCGCCCGGACCGGCGATCCCGGTGATGCCGACAGCGGTGTCGGCGCGGAAGCGGAGCAGCGCGCCGCGGGCCATCTGCTCGGCGACCGGTTCGGAGACCGCCCCGTGCTCGTCGATGAGTGCGGCGTCGACACCGAGCGTCTCGGTCTTGGCGTCGTTGGCATAGGCGACCACCGCGCCGGCCACATATCCCGACGAGCCGGCCCGGTCGGTCAGCCGCGCGGCCAGCAGCCCACCGGTGCAGGACTCCGCGGTCGCGATCCGGCGTCCGGTCAGCAGCTCGGCGACCTGGTCGTCGACCAACGCCCCGTCGGTGGAGAAGATCTCGCGGCTGTGCCGCTCCCCCAGCAGCTCCAGCAGGTCGGCGTAGGCGGTAGCGTCCGCGGGCTCGAACCGGGTGACGATCTCGAGTTCGCCGCGACGCAGGCAGGTGGTGATCTCGAGGCGGTCGAAGCCGGCGATTCTGCGCTCCGCTTCGCGCAGGGTGTCGGCGAGCCCCGACTCCGGCAGCCCGAACATCCGGATGGTGCGCTGCTCGTAGCGGGTGCGGCCGGCGATCGCGGCCTGCACCTCGTCGGTCGCCACGGCGGCCAGCCACATGGGCTGCAGCTCCCTCGGCGGCCCGGGCAGCACCACGACGGTCGGCGAACCCGCCACCACCACACCCGGCGCGGTGCCGACCGGAGCGAGCACGGTCGCGCCGGCGGGGATCAAGGCCTGTTTGCGGTTGGCGGCCAGCACCGCATCGGCGTCGACGTCGGGAAACCTCGCCATCATGCGGGTGACGATGTCGTTGATCGTGCGTTCGGTCGCGGTGTCGAGCACCAACTCCCGGCCGCAGAACCGCGCCACCACCTCGACGGTCATGTCGTCGGCGGTCGGCCCCAACCCGCCGGAGGTGATGATCAGGTCCACCTGTTGGTCGGCGAGGAACCGCAGTTGGGCCTCGATGTCGGCGGGCCGGTCCCCGCACTGCGTGATGTGGGCCAGCTCGACGCCCAACTCCAGCAGTCGGTCGGCCAGCCACGGACCGTTGAGGTCCCGGACCCGGCCGGTCAGAACCTCGGTCCCGGTCACCACGATCCCGGCGCGTGCACTCACCCGCCCGACCCTACGCAGGCGGTGACGGTGCTACTTGTGCGGGACGTCGTTGGTGAGCCCGCCGTCCATCACGTACTCGGCTCCGGTGGAGTACCGCGACTCGTCGCTGGCCAGGAAGACCACGAAGGTGGCGACCTCCTCGGGCTGGCCCGGGCGACCCAGCGGGATCCGCAGCATGTTGTCGGGGAAGTGCTTGGTCATCGGGGTGCGGATGAAGCCCGGATGCACGGAGTTGACGCGGATGTTGTGCGAACCGAGTTCCAGCGCCGCCGACTTGGTCAGGCCGCGCACCGCCCACTTGGAGGCGACGTACGGATGCACCATGACCGCGCCGCGCAGGCCCTCGATGGACGAGATGTTGATGATCGAGCCACCACCGGCGGCCTTCATGGCCTCCACCGAGTGCTGCATCCCGAGGAAGGTGCCGGTCAGGTTGACGTCGATCACCTTCTGCCACTTGGCCATATCGAACTGGCCGATCATGCCGAGCGCCACCGTGCCGGCGTTGTTGACCAGCACGTTGAGCTTGCCGAACTCGTTGACCGCGGTGGCGACCGCGGCCTCCCACTGGTCGGACTGGGTGACGTCGAGATGGACGTAGCGGACCGAATCGGGTGTCTCGGCGTTGATCTCGTCGGCCAGCGCCTGGCCCTTCTCATCGAGGATGTCGCCGATGACGACCTTGGCGCCCTCGGCGACCAGTGCCCGGGCGTCGGCGGCGCCCATACCCTGCGCCCCGCCGCTGATGAGTGCCACTTTTCCGTCCACACGTCCCATGGGGCGTCAGGCTACCGCACGCCCGTGGACACGAATTAGAACCTGTTCCTATTTGCCGACGGAGCCCGCATACTGCTGGCCATGGCGATTCGCGTGGCACAGATCGGGACGGGAAACTGCGGCAGCCTGACGTTGCGGCAGCTCATCGAGGACGACCGGTTCGAGTTGACCGGCGTGTGCGTGTCTTCGGAGGCCAAGGCGGGCAAGGACGCCGGCGAATTGGCCCGACTCGGCGTCACGACCGGGGTCACCGCCGTCACCGACCTGGACGCCATCATCGCCGCCGCCCCGGACTGCGTCGTGTACTGCGCGATGGGCGACGTCCGGATGCGGGAGGCGATCGCCGACGTGCGTCGCTTCCTCGAGGCCGGCATCGACGTCGTGGGGTCGTCTCCGGTGAGCCTCGAATACCCGTGGGGCGTGATTCCCGACCGGGCCGTCGAGCGGATCGAAGCGGCTGCGCAACAGGGGAATTCGAGCATCTTCATCACCGGCGTGGACCCGGGATTCGTCACCGATCTGCTCCCGCTGGCGCTGGCGGGCACCTGCCAGCACGTCGAACAGATCCGCACCATGGAGATCGCCGACTACGCCAGCTACGACGGCGCGACGGTGATGTTCGACGTGATGGGCTTCGGCAACCAGATCGGCGACCTGCCCTTCCTCTACCAGCCCGGCATGCTGAGCCTGGCCTGGGGCGTCGGCATCCGGCAGCTGGCGGCGGGGCTGGGCATCGAGATCGATGAGATCACCGACACCGTCGAGCAGGAACCCGCACCCGAGGACTTCGACGTCGCCGTCGGCACCATCAAGAAGGGCACGGTCGCCGCGGTGCGCTTCCTCATCGAGGGCAAGGTCGACGGGCGGTCGGCGATCGTCGTCGAACACATCACGCGGCTGCGCGGCGACCTGCGGCCGGACTGGGCCCAGCCGGCGCAGGACGGCGGCTCCTACCGTGTCGAGATCACCGGCGAGCCGTCGTATGTGATGGACATCTGCCCGAGCAGTCGCAACGGCGACCACAACTATGCGGCGATCCTGGCCGCCGCCGGCCGCATCGTGAACTCGATTCCCGACGTCCTCGCGGCTCCGGCGGGCATCCGCACCACGCTGGATCTGCCGTTGTCCACGGGGAAGGGCGTCTACCGTCCAGCCTGATCAGCGTCGGCCGACGCGGTTCCAGACCATCCGGACGCGCGTGCCCTGAGCCGACTTGTCGACGCTGTAGTCGTCGGACAGCGCCTCCATGAGCGGGATTCCGCGGCCGCGGGTGCGCGGCGCCGGCCCGGGTTGCGGTGTGCGCCAGGACCCCCGGTCGCTGATGACGACCGTCAACGTCTGCGCCGCGGCGTCGTGCACACCCTGGATGTCGATGGTGCCGGGGCGGTCGGCGAGCAGGTAGGCGAACTCGGCGGAGTTGGCCAGCGCCTCGTTGATGGCCAGCACGACGTCGCTGCACCGCACGGCGTCGAGGTCGAAGAAGCGCTGCAGCCACGATGTGAAGTCCTGACGGGCCTCCGCGACTGCGAACGCATCCGCATCGAGCCCGAATCGCTCGAAGCGTTCTGCGTTGGCAACCTCAGCCGGCGGCATGGAATCGATCATGGCAGTCGGTGGCTACCCCGCTATGCACGTTCCTATGCCGCTTTTTCTAGGCACCGCGCGCGGCGAGTGCTTCGTCCAGGCTCGGATACAGGCTCACGATGTCCGCGATACCGACCAGTTTGAGCGGCCGGCTGGTGGCGGGACCGTCGGCGACCACGCTGATCGCCACGTCAGAACCCGCTTTGTCGTGTGCGGCGACCAGCACGCCCATGCCCGCGGACGCGAGGAACTCGACATCCGTGAAATCGATCACTACGCCGGCCGGCTTCTGGCTCAGCGCGGCATCGATCGCGGTCTCCAACTGAGGCGAAGTGAGCATGTCGACGACACCCGACACCGCCACGACGGCTACCTGGTCGACCCATCGTTCGGTGACGACACAGTTCGACGCCCCCGATGAGGCGGTTGCGCCTTCGGCTGCTTGCTCGTCCAATGTTCACCTTCCATGTCAGGCCGCTTCGTGCAGTGCACGGCGCGCACCAGAGCGTGCCACCCGCGCAGGCTGCATCCTGAACCCGGCAAGGACAACCTACCGTGGCCGTCTCCTGCGACCGGGGTCAGATTAAACCAGGAGCGCCTGGCCCGCCCGTAGCATGGCGGGTCACAGCACTGATACGCGTGAGCTAGGAGCGGAATGTGGCCGCCGATCCGACGGACCTGATCGCCTCCATCGAGGCCAGTCCCGCGGGTCCGGAGGTGGGCGCGTTCTTCGACCTCGACGGCACCCTGGTCGACGGCATCACCGCCACCGTCCATGCCGGCGACCGCATCCGCCGCCGCCAGGCGCGCATCGGAGAGGTGTTCGGGGTGGTGGAAGCCGCCATGCGGTACCGGTTCGGCCGCGTCCATTTCGAGAACCTGCTGGCCCGCGCTGCCGGTTACCTCCGCGGAGACTCGCTGGCCGAGCTCGACGCCGTCGGGCAGCGGCTGTTCACCGAACGGGTCAGCTCGCGGGTCTTCCCGGTGATGCGGCAGATCGTGCTGGCTCACCAACGTCGCGGTCACACGGTCGTGTTGAGCTCGTCGGCGCTGACCATCCACGCCGAACCGGTTGCGCGTCACCTGGAGATCGACCACGTGTTGTGCAACCACTTCGAGGTCGACGAGCACGGTCGTCTCACCGGCGCCATCGCCAAGCCGGTGATCTGGGGCCGGCAGAAGGCGACGGCGGTTCAGGAGTTCTGCGCGCAGCGGCGGATCGACCTGTCGCACAGCCATTTCTACGCCGACGGCGAGGAGGACATCGCACTGATGGGCCTGGTGGGCCATCCGCACCCGGTCAATCCGCGGCGGCGGCTCGCGGTGGTCGCCGGTCAAGAGGGATGGCCGGTATTGCGCCTCCAGAATCCGCGACGTGGTGTACTAAAGTAGAACACGTTTCAGTTTTCGGTCAGACGTGCCTTTAGCCTCACCAGGAGCCGACTATGCATACTCCCCTGTGCGACCAGCTGGGTATCGAATTCCCCATCTTCGCGTTCACCCACTGCCGCGACGTGGTCGTCGCGGTCAGCAAGGCCGGCGGGTTCGGTGTGCTCGGCGCGGTGGGTTTCACCCCCGAGCAACTCGAGATCGAGCTGAACTGGATCGACGAGCACATCGGTGACCACCCGTACGGCGTGGACATCGTCATCCCCAACAAGTACGAGGGCATGGACTCCAACATGTCCGCCGATGAGCTCAAGGCCACGCTGAACTCTCTCGTCCCGCAGGAGCACCTGGACTTCGCCAAGAAGATCCTCGCCGACCACGGTGTGCCGACCGACGACAGCGACGACAACGCGCTGCAGCTGCTGGGCTGGACCGAGGCCACCGCCACCCCGCAGGTCGAGGTGGCGCTCAAGCACCCGAAGATGACCCTGATCGCCAACGCGCTGGGCACCCCGCCGAAGGACATGATCGAGCACATCCACGCCGAGGGACGCAAGGTCGCCGCGCTGTGCGGCTCGCCGTCGCAGGCCCGCAAGCATGCCGACGCCGGGGTGGACATCATCATCGCCCAGGGCGGCGAGGCCGGCGGGCACAGCGGTGAGGTCGGCTCCATCGTGCTGTGGCCCCAGGTGGTCAAGGAGGTCGCGCCGGTGCCGGTGCTGGCTGCCGGAGGTATCGGCAGCGGCCAGCAGATCGCGGCCGCCCTGGCGCTCGGCGCCCAGGGCGCGTGGACGGGCTCGCAGTGGGTGATGGTCGAGGAGTCGGAGAACACCCCGGTCCAGCATGCCGCCTACGCCAAGGCCACCAGCCGCGACACCGTCCGCAGCCGCTCGTTCACCGGCAAGCCCGCGCGCATGCTGCGCAACGACTGGACCGAGGCGTGGGAGGACCCGAACAACCCGAAGCCGCTCGGCATGCCGCTGCAGTACATGGTCTCGGGTATGGCCGTCGCCGCGACGCACAAGTACCCGAACGAGACCGTCGACGTCGCGTTCAACCCGATCGGTCAGGTCGTCGGCCAGTTCACCAAGGTGGAGAAGACCGCGACGGTCATCGAGCGCTGGGTGCAGGAGTACCTGGAGGCGACCAACCGACTCGACGAGCTCAACGAGGCAGCGTCGGTCTGACGCTCCCCCGGCGTCGCCCTAAGGCGCGGGAGCGACGGGCGGCGCCGGAGCAGCGGGCGGTGGCGGGGGTGCCACCGGCTGCAGTGCCGGCGGGCCCGCGGTCATCGGGCGCTGCGTGAGCAGCAGCAGCGCATTGCTACCGCTGACCTCCTGGGTGCGCATCGCGTGCCACAGGTCGCGCCAGTAATCCAGCCGGGACTGGGACACCGGTGCCGCCGCGGTTCCGGGCGGGAGATTCTCGGGGCTGGCGAGGTGGGGAACGCCTTCGGCCACCGGCGCAGCGGGTGCGGGCGCCGGTGGCTCCACCGGCGCCGGCTGTCCCGCCGCGGAGGGTGCCCCCACCAGCAGCGCGGCCGAGACAGCCGCGCCGGCCAGACCGGCCGATAACGCTTCACGTCGCATCTTCACCGAGGCCCCCTTCTGGTCACGGTCATTGTCACTCTGTGCTTCCCCGCGCGCGCCGATTTCGTTACACAACCCCGACAGGTGGTGTAGCAATGCGATAGGCCCGTTGTCGGTTTAAGGAGCCACGCATGGCGTCTCCCGCCTTTCCGCCCGGTTTCGACTTCACCGATCCCGACCTCAACCGGGACCGCCTGCCGGTCGCCGAACTCGCCGAACTACGCCGCCGGGAGCCGATCTGGTGGAACGAACAGCCCTTGGGCGCAGGTGGTTTCGATGACGGCGGCTACTGGCTGATCACCAAGCACCGCGACGTCAAGGAGATCTCCAAGCGCAGCGACGTGTTCTCCAGTCTGGCGAAGACGGCGCTGCCGCGCTACCCAGAGGGCTCCACCGGCGAGCAGGTCGAGACCGGCAAGTACGTCCTGCTCAACATGGACGCACCGCACCACACCCATCTGCGCAAGATCGTCTCGCGCGGTTTCACACCGCGTGCCGTCGAACGGTTGCGCGCCGACCTCGACCGTCGCGCCCAGGACATCGCTCGCGCGGCGGCCGCCCAGGGCGTCGGAGACTTCGTCGAGCAGGTCTCGTGTGAACTACCGCTGCAGGCGATTGCCGGACTGCTCGGTGTGCCGCTGGAAGACCGCAAGAAGCTGTTCGACTGGTCCAACCAGATGGTCAGCGACGACGACCCGGAGTTCGCGCACCACGACAACCGCAACGCCGCGGCCGAGCTGATCATGTACGCCATGCAGCTCGCGGCCTTGCGCGCCGAGCAACCCGGCGACGACATCGTCACCAAGCTGATCGAGGCCGACGTCGACGGCCACAAGCTCTCCGACGACGAGTTCGGGTTCTTCATGGTGCTGCTGGCCGTGGCCGGAAACGAGACCACCCGCAACTCGATCACCCACGGCATGATCGCGTTCACCGAACACCCCGAGCAGTGGGAGCTGTTCCGCCGGGAGCGCCCCGCCACCGCCGTCGACGAGATCGTCCGGTGGGCCACGCCGGTGACGTCGTTCCAGCGCACCGCCCTGCAGGACTACGAACTGTCCGGCGTGCCGATCAAGAAGGGGCAGCGCGTCGTGATGTCCTACCGCTCGGCCAACTTCGACGAAGAGGTCTTCGACGATCCCGAGCGGTTCGACATCCTGCGCGATCCCAACCCGCACGTCGGGTTCGGCGGCACGGGCGCCCACTACTGCATCGGGGCGAACCTCGCGCGCATGACGATCGAGCTGATGTTCAACGCGATCGCCGACCACATCCCCGACCTGCATGCGCTCGGCGCCCCGGACCGGCTCCGCTCGGGCTGGCTCAACGGCATCAAGCACTGGCAGGTCGACTACGCCGGCAAGTCGATGATCGTCCGCCAGTAGTCCTCGGGGATCTCGGCGTTGGAGCGCAGGACCATCGCCAGCCCGGTGGCCATCGCGATGCCGAGCAGCCCCAGCCACAGCCCGGCCAGCGCGATGACCACCCACAGCAGCGCCGTCAGCGCGGGCCACGGCGAGACCAGGATGAGGATCGGCGCGAAGAAGAACCCGGCGCCGATGTACCAGGCCGACCCGGCCCGGTCGCAGATCAGAACCGCCCGCAGCCAGCGCGGGATCACGGCCGGTGGCGCAATCACCTTGTCCGACATGGCGACTCCTCTCCCGCCGAGCGATTACCCTCACGATGCGCCGGAAAGGTGGGCAGGGCAATTACCTCTGAGGTAGTGGTCCCGACGAGGTCGAAGCCGTCAGACTGGGCGCCATGGCGGCACCCCGCACGAACCCGTTCGGTGAGCAGTTGCGCCACTGGCGGGCACTCCGCCGGATGAGCCAACTCGACCTCGCGGTCGAGGCGCAGGTGTCGGCGCGCCACATCAGCTTCCTCGAGACCGGCCGTTCGGCGCCGAGCCGCGCGATGGTCCTGCGGCTGTCCGACGTGCTCGACGTACCGCCGCGGGCGCAGAACCATCTGCTGACCGCCGCCGGTCTGGCGCCCGCCTACACCGAACGTCCCCTCGACGCGCCCGACATGACCGCCGTGCGCGCCGGGGTACAGCAGGTCCTCGACGCCTTCCACCGGTTCCCGTGCATCGCCGTGGACCGGAACTGGACCATCGTCGCGGCCAACGACAGCAGCTCGGTGTTGCTCGACGGCGTCGCTGCGGCCCTGCTCGACCCGCCGAACGCGCTGCGGATCGCCCTGCACCCGGACGGGCTGGCCCCGCGGATCGGCAACCTCGCGCAGTGGCGGGCCCATCTGCTGTCGCGGCTGCGCCGGGAGGCGGCCGCCGGCGACTCCCCCGAGCTGGCCGCGCTGATCGACGAATTGGCCTCCTACCCGGGCGGTTTCGACGACCACCACGACCCCGCCGCCGTCGCCGTGCCGCTGGACCTGGAGACCACCGACGGCCGCCGGCTGCGGTTCCTGAGCATGGTCACCACCTTCGGCACCGCGCTCGACCTCACCGCCGCCGAACTCAGCATCGAGGCGTTCCTGCCTGCCGACGAGGCGACCGCCGCCGCGCTGGGGTGACGCCGGCCACCCCCGGTACTCCCTCTACGATGTGGCGACCGCTGCACCTGCCACCGACGGAGGGCCATGCCGAGCTGGATCGCCGACCTGGTACGTCTCGACCGAGACGGCGAAGCCTTCCGCGCCACAGCGTCTTTCGGCGCCGGAGGCCGGCTGTTCGGCGGCCTGATCGCAGCACAGGCCCTCGCGGCCGCCGGCGCCACCATCGCTCCCGAACGGTTACCGCAGTCCCTGCACGCGTACTTCATCAAGGGCGGCCGGGCGGGCGTCGACGTCGATTACGTCGTCGAGAACACCCGCGACGGGAAGTCGTTCAACACCCGGCGGGTGACGGCGAGCCAGGACGGCGTCCCGATCTTCGAGATGCTGGCGTCCTTCCACCGCCCTGAAGCGACCACCGACTGGCAGCGCGTCACCGCGCCGAGCTTCCCGCTGGCCGAGGCCACCATCGAGAGCCGGCTGGGTGAGAAGTGGGCCGACCATTTCGACGTGCGCGCCGGCACCAGGGGCATCGACGACTGGCCCGTGCAGCCGATGTGGTTCCGCAGCCGCGAACCCATCGAGGACGACCCGCTGCTGCAGGCCTGCGCGCTGACCTTCATCTCCGATGTCGGCCTGGTCGCGACGGCACGCCCACCGGGCCACGCACCGTCGCCCGGTCCCGGCGGGGCGGCCAGCCTCGACCATGCGGTGTGGCTGCACCGGCCCGTGGATCTGTCCCGGTGGCACCTGTACGACGCCGAGGCGGTCAGCCACCACGACGCGCGCGGCCTGGCCCGCGGATCCATCGTCGACGAGCACGGGACGCTGGTGGCCAGTGTGGCGCAGGAGTCGCTCTGGCGGATCTGACGCTGTTCGGCCGCCGGACCGAATAGAGTCGAGCCCCATGAGGACCCGCCCCGCCCTGGTTGCCGTCGCCGGTCTCGCCGTTTTCCTGGCCGGGTGCTCGAACACCGGGTCCGCGCTGGGCAGCGGTACCACGGCCACCGTCACCATCGACGGTGAGGCCGTGGACGGCACCTTCCCGGTGCGGTGTCAGCAGGCCGGATGGTCCTGGTACATCGAGACCCCCGACGACAAGCAGGGTTTCAGCGCGATCCTGGACTCCAGCGGGACGATGAGCGCAAGAGCCGTGCAGTTCCACGACTTCGGCGGGTTCACCGGTTCGTTCTGGTACGACAACATCGGCGAGGCCGAGGTGACCGGCGAGAACGGCCAGTACACGATCAGCGGGACGGCGGACGGCAACTTCACCGACAACCCCAGCCAGGCCGCCAGCGCGCAGTTCCGGATTCAGACCAACTGCTGAGGCGGGCTCAGGCCTGGACGATGATCGGGTCGCCGATCCGCACCGTGTCGAAGTACCACGCGGCGTTGCTCGGGCTCAGGTTGATGCAGCCGTGGCTGACGTTGGCGTAGCCCTGGGAACCCACCGACCACGGCGCCGAGTGGACGTAGACCCCGCCCCAGGTGACCCGCACCCCGTACTCACCCTTGATCAGGTAGCCCTCGGGATCGTCGAGCGGGATGCCGATCGTGCGGGAATCGAAGGTGACGTTGCGTTCTTTGGACAGCGCGGTGTACCGGCCGGTCGGGGTCGGGTACTTCGCTTTGCCCATCGACGCCGGCATCTGCCGGGCCACCTCGCCGTCGATGCTGACGGTGAACGTGTAGTCGCTGACGTCGGCCACGCTGACCACCGCCGCGCCGGTCTGGAAACTCGCCGGGAAGCCGCCCACCGTGACGTCGATGCGCGAGTGTGCCGGGAAGAAATCGGTGGGCGTCCATTCTGCGGTGCGGTCGTCGAGCCAGGTGATCGAGCCGGCCGCCGGGGTCGGGGCGCCCGCGGGACGCACCTCGATCGAACGTTCGGCGGCGCCTCGGTCAGCCGGGATGGTCGGGAAGGTCACGGTGACCGGGTGTGCGACGCCCACGGTCTGGCCGGGTGCAGGTGAGATCTGCGCGACGCCCGCCGCTCCGTCGGCCGACCCGGCCGCCCCACTGGCCACCGTCGTCGCTGCCGGAACGGTCAGTGCCGCGGTGGCCAGCAGTGTCGCGCAGGTCAGAGCGGTGTACCGCAGGCCCTGCTGCAAACCTTGCTGCAGACGAAGTCTCAGCACGATGCCCTCCTAGTTGTCGCGTGTCCCAGTACGGGTTATCGGAGAAGCGCCGATGACTGTTTCAGTACCCGTTCACGTGCGAGGCAAATATGTCCTTCAGCGTCACCGGTTCGATGTTGCCGCCGGACAGGACGACCACCGTCGGCCCCGCCGGGGTGACACCGCGGCGGTAGGCCGCCAGCGCAACCGCGCCGCTCGCCTCGCTGACCAGCCGCCCGCGCAGCGCGAACTCCGCCACCGCCGCGCGGATCTCGTCCTCGGTGACGGTGATCATGTCGTCAACCACCTGCTGCAGGTGCGCGAAGGTCAGGTCCGAGGGCTGGGAGCGCAGCCCGTCGGCGATGGTGCGGTTGCGGTCCTCGATGGGCCAGTCGACGCGATGGGCCACACGCAGCCCTTCGGTGGTGTCGGCGGCGAGATCCGGTTCGACACCGAAGACCCGGGCCTGCGGACACAGGGCGCGGATCGCCACGCCCACACCTGAGCACAGTCCCCCACCGCTGACCGGGACCAGCACGTTGCGCACGTCAGGCAGATCCTCGGCGATCTCCAGCCCCACGGTGCCCTGCCCGGCGATGACGTCGGGATGGTCGAACGGCGGGATCATCACCGCGCCGGTGTCCCGGGCGACCTCGTCGGCCACCCGTTCGCGCTGTCCCGCTCCGCACAGCACGACCCGCGCGCCGTGGCGACGGGTGGCCTCGACCTTGATCGACGGGGTCTCCTCGGGCATCACGATGTGGGCCTGAAGGCCGAACGTGGCTGCCGCGTAGGCCACCGCCTGGGCGTGGTTGCCGCTCGAGTACGCCACCACGTCGGACACGGCGGGATCGGCGGCCCGCAGCGCGGCGAGCGCGTTGAACGCGCCGCGCACCTTGAACGCGCCGATGGCCTGCAGGCTCTCCGGTTTCACCCACAGCGGGCGGTCCGGGTCACCCCAGAGGGCCGGGAGCAGCGGGGTGCGCACCACGTGGGGACGGATGCGCTCGGCCGCGGTCCGGATGTCGTCGATGGTGACAAGCTGCATGGGCAGAGAGTCTGCCCGTCAGGTCGCCCAGCGCCATCCGCCGGGTGCGTTGGTCACGTGCTCGTCGGCCACTTCGCGCGGCCGGTGGGTCGCGAGGAAGGCGGCCTCCTGCCGGGCCCAACGCTCCCAATACGGCCGGTAGGTGTCGCCGTCGCGCAGCAGCGCGCGGCGCTTGCGGTCCGAGTCGTCGGCGTCGATCCAGATGCCGAGGTCGGCCAGCGCGCGGTTCGCCGGGGTCAGAGTGCCGGCCCCTTCGACGATCAGGCGTCGCCGCGGGCCCACTTCGTGCCACTCGGCGGGCGCGTCGGCCGCCCAGTCCCACCGTCGCCACCGTCCCGCAGCGCCGCGGGCGCGGGGTGCGAGCAGCTCGGCGCGCAGGTGCTCGGTCGCCAACGCCAGCCCGTCCCAGCCGGGATAGATGTCGTCGAGGCTGACCACGACGCTGCCGTCCCACAGCTCGGCGAGCTGGGCCGCCAGGGTCGACTTGCCCGACCCGGACCGGCCGTCGATCAGCACCGTGCGGGCGCCGGTGTCGGCGAGGCGGCGCGCGATGTCCTCAAGCGCCAATGAAGTTCCAGTGTCCGGTGCCGACGGAGACGGCGATCGCCGCGGCGGCGATGACCACACCTGCGGCGACCAACGCGGTTTCCGGGCCGCCGAACCGTGACGGCCGCGCCCAGGTTCGCGTGGGGTAGGCGCCGAATCCGCGGGCCTCCATGGCGGTGGCCAGGGTGGAGCCACGCCGGACCGCGAAGACCAGCAACGCGAAGGCCTGACCCGCGGCGCGGCGCAGCCGGGCCTGGTCGGCGACGCCGCGCGCGCGACGGGCGTAGCCGAGGTAGCGCCAGTCCTGGCGCAGCAACCCGACCAGCCGCAGCCCGGCCAGCGCGCCCAGCACGAAGCGGGCCGGCAGCCGCAGCACCTGCCCCAGCCCGTCGGCGAGGTCGGTGGGGTCGGTGTCGATGAACAGCACCACCGACGGCAGCGCGATGGCCAGCACCCGCAGGAAGGTGGCCAGCGCCAGGTCGATCGACCCGTCGCTGACAGTGATGAGCAAGAACTGCCAGTGCACGACCCCGCTCGGCTCACCGTAGAGCAGGATGGTCAGCGCGGTGAGTCCGGCGACCAGAACCAGTAGTGATCCGCGAATCAGCAAGGGCCGCCACGGGACTCGCAGCACAAGGATGAGGATCAGCTCCAGCGCCAGCGCCGTGGTCGCCGACACCCAGTCCAGGCTGAGCACCAGTCCGACGGCGATGACGAAGGCGGCCGCGAGCCGGGCCACCGGGTTGATGCGGCTCACCGGTCGGCCCGCTCGGCCCGTGCCGCCGGGGCGCACAACTCGAGGCGCTGGTCGGCCAGCAGATCGGCGAAGTCGGTGTCGTGGGTGACGGCGACGACCGCGGTGCCCTCGTCGGCGATCTCGGCGAGCAGCCGGATCAGCTCCTCCCACGTCCTGCGGTCCTGGCCGAACGTCGGTTCGTCCAGGACGATCAGTGCGGGGCCGGTGGCCAGCACCGTGGCCACCGACAGCCGCCGCTGCTCCCCGCCGGACAAGGTGTACGGGTTCGCGTCGGCCAGCGCGGTCAGGCGCAGCCGGTCCAGCAGCTCCTCACCGGACCGTTCGATCGCGGCGCGGTCGCGCCCGAGCGCCCGCGGCCCCAGAGCCAGTTCGTCGCGCACGCTGCCGGTGAGGAACTGGTGCTCCGGGTTCTGGAACACGCTGCCGATGCGGGTCAGCAGTTCCCGGGACTTCCACCCGATGGGCTGCAGGCGCCGCACCCCCGGCGCGAAGCCACGGTCCGCCCGCAACGTCCCGCCCCGGGGCGGGAGCAGCCCGCCCACCGTCAGTGCCAGCGCCGACTTGCCTGCGCCGTTCGCCCCGGTGACGACGGTGACGGCGCCGCGGCGCAGGGTGAGGTCCACCGGTTCGGCGGCCGGTCCACCGGGGTGCCCGGCCGACAGCGCGACGGCGTCGAGGAGCGCGTCGTCCGGCGCGTGGCGGCGCGGGACGGACGGCAAGGCCACCCCCGGCAACCAGACACCGGCGCGGGTCAACTCGTCGCGGTGGCGTTCGAGGGTGGGCGCGGGCGACCCGTCGGCGATCACGTCGCCGTCAGCGCCGAGCACGACCACCCGGTCGACGACGGGAAGCCAGATCTCGGTGCGGTGTTCGACGACGACGAGGGTGGCGCCGCTGTGCTCCGCGGCCGCGACGACGGCGTCGCGGACCTCGACCACGCCCGCCGGATCCAGATTGGCGGTCGGCTCGTCGAGCAGGATCAGACCGGGTTCCATCGCGAGCACCCCGGCCAGCGCCAGCCGCTGCTGCTGGCCGCCGGAGAGGCGCGAAGTGTCTTGTCCCAGCGGCACATTCAGTCCGACGGCGGCCAGGGCCCGCCGCACCCGCGGCCAGATCGAGAGGCGGTCGGCGCGGAAGTTCTCCATGCCGAACGCGACGTCGTCGCCGACCCGGGACAGGATCACCTGCGACTCCGGGTTCTGCAGGACCATGCCGATGCGGTGGCGCCGGTCGCGCGGATCCGCGCCGTCGATCAGCAGCCGGCCCGACTCGTCACCGTCCTCGCTGCCGCCGAGCAGGCCGGCAAGGCCTTGCAGGAGTGTCGATTTGCCCGATCCGCTCGGCCCGAGGAGCAGGACCCGCTCCCCCGGCTCGATGACCAGATCCAGGCCCCGCACGGCAGCGGCCGGGCGACCGGCGTGCCGCCAGTGCCAGCCCTGCGCACAAACGGCGGCGCCGCTCATCTCGCCAGGTCGCCGCGCAGTCCGGTGCGTCCGGACGCGAAGCGCGAGAGCGCTCCCGTGCGGGCCAGCGCCCGCACCACATACCACGACAGCGCGCCCGCCAGGACGGCGCCGGAGACGATCGCCGACACCGTGTAGATCGAGGCGAACGTCGCGGTCGCGCCCGGGTACCACAGCACGAGGTCGTTGACCGCCAGGGCCAGACCGGCCACCGCGCCGGACAGGACCGCGACCGGAAGGTTCCATCTGCGGTACAGGAACACCGCGAACACCAGCTCTGCGGCCAGGCCCTGCACCAGGCCGGACTCCAGGGTCAGCACACCCCACTGGTTGCCGACCAGGGCCGACACCGTGGCGGCGACGAGTTCGCCGTACAGGGCGGCGCCGGGCTTGCGGATCACCAGCGCGGTGAGCACGCCGGCGAACAACCAGCCGCCGCCGAGCAGCGCCTGCAGCCCCGGCAGCAGCGCCCCCAGGGGCGCGCCGAGCGGGTTGGACGCGACGTTCCACATGACGAAGACCAGGCCGGCGGCGACGGCCAGGACACTGGCCACCACGATGTCGATGACCCGCCAACGGAAGGTCGGCCTGCTCGCCGGTTTCTGGGGACGGACGTCAGTCATCACTTCACTCCCTACGCCGGCATTACCCGGTCAGGTTCATACGGTCGACGGCCCCGAGCCGTCCTCTCAGCGCACTGGAGTGCGCTCCCGTGTGGGTTGTCGGCTCCACGGTACCGTCAAGCCATGGGCGGTGACCACGGACCACGCAGGGAGCTCACGCCGGGCATGATCGAGCAGCTCGAGCTGGCCTATGCGGGTGTGGCCTCGTTCGGGCACCGGCCGTTCCTGACCGACGTCGCGCAGCTCGACGAGTGGCGCCCGGACGCGGCGATCGTCGGCGCGCCGTTCGACATCGCCACCACCAACCGGCCCGGCGCCCGGTTCGGTCCGCGCGCCATCCGCGCCACCGCGTATGAGCCCGGCACCTACCACATGGACCTCGGGCTGGAGATCTTCGACTGGCTCGAGGTCGTCGACTTCGGGGACGCCTACTGTCCGCACGGCCAAACCGAGGTGTCGCACAACAACATTCGCGAACGTGTCCATGCCGTCGCGAGCCGCGGCATCGTGCCGGTGATCCTCGGCGGCGACCACTCGATCACCTGGCCCGCCGCCACCGCCGTCGCCGACGTGCACGGCTACGGCAACGTCGGCATCGTGCACTTCGACGCCCACGCCGACACCGCCGACGAGATCGAGGGCAACCTGGCCAGCCACGGCACCCCGATGCGGCGGCTGATCGAGTCCGGCGCGGTCCCCGGGTCGCATTTCGTGCAGGTCGGCCTGCGCGGCTACTGGCCGCCGCAGGACACCTTCGAATGGATGCAGGAACAGCGGATGACCTGGCACACCATGCAGGAGATCTGGGAGCGCGGCTTCCAAGCGGTGATGGCCGACGCCGTCGCCGAGGCGCTGGCCAAAGCCGAGAAGCTGTACGTGTCGGTCGACATCGACGTGCTCGACCCCGCACACGCGCCCGGCACGGGGACGCCGGAACCTGGCGGCATCACCAGCGCCGACCTGCTGCGGATGGTGCGCCGGCTCTGCCACGAGCACGACGTGGTCGGAGTCGACGTCGTCGAGGTGGCACCGGCCTACGACCATGCCGAGCTCACGGTCAACGCCGCGCACCGCGTGGTGTTCGAGGCGCTGGCCGGGATGGCGGCCCGGCGCCGCGACGCCGCAGGCGGTGAGGTGGGTCAGCCGGCCCGGTCCTACCGCGACCGCGGTGTCACTTCGTCAGAGTGAACTGACAGACGTCGGTGTAGCCCTCGCGGAACAGGTCGGCGCAGCCGGTCAGGTACTTCATGTACCGGTCGTAGACCTCTTGGGACTGGATGCGGATGGCCTCGTCCTTGTGTGCCTCGAGCGCGGCGGCCCACAGGTCCAGCGTGCGCGCGTAGTGCAGGCGCAGCGGCTGGACCCGTGCCACGGTGAAGCCCGCCTTGGTCGCGTGGCTCTCCACCGTCACCGGCTGCGGCAGATCCCCGCCCGGGAAGATCTCGTCCATGATGAACTTGAAGAAACGGATCTTGGTCATCGTGACCGGCAGGCCACGCGCCTTGAACTCGTCGTCGTTGGGTTTGACGATGGTGTGCAGCATCATCACCCCGTCGTCGGGCAGAGCCTCGTAGGCCATCGCGAAGAAGTCGTCGTAGCGGTCCCGGCCGAAGTGCTCGAACGCGCCGATCGACACGATCCGGTCGACGGGCTCATGGAACTGTTCCCAGCCCTCCAGCAGGACGCGCTTGCTGCGGTCGCTGGGCGTCTCGTCGAGGCGGCGCTGCACGTAGGCCTGCTGGTTGCGGCTCAGCGTCAGCCCCACCACGTTCACGTCGTACTTCTCTATCGCCCGCAGCAAGGTCCCGCCCCAGCCGCAACCGACGTCGAGCAGGGTCATCCCGGGCTCGAGACCCAGTTTGCCCAGCGACAGGTCGATCTTGGCGAGCTGCGCTTCTTCGAGGGTCATGTCGTCGCGCTCGAAGTACGCACAGCTGTAGGTCTGCGTCCTGTCGAGGAACAGACGGTAGAAATCGTCTGACAGGTCGTAGTGCGACTGGACGTCTTCGAAATGGGGGGTCAGGTCGCGCGCCCCGTCATTGGTTTCTGGCAAGTCGAAAGCCTTTGGAATCGATTGCTGGCAAATTATCGGTCCCCCCGGTTTTAGAGGACCCAGTGTTGTCGGTGCGACAGTTTACGCACACTACCGCTGATGGTACGGCGTGGTCAGGAGGCGACGAGAGCGGCGGGTCCTTACGACGCGCCTATGGTGGACCGGGTAGGAGATACCGTCGAGAGAGGGAGCGATGACGACACCGGATCCCCGTTCGTTCGACAGCTCGTTCGACGAGGCCCCCGAGGCCGACGTGGTCGAACAGAACACCGCGATCGGCGAAGGCGACGGCGATGATGCCACCGGTTGGGAGGACGCCGAGCGGGTGGCAGACCGTCGCGACGACGCCAGCGAAGCCGATCTGATCGACCAGTCCATCGCGGTGCCCGTGGAGGACGCCGACTTCGACCGGTGAGTCTCCGGGTGTGATTGTCGCCTCGGCGGCGCGGGTATCTGTGCTCGGTGACTGAGCCAAGCGACGATGTCGTCGATGCCGTCGGCAAGTTGACCGAGGGTCTGGAGTACCTGGAGCGGGCGCGGGGACACCTCTATGCGTTCCACCAACTGATGGGCCGGGCGGATCTGCTGGTCGGCGAGGCCGCCGAGGCGCTGCGGGACACCGGCAACGAGGGGGTGGCCGAGCGGCTGGAGGCCGACCTGGTCGGCCGCAACGTGCTCGAGGGCCGGTGGACCTTCCAGATCGTCGAGGAGTTCGACGAGAACTACTGGGAGGTCTTCCGGGACCACGAGCGTCGGGTGCGCGAGGAGCTGGTCGGCGGGGCGCGTCACCTGCACGAGGCCCGCATGAAAGAAGACCGGCGCACACAGGGCAGAAAAGGGCACGAGTCCCGACCCTGAAGCTACGCTGGGTCTGCATGACCTCCGATATCGGAATCGTCCCGCGGACCAACGGCGTTGCCCCACCACGCGTCGGGCTCGAGGACGTCGACCTCGGCTCCTGGGACTTCTGGGGCCTCGACGACGACGTTCGCGACGGTGCGTTCGCGACGCTGCGCCGGGAAGCGCCGATATCGTTCCACGAGGCGTTCGTCGGCGACCCGGCCGACGAGGTGGCCGGGCATTGGGCGCTTACCCGCTACGACGACGTCCATTACGCCAGTAGGCATCCGGAGCTGTTCAGCTCTGCCCTCGGGATCACCATCGGGGACCAGACACCCGAACTCGCCGAGTATTTCGGCTCGATGATCGCGATGGACGACCCGCGCCACACGCGACTGCGCAACATCGTGCGCTCCGCCTTCACACCGCGCGTGCTGGCACTGATCGAGGACTCGGTGCGCGACCGTGCCGGCAGGCTGGTCGAGGCGATGATCGCCGAGCATCCCGACGGCCACGCCGACATCGTCGGCGCGCTCGCGGGACCGCTCCCGCTGCAGATCATCTGCGACATGATGGGCATTCCCGAGGCCGATCATCAACGAATCTTCCACTGGACCAACGTGATCCTGGGATTCGGTGACCCGGACATCGCCACCGACTTCGACGAGTTCATGTCGGTGGCGATCGCGATCGGCTCCTACGCCTCCGAACTGGCCGACGCCCGCCGCAGCTCGCCGACCCACGACCTGACCACCGCGCTGGTCGAGGCGCAGCTCGACGGCGAGCGATTGACCTCGGCCGAGGTGGCGTCGTTCTTCATCCTGCTGGTCGTCGCCGGCAACGAGACCACCCGCAACGCCATCAGTCACGGGGTGCTGGCGTTGAGCCGCTACCCCGAGCAGCGCGACCTCTGGTGGGCGGACTATCCCGCCGTGGCGCCCACGGCGGTCGAGGAGATCGTGCGGTGGGCCTCCCCCGTCGCGTACATGCGCCGCACCGCCACCGCCGATGTCGAACTGAGTGGGGTGCGCATCGCGGCGGGCGACAAGCTGACGCTGTGGTACGGCTCGGCCAACCGCGACGAAGCCAGGTTCGCCGACCCCTGGACATTCGACGTGCGCCGGAATCCGAACCCGCACCTGGGTTTCGGCGGTGGGGGCGCACATTTCTGCCTGGGGGCGAACCTGGCTCGCCGGGAGATCACGGTGGCGTTCGAGGAACTGCACCGGCGGGTCCCCGACATCAGCGCGGTCGCCGAGCCGGACCGTCTGCACTCGGCGTTCATCCACGGGATCAAGCGGCTACCCGTGGCGTGGACGCCGCCGCGCTGACAGAGCGCCGGGTCAGCGCCGGGTCACGTCGGGCTGCGAGTGCCGACCAGGAGTGCCCTGGTCGCTGTTGAGGACCTGATCGTTCTTGTGGTCGGCGTGCACGTTGTGGCCGGCCCGGTCATCGGTCCTGTTGACGGCCTTGTCATCCACCGTGTCGTCCACCTTGTCGGCGGTGCCGTCGCGGCCGACCCGCGGGTCGAGCTTGTCGGCCTCGGTGAGCCGCGAGTTGATGTGTTCCCGCGCGCTGTCGAGGGTTTCGCGGCGGCTGGCAGCGGTGTCGGCGAGCCGGGCGGCTTCGGCGGCCTTGGCATCGGCTTCGGCCTGCGCCGCCCGCGCCCGGGCTTCGGCCTCCTGCGCCAGCGTGGCTTGCCGGTCCACCCGCCTGCTGTCCTCGGCGACCTCCTGGCGGATGCGATCGGCTTCCTCGGCGCGGCGGCGGTGGCGGGCCTTCCCCGCCAGGAACACCACAACTCCCAACACGATGAGCGCGGCGACGATCGCCACGATGATCCAGACGGTGTTGTCCATCTCGGCTCCTCCGATCAGCGGGCCGCGGTTGACGGCCTCGTTGATTCGGCGGATGCCCCCGCGGCGGGAGCGCTAAACGCTCACAGCGTTGCGGTCAACGGGTCCTGGGGGGCGCAGAACGACTGCGGCGGATTGCCCTTGAGCGCGCATCCCCGTCCGGTCGCGGTGTAGGTCGTGCCCGGCCGGTACGGCGCGAAGACCTGGGCCGGCACGATGCCGCGGCCCTGCGCGCATCTGCCCGGGCCGGTGTCGCCGGCGCTCTGCAGGCACGCCGTCGTCTGGTGGGTGACAGCTCCGTCGCAGACCCCCGTGTCCACGGTCGCGGCCACCATGGTGGTGCCGCTGACGTCGACCAGGTGCGGCGGGGTGAGCTCGTAGGCGCACGGGGCGGCGGCGGGCTGGGCCGCAGCGGGCGCGGCGGCGACACCGCAGGTCAACGCGGCGGCGGCCAGGACGGCGAGGGTGCGCAACATGCGAGGATCGTAGGGCACCCGTCAGTCGACGTGGGCGGCCAGCCAGTCCAGCGACCGCCGCCACGCGTCCTGCGCGGCCGTCGGGTCGTACCGGTCGCCGGTGTCGTTGAAGAACGCATGGTTGGCGTCGGGCTCGATGACGATCTCGTGCACGAGGCCCGCCGCCTGCAGTGCCGCGCGCGCTGCCGGTTCGGTCGCGTTGACCCGGTCGTCGAGGGCGCCGTAGATGGCCAGCACCGCGACGTTGCGCGACCGGGAGAAGTCGGGGTTGTCCGGGGTGGGGCCGTAGAACGGCAGCGCGGCGGCCACCTCGGGCGCCCCGGCGTCCAGCAGCCGCCAGACCAGGCCACCGCCCATGCAGAAACCGATCACGGCGATCTTGCGGTCCGGGGTTCGGCGGGCGGTCTCGGCGAGCCCGGAGCGGATGTCGGCGAGCATCGCTTCGGGCGGGCGGCGGCCCAGTGCGGCCGTCGCCTCCGCGGGGTCGGCGAACGTGGCGGTGCCGCCGTCGGAGGAGAGGAGGTCGATCGCCAGGCTCGAGTAGCCGGCGCCGGCCAGGCGCCCGGCCACCGAGCGCGTCCAGTCGTTGAGGCCCTTGTTCTCGTGGATCACCAGCACCGCGCCGCGTGCGTCGGGCGCCTCGGCCCACGCGCCCTGCAGGGTGGCGTCCGGGCCCTCCCACTGCACCGGTGCGGTGGGCCGGGCGGTGTCCATGCCGGGCGGTGTTCCCCGGGCCGACGGCTCGGACGGCACAGGTTGGGCCGGTGGCTGCTCGTCGTCGCCGCGGCTGCACGCGGCGATCAGCGCCGACGCCGCCGCGGTCCCGACGCCCAGCAGCGCCAGCCGGCGCAGCGCCTCCCGCCGTGACATCAGCCCGTCGGCGTGATCGGTGGCGATCTCCTCGGCGATGTAGCGCTGCAGCGGCGTCACCGTCCCGATTATCCGCGCCCACCCCGGCCCGCAGGTCCAAGTAGACAAATCCGCAGATGTGTTCAGCGATTCCATTGACACGTGTCGGCGCGCGCTGTTCGATGAGCCGTGTGACCTACGACACGATCATTCGCGGTGCCCGGTGGTTCGACGGCACCGGCGGACCGTCGGCGGTGCGCGACATCGGCATCCGGTCCGGGCATGTCGCCGCAGTCAGCGCCGAGGAACTCGACGCGACGGGCTGCCCGCAGGTGATCGACGCGCACGGGAAATGGGTGCTGCCGGGGATGATCGACATCCATACCCACTACGACATCGAGGTGCTCGACGGGCCGGCGCTGCCGGAGTCCCTGCGCCATGGCGTCACCACAGTGGTGATCGGCTCGTGCTCGCTGTCGACGGTGCACTCCGACCCGGTCACCGCCGGCGACATCTTCGGCCGCGTCGAGGCCATCCCCCGCGACCACGTCATCTCCATCGTCGGGCGCCACCAGAAATGGTCCGGCGCAGAGGATTACATCGCCGCGCTCGAGGCGCGCCCGCTCGGGCCCAACATCGCGGCGTTCCTCGGGCACTCCGACATGCGCGCCGCGACCATGGGGCTGGACCGCGCCACCCGCGCGGACGTCGCGCCCACCGCAGGCGAGCAGGCCCGGATGGAGCAGATGCTCATCGAGGCGCTGCGCGCCGGATTCCTCGGGATGTCGTCGATGGAACTGCGCTTCGACAAGGTCGACGGGGAGCTGTGCCGCTCACGCACCCTCCCGTCGACCTACGCCAAGCGCGCTGAGCGGCGCCGCCTGACGACGCTGCTGCGGCGCTCCGGCCGCGTGCTGCAGTCCGCGCCCGACATCGCGAATCCGACCAACCTCGGCCGGCAGCTCCTGCACTCGGTGGGCTGGCGGCGCCGGCCGCTGAAGACCAGCCTGCTCTCGGCCGCCGACGTCAAGACCAATCCGATGGCCTGGCGTGCGCTCGGTCCGATGGCCCGGCTGATCAACCGGTTCGGCGGGAACTTCCGTTGGCAGCACCTGCCGGTGCCGTTCGAGGTCTACGCCGACGGCATCGACTTCGTCATCTTCGAGGAGTTCGGCGCCGGGGAGGCCGCGCTGCATCTGCAGGACGAGCTCGAACGCACCGAGCTGCTGCGCGACGAGGACTACCGCCGCCGGTTCCGCAAGGACTACGCGAACAAACTCGGGGTGCGGGTGTGGCAGCGCGACTTCTTCGACGCCGAGATCGTCGCCTGTCCCGATGCGGCGGTGGTCGGCAAGTCCTTCGGGCAGGTGGGCCGCGAACGCGGTGACCTCCATCCGGTCGACGCGTTCCTGGACCTCGTCGTCGAACACGGCAAGGCGTTGCGCTGGCGCACGACGATCTCCAACCACCGTCCGGCCACCCTCAAGAAGATGGCCCGCGACTCCGGTCTGCAGATGGGCTTCTCCGATGCCGGCGCCCACCTGCGCAACATGGCGTTCTACAACTCGGGGCTGCGGCTGCTGCGCCACGTCCGCGACGCCGAACGCGCGGGCACACCGTTTCTGACCGTCGAGCAGGCCGTGCACCGGCTGACCGGGGAACTGGCCGACTGGTACCGCATCGATGCCGGACACCTACGCGTGGGCGACCGCGCCGATCTCGTCGTCATCGACCCCGAGCGTCTGGACTCCGAACTCGAGGCGTACGCCGAGGACACCGTGGACATCTACGGCGGACTGTCGCGCATGGTGAACCGCAACGACGACACAGTCACCGCGGTCTTCGTCGGCGGTCAGGCCGTGTTCCGCGCCGGCCGGCCCACCGACGTGCTCGGCCGCCGCCGCACCGGACAGTTCCTGCGCGTCGCCGAACGCGCACCCGCCTTCACCCCGCAGGAAGGTGAACTGGCCGATGTCGGCTGATCTGGGAACGACCGTCGAGGGCATGTGGGCCGCCCTGTCGGCACGCGACTGGGACCGGGTGCAGACCTACTTGTCCCCCGACTGCATCTACCTGGACATGCCGGTCGGGCCGGCCGCCGCCGCGCGCGGCCCTGAGGACATCGTCAAGCGGCTCAAGATCGGCATCGAGCCCCTGGCGGCCTACGAGAACTTCCCCGGTCTCATGCTCGACAACGGCGTCGACGTGATGTACGAGCACAGCGAGCAATGGCGCTGGGCCAGTGGCGAATCCGCGCTTCTGCAGTTCGTCTCCGTGCACCGCGTACAGGACGGCAGGATCACCCTCTGGAAGGACTACTGGGACATGGCGGCGCTGGCCGCCCACGCACCTCCGAGGTGGCTGGCCGACTTCGAAAGTGCCGACATGTCCTGGGTTTTCGACGCCACCGGCCTGGTCTGAGAGGAAGTCTCATGCTCGATCTGTCCATCACCGGGGGAACCGTCGTCGACGGCACCGGAGCGCCGCGGTTCGCCGCCGACATCGGCATAAAGGACGGCCGCATCGTCGAGGTGCGCCGCCGCGACGGCGATCTCGGCGGCCTGCAGACCGAGGCGGCCGAGACCATCGACGCCACCGGCCGGATCGTCGCGCCCGGATTCGTCGACGTGCACACGCACTACGACGGGCAGGTCAGCTGGGACGAGACGCTCGAACCGTCGAGCCTGCACGGCGTGACCACCGTGGTCAGCGGCAACTGCGGCGTCGGGTTCGCACCGGTGCGGCCCGGTCGTGAGCAGTGGCTGATCGAACTCATGGAGGGCGTCGAGGACATCCCCGGATCCGCACTGGCCGAAGGCATCACCTGGCAGTGGGAGAGCTTCCCCGAATACCTCGACGCCGTCGAGAAACGCCGCCTCGCCGTCGACTACGGAACCCAGATCGCGCACGGCGCCGTCCGGGGGTACGCGATGGGCGAGCGCGGAGCCCGCAACGAGGAGGCCACCCCCGACGACATCGCCGCGATGGCCCGCATCGTGCAGGAGGCCGTCGAGGCCGGCGCGCTGGGATTCTCGACCTCACGCACCGAGGCGCACCGGGCCATCAGCGGCGAACCGGTGCCGGGCACCTACGCGGCCGAGGCCGAACTGTTCGGGCTGGGCCGCGCCATGGCTGCCGGCGGGCGCGCCGTGTTCGAGGTGTCGCCGCAGGGCACCGCCGGGGAGAGCCCGGCCGAGGCCTGCATGCGGGAGATGGACTGGATGACCAAACTGGCCGGCGAGATCGAGCGGCCGGTGTCGTTCACCATGATCCAGACCGGCGGCGCGCCGGACCTGTGGCGCGCGCAACTCGAACGCGCGGGCAAGGCCCTGGAGAACGGCATCGAGGTCTACGCCCAATTCGCCGCCCGGCCGTTCGGCATGCTGTTCGGTTTCCCCGGCTACCACGCCTTCACCCACCGGCCCACCTACCGCAGGCTCAAAGCCGAACTGGGACCGGTGGATCTGGCCGCCCGGCTCGCCGACCCCGCGGTCCGTGCGGCCATCCTCGCCGAGGACGACCTGCCGCCGCAGCCGGTGCCGCTGTTCGACGGACTTTTCGCGCTGATCCAGCACAGCACCGACCGCATCTTCCCGATCGGTGACCCGCCGGACTACGAGCCCACCCCGGACCAGACGGTCGCGGCGATCGCCGCGCGGCACGGGCAGACCGCGCTGGAGACGATGTACGACCTGATGCTCGAATCCGACGGGACGGCGATGCTGATGCTGCCGTTCTTCAACTACGCCGAAGGCAACCACGACGCCATCTACGAGATGATGACCCACCCCGCGGCGGTGTCGGGGCTGTCCGACGGCGGCGCGCACTGCGGCCTGATCTGCGATGCGTCCTATCCCACGTTCCTGCTCACCCACTGGGCGCGCGACCGGCACCGCGGACCGAAGTTCTCCCTGGAGTACGTCATCCGCAAGCAGACCCTCGACACCGCAACCCTTTTCGGTCTGTCCGACCGCGGCGTCATCGCAGAGGGCCGCAAGGCCGATCTGAACGTCATCGACATGAAGGCGCTGCGGTTGGGGGTGCCGCGCATGGCCTACGACCTGCCGGCCGGCGGGCAGCGGCTGATCCAGAGCGCGTCGGGCTACGACGCGACGGTGGTCAGCGGTGTGGTGACCCGCCGCCACGGCGCCGACACCGGGGCGCGACCCGGCCGGCTGCTGCGCGGGGTGCGGTGATCCGCCGCTACAGGGTGATCTTGCAGCTCTGACCGATGTCCAAGGTGGACAGCATGCGCCCCATCCCCACCCACATGGCGCAGGAGATCGCCAGGTCGGTCAGCAGCTCGTCGTCGAAATGCTCTGCGGCGCGGCGCCAGAAGTCCTCGTCGTCGCGCAGCCCGGTGTGGTTGGTGGCGAAGCGGTGCGCGAACTCCATCGCGATCCGTTCGGCATCGCTGTATCCCGGCCAGGTGCGCCACTGCGTGGCGTAGTCGTAGAACTCCTCGGTGATCTCGTTGTCCGCGCCGTCGGAGTCGCGCGTGTTCTGGCACACCACGCACTGGTTGGCGTGCGCGATCACGATCCGGGCCGCTTCCCGCACCCGCATCGGCAACCGGCTCTTGGTGTAGACGGCGGTGCTGAACGCGGCCATGGCGGCACCCAGATCCGGTGACTTGACCGCGAACCCGGTCACATCGTCGTCGGCGAAATCTCCGATACGGCTCATGCCCGGCAATGGTAGTCGCGTCAGCGGGCGGCGGCGGTCAGTTGCGCGCGGTCGTCCTCCCAGTCGCGCTGCACCAGAAGGCGTTGCGCGATCTTCTCCAGCGCGGCCTCCACTTCGGCGCGGTCGGGGCGGCCTTCGAAGTTCGGTGCGCTCTCCAGCTTGGCGACGATCCGGCTCACCAGCGCCGAGGAGGTGGCGTCGACCTGACGGGCGCCGGACTGCGTCAACCACAGCTGGTCGCCGGTGCGCAGCGCGTGGCCGCACTCGACGAGCCGGTCGAACGTCGGCTCGAGCACCTCGGGCGGCACGCGCAGCCGTTCGGCCATCTCGGTGAGCCGCGCCGAGCCGAACACCTGGCTCTGCCGGTAGATCTGGATCAGCGCCCACAGCAGCGCGATGTCGGACTCGCACCCGTGGGTGCCGGCGATGCTGCGCAGCCGGATGTCCGGGGAGTGGCGGATCAGGCGGGCGACCGCGGTCTCCAGCATTTCCTCGGGGGTGTCGGCGGTCGGCATCGCGAAGCCCTCCCCCATGTCCAGGGCGGCTGCCGCCTCGATTTCGCGCAGCGGCACCTGCTTCAGTGTCAGCGCGACGAGGAACCCGAGCGCGGCGACCGGGGCCGCGAACAGGAACACCTGCCCCAGTGAGTCCGCGTAAGCGGTGACGATCGGGGCCGCGACGATGTCCGGCAGCCGGTGCAACACCTGCGGTGATTCCGCGGCGGCCGGGGGTGCGCCGGAGGCCGCCAGCGCCGGGCCGATGCGGGCGGCGAGGAAGTTGGCGAACAGCGACCCGAAAATGGCTGCGCCGAAGGAACTCCCGATGGTGCGGAAGAACGTCACCCCGGAGGTGGCCACGCCCAGGTCGGAGAAGTTCACCGTGCTCTGCACGATCAGGATCAGCACCTGCATGCACATGCCGATGCCGGTGCCCAGGACGAACAGGTAGATGCTCTGTTGCAACACCGGCGTCGTCTCGTCCATCCGGGACAGCAGGACGAAACCCAGCACCATCACCGCGGTGCCGGCGACCGGGAAGATCTTGTAGCGCCCGGTGCGACTGACCAGGACACCGCTGCCCAGCGACGTGAGCAGGAGTCCGCCCACCATCGGCAGGGTGCGCAGGCCGGACTCGGTGGCCGAGACACCGTCGACGAACTGCATGAACGTCGGTAGGAAGGTCAGCGCCCCCAGCATCGCGAAACCGACGATGAACGACAGGATGCAGCACACGGTGAACACGGGACTGGCGAACAACCGGATCGGCAGGATCGGCTCGCGGGCGCGCAGCTCCACCCGGACGAACGCGGCCAGTGCGACGGCCGAACCCACGAACAGGCCGATGATGGTCGGTGACGACCACGCGAACGTGCCACCACCCCAACTCGTGGCCAGGGTCAGACCCGAGGCGCCCAGCCCGATGAGCACGATGCCGGCGTAGTCGATGACCGGGCGGCCGCGCCGGTTCAGCGCCGGAATCGTCGTCAACGCCACGGCCAGCACGACGATGCCGAGCGGCACGTTGATCCAGAACGCCCACCGCCACGTCAGGTGGTCGGTGAAGTACCCGCCGAGCAGCGGCCCGATGACCGTGGTGACACCGAAGACCGCGCCGAGGGCGCCCTGGTAGCGCCCCCGGTCGCGTAGCGGGATGACCTCACCGATGAGAGCCGCGGCGGTGACCATCAGCGCGCCGCCGCCGATGCCCTGCAGCGCGCGCGAGGCGACGAGCATCTCCATCGACGAGGAGATGCCGCACAGGATCGAACCGGCCAGGAAGAACAGCACGGCGACGGCGAAGACGACCTTGCGGCCGAACATGTCGCCGAGCTTGCCGACGATCGCGGTGACGATGGTCGACGCCAGCAGATAGCTGGTCACGACCCACGACTGGTGGCCGGCGCCGCCGAGGTCGGCGACGACGGTCGGCAGTGCGGTGGCGACGATGGTCTGATCGAGCGCCGCGAGCAGCATGCCGAGTGCTACCGCGGCGAAGATGACGTTGCGCCGCTGGAGACTCACCGGGGCCGGTTCCGTCGGCTCCGTCGACTCGGGGTGCGCTTCGGGGGTCGCCGTCATACCTGCCTTCCTGGTCGAACTCGAACTTTCCCAGGACTTATCGTTAGATAGCCTATGAAAGTTACGTCCGTCAGGCAGGTTTCATTCCCACCGGGTTGGGGTCCGAACCGCTATTGCGGCGGCCGGGACACGCACTGCGCCATGTAGAGCTCGTCGCCGAGCTTGCCCATCAGCTCCAGCTGCGTTTCGAGGTAGTCGATGTGCAGTTCCTCGTCGGCCAGGATCTTCTCGAACAGCGTCGCGGTGGTGGCATCACCCTTCTCGCGGCACATCTGGATGCCCGGCTTGAGCCGGCCGACCACCTCGTACTCGATCGCCAGGTCGGCCTCGAACTGTTCGCGCAGCGTCTGCCCGACACGCAGGGAGAACAGTCGCTGGTAATTCGGGAGGCCGTCGAGGATCAGGATCCGGTTGGTGATGTCCTCCGCATGATTCATTTCCTCGAATGACTCTTTGCGGGTGTGTTCGGCCAATTCGGTGAATCCCCAGTTTTCCTGCATTTTGGAATGGAGGAAATACTGATTGATCGCCGTCAGTTCACTGGTCAATTGCTCGTTGAGCAATTTCAAGACCTCGGGATCGCCTTGCATGACCGCTCCTATACGCGTGGTGGGCTGATCGCGTGCGCTATCTACACGGGCTGTGTGCGAACGCTTCCAATCTAGTGCAATCCGCCCGTAAAGTCGCCGCCATTCTCCGTGGCACACCAGGGTTTTCGGGTCGCCGGCCGCCGGATGGGTGCTCTCGGGTCGCAGATCAGCACCCAAGTCTGGACTGGCTAGGCTAAGTAAGGTTAGACTTCGCTAACTGTTCGCCGGGTCAAGGTAGGTAAGGATATCCAATGGGTGAGTACGGCTTGCACTCATTCATTCTTGCCTGTGATTTCCGCGTCGATGATGTGCAGCGAATGTGGAAATGGCTCAAAGGGCAACGCGACGCGCTCGCGCGAATGGGCGCCCACCACGTGGTGCTGTACGAATCGATCTGGGAACCGCGGCGGGTACTGACCACCATCGGCATCCGGCAGGCCAATTCCATTCGTGAGGTCCTTCGTTCGCCGGCGATCTTCGAATTGTTCGACATTTCCGGCGCCGCGGACATTCCCCCGATCTTCGGCGGCGAAGTGGTCGAGAAGATCGACCTGAGCGGCCCCCGGTCCGAGCGCCACATCGGACGCGTCGTGGTCGGGGTCATCTCGACGGTGGAGGACGTCCCCACGCTGATGCTCAAGATCCACGACGGCCTCGAGCGCTTCAAGGCCGGCGGAGTGCGCAAGGTCTGGGTGTACCGGGCACTCGACGACGGCCAGGAGGTGCTGATCCTGCAGGAGATCGAGAGTGAGGCCAAGGCCCGCCAGTGGATCGAGCATCCCGACGCCGCCGCCGAGTGGATGACCAGCGCGGGCCTGGGCGCCTACCCCACCCGCTTCGTCGGCCGGTTCGCCGAACTCATGAGCGTCGGCGAACCGAGTTAGCGACCGCCATGTTCGTCTGCCTGTGCACAGGAGCCACCAGCCACACCGTCAACGAGGTGGTCGCCAACGGTGCGCGCACGTCCAGGGAGATCGCGGAGGCCTGCGGCGCCGGTGCCGACTGCGGCCGGTGCCGCCGCACCCTCCGCTCGATCATCGAGGCCCACTTCGCCGAACGGGCACGCGACCGCGTCGGCGGCTGACTAGCCCCGCTTGCCGGTGAACTCGGCGAGCGCCGCCGCGTTGGCCGCGCCGCCCAGCAACTCCGAGAACGCCGCGTTCTCGCACTCGGTCGCCGCGGCGATGCCGGGACGGAACGGTGCGACGATGGCCTTCTTCACCGCGACCAGACTCGGAATCGACTGGGCGGCAAGGACTTCGGCGTGCCGGCGGGCCTCGGGCAGCAGGTCGTCGGGTTCGCAGACCTTCCACGCGATGCCCATGCGGTGCGCCTCGGCGGCATCGACCCACTCCGACGACAGCAGCATCCACGCCGCGTTCTGCCGGCCGATCAGCTGGGGCAGCAGGTAGGACGAGGCCGCCTCCGGCGCAACACCCAGGCTGGTGAACGGGCACTTCAGCCGCGCGGTGGTGGACATGAAGACCAGGTCGGCGTAGCCGAGGAGGGTCGTCCCGATACCCAGTCCCACCCCGTTGACCGCGCAGATCAGCGGCTTGGAGAGGTCGGTCAGCGCGTCGATCATCGTGGTGAAGTGACTGCCGTCGGCGGTCAGGGAGCCGTCGGCGATACCCGCGGCCATCTCCTTGAGGTCGTTGCCGGCGGAGAACGCCCGCCCCGCACCGGTGAGCAGCACGACCGCGACGTCGGGGTCGGCGTCGGCGTCGGCCAATGCCGTCGCGGTGGCGAGGTAGAGCTCCTGGTTGAACGCGTTGAGCGCTTCGGGGCGGTCGAGGACCAGGGTGCGGACGCGGTTGTCGTCGCTGATCTGCAGGCTCACGGCTGCACTGTAACCGTGGCGTGGAACGGATCACATACGACGTACCGGCTCGTCGGGACCGTGTCGACATCCCGGTCGGCGCCGAAAGTTGCGGTGCTCGCGAGCATTCGTCTCATCCGGTCGTCGAGATCGGCGTCGTCGGCGGCGCCGAAGAACGCGTGCAGATCGGTCGTCGCCTCGATCGGGAAGAGCTCCTCGACGATCGCCGACACCGCGGGCGCGTCCTCGGTGAGAGGGCGGACCACCGTGTTCTGGACGTAACCGAAGGTCGACTGCGTGTCGATCGCGACCTGGGTGTGGTCGCCGTGCCAGCGGGACAGCCACGTCGACTCGGCCATCTCGGCGGGCCGCCGCAGCAACGCGATGTTCGCCAGGCCCGGTGTGCGCAGGCCCGGCTCGGTGGGCGGCGGCTCGAGCGGCACCGACTCGGTCACCAGATAGGCCGCGACCTGTTCGCAGGTCTCGGCCAGAATACTTGTGGCCGAACGGATCTGCGGGCCGTAGTACTGCTGGGTCCACATGCTCACCACCGCCACGACCGGTGGGTCCAAGGTGGTCAGCGTCATCAGCGAGCCCGCCACGGCCGCATCTCGGACGTTGACGGTCAGGCCCGGCACGCCGGTGGCGGCCAGTTCGCCGGCCACCTCGGTGCGCAGACGCTCGCACCACGCCTCGTCGGGGGACACGCCACGCAGGGTGACGATGACTTTCTCCACCCCGGTCAACCTAGCGGGCCAGAATGGACGAGTGGACATGGGCCGCGCACTTCGTCCGTTGACGCCGGATCCGGTACTGGTGCGTTGTCTGCTCGGCGTGGCCGCGGTGACCCTGGTGGCCGTGCTGTGGGGGCCGGCGGGTTCGGCCACCGCGGTCGGCGGCGCCGCGGCGATCGCCGGTGCGGCCGCGCTGCGCGACAGTCCGCGTAACCGCATCCCGCTCGTCGTGGGCATCTCCTTCCTATTGGGCGCCGCGGTCCTGCTCGGCGCCGCGACGGCGGCCTATCCCTGGATCTTCATCGCGGTGGTGGCGGTGTGGTCCTTCGGCGCGGCGATGCCGTGGGTGCTCAGCGCGAGCGCCGGCCTGACCACCACGGCTTCGGCGGCCCTGCTGGTCTGCGCGGCCCCGGTGGCGCCGACCTGGTCGACGACGCTGGGGACCGCGGGCCTGGCGGTCGTCGGCGGACTCCTGCAGGCCGGTCTGATCGCCGCGTTCCCCCCGCGCCGATGGCTGCGGCAGCGCGACGCGCTGACCGCCGCCTACCAGGCGCTGGCCGACGACGCGCGGGCGTTCGCGGCGGACCGGGACCCCGACGGGCACGACGACGGCGCCCTGCTCACGCTGCGGTCGGCGTTCGCCGACCTCGACGGTTCGACCACACGGCGGCCGGCGCAGTACCGCAGCTGGTACGCACTGCCCGAGCGCATCTCGGCCACGCTGCGGGAGACCGCGGCCCGCGGGGCGATGGACGACGTGCTCTATGCGGCGGCGGACACCCTGGCCGCGGTGGCCGACAGCGGACGCGAGGCCGGACCCCGCGCCGATGCCGCCATCCAGCGCCTCGACCGCGCGGTCGAGCAGGTCGGCGGCCCGGACGCCGCGCTTGCGCAGCGGCTCGCCCTGCAGTGCCACGAGGCGGTCGCGATACGGCTGGGCGACTTCGTGCCGTCCACCCCCGACATCGTGCGGCTGCGCCGCCCGGAACTGCGCACCTCCCTGCGGGCGGCCGTGCAGCACATGCGCGACCACCTGCGCTGGCGCTCGCCGGCGTTCCGGCACGCCCTGCGGCTGTCGGGGGCGGTGACCTTCGCTGTCGCGCTCGAGCGCCACGCCGACGTCGTCCACAACCCCTGGCTCCCGCTGGCCGTCCTGCTGGTGCTGCGTCCCGAGACCGCGCACACCTACACCCGCTGCGCCGGCCGGCTGGCCGTCGGCGTGGCCGCACTGGCCGTCACCTCGGGGCTGCTCGCGACGCTGAACCCGCCCGCCGCGCTGATCGCGGTGGCCGCGGTGGTGCTGATCGGCGTCACCGTCGCCGTCGCCCACCACGGTTACCTCGCGGTGACGGCAGCCCTGGTGGCGACCGTGGTGTTCCTGCTCGCCATCTCCGACATCGGCACCGAACCGCCGGTGGCCCAGCAGGTGCTCGGCGCTCTGATCGGTGGGGCGCTGGCCGTCCTCGCCCACGTGGTGCTGCCCGACGACGAGCTGACCCGCCTCGAACAGCGCGCCGGTGAGTTGCTCAAGACCGAGATCGACTACGTCGCCACGGTGATCAAGGCGTACCTGCATGTGCTGACGGCGCCGTCGGAGACGCTGGCGGCGGCGTGGCAGCGGGCCTTCCGGGCGCGCGCCGCGTTCGAGGCCGCCTCGGGAGCTGCCCGCCTGCAGTCCCGCGAGCTGCGCCACTGGCTGCGCGCCTACCGCACCGCCCTCAACGGGATCACCGCGTCGTGCAGCACGCTGGAGACCAACATGCCGACCACGCCCCCGACGATCCCCGACGACGACTTCCTGCTGGCCGTCGACGCGTACCTGGAGTCGCTGAGCGGGGACCCGCCCACGCCGGACACCCCGTGGGAGATCGACACCGCGGAGCTCAACGCCGCGGACCGCCGCCTGCGCGACGCGGTGCCGCGCCACGGCTTGGACAAGGCGTCGGCGCGGGTACTGGCCGCCGAGATCGGGGCGATCACCCGCAACCTGACCGTCATCGCCGTCACCCCTGGGCCCACCGCGGCCCGATGACGACGTGACTTAGATAACCTAAACTTTCGTGGACAACTGTCTACGAAGTTTCCTAGCCTGGTCGACATGCCCGCACGCGGCCGCAGCGCCGACCCCCGCGCCGAACGGGTCCGCGCCCGCCTGCGCGACGCCGCGTTCGCCCTGGCGCACGAACGTCCCGTCGGCGGCATCACCGTCGGCGACCTCGTCACCCGCGCGCAGGTCAGCCGGCAGGTCTTCTACCGGCACTTCCGCGACCGCGACGACGCGGTCGCGGCCGCCTTCTCCGAGGCCTTCGCGGGCGTCGCCGCACCCGGCGGTCCGGACGCGCGCGGCCACATCCGGATGCTGTTCGACTTCGCCGCCGAGCACCAGGCGTTCTGCCGCAACATCGTGGGCAGCGCGGTGCAACAGCACGTCGTGACCGAGTACCGCGACGCGCTGACCGCCCCGTGCCGCCAGATCGCCGAACAGGGCCTCGCGGTCCTGCGGACCGTCGCCGCCCTGCCGGCCGAGCCGGTCACCCGGTTCCTGGTCGGCGGCCTCACCGAGGTGCTCCGATCCTGGATGGACGCCCCCGACGCCACCGGCCTGCCCGCGCGGGTCAGCACGGCGCTCGACACCGTCGACGCGCTGTTGAACTCGAGAGGACCCGCCGATGGGTAAGCACCACACCCCCGAGCCGCCCGCCTTCCGGGACCGCTCCACGTTGCGCCTCACGGTCCTCGCGCTGTGCGCGCTGACGGCCTTCGTGGTCGCGATGGTGGCCAGCTACGCCGGGGCGTTCGCCAAACCGGAACTGCACCGGATGACCGTCGCGGTGTCGGCACCGGCGCCGGTGCTCGACGGTCTGCGCAGCCAGGACACGTTGTCGCTCAACGAAGTCGACGACGCCGCGGCGGCTCGGGCGCAGGTGTTCGAACGCGAGGCCGACGCCGCCCTGGCTGTCACCCCCGACGGCCGGATGACCGTGTACGTCGCCGGCGGCGGTGGACGCAGCGTGGCCGCCGCCGCCGAGATCGTGGGCCGCGCCGCGGCCGAGCAGGCCGGGCTACCCGCCGTCGTCGAAGACGTCGCGCCCACCACCGCCGGGGATCCCTCCGGCACCGTCGAGTTCTACGCCGTGATCTTCCTGTCCATCGGCGCCTCGGCGGGCGCCGCCCTGCTGGGCCGGCTGATGGGTCCCGTGCACACCCCGACGACCCTCGCCCTGCGGACGGCGTCGCTGGGCGTGTTCTCCGCGGTCCTGGCCGGCGTCGTCACGCTCTACGTCGGGCCGGTGCTGGGCGCTCTGACCGGCCACCCCTGGGAGGTGTTCGGCACCCTGTGGCTCTACTCGATGGCCGTCGGGGGCGCCATCACCGGAGTCGCGGCCGCGTTCGGCGGTGCGGCCTCGATCGCGCTGGGCCTGTTCCTGGTGATCGTCGGCAACGCCTCGGCCGCCGGGCCGGTCGGGCGACCCTTGCTGTCGACCTTCTACGCGGCGCTGACCGGGGTGGTCCCGCAGGGCTCCGGCGTGTCACTGCTGCGCAGCATCTCCTACTTCGACGGCAACGGATCCGCGGTACCCCTTGCGACACTGCTGATCTGGGCGGCAATGGGATGCGTGCTCGCCGTCGGCGCGACCGCCGCGAAGAGCCTCTCCCGCGCCGCGGCACCGTAGACTCCGGGCGTGACCGTCACCGACGCCGACCTGACCCACCTGCGCCGATGCGTCGAGCTCGCCCGCACGGCGCTCGACGGCGGCGACGAACCATTCGGGTCGGTGCTGGTCGACCAGCACGGGCAGGTCCGCTTCTCCGACCACAACCGCGTCCGCGACGGTGACGCCACCCGCCACCCGGAGTTCGAGATCGCCCGCTGGTCGGTGGCCCATCTGACGCCGCAGGAACGCGCGGCGGCGACGGTCTACACGTCCGGTGAGCACTGTCCGATGTGTGCGGCGGCGCACGCCTGGGTAGGACTCGGACGCATCGTCTACGCGGCGTCGACCGCGCAACTGACCGCCTGGCTGCAGGAGTGGGGCGCGCCCCGCCCGCCCGTGGCGCCGCTGCCGATCACGGTCGTGGCGCCGGGCGTGACCGTCGACGGACCAGCAGGCGAGCTGACCGAGGAGATGAAAACGTTGTACGCGAGAGCCTTTCGTCCATGACCGAACCGGCCTGGGTCGAGCACGTCGTCTGGTGGCACGTCTACCCGCTGGGATTCGTCGGCGCCTATCCCGCCGATCCCCCGCCCCGCCCCGAGGAACACCGGCTGCGCCGCCTTGCCGGCTGGCTGGACTACGCGGTCGAACTCGGCACGTCGGGACTCGCGCTGGGGCCGGTGTTCGCCTCGCGCACCCACGGCTACGACACCACCGATCACCTCCGCATCGACCCGCGACTCGGTGACGACGCCGACTTCGACCACCTCGTCGCCGAGGCACGGCAGCGTGGGCTGCGGATCCTGCTCGACGGGGTGTTCAACCACGTCGGCTCGGAGTTCCCGCGCTACCGCGAAGCGCTCGCCGGCACGGACCGATCGTGGTTCCGGTTGCGCGGCAACGACTTCGCCACCTTCGAGGGCCACGAAGGTCTGATCGCGCTGGACCACTCCAACCCCGAGGTCGTCGACTACACCGTCGACGTGATGTGCCATTGGCTGGCCCGTGGCGCCGACGGGTGGCGCCTGGACGCGGCGTACGCGGTGCCCGACCGGTTCTGGGCGCAGGTACTGCCGCGGGTCCGGGAGAAGTTCCCCGACGCGTGGTTCGTCGGCGAAGTGATCCACGGCGACTACGCCGCACGTGTCCGGGCCTGCAGGTTCGACTCGGTGACCCAGTACGAGCTGTGGAAAGCCATCTGGAGCAGCCTCAACGACGACAACCTGCACGAGTTGGACTGGGCGCTCAAGCGGCACAACGAGTTCCTCGACACGTTCGTCCCGATGACGTTCATCGGCAACCACGACGTCACCCGCATCGCCAGCCGACTGGACGACCCCGCCCGCGTCGACCACGCGCTGGTGGTGTTGATGACCACCGGTGGCACGCCCAGCATCTATGCGGGCGACGAGGTGGCCTACCGCGGAGTCAAGGAGGAGCGTTTCGGCGGCGACGACGCGGTACGGCCCGAGTTCGGCGCCCCGTTCGACGGGGTCGGCGAGCAGGGCCATCAGATGCTGCGCACCCACCAGCACCTGATCGGCCTGCGGCGCCGCCACCCGTGGCTGCACACCGCGCGGACCACACCCCTGCAGGTCACCAACACCGGTTACGTCTACGCCACCCGGCACGGCGACGACACTCTTTTCGTCGCCCTCAACCTGGACGAGGAGCCGCTGGCCGTGCCGCTCGCGCAGTTCGGCGCCCACCGGGCCGAAGTGGTCGCCGGGTCCGGCGCGCCGCCGGCCGACGTCGTCACCACCATCACGGTTCCGGGCCATGGCTGGCTGATTCTCGCGCCGCGCTAGTCGCCGAGCAACTCCAGCGTCGCGGGATCCTCCGCTCCGCCGTAGAAGGCCGCCAGCACCGCCCGGAAATCCGCGGCCCCGGTCGCGTCGGCCCGGGCGAACAACGTCATCGAGGATCGCACCTTGAGGTCGTCGGGCGAACCCAGAATCGCCGTCGCCGACATCCCCGAGTGCGCCGCCAGCGCACGGGCACACTCGTGCAGCCGGGGACCCAGCACCGGATGGGCCAGATAGGCCTTTGCCTCGTCCAGCGAGCCGATGCCGTAGCGCTGCGCGGTGGGACTGCGGCCCAGACCCCGCAGCTGCGGGAAGACGAACCAGATCCAGTGCCCGCGCTTCGCGCCGGCCCGCAACTCGGCGAACGCGCCTGCGTAGCTGTGCTCTTGCGCCCGCACGAACCGCTCGAGGTCATACGGATCTGCGTCGGGGGATGCGGTCACGACGTCCGTTTACCTCCATCTCCCGCGGGCTACTGTGTGACGTAGATGACATTCTCCCCTCGAACTGTGCAGACGCCCGAGCAGCCGTCGAAGAAGAGGCGCGGACGTCGGCACCTACTGGGACGGATGAGCATCCAGTCCAAGCTGCTGTTGATGCTGCTGATGACCAGCATCCTGTCCGCGGCCGTGGTGGGGGCCATCGGCTATCAATCCGGCCGGTCCTCGCTGAGCAACTCGGTGTTCGACCGGCTCACCGAGATCCGTGGATCCCAGTCCCGCCAACTCGAGACGTTGTTCTCGGACCTGCAGAACTCCTTGGTCATCTACTCACGCGGCGCCACCGCCAGTGAGGCCATCAGCGAGTTCACCGCCGGCTTCCGCGAACTGGGCGACGTACAGATCGACCCCGCCCAGGCCACCGATCTGTACCGCTACTACAACCGCAGGTTCGGAAACACCATGGCCGACGACACCGGCAACCGCGTCGACATCCGCACCCTGCTGCCCAAGACGAATCCGCAACGTTATCTCCAGGCGCACTACTCGGCCCCACCGCAGAACCCGGAGCGAGCGATCAGCGTCGACGACGCGCGCGACGGCAGCGCCTGGTCGGCGGCCAACGCCAAGTTCAACGAGTTCTTCCGCGAGATCGTGCATCGGTTCGCGTTCAAGGACATCATGCTGCTCGACGCCCAGGGCAACGTGGTCTACACCGCGTACAAGGGTCCCGACCTGGGCACCAACATCCTCACCGGCCCGTACCGCAGCAGCGAACTCACCGAAGCCTACGAAAAGGCGATGGCGGCCAACTCCATCGACTACGTCGGCGTCACCGACTTCGGCGTCTACCTGCCGGCCGGGGAACCCACGGCGTGGTTCGTGTCCCCCGTCGGCCAGCAGGACCGGGTCGACGGCGTACTGGCCGTGCAATTCCCGATCTCGCGGATCAACGACCTGATGACCGCGCACGAACAGTGGGCGGGCGCCGGAATGGGCGAGACCGGGGAGACGATCCTGGTCGGGCCCGACGACCTGATGCGCTCCGACTCGCGGCTGTTCCTGGAAAATCCGGAGAGCTATCTCTCCGACGTGGTCGAAGGCGGCACGCCACCCGAGATCGCCGAGGACTCGATCAATCGCCGCAGCACCACCCTCATCCAGCCCGTCGAATCGACGTCGGTCGAGGAGGCGCGGCGTGGCAACACCGGAACCACGATCGAGGACGACTACCTCGGCCACCAGGCCCTGCAGGCGTACTCGCCCGTCGACCTGCCCGGGCTGCACTGGGTGATCGTGGCGAAAATCGACACCGACGAGGCCTTCGCACCGGTATCGCAGTTCACCCGGACCCTCGTCCTGTCCACGGTCCTGATCATCTTCGCGGTGTGTCTGTCGGCGATGCTGCTGGCGCGGCTGTTCCTGCGCCCGGTCGCGCGATTGCAGGCCGGCGCGCAGCAGATCAGCGCCGGCGAGAAGGTCCGCCTGCCGGTGCTGTCGCGCGACGAATTCGGTGATCTGACAACGGCTTTCAATGACATGAGTCACAACGTGACAGTCAAGGAGAAGGAGCTCGCCGAAGAGCGCGCAGAGAACGAGCGTCTGATGCTGTCGCTGATGCCCGAGTCTGCGATGCGCCGCTATCGCGACGGTGAGGACACCATCGCCGACGAGCACAACGAGGTCACGGTGATCTTCGCCGAGGTGACCGGCCTGGCCGACCTCGAGCAGACACTGAGCCCGCGGGAGCTGACGGTCATCGCCAACGACCTGACCCGGCAATTCGACGCCGCCGCAGACAGTCTCGGCGTCGAACGCGTGCGCACGCTGCACAACGGCTATCTCGGCTCCTGTGGGCTGTCGGTGCCCCGACTGGACAACGTCCGGCGCACCGTCGACTTCGCTGTCGAGATGAGCCGCATCATCGATCGCTACGCAGCGGGGTCCGGCCACCCCCTGCGGCTGCGTGCGGCCATCGACACCGGTCGAGCCGCCAGCGGACTGGTCGGGCGCAGCTCGCTGTCCTTCGACGTGTGGGGTCCGGCCGTCGACGCCGCCTACCGGGTGCAGCACAACTTCAGCAAGCCCGGCATCTACGTCACCTCGCGTGTGCACGACGTCCTGCGAGACACCGTGAACTTCATGGAGGTCGGCCAGATCCCGGGTGAGGACGGCGAAGAGACGATCTGGCGGCTGCAGGAGTACCACCGATGACCAGCGTGCTGAACTCGCCGTGGCTCGCCTGGGCGGTCGCGGTCGCGATCGGCTTCCCGGTATTGCTGGTGGCGCTGACCGAGCTGCACAACGCGCTGCGCCGGCGCGACAGCGCGCTGGCCCGGCCCGTCTATCTGCTGCGGACCTACATCCTGCCGCTGGGGGCGCTGCTGCTGCTGCTCCAGCGGGCCGTCGGGATTCCCGAAGAAGCCACCTCGGTGCGCGTGGTCGCAACGCTCTTCGGCGTCCTGCTGCTGACACTGACGTTGTCCGGGCTCAACGCCACGGTGATCCAGGGGGCGCCGGAGGACAGCTGGCGGCGGCGGCTGCCCTCGATCTTCGTCGACGTCGCCCGCTTCACCGTGATCGCCATCGGCGTCACGGTGATCATGGCCATCGTCTGGGGCGCCAACGTCGGCGGTCTGTTCGCCGCGCTCGGTGTGACCTCCATCGTCCTCGGTCTGGCCCTGCAGAACTCGGTCGGGCAGATCATCTCGGGCCTGCTGTTGCTGTTCGAGCAACCGTTCCGGCTCGGGGACTGGCTCTCGATTCCCACCGTCGCGGGCCGGCCGTCGGCGCATGGCCGTGTCGTCGAAGTCAACTGGCGCGCAACGCATATCGATACCGGCGGCAACCTTCTGGTCATCCCCAACGCCGAGCTCGCCGGCGCGCTGTTCACCAACTACAGCCGGCCCGAGGGCGAGCACCGGCTCACCGTCGTCACGACCTTCGACGCCACGGATGCCCCCGACGAGGTCTGCCGGATGCTGTCGGCGCTGGCCGCCTCGCTGCCCGAGCTGCGTACCGATGGACACGTCCTCACCGCCTACCTCGGCGGCGCCGAGTATGAGACCTCGATCCCCCTGCACACGCCCGCCGACGACGAGGACGTCCGCAGCACGTTCCTGCGCTGGGCCTGGTACGCCGCGCGCCGACACGGGCTCCGGCTCGACGGTGTCACAAGCGATTTCGGCTCCGTCGACGAGATCAACTCGGCCATGCGGCACGTCACCTCGACGCTGCGGCTGACCGAGAGCGAGCAGCAGAACCTGACCGAAAGGGTTCGACTGATCCGGTACGGCACGGGAGAACGCCTGCAGAAGGCCGGCGAGATCCCGTCCGGGATGAGGTTCATCATCGACGGCCGGGTACGCCTGGTCGTCACGGACCGGCGCGGCGCGGTGGTCCCGGTGCGGGTGCTCGAGCGCGGTGACTTCCTGGGTCAGACGACGCTCACCCGGGAGGCGGTGCTGGCCACCGCGTTCGCTCTCGAGGAGGTCACCGTTCTGGAGTTCCCACGCGACGTCATCGAACGTCTGGTGCGGCGTAAGCCGATACTGTTGCAGGTGATCGGCACCGCCATCGCCGACCGGCGCGCCCGCGAGCGGCGGCTGATGGCCGCCGCCGACGATCACCCCGCCGCCGCCGACGAGTCCGGCCTGAGTCCTTATCGTTAGCCAACCGCGATGTCGAACCGCCGTGTCGAGGCGGTAACCACGCAGCCGCAACGTGTTTCATTACCACTGCAAAGCGACGGCACATTGCGACGCATGCGTGAGACTTGACCAGGAAGGTGGATTGGTTGCCGTTATGAAGTGGAAAGAGAAGTTGCGCGGGTCCGCGAAGACCGCATGGCGACGGGCGGCGGCCGTCGCCGTGGCGACAGTTGCGCTGCCGGGGCTGATCGGTTTGGCCGGAAACTCGGCGACCGCAGGAGCGTTCTCCCGGCCGGGTCTTCCCGTCGAGTACCTCGACGTGTTCTCGCCGGCGATGAACCGGGACATCCGCATTCAGTTCCAGGGCGGCGGGCCGCACGCGGTCTACCTGCTCGACGGACTGCGCGCCCAGGACGACTACAACGGCTGGGACATCAACACGCCCGCCTTCGAGTGGTTCTACCAGTCCGGGCTGTCGACGATCATGCCGGTCGGCGGTCAGTCCAGCTTCTACAGCGACTGGTACCAGCCCTCGCGCGGCAACGGCCAGAACTACACCTACAAGTGGGAGACGTTCCTGACCCAGGAGCTGCCGGCGTGGCTGGAAGCCAACCGCGGCGTCTCGCGCACCGGCAACGCCGTCGTCGGCCTGTCGATGGCCGGTAGCAGCGCGTTGACCTACGCGATCTACCACCCGCAGCAGTTCATCTACGCCGGCGCCCTGTCCGGCTTCCTGAACCCGTCCGAGGGCTGGTGGCCGATGCTGATCGGGCTGGCGATGAACGACGCCGGCGGGTTCAACGCCGAGAGCATGTGGGGTCCGTCCTCGGATCCGGCGTGGAAGCGCAACGACCCGATGGTCAACATCAACCAACTGGTCGCGAACAACACCCGCGTCTGGGTCTACTGCGGCACCGGTACCCCGTCGGAACTCGACGCCGGCACCGCCGGACAGAACCTGATGGCGGCGCAGTTCCTGGAGGGCTTCACACTGCGCACCAACATCAGCTTCCGGGATCACTACATCGCCGCCGGCGGCACCAACGGGGTGTTCAACTTCCCCGCCAACGGCACGCACAGCTGGGCCTACTGGGGTCAGCAGCTGCAGCAGATGAAGCCGGACATCCAGCGAGTTCTGGGCGCCCAGGCCGCAGCCTGACACCGCCCTGACCCAGGGAGCCTGCCGCTTTCCCCCGAGCGGCAGGCTCCCTGCTTTCGTGGGTCAGCTTCGGTCAGGACGGACGGAAGGAGTCGTGCGCGACGCGCGGCGCGTGTTTGACCATGATGTGGCGGGCCACCGTGTACTCCGCGACCGCGGCCTGGCTCATGTCCTTGCCGAATCCGCTGGCCTTCACCCCGCCGTGCGGGGCCTCCGACGCGATCGGCAGATGATCGTTGACCCATGTCACGCCGGCTTCGATCGCGTGCGCGACACGCAGCGCGCGCGCCACGTCCAAGGTCCACACCGAGGACGCCAGCCCGTAACGGCAGTCGTTGGCCAGCCGGATCGCGTCCGCCTCGTCGGTGAACGGCAGCACCACCAGCACCGGGCCGAACACCTCGTCCTGCACGATCTCCGAGGACTGGGCGGCGCCGGTGATCAGCGTCGGCGGATAGAAGGCGCCCGCGCCGTCGGGCAGCACCCCGCCGACGCGCACCTTCGCACCGGCGGCCGCGGCGCGTTCGACGAAACCGTGCACCCGTGCGCGGTGCTCGGTGCTGATCAGCGGACCGATGTCGGTCGACGGGTCGCGGGGATCGCCGACGCGGATGGACCCGAACACCCCGGCGAGGCGGTCGGTGAAGTCGTCGATCACCGATTCGTGGACGTAGGCCCTTGTCGCCGCCGTGCAGTCCTGTCCGGAGTTGTACGTCGCGCCCATCGCGATCCCGCGCGCCGCGTCGTCGAGGTGGGCATCCTCGAAGACCAGGCACGGGGCCTTGCCGCCGAGTTCGAGGTGGACCCGGGCGCCGCGCGCCGCGGCCGTCGACATGACCTGCCGTCCGGCGCGGGTGGACCCGGTGATGGAGACCAGCTGGACCCGCTCGTCGGCGACCAGCGCCTGACCCACCGACTCGTCACCGGTCACCACCTCCAGCACACCGGGCGGGACACCGGCTTCGACGGCCAGTTCGGCCAGCCGCAGGGTGCTCGACGGGGTGGCCGGGGCGGGCTTGATCACCATCGTGTTGCCCGCGGCCAGCGCCGGCCCGATCTTCCAGAGCCCCATGATCATCGGGAAGTTCCAGGGCGCGATGCCGACCACCGGACCCACCGGCCGGCGCACGATCATCGACGTGTAGCCCTCGCTGAGCACACCGGCGCCGGTCTCCTCCAGTGACCGGCCGGCGCCCGCGAAGAAGCGCAGATTGTCTGTGCCGAACGGCAATTCGCCGTCGCGGACGACCGCCTCGGGTTTACCCGTCTCGGCCACCTCCAGCGCGGTGAGCTCCGCGGCGTGGGAGTCGATGAGGTCGGCCCAGCGCAGCAGGATCCGGGCGCGCTCGCCGGCGGTGCGCCGGGACCATTCGGGGAACCCCTCGGCGGCCGCGGTGACGGCCTGCGCCGCTTCGGCCGGTGAGGCCTCGGAGATCGTCGCGGTGACCGCCCCGGTCGCGGGGTCGATCAGGGTCCGCTCGCCGCCGGAGCCGGCGACCCGCTCACCCCGGTGGAACCGTCCTGCCGTCATGCGCATACTCCTCTAGCTGTTGAAGCCCACACCGAAGCGGTCGAGGGTGCGCAACAGCACTCCCCTGCGCCCGGTCTCGTCCTCCCGGGCCAGCGCGGCCCGCGTCATCTCGACCACCGGCCAGCGCAGCGGTTCGGGCGGGAACGGCACCGCCGTACCGGTCACCGCCTTCAGCCGCGTCCGCTCCGTCTCCCGGCCCGCCAGCAGGTCGAGTGCCACGCGCGCGCCGAACCGCGTCGACGCGACGCCCAGACCGGTGAACCCGACCGCGTAGGCCAGCCGGCCGCCGAACGCGGTCCCGAAGATCGGGGTGAACCGGCTCGTGGTGTCGATGACCCCGCCCCAGCGGTGGGTGAACGGCACCTGCTCCAGCTGCGGGAAGGTCTCGCGGAAGTGCTTGGCCAACAATCGATGTGACCGGTCGCGCAGTTCCAGTTCGGGCGCCACGGCGTTGCCGAAGTGGTAGATCGCGTCGTAGCCGCCCCACACGATGCGGTCGTCGCGGGTGCGGCGGAAGTAGTGGAACTGGTTGCCGGCGTCGGTGAGCCCCTGGTTCTCCGACCAGCCGATCGAGGCCAGTTGCTCTGCAGTCAGGGGTGCCGTGGCCAGCACGTAGTCGTAGACGGGAAGTACCCACGCGCTCAGCCGCCGTAGCAACGGGCGGTAGGCGTTGGACGCGAGCACGACCTGCGCGGTGTGGACCGCGCCGTGGGTGCTGCGCACCTGCAGGCCGGCGCCCTCGCGGCGGATGCCGGTCGCCGGGGTCTGCTCGAAGATGACGGCGCCGAGTTCTTCGGCGACCCGCCTCAGGCCGAGCACCAGGGCCATCGGGTCGACCAGTCCGCCGCTGTGAATGCGCAGGCCGGCCACGAAGGCATCCGAATGGATGTCGGCGCGCACCTTGTCCCGGTCGAGGAACACCACGTCTTCACCATGGCGGGTGTAGCCCGCGACGGCAGTGCGCAGCGCCTCGGCCTCGTGAGGCTGCCGGGCCAGCGTGGTCTTGCCGACCATCCGCAGGTCGGCGTCGATGTTGTTGCGCCGCAGGAACTCTGCGAGCTGCGCGACGTTCTCGCGGCCCAGCCGCTGCAGTTCGGCAAGCTCGTCGGGCCACATCGCTTCGCCGTGGGCGATGCCGTGGGTCAGGGACTCCGAGACGAAGCCGCCGTTGCGGCCCGACGCCGCGGCGCCGACCCAGGACTGCTCGAGGATCACGACCCGGAGGCCAGGGTGTTCGGTGAGGGCCTCGATCGCCGCCCACAGCCCGGTGTAGCCGCCTCCGACGACGACCAGGTCGGCGTCGACCCGGCCGCGCAGCGGGCCGGTGTGCGGACCGGTCGGCACACCCTCCCACCAGACCGGACGGGGTTCGGCGTCGCGCAACTCGTCCCGCGCAGGGTCGGTGGATGTCATCACTGGCTCCGTCGTGGTTGTGCGGTGATCGACGCCGTCGGCGCCTCGCCGCGACCATAGTTGCACTGCAATTCAGAGAGCACAACTGTAAGCTCTGCACGTCAAAGAGGGTTCATGGCTTTAAACTGAACTCTTGTTCAGGACTGAGCGGAGGGTGCGCATGGCGGTGAGCCGCACGGAGCGACGCGCGAACCTGATCGACGCCGCCCAGCGCGCGGTGATGAAACACGGCGCCGACGTGCGGCTGAATCAGGTCGCCGCCGAAGCCGGTCTCACTTCCGGCGCGGTGCTCTACCACTTCCCCGACGTGCAGACCCTGCTGGTCGAAGCCAACCGCGCGGGCATGGAGCGGTTCTACGACGAACGGCTGCGCCGGATCGAAGGGATCGCCGAACCCGACCGGCGACTGGTCCTCACCATCGAGTCCGGCCTGCCGGTCGACTCCGACGACCCGGCCGTCAAGCTGCTGTGCGAGCTCGGCGGGGCGGCCGGACGCTACCCGACCTACGCCGTGCTGCTCACCGCGCTCTACGACCGGCAGGTGGCGATGTACCAGGTGATCCTGGAATCCGGGGCTGCCGCAGGGGTTTTCACGCTGAGCTCCCCGTCGCTGACCATCGCGCGCAACATCGTGGCGCTGGAAGACGCCTACGGGTACCGCATGGTGGCCCGTCACCCGAGCCTGGACGCCGACGCGTCCACCGAACTGATCCTCGACTACGCGCGGGTGGCAACCGGCCACCCCCTGCCCCGCCGTGCCCCCGGTGAAAGGACACCATGATGACCCGAGCACTGACAGTCATGTTCTGGCCGGAGTCCGCCTACGGACCCACCAACCAGTGCATCGGCGTCGCGGCGAAGCTCCGCGAGCGAGGCCACACCATCGTGTTCGCGGCGGAGTCGTCGTGGGCCGGCAAGATCGCGCCGTTCGGATTCATCGAGGAACTGGTCGACCTGGCCCCGCCGGCCGCCGGTGACGAGGACGCCGACGCCGGTCAGTTCTGGACCGACTTCATCGCCGAGACCGCACCCGAGTTCGCGAAGTCGACGCTCGAACAACTCGACACCTTCGTCAAACCGACCTACCAGGCGCTGATCGACGGTGCGAAGTACTGCGAACCGCGCCTGCGGGAGATCATCGCCAAGCATCAACCCGATGTCCTGGTCGAGGACAACGTGGTGCTGTTCCCCGCGCTGACCACCGCCGGGAAGCCCTTCGTGCGGTTCATGTCCTGCAGCCCGCTGGAAGTGCCGGGACCCGATGTGCCGCCGCCATTTTCGGGCCTGCCCAGCGACGACCGCACCGACTGGGCTGCCTACCGGTCCGAGTTCGACCGGGTGCTGCGACCGATGTGGGAGGACTTCGACGCCTGGGTGCAGGGCCAGGGCGGGGCCCCGCTCCCGGACCTGGAGTTCATGCCCCGCAACAACGCCGCCAACATCTACATCTACCCCGCCGAGGCGGACTACATCGGCCGGCGTCCGCTCGACGGGTCCTGGACCCGGATCGACTCCAGCATCCGCGAGACCGACGAGAACTACGAACTCCCCCCGGCGATGGCCGACCGTCCCGCCGGCACCGCCCTGGTCTACCTGTCCCTGGGGTCCCTCGGCGGAGCGGATGTCTCGCTGATGCAGCGACTGATCGACATCCTCGGCAAGACACCACACCGCTTCATCGTCAGCATGGGACCCCAGGCCGACAAATTGGTTCTGGCCGACAACATGGTGGGTGCGCAGATGCTGCCGCAAACCAGGATCATCCCGCTGGTCGACGCGGTGATCTCGCACGGCGGCAACAACACCACCACCGAGTCGCTGCACTTCGGCAAGCCGTTGATCGTGCTGCCCCTGTTCTGGGACCAGTACGAGAACGCCCAGCGCATCCACGAACTCGCGCTCGGTGTCCGGCTGGACACCTACCACTTCGCCGACCACGAGCTGACCGGCGCGCTGGAGGTCATCCTGGGCGACGCCGAACTGCGGGAACGGGTCCGCGCGATCGGCGCTGCCGTCCGCGAGCGCGACGGGTTGAGCCGCGCCGCCGACGTCATCGAACGCATCGGTCACTCGCACCAGGACGCCGCGGACTGACCGTGCCCACCGACGCCCACCCGGCGGCGACCGATGTCCTGACACTCGACGACCGCCACGCCCTGGCCATCATCGACCGCAACGGCACGCTCTCGGCCGTGCCGCTCGTCGGCGTCGGCGACGACCGGCGGCGGGCGGCCCCCGGGGACGGCGCCTCGGCCGCACTCGTCCGGATGATCGCCGACACCCCCGGCCGCGCCCGCCACGGCCGGTTCTCCGTGGTCTCCTGGACCGACACCGGACAGCTGGGCTCCGAGCGGCCGATCACCGTGGACCAGACCAACGAATCGGTCGTCGTCGGCGACCGCGCCGTCGTGAAGTGGGCAACCCACCTCGAACCGGGACCGCACCCGGCGCCAGGACGGCTCTCGGTCCTGGCCGCGGCCGGTTTCACCGCAATGCCCCCGCCGCTGGGAGTCATCACCTGGACGCCCGACGGCGGCGCGGAAACCTTGGTGGCCACGGTCACCGGCTACCTGCCCGGCGCCGTCGACGGCTGGACCTGGGCCAAGGAGATGTTCACCGGCGCAGCCACCAGCGGCGACCTGACCACGGTGACCGCCACCTTCGACACCCTCGGCGGGCTGGTCGCCGACCTGCACGCCGCGATGAGCAGCACCGCAGTCCGGTCCACCGCGGCCGACGCGCGCCGCTGGCGCGACAACGCCGTCGCCACTCTGGCAGAGGCACGCAGCCTCGCCGCCCCCGCCACCGCCGCGCTGCTCGCCGAACGAGCCGACGAGTTCACCGCCCTCCTGAGCGGTCTCGCCGAGCTGGTCGACGTGCCGATCCTCGACGCCCACGGCGACCTGCATGTGGGCCAGGTGCTGCGCAGCGGAGATCGGCTGGTCCTCACCGACTTCGACGGCAACCCCGTCCTGCACCCCAGCGAGCGCGTCCGCCCCGTCCCGGCCGCGGTCGACCTCGCCGGACTCCTGCAGTCGGTGTGTCACGTCGCCATCGTGACCGCCAAGCGCGCCGCACCAGACCCGGACCGGCTGCGAGCGGTGGACACCGCCTCGCGCACGGCGCTGCGCGAGGCCTATCTGCGCCGGCTGGACGAAACCGGGCACGCCGACCTGCACCTCGAGGCCGCGGTGCCGGCCCTGCGGCTGCAACAGGTGCTGCGCGAGGTCGTCTACGCCGCACGCCATCTGCCGCGATGGATGTACGTCCCCGACGCGGCACTGCCCGCCCTCCTCCCCGAAACGAGCCGATGAACCCCGACCACTTCGCCGCCGACCTCGCCCGCAAGCCGGACGTGCTGTCGAATCTGGCCGACGCACTGGCGCAACACAATCCGTGGGACCAGGTACTTCCCCCGGGCATCTCCCGCATCGTCTTCCTCGGCATGGGATCGTCGGCGTACGCGGCCGGCGTCGCGGCCGCCCGGCTGCGAGCGCACGGGATCTGCGCCGTCTCCGAGATCGCCTCCTCCGAGCTGCTGCCGCAATGGGGGCCGGGCACCCTCGTGGTGGCCACCTCGGCGTCAGGCGGATCGATCGAGACACTCGACGCGCTGGACCGCATCGACCGCTCGACACCGACCGTGGCGTTGACCAACACACCCGCTTCGGCCATCACCATCGCGTGTGACCACACCGTCGAACTGCTCGCCGAACCCGAGGCCGGCGGCGTGGCCTGCCGCAGTTACCAGCACACCCTGGCGCTGCTGCTCGCCCTGGAGTGCCGGCTGACCGGGACCTCCACCGACAAGCTGGTCTCGGCGATCGGGGCGAGCGCGCGTGCCACCGACCATCTGTTGTCCACCGAGAACGACTGGCGGCCCGAGATCGCCGATCTGCTGCTCGGCGACGACGAGATCCACCTGGTCGCCCCGGCGCACCGCCTGTCGTCGGCGCAGCAGGGCGCGTTGATGTTCCGGGAGGGCCCGCGGCGCTCGGCGGTCGGCTGCGAAACCGGCGACTGGAGCCACGTCGACGTCTACCGCACCAAGAACAGCGACCTTCGCATGCTGGTGTTCGCCGGCTCCCGGTGGGAGACGCAGATGGCCGAATGGACGGGTCCGCGCGGCACCACACTGGTCGCTGTCGGCGGGGACGTGCTGACCTCGACCACGTCGCTGCGGTACCCGGGCGACGATGTCGAAGACGTGCGCCTGCTCACCGAGACCCTGGTGCCCGAGTTGGTGGCCGCCCGGGACTGGCAGGCGGTCAGGCCGGGCTGAACAGCCGGGGTTCCAGCCACATCTGGTCCCGGAGTCGGTCAATCGCTTTCGCCCCGGCCAGCACCGCGAGATCGGCCAGCGGTTCCAGCACGATGACCAGCAGGTACGCCGCACCGAAGGTGGCGACGCCGGCGACGGTGGCCGCACTGAAGCCCTCGCCGTAGAGCGCCCAGAACCCGACCCACGACACGATTCCGGCCTGGTAGGTCATCGACAGCGTGAAGGCCTGCCGGTACCTGAGCGCGGTATAGGGCGTCTGCGGTGCGATGGTCCTGCCCGCCACGTACTGCAGGGCGAACAGAGGCACCAGTAGCGTCGTGAGATTCATGCCGTACTGCGGAAGGTCGAAGGGGGAAAGCACCATCCCCTGGATCAACAGTCCCAGCGCCAGCCCGAACGCCGCCGGAGCGACGCCGAACAACAGGAACAGTGTGGAGCCGAGGATCAGGTGCACCTCGGAGACCCCCACCGGAAAATGCGGGAGCAACTCGAAGAAGGCCAGTGCCAGGACCGTGGTGACCGAGGTGCCCAGCAGCATGGATCCGGCGCCGCGCTCCTTGATGTGTTTGCCCGCCATGATCAACGCGTACGCCCCGGCGCCGCCGGCGGTGGCGTAGCTCAGGGCGATCTTCGCCCCGTCGACGATTCCTGGTTCGATGTGCATGCTCGGTCCTTTCCCGAATGTCAGTGGTGGTCGTCACCGACGGCGTGATCGCCGTCGTCGGTATGCAGTGGGGCCGTGAGGAGTTCACGGTGGTCGACGACGTGCTCGAGCGCGGCCACCCAGTGGTCGTAGTACTCCCACTCACCGCGGGCGGCGGTGGGCGCCGCTTCCCAGGCGCTGATCGTGTCGATCAGACTCTGCTGGAACTCGCTCCACGGGTAGTGGCCGAACTCCGAGAGCGCGAGCGCCAAACCGAAGGCGCGGCGCTGCCAGTCGTGGTCGAAGGACGGGGCCGCCTGGTCCGTCGTGCAGGTCTGGTGCAGTTTCATGACCGTTGTCCCGCCAGCGCGACACCCATCATGGATTCCGTGGTGACCAGTCCCATGAGCTGTTCGTCGGTGAAATCCTCGGTCCCAGCGGGCCGTTCGGGGATGACGAACCACCGCGAATGACCGCTGGAGTCCCACACCTTGATCTCGGTGTCGTCGGGCAGCTCGACGCCGACCTCGGTGAGTACCGTGCGAGGTTCCCGGGCCGCGCGCGCCCGGAAGACCGGGTCCTTGTACCAGTACGGCGGCAGCCCGAGCACCGGCCAGGGAAAGCAGGAGCACAGCGTGCAGATGACCAGGTTGTGCACACCTGGGCCGTTGGCGACCGCCTGCAGATGTTCCCCCTCGGCGCCGGCCATCCCTTCGGGCAGGTCCAGCTCGGCGAGCGCAGCCGGGGTGTCCACGACGACGCGGGCCGCGAACTCCGGGTCGGTCCAAGCCTTCAGGACGATCTTCTGGCCGTTGAGCGGGGTCATCTCGGACTCGAAGTAGGCCAGCACCTTGTCGACCGTCGCACTGGTGATGACCCCTTTGTCGATCAGCAGCCGCTCCAACGCCGCCACCCGATCGGCGCTCGATTGCTCACGGTCGGACGGGTACGAAAACTGGTCACTCACTTGTCCTCCTCGACGGGTTGCAGGTATGCCTCGAACAATTCGGCGTACAAGGTGTTGGCGCCGGGCTCGGCGCGGACCCCCCAGAGCTCGGCGGGGGTGAACTCGACGATGTAGATCGGCATCGGATCACCGATGCCGTCACCGGTGTGCACGAAGTAGCCGTAGTCACCCTCGAAGATCCGGGTGACCGTGCCGATCTTGGATCGCAGATAGCCCGGCAGCCGGGTGTGGTCGCCGGCCGGCACATCGGCGATGCGGACCTGCTCACCGGCCGCGAACCTGGGGTGCGCGACATCGCGACGGGGGCTGTCGCCACGACGCAGGTAGTCCATCACCTGGTCGTCGATGGCCGGGTCGCCGTCGCCACCGGGGGCGGTGGCGGGGTCCGCCATCGCGGCGGCGATCTCCTCCTCGGACAGGTATCCCTGGTCGATGAAGAACTGGCTGATACCGCCCAGCCACTTCTCGTAATAGCGGAACTTGAAGTAGTCGAAGGGGTTCATGGCCTCGGCCCCGGTCCGCAACGACGCCCAGGTCCATTCGTCCCGGAACTCGGTGGGCACCTCGGCGATCGGGTACTCGGGCAGCGCCGAACCGAGGTGATTGCTCAGACCCATCATCGCGACATGGATGCCGAAGATGCGTTTCTCCCACTCCTCGACGAACACCCGCTTCTCCAGGTTCAGCGGCTCGGGCAAGCCCTCGAGCCCGCCCAGATAATGCTGCAGTTTCATGCTGGTGCACCTTCCGTTCCGGTACGGCCGGCCGGGGCCGTACGTGTCATGACATCGGCCAGATACTCCGAGGCGATCCCGAAGGTCGCGCCCAGGACGCAGGCACACGCGGCGACCAGTCCCGGGTGGGAGATGCTGGTGGTGGTGACCGCCGCGGCCGTCCCCGCCACCGTCGAGACGGTGGATGCGAAACCGACCACCACGGCCGGTGTCACCGACAGCAGGCCGATCCACGACGCCTGCACCATCACCGCGCTGCCCAGCCCCACCGCAATCGCGGTGGCGGTCAGGCTCCCCCCGAGAAGATGCGCGGCATACAGGCTGGCAGTGGCGATCACGACGCCGACGAGGTTCGACGACACCGAACGAACCCAGCCACCTGGGCCCCCACCGACGAAGAAGAAGGACGCCCAAGCCAGAAAGACCACCCAGATCGGGACGGTGATCACCGTCGCGGTGAACGCCACCGCTATCCCGCCGAGCACACCGATGCTCAATGTCAGAGCCGATCGTGAATCCATTCCGTCCACCTAGTCGGTCGAGGTTTCGAAAAGCCTTTGGTCGCACCAACGTTGGGCTGGTCGTGTTTCCGATCGGTAACGGCCGGTTGTCGGTTGCTCGCCGAGGTGGACATCTTTGGCGCAAAACCGGACCTACGCGATCGGAGCCGACCGACACGGACAAGACGCGCGCAAATCCGGACATCGGACGGCACCCGCATCGGGGCGCGCCCACCCTTACCCCATGTGCCACTACACCGAACAGCAGCGGCGGCGCATCGCGATGCTGGTGTTCGACGGGTCCCGGACTCTGGACGTCACCGGTCCGCTGGAGGCGTTCGACGTGGCCCGCGCCCTCGGCCGTGACTACTCGGTCTCACTGCACTGCTGTGGGGAATCCTCGGTGGTCCGGTGTTCTTCGGGCCTGTCGCTGGCCGCCACCCCCGCCGCCGAGCTGGGGCCGATTGCCGACACCCTCGTCATCGTCGGGGGTGACAGCCTGGTCACTGCCGGCGTGCCGCAGCATCTGCGCCCCCTCATCCAGACGCTGGCCGGCGGTGCGCGACGGGTGGCCGCGATCGGGACCGGATCTTTCGCGCTGGCCTCGGCCGGTCTGCTCGACGGCCGCCGGGCCACCACGCACTGGCGCCATCTGGATGCCTTTGCCGCACAGCACCCGGCGGCGATCCTCGACAGGCAATCGGTCTACACCCGCGACGGGGACACCTGGACGTCCGCCGGAGCGGCCGGTGCGGTGGATCTCGCCCTGGCGCTGATCGCCGAAGACAACGGAACCGACCTGGCCCACGAGATCTCCAGGGACATGGTGCTGCTCAGCAGACGGTTGGACGGCCATCCGCAGATCTCTGCGGCCGCCAGGACTCCGCGGCCCAAACACGCCGGGCTGGAACGACTGATGGCGACCGTCAGCGCCGACCCGGCCGGCCATTACGAGCTGGAAACCGTTGCCGCCCAGATCGGGATGAGCCCGCGGCATCTGGCCCGGCTGTTCAAGGCCCAGGTCGGAGTGACGCTGCGTCAGTACGTCTACGAGGTCCGGCTGGAGAACGCGGTCGGGCTGGTGCTCGCCGGCGAGTCCTTCCACGCCGCCGCGCAACGCAGCGGGCTGCGGTACGGCGCACGCATCCGCGACCACCTGCAGGCGCACCGGGTGCTGCCGGTGCCGATCGCGGCCACTCCGCTACTGGTCGATGCCGGTGGTGCGGAAGCGGTTCCGGTATATGCCGGGTGACACCCCCAGATTGCGCCGGAAGGTGCGCCGCATGGTGTCGGTCGTCCCGAAGCCGACCCGTCGTGCGACGGTGTCCTGACTCTGATCACCGGTTGCGAGAAGCACTTTGGCGGCCTCCAGCCGTGCCTGTTCGACAAAGCGTGCGGGCGTCATCCCCATCTGGTCGTGGAACATCCGGGCCAGATGCCGCTCGCTCACGGCCGCTTTCGCCGCCATCGACGCGATCGAATGGTCGGCGCCGGGGTCGGCGATCACCGAATCGACGATGTCGCGCAGACCCCCCGAGGGCGGGAGCGCCGATCCCGCCCAGACGCTGAATTGTGCCTGACCACCGGGCCGTTGCAGGAAGACGACCATCCAGCGGGCCACCCGGCGCGCCACTGCCGGACCGTAGTCGCTCTCCACGAGCGCGAGGGCCAGGTCGATCCCGGCGGTGATCCCCGCCCCGGTGATGAACGGTCCGTCCTGGACGAACAGCGAATCCGGGTCGACCCGCACCTGCGGGTACCGCCGCGCCAGGGTCTGGCAATGCGCCCAATGCGTCGTTGCGCGTCGTCCTTCCAGCATGCCCAGCGCCGCGAGGACGAACGCACCGGTACAGACCGAGGCGACCCGGCGCGCCCGGGGCGCCAAGTGACGCACCATCGCCAGCGCCTCGGGCACCGTGTCGGGGGTCGGCTCCTCCGGGATGTCGTGCACTCCCGGAGTGAAGGAGAAGTCCGCCGGCACGCCGCCCGGCACCAACAGTGTGTCGATCGCGGCGGGCGCGTCGGCCAGCGCGACGTCCACGTCCAGCCGGGCATAGGCCGTCGTCCCCACGGCCTCACCCGCCGGTGAGGCGAGCAGCACGTGATAATTCGCCCCGAAATCGTTCGCGCGGGCGAAGATCTCCAGCGGCGCGGCCACATCCTGCAGAGTCACCTTGTCGTACAGCGCGAACACGACGGTCCGCGCGACCGCGGACGCGGCGCTCTGCTGGGTCGGCTCCTCGGCCACGTCGCTGGTGCCCTTTCGCTGCCGCGGATTCGGCAGTTGGAATGTAACGGCCCTCTGTTTCCGCCAGGTTGCCGTTTCCGGCGGTCTCGCCGGTTTCGGCGCCTCCCGGGAACAATCCGCCCTTCCATTTAGTTGAGTCGATCAGAATCAACTTTGGAGGATTGATGTCGGAATCCATCTCCGTTCCCGTCCTGTTCGTCAGCGAGCCGATCGTGCTGCCCGGCATGGTGGTGCCGATCGAACTCGACGACGCTGCCCGCGCCGCGGTCGATGCAGCGCAGGCCAGCGAATCCGGGAAACTGCTGATCGCCCCTCGGCTGGACGACCGCTACCCCACCTACGGTGTGCTCGCCTCGATCGTGCAGGTCGGGCGAATCCCCGGTGGCGGCTCGGCCGCCGTCGTCAAGGGTGAGAAGCGCGCCCACATCGGTTCCGGCGCGGCCGGCCCCGGCGCGGCCCTGTGGGTCGCCGTCGAGGAGGTCGCCGAACCTCCGATCACCGACGAGACCCGCGCGCTTGCCGCCGAGTACAAGAAGCTGCTGCTGGCCATGCTGCAGCGGCGCGAGGCGTGGCAGATCGTCGACGTCGTCAACAAGATCACCGACCCGTCGGCGCTGGCCGACACGGCCGGCTACGCGTCGTATCTGAGCGACGTGCAGAAGCGCGAGCTACTCGAGACCGCCGACGTGGCCGCCCGGCTGCAGCGGCTGATCGACTGGACCGCCGAACACCTCGCCGAGGTGGAGGTCAGCGACAAGATCGCCGAGGACGTCCGCGCCGGAATGGACAAGCAGCAGAAGGAGTTCCTGCTGCGCCAGCAGCTCGCCGCGATCCGCAAGGAGCTGGGCGAGCTGGGTCCCGACGGCCAGGAGGGTGAAGACGACTACCGCGCCCGGGTGGAGGCCGCCGACCTGCCCGAGGCAGTGCGCGAGGCCGCGCTGCGCGAGGTCGGCAAGCTGGAACGCTCCAGCGACCAGAGCCCGGAGGGCGGCTGGATCCGCACCTGGCTCGACACGGTGCTCGACCTGCCCTGGAACGTCACCACCGAGGACTCGACGGACCTGGCGCAGGCCCGGGCGATCCTGGACGCCGACCACCATGGACTCGACGACGTCAAAGACCGGATCGTCGAGTATCTGGCCGTGCGCGCACGCCGCGCCGAGCGCGGACTGGCCGTCGTCGGCGGTCGCGGCTCCGGTGCGGTGATGGTGCTGGCCGGCCCGCCCGGGGTCGGCAAGACGTCGCTGGGCGAGTCTGTCGCCCGCGCGCTGGGCCGCAAGTTCGTGCGCGTCGCCCTCGGCGGCGTCCGCGACGAGGCTGAGATCCGGGGTCACCGCCGCACTTACGTCGGCGCCCTGCCCGGACGCATCGTCCGCGCCATCGGCGAGGCGGGGTCGCGCAACCCCGTCGTGCTGCTCGACGAGATCGACAAGGTCGGCTCCGATTACCGGGGCGACCCGGCCGCCGCGCTGCTCGAGGTCCTCGACCCGGCGCAGAACCACACGTTCCGGGACCACTACCTCGACCTCGACCTCGACCTGTCCGACGTCGTGTTCCTGGCCACCGCCAACGTGATCGAGAACATCCCGTCGGCGCTGCTGGACCGCATGGAGCTGGTCGAGATCGACGGCTACACCGCCGACGACAAGCTCGCCATCGCCCGCGATTTCCTGCTGCCCCGCCAGCGTGACCGCGCCGCACTGGGCCCCGACGAGGTGACGATCACCGACGCGGCACTGCGCAAGATCGCCGCGGACTACACCCGCGAACCCGGTGTGCGACAGTTCGAGCGGCTGCTGGCCAAGGCTTTGCGCAAGGCCACGACGAAATTGGCCGCCGACCCGGCACCGATCACCATCGATGAGCCCGACCTGGTCGGATACCTCGGCCGGCCGCGGTTCATGCCCGAGTCGGCCGAACGCACCGCAGTGCCCGGTGTGGCGACCGGCCTGGCGGTCACCGGCCTGGGCGGTGACGTCCTCTATATCGAGGCCGGCTCCACTCCTTCTTCCTCGGGAGAGGGGGCTTTGCAGCTCACCGGTCAGCTCGGCGACGTGATGAAGGAGTCCGCGCAGATCGCGCTGTCCTACGTGCGCGCCCACGCCGAGCAGCTCGGTGTGGATCCGACGGCGCTGGACCGCCGCATCCACGTGCACGTGCCGGCCGGTGCCGTCCCGAAGGACGGCCCGTCCGCGGGCGTCACGATGGTCACCGCCCTGGTGTCGATGGCCACCGGACGGCAGGTCCGCTCCGATGTCGGCATGACCGGCGAGGTCACCCTCAACGGTCGGGTGCTGCCCATCGGTGGGGTCAAGCAGAAGCTGCTGGCCGCCCAACGTGCAGGGCTGACAACGGTTTTCATCCCGGCGCGCAACGAGGCCGACCTGGATGACGTGCCCGCCGGGGTGCTCGACGCCCTTGACGTCCGGCCGATGACCGATGTCGCCGACATCGTCGCCCAGGCGCTGGTGCCCGCGGACGAACCCGCGACCCTCGCTGCGTGACCGCGGCGGATCGACCGCCGGAACAGCGTCACGTTTCCCCACCGGCGAAGCGGGAAGCCCGCTGGCATGACCGCTTCGACGCGCCCCGCGGTTGTGCAGCGCCTGCTCGACCGGGCCGGCACCACTTACGCCGAGGAAGCCGGGATCCGACTGCGCGACAAGCCGATGCCGCTGTTCCAGCTGCTGATGCTGTGCATGCTGGCCAGCAAGCCCATCGACGCGACCACGGCGACGCGGGCGGCCCGCGAGATGTTCCGCGCCGGGCTGCGCACCCCGGCCCAGGTCCGCGACGCACAGCGGCCGGTCTTCATCGCGGCGTTCGGCCGGGCCCGCTACGTCCGCTACGACGAGAGCTCGGCGACCCGGGCCGTCGACATCGCCGCCGCGGTCCTGGACCGCTACGGCGGCGACCTGCGCCGACTGGCACTGGCCGGCGAGCGCGACATCGCCAGGACCAAGCGGCTGCTGCAGGAGTTCAAGGGCATCGGCGACACCGGCGCCGACATCTTCCTGCGCGAGGTGCAGGACACCTGGACCTGGGTGCGGCCGTACTTCGACCACCGCGCCCTGGCGGCGGCCGCCGACCTCGGGTTACCCGACGACCCGACCGTGCTCGCCGGGCTGGCTCCGCGCAGCGCGGCCAACCTGGCCGCCGCCCTGGTGCGGGTCTCCCTGGACGACGAACTGCGTGACAGGGTCCGCGCGCAAACCTGAGGGCCCATGGCAGGCTGGGGTCTCGACATGCATGCCTCCCTGATCGCCGGCCTGCCGGTACTCGCCGTCGCCGCCGTCGCGTGCGCGGGTCCCACCGTCGTCACCACCGACGACGCGGCTCCGCCCGCGGTCACCTCCTCGGCGGCCGCCCCGTCCACCACCGTGCGCGGCAACGCACACCTGGCCAACGCATTCGACTTCGCCGCCGACATCGACGGGCAGACCGCGTACTACTTCGTCTCCCCCAGCGGCAACTGGGAGTGCGCCATCGTCCCGAGGATGTACGCCGGATGCCAGAACGCCCGCAACACCTCCCGCCTCGGCATCGCCGGCGCGCCGGCCACCGTCCCCGACACCGACGACTCTCCGCGGGCGCCCAACGCGCTGATCGTGGAGCACGACGGCGCCGCGCGCTTCGTCGCCCGCGACGGCGCACCGTTCGGCCTCAACGACGGGTCGGCCACCGAGCTGCCGTTCAACCGCATCCTGGCCGTGGCCGGGTTCCGCTGCAACGTGCAGGAGAGCACGGGGATCTCGTGTCTGTCCGAGCGCAGCGGCGAGGGTTTCACGTTCTCCGCCGACGGTTTCCGTCCCGGCTATACCGATGTGCCCGTCGACGCACCCTGAGGTTGCCCCGTGGGTAGGGTTGACCACCATGTCCTCCACCACCGCGGCGCCGGTCACGGTCACCGTGACCGGAGGCGCCGGACACATCGGCTACGCCGCACTGTTCCGGATCGCCGCCGGTGCGATGCTCGGCCGGGACACCCCCGTCCGGCTGCGGCTCCTGGAGCTTCCCCAGGCGCTGCGGGCCGCCGAAGGCGTGGTCATGGAACTCGACGACGGCGCGTTCCCGCTGCTGACCGCCACCGAGATCTACGACGACCCGATCACCGCGTTCGACGGCGTCGACGTCGCGCTGCTGATCGGCGCGAAACCCCGCACCAAGGGGATGGAACGAGCCGACCTGCTCGGCGCCAACGCCGAGATCTTCGCGCAGGCGGGCAAGGCACTCAACGCCGGCGCCGCCGCCGGGGTGCGGGTCCTCGTGGTCGGAAACCCGGCCAACACCAACGCGCTGGTGGCCGCGGCGCACGCCCCCGACATTCCCCGCGAACGGTTCACCGCGCTGACCAGGCTGGACCACAACCGCGCCATGTCGGCGATGGCCCGCCACGCCCGCGTCTCGGTGTCCGAGATCCACAAGATGACGATCTGGGGAAATCACTCCCCCACCCAGTACCCCGACATCTTCCACGCCGTGGTCGGCGGCCGCTCCGGTGCGGACTACGCCGCCGACACCCATTGGCTCACCGATGATTTCATTCCCACTGTGGCGCGCCGCGGCACCGCCATCATCGAGGCCCGCGGGGCGAGTTCGGCCGCGTCGGCGGCCAACGGCGCCATCGACCACATCGACGACTGGGTGCACGGCACCCCGGGCGACGACTGGACGTCGGTGGCGCTGCCCTCGCCCGGGATCTACGGCGTCGATGAGGGACTGGTCTGCTCGTTCCCGTGCCGGTCGGTCGACGGGCAGTGGGAGATCGTCGAGGGACTGGAGATCAACCCGTTCTCCCGCACCCGCATCGACGCCAGCGTGGCCGAGCTGCGCGCCGAGCGCGACGCCGTCGCCGCGCTCGGTCTGCTCTCGCCGTAGTCAATCGGTTCGATCGGCGCGCGCCATCGCCGCGCCGTACTCCTCCATGTCCAGCTCCTCGGCCTCGACCACCTTGTCGCCGTTGTAGACCTCGCGGTCGATCTCGTCGTCGGCGTCGGCGACCAGCATGGCGACGAAAGTGTCGCCGTTGACGTTGAGGAACGTGCGGAAGATCCCGGTGAACCAGTCGACGGCGATCAACAGCCCCACCGCCTCGAACGGCAGGTCCAGCGAGGTCGCCAGGAACATCGCGACCACCGGGAAGCCGCCCGGCACGGTGATGGTGCCCATGTTCAGCAGGATCGCCAGGACCATGCCGAGCGCGATCTGGCCGAAGCTCAGCTCGACGTCGCCCGCCTGCGCGAGGAACATCACGACGATCATGTAGTTGAGGACGGCCCCGTAGGAGCCCATCGTCAGCCCGACCGACAGCGTGAAGTTGGCGACCTTCTGGCTGACCCCGACCTTTTCGACGGTGTTCTTCAGCACGGTCGGGAAGGTGACGGCCGAGCTGGTGGTGGTGACCGCGATGGCGGTCTGTTCGGCGAGCTTCGCGGGAAGCTTCCAGGGGTTGAGCCGGGTCCGGACGGTGACGACCACGACGAACAGGACGAACAGGATCAGAACCCCGACCAGGGTGGTGCCGAGATACTTCAGCGCGGTGGTGACGACCGAGAAACCCACGTCGCCGGCCATGTCGGCCAGCAGGCAGAACACGCCGATCGGCGCGATGTACATCACCAGGCGGATCATCGTCAGCACGATCTGCTGGATCTGCTCGATGAAGGTGAGCACGCCGGTGTCACCCGTGCGGGTGACGTGGAGGCGCAGCGCGACGCCGAACAGCAGCGAGAACACGATGATCGGAACCATCGTCGCCGTCGACATCGCGTCGAAGACGTTGGTCGAGACGAAGTTGAGCACGGTGTCCTGCCAGCCCAGCGCCTCTCCTGCCGACTCCGCCAGGCCGGGATCGAGTTCCTCGGAGTAGACCATGCCGGTGCCCGGCTGGAACACGGTACTCAGCGCCCAGGCCAGCACCGCTGCGACCACGGAGAAACCGAACATCCAGGCGAAGGTGCGTCCCGCGATCCGACCGGTGCCGGTGCCGGTCATCGAACCGGTCGCGACGATGACCGAGGCCATCACCAGCGGCACGATGGACATCTGGATCAAGCGGATGAACAGGTCGCCCACGAATTTGAGGTTGGCGGCCCACTCACCGACGACCAGGCCGAAGAGGATGCCGCCGATGGCGGCCAGGCCGATCTGCAGGGCAGGGGTGTCGGAGCGCCTTCATGGGAGAGCAACGTAGGCCGTCGATGTGACAGCGGCGTTACCGACGCGGCATGCGCACTACTCCAGCGTCGCGGTGCCGTCGGCGTGCACCCGCACCGCCGCCCCGGCGATGTCCTCGACCACCGTCGCCGCGGCGGCGTCGCGGTCGGCGATGACCGCCAGCGCCCGGGCGCCCTCGGGGGTGCGCACGGCCAGGAACGCCTTTTCCGGCACACCCTCGCGGTCCACCGGCGTCGTCCAGGTTTCCACGGTGCCGACCCCGCTGTACTCCACCAGCGCCTCGCGCGTCGGCTCCTGATCCACCTCGGATTGCACGTCTTGCCAACGGAATTCGTGCGCCGGCGGCTCGGTGCCGTAGACGCCGAAGCTGTGCTTGGTCAGGTAGCCGCCGTTGGCGGTGATCAGTCCGCGCCGACCGGGCTCGGCGACCAGCTGCTCGGCCATCGTCGCGATCGAGTGGGTGACGTAGTTGTTCCACGGTCCGCCGGCGAACGTCAGACCGCCGGCCACGGTCAGCGGCCGCGCCGGATCTCCGACCGGCAGCCCCAGTTCCTTGGCCGCGACCTGGACCGCCGACGGGAAGCAGGAGTACACGTCGATCAGGTCGATGTCCTCGACCCCGACCCCGGCCAGTTCCAGTGCGCGCCGCCCCGCGATGCGGATGGCCGGCGAGGTGTGGAACTCCGCGCGCTCCCCGATGGCATACGTGTCGTGCGCGTCGGCTCCGGCGTACGGGAAAACCCAATGCTCCGAAGGGATCTGAAGCTCCTTGGCCCGCCCCACCGAGGTGAGGATCAGTGCCGCGCCCTGGTCGACCATGTTGTTCGAGTTCATCAGCTTGGGGTACGGCCAGCTGATCATCCGGTTCTGCGCCGAAGGCAGCGAGATCTCGTCGGCCGACAGCGCCTCGCGGCTCCAAGCGTGCGGGTTGGCCGCCGCGACCGCCGAGAACTGCGCCCACAACTCGCCGATGCGGCGGCGGTGCGCCTCGATGGACTCACCGGCCGCGATGCGCACGGCGGTCTCGAACATCGGGTACACGTACGACGGCCGGTCGAGGTGGATCCGCTCGTCCGACGGTGCGGCCATCGGCACGCTCTCGTCGGACCCCGGCGCCGCCGGCACCGACTCGTCCTGCCGGGTCCAGTCGGGCTTCTGCCCGGCCGCCCGCAGCTTCGTCCGGGTCCGCCAGGTCTCGGCACCGGCGACCAGGACCACACCGGCCCGGCCCTGCGCGATGTCCAGGCACGCCAGGTTCACCAGCGTCTGCGGCACGTTGCCGCCGATGCCGGTGTAGCGCGTGGCCACCTTGCCGGCGCCGATGCGTTGCGCCAGAAGCAATCCCGGGTCCCGGTAGCGCCACGACAGCAGGTTGACCACCCGCACGGCGTCCACCGCCTCGAGCACCCTGGACTCGGCGGCCTCCCGGGCCGCCGCCGCCATCAGGTCGACGGGTTCGACCCCCGGGTCGGCGTCGCGCTGGTTGACCTGGCCGTAGCCGACGAGAACGGGTGTCCGGGGATCGATGGGCATGAGTGGACACCCTAACGGGAGCCGAGATTAAGGAGATTGCCACCGGGTATGCGGTGACTTGAGCCCCGTTCCCGAGTTGGATGGACAGATGACGACCACCGCCCCCATCGAGCAGCCCCGCACCTGGACGACCGTGGAGAGTGAGACGCTGCCGGACGCCGAGATCGAGCGACTGGACCGCTGGTGGCGTGCCGCGAATTATCTGTCGGTCGGCCAGATCTACCTGCTGGACAACCCGATGCTGCGCCGGCCCTTGACCCGAGACGACGTCAAGCCGCGACTGCTGGGGCACTGGGGCACCACCCCCGGTCTGAACTTCCTCTACGCCCACCTCAACCGGGCGATCAACCAACGTCGGCAGTCCACCATCTATGTGACCGGGCCGGGGCACGGCGGTCCGGGACTGGTCGCCAACGCCTATCTCGACGGCACCTACACCGAGGTGTACCCGGACATCACCCACGACGACGAAGGGCTGCGGCGGCTGTTCCGGCAGTTCTCGTTCCCCGGCGGCATCCCGTCCCACGTGGCTCCGGAGACCCCGGGCTCAATTCACGAGGGCGGCGAGCTGGGGTACTCGCTGTCGCACGCCTACGGCGCGGCCTTCGACAACCCCGACCTGCTGGTGGCCGCCGTCGTCGGCGACGGGGAGGCCGAGACCGGACCGCTGGCGACCAGTTGGCACTCCAACAAGCTGACCAACCCCGCCCACGACGGGGTGGTGCTGCCGATCCTGCATCTCAACGGCTACAAGATCGCCAACCCGACGGTGCTGGCCCGCATCCCCGAAGACGAGCTGCGCGACCTGATGGTCGGCTACGGTCACACGCCGTACTTCTTCGAGGTCGCCGACGGCGACGACGACCACCTCGACGCCCACCGGCGCTTCGCCACCCTGCTCGACGACGTGCTCAACCAGATCGCCGACATCAAGGCCGCGGCGGCGGCCGGCGACGACTCCCGGCCGGCGTGGCCGATGATCGTGTTCCGCACCCCGAAAGGCTGGACGGGACCCGCCTACATCGACGGGAAGAAGACCACCGGGTCCTGGCGGGCGCACCAGGTGCCGCTGTCCAACGCCCGCGACACCCCCGAGCACCTCGAGGTGCTCTCCGACTGGCTGGCTTCCTATCGGGCCCACGAGCTGTTCGACGACACCGGGAAGCTCTTGCCGGACGTCGCCGAACTCGCCCCCGAGGGCACCCTGCGAATGAGCGACAACCCGCACGCCAACGGCGGGCTGCTGCTCAAGGACCTGCGGCTGCCCGACTTCCGGGACTTCGGCGTCGACGTGCCCGCGCCCGGCGGGACGGTCGCCGAGGCGACCCGCGTCCTCGGGCAGTGGCTCACCGACGTGATCCGCCTCAACCCCGACAACTTCCGGATCTTCGGTCCCGACGAGACCGCCTCCAACCGCCTGCAGGCCGTCTACGACGCCACCGACAAACAGTGGGACGCCGAACTGATCAGCGCCGAGGTCGACGAGCACCTCGCCCGCGTCGGCCGGGTCGTGGAGATGCTGTCCGAGCACCAGTGCCAGGGCTGGCTGGAGGGGTACCTGCTGACCGGCCGTCACGGGCTGTTCAACTGTTACGAGGCGTTCATCCACATCGTCGACTCGATGCTCAACCAGCACGCCAAATGGCTCAAGGTGACCAACGAGATCCCGTGGCGGCGGCCGATCGCGAGCCTGAACTACCTGCTCTCCAGTCACGTCTGGCGCCAAGACCACAACGGGTTCTCCCACCAGGATCCGGGCTTCATCGACCACGTCGTCAACAAGAGCGCCAAGGTGGTGCGGGTCTACCTGCCGCCGGACGCCAACACCCTGTTGTCGACCTACGACCACTGCCTGCGCTCCCGGCAGTACGTCAATGTCGTGGTGTCGGGTAAGCAGCCCTCCCCGCAGTTCCTGACCATGGAGGAGGCCGTCGCGCACTGCACCCGCGGACTCGGCATCTGGGAGTGGGCCGGCAGCGAGGTGGTCGGCACCGACCCGGATGTCGTGCTCGCCGCGGCGGGTGACATCCCGACGCTGGAGGCGCTCGCCGCCGCCGACATCCTGCGCCAGCACCTGCCGGATTTGAAGGTGCGGTTCGTCAACGTCGTCGACCTGATGCGGCTGCAGGACGCCACCGAGCATCCGCACGGTCTGACCTCGCGCGAATTCGACATGATCTTCACCACTGACCGGCCGATCATCTTCGCCTACCACGGCTATCCGTGGCTGATCCATCGGCTGACCTACCGGCGGACCGGGCACTCCAACCTGCATGTGCGCGGGTACAAGGAAGAGGGCACCACCACCACACCGTTCGACATGGTGATGCTCAACGACCTGGACCGGTACCACCTGGTCATGGACGTGATCGACCGGGTGCCGTCGCTGGGGTCGACGTGCGCGACGCTGCGCCAGCAGATGGCCGACAAGCGGCTCGCGGCCCGCGAGTACACCCGCGCCCACGGCGAGGACATCCCCGAGGTCAAGGACTGGGTGTGGCCGGCCGCGCGGAAGTCCGGGTTCGGCACCGCGGGTGCCGACGGCGCCTCCGACACCGGCGGGGACAACGAATGACCCGGTAATCTGGTCCGGTCATGTCTGAGGTATCCGTCGCCGCTCCGGTCGAGCCGCATCCCGTGCTCGCGCAACTGTCGGCACTGCATCACTTCCGCATCTACGTCGACATCGCCGTCGTTGTGGTCGTCTTGGCGCTGACGAACCTGATCGCGCATTTCACCACCCCGTGGGCCAACGTCGCCGTGGTACCGGCCGCCGCCGTCGCACTGGTGCTCCTGGTGCGCTCCCGCGGACTGGGCTGGTCCGAACTCGGGCTGGGCCGTGAGCACTGGAAGTCCGGCGCCGGCTACGCCGCGGGCGCGGTGATCCTGGTGGGCACGGTGATCGCGGTGGGCGCGCTGCTGCCGTGGACCCAGCCGATGTTCCTCAACAACAACTACGCCACGCTGTCGGGCGCCCTGATCGCCTCGATGATCATCATCCCGCTGCAGACGGTGATCCCCGAGGAGCTGGCCTTCCGCGGCGTGCTGCACGGCGCGATGGACCGGGCCTGGGGCTGGCGCGGGGTGGCCGCCGCCGGCTCGCTGCTGTTCGGCCTGTGGCACATCGCGACCTCGATGGGGCTGACCGCGAGCAACGTCGGCTTCACCAAGATCCTGGGCGGCGGTGTGTTCGGGATGGTGGCCGGCGTCGTCGGCGCCGTCATCGCCACCGCGGCCGCCGGATTCGTCTTCACGTGGTTGCGCCGCCGCAGCGGCAGTCTGATCGCCCCGATCGCCCTGCACTGGTCCCTCAACGGGATGGGCGCGCTCGCGGCCGCGATGGTGTGGCACCTGGGCTGACCGGGCTCAGCCCGTCAGCACCGCAGCCCCTGCGACCCGTCCCGCGCCGAGATCCGCCAAGGCCTGATCGGCGCGGTCGAGCGGGTACTGCGGGCCGCTGACCTCCAGGCGGTGCTCGCCGGCGAACTCCAGGAAGGCGTGCGCGTCGGCGCGGGTGTTCGAGGTGACCGACCGCAACTGCCGCTCCTGGAACAGGTGCCGCTGATAGTTCAGCACCGGGATGTCGGTGAGGTGGATGCCCGCGACGGCCAGAGTGCCACCCCGGTCCAGCGCCTCCAGGGCCGGCAGCACCAGCTCGCCGACGGGGGCGAACAGGATGGCCGCATCCAGGGCGACCGGCGGCCGGTCGGCGGCGCCCTGGGCCGACGCGGCCCCCAACTCGAGCGCGAGCTGCCGGGCCCGCTCCCCCCGGGTCATGACGTGCACCTCGGCGCCCTGCGCGAGCGCGACCTGCGCGGTCAGATGCGCGCTGCCACCGAAGCCGTAGATGCCCAGCCGGCCGCCCGGCGGCAGGTCAGCCCGCAGCAGTGCCCGGTAGCCGATGATGCCGGCGCACAACAGCGGGGCCAGTTCGACGTCGGAGTATCCGGCCGGGAGGGGCAGCGCGAACGCCGCGGGGACGGTGGCGAACTCAGCGTAGCCGCCGTCGGCGTCCCAGCCGGTGTAACGGGAGTTCGGGCAGAGGTTCTCGGCGCCGCGCCGGCAGTAACGGCACTCCCCGCAGGTGTGCCGCAACCAGGCGATGCCGACCCGGTCGCCGATGGTGAAGCGCGCGTCCACGGCCGAACCGACCGCCACCACCTCGCCGACGACCTCGTGACCGGGGACCACGTTGGGCCGGTGCACGGCGAGGTCGCCCTCGGCGACGTGCAGGTCGGTGCGGCACACCCCGCACGCGCGGACCGCGACCAGCAGCTCGTCGTCACCGGGGGCCCGGACGGGCAGCGTGGCTTCCCGGAGCGGACCGGAGGACATCGGACCGGGCCGGACCACCTGCCAGGCCCGCATCGTCCTCGGGTCCGCCATGCCGGGGCTCAGACCTTACGGCGCTGTACCAGTCCCACCAGCCACAGCAGGATCACCGACCCGAGAACGGCGGTGAACAGCGTGAACCACCAGCCACCGCCTGCGGTGTCGAGGAAGAAGCTCAGCAGGAACCCGCCGATCAGCGCACCGATGATGCCGATGACGATGTTCATCAAGATGCCCGAGCCGGAGCCCTTGACGATCTTGCCGGCGATCCAACCCGCGATCGCTCCGATGATGATGTAGCCGATCCAGCCCACGCTGGTCAGGGTTGTCGAACGAGCCAGGACCTCGCTTGCGAGCAACTCCATCAGGACCTCCTTGGTGCCAGCCGGGTCCGGACGGACGCTGCCGGACCGCACCCCCAGGTATACCGACTGCGGGTAACGGTCCGGCTATGCGAACGGAAACGATCAGACCGTCACGCGGGCGGCAGCATCCCGGGGGCCGTGTTCGGGTCGACCGGCACCGGCACACCGACCGCCGGGCGCGGCGCCGGGGCGTTCGGGTCCGCGGGCGCGGCGGGTGCGTTGGGGTCCGGCGCCGGCGCGGGCGCGGGCGGGGGCGGCGTCCAGGGCCGGATCGAGTTGGCCAGCGTCACGGCCTCGGCCTGCGGGACCGGGTTCTGGGCGGTGCCCAGCCAGACCACGAACCACCGCTCCGGTGCGCGCTGACCGCGCGGCGTGCCCGGCGCGGTCGGAGCACCGACCACACCGGCCCAGATCTGACCGTTGGGCTTGTTGGTATCGGTGAACTTCACCTCGTAGTACGAGGCGACCCCGTCGAGACCGCCGGCCTCCAGCGGCACGGTCTGCTGGTTGACGCGGGTGCCCGGGAACGGCATGAAGAACTCGCCCATGTCGGAGGCGAGGCGCTGCGCGGCCTTGGTGTTGTCGGTCTCCGCGCCGGCGAACAGCTTCAGGTCCAGCCGGCCCAGCAGCACGCTGGTGTCGTTCGGCGGCTGTGCATCCGGCGCCGAACCCTCCGGGGGCAGCTTGGTCAGCAGGGCCTGCCCGTAGGACAGCTGCGTGGCGTCAGCGACCTTCCAGCCGGCCGGGACGACGTAGCTGAACCCACCGGCGGCGTTGTCGACGCGGCCGGGCTCGGGGGCAGGCTCGGCCGGCGCCGCGGGGGCATTCGGGTCCGCGGGGGCCGCGGCTGCGTTGGGGTCGGCAGGCGCCGGAGCGGGAGCCGGGGCGTTCGAGTCCGCTGGGGCGGGTGCCGGAGCGGCCGTGTCGGCGGGCGCCGGCCCGGGTGCGGGTGCTGGCGCTGGTGCGGGTGCCGCAGGGTCTGCCGGGGCGACCGGGGCCGGCGGCACCGGCTCCGGGCCGGGGGCCGGTTGCGCGTACGCGACAGCGGGCAAAGTCAGCGCTGCGACGGTCGCGCCGGTCAGGGCCGCGAGGGCCAGCGACTTCGACAGGCTGCTACGGCGAGGTTCCACCTGATCCATGGGGAAGAAACTACCGTGTTACAGCCGTGACGCAAGTAAGAACTGCTGTCTATGCGTCAAATCGTTACTTTGCGAGAATTCAGAACCGCGCACTTAGAGACCATTATCACATTTGCTGCAACACAAATGCCCCCGCGGGTGGCCCGGGGGTTTCGGAACGGCCGTGTGGAGTTGTCACTGGAGAGATCGCAACCCCCTCACGAGGTGTTACCGATCACGGCGCGTCGATTTCGAGGCCTAGCTACCCCCGAGTAACATTGAGGCCACTCGCTGGGGTTCAGCGTCGAACACGACGGAGAGGGGTCGACGATGGATGTGTTGATCACCGGAAGTGACACCGACCTCGGTCGGACCATCGCGCAGAGCTTCTCGGAGGCGGGCCACAACCTCGTTCTGACCGGCCGTCGCGCCGACGAACTCGAGGTCACGGCCAAGGAACTCGACGTCGACGCCCTGGCGTTCGACAGCACCGACCCGGCCTCGATCGCCGCGGCGGCGCCGCAACTCCCCTCACACCTGGACACCGTCATCCACGTGCCGAGCCCCACGGTCACCACCGGCGATCCCCACACCTTCACCCTGGCCGACCATGCGGCCGAATGGCGCGGAACCTTCGACGCCAACCTCGTCTCGGCGGTGCTGACCGTGCAACTGCTCGGCGACCAGCTGCGCTCGGGCGGCACGATCGTCACCGTGATCCCCGAACCCCCGCGCGAGGGCAGTGCGGGCGCCGCGGTGAAGGCCGCGATCGCCGACTGGACCGCCGGACAGGCCGACCACTTCGGCGTCCGCGGCATCACGATCAACGCCGTAGCCGCCGGTCGCGGCGCCGAAACCGGCTACCAGGGTCTGTCCACCACACCGCCGACGGTCAGCGCCGAGATCGCCCGGCTCTCGCTGTTCCTGACCACGCCGGCCGCCCGGCACATCACCGGCCAGACCCTGCACGTCACCCACGGCGCGCTGGTCAACTTCGGCTGACCTGACGGTGTCCCGGCTCACCGCACGGCGGGGAACGCACGGGACTAAGGTTCTGGTTGCGGTTAGTGGGTAAGGACTCACCCAGCCGCAACCACGATCCGTCGAGGAGTTATCCAATGAGCCAAACCGGAGCCAGCGCATCCGATCGGCACAAGGTGGTCATCATCGGATCCGGCTTCGGCGGCCTCAACGCCGCCAAAGCGCTGAAGAAGGCCGACGTCGACATCAAGCTGATCGCGCGGACCACCCACCACCTGTTCCAGCCGCTGCTCTACCAGGTGGCCACCGGGATCATCTCCGAAGGTGAGATCGCGCCGGCCACCCGCGTGATCCTGCGCAACCAGAAGAACGCGCAGGTGCTGCTCGGCGACGTCACCCGGATCGACCTGGCCGCCAAGACGGTCCGCTCCGAACTGCTGGGCCACACCTACGTGACCCCGTTCGACAGCCTGATCATCGCCGCCGGCGCCGGTCAGTCCTACTTCGGCAACGACCACTTCGCCGAGTTCGCGCCCGGGATGAAGACCATCGACGACGCACTCGAGCTGCGCGGCCGGATCCTCGGCGCGTTCGAGCAGGCCGAACGGTCCAGCGATCCCCTGCGCCGCGAGAAGCTGCTGACGTTCGTCGTGGTCGGCGCCGGGCCGACCGGCGTCGAAATGGCCGGCCAGATCGCCGAATTGGCCGACCACACCCTCAAAGGCGCGTTCCGCCACATCGATTCGACCAAGGCGCGGGTCATCCTGCTCGACGCCGCCCCGGCGGTGCTGCCGCCGATGGGCGAGAAGCTGGGCAAGCAGGCCCAGGCGCGGCTGGAGAAGATGGGCGTCGAGATCCAGCTCAACGCGATGGTCACCGACGTCGACCGCAACGGCATCACCGTCAAGGATCCCGACGGCAAGCTGCGCCGCATCGAAGCGGCCTGCAAGGTGTGGTCCGCCGGTGTCTCGGCCAGCCCGCTCGGCCGCGACCTCGCCGAGCAGTCCGGGGTCGAACTCGACCGCGCCGGCCGGGTCAAGGTGCTGCCGGATCTGTCGATCCCCGGCCATCCCAACGTGTTCGTGGTCGGCGACATGGCCGCCGTGGAGGGCGTACCCGGCATGGCGCAGGGCGCGATCCAGGGCGGGAAATACGCCGCCAAGGCGATCGTCGCAGGACTGCACGGCGCCGACCCGACAGAGCGCGAACCGTTCAACTACTTCGACAAGGGCTCGATGGCCACGGTGTCGCGGTTCAGCGCGGTCGCCAAGATCGGCAAGCTGGAGTTCGGCGGCTTCATCGCCTGGCTGGCCTGGCTGGCCCTGCACCTGGTGTACCTGGTCGGCTTCAAGACCAAGCTCGTCACGCTGCTGTCGTGGACCGTGACGTTCCTGTCCACCAAGCGCGGACAGCTCACCATCACCGAGCAGCAGGCGTACGCCCGAACGCGGATCGAGGAACTACAGGAGATCGCCGCGTCGGTGCAGGACACCGAACGCGCGGCCAGCTGACCGGTCCCTAGAGCCGCTCCCCCTGCCAGGTGGCCAGGCATCCGCCTGCAGCCAGTTGCAGTGCCACACCGGCGGTTTCGGCGTCGGCGCGGGGATAGTGCAGTTCGCTGACGCACGCCAGCGGCGTGGCGATCGCGTCGTCGGCGAACGAGCCGCGGCCCATCTCGACGCGGTGGCGCACCAGCGGAATCGCACCGACGTCGCCGCGTAGCGAACCGCTCCAGAATCCTTCGCGCTCACCGGTTCTGCCGATCTGGACGCGCTCGCGCACCCGGACCCCGGCGTCGGGGGTCAGGTTCAGCCGGGTCGCGGCGACATGGCGCGACGCCGCCGCCACGATGGTCGGCTCCGGGTCCAGGTCGAGCACACCGGCCACCTCCAGGTCCCACTGCGCGTGCGACTCCACAGTGCCCGCGCCGGGCAGCACCACGGTCGCCGCGACAGTGCGCACCCGCAGCCGGGCGCCGGGCTCCACCACCACCCGCACCCAGATCTCGTCGCCCCCGAGCGGGGTGGCCGCCGCCGACACCAGATGAACGGTGTCGGCCGCGGTGCGGCGCACCGCGATACCGCCGCGCGACTCGACATGCGGTGCGCGATCCGGCCGGGCCACGATCAGCACCTCAGAACGCATCAGACCGCCTGCGCCACCCGCAGCTGCTCGCGCACCCATGCCAGGACCGGTGTGGCGGCGGGGTCGGCGGTCAGCGAGATCAATGCGGTCGGCCGGCCGTCGCGCACCTTGGCGGCGTCGCGCCGCATCACCTCGAGGTCGGCACCCACCAGCGGCGCGAGGTCGGTCTTGTTGACCACCAACAGATCCGAGAACGTAACCCCGGGTCCGCCCTTGCGGGGCACCTTGTCGCCGCCGGCGACGTCGATGACGAAGATCTGCACGTCCACCAGACCCGAGGAGAAGGTCGCGGTCAGGTTGTCCCCGCCGGACTCGACGAGGATCAGGTCCAGGCCGGTGCCCGCGTGCGCGGCGACCAGGTCGTCGATCGCGTCGAGGTTGGCGGTGATGTCGTCGCGGATCGCGGTGTGCGGGCACCCGCCGGTCTGCACCGCGGCGATGCGGTCGTCGGGAAGAACCGCGTTGCGGCGCAGGAAGTCGGCGTCCTCGGTGGTGTAGATGTCGTTGGTCAGCACCGCCAGCGAGAGTTCGTCGCGCAGCTGCCGGCACAGCGCAGCCACCAGCGCCGTCTTGCCGGAACCGACCGGGCCGCCGACGCCGATGCGCAGCGGCTCCCCCGCATGCCGGACCCGGCGCGGGCGTTCGGTGTGGGTGTGGGGCTCACCGTCGAGCAGGTGGGGAGGCATGGATACCGCGCTTTCGTTCAGGAGGCGAACAGGGGTCGGTCGCGCTCGAGGTGACGCTGGGCCAGCACGTCGAGCAGTGGGTCGGACAGGTCGGCGAGCCCGCCGGCAGCCTCGGCGGCGGTCTGCTCACACACCGGGGCCAGCGAAAAGGTCAGCGCTGCAACGTCACCCGGGTCCAGTGCGAGGAGACGCTGCGCGGCGGTCGCCGAGTTGGTCATGGTGGTGTAGACGACCGAGAGGGCGGTCTGCTCCGGCGTGAGGCCGCCGACCGCACCGACCGCGCCGGCCACCACCGAAAGATGCGGTGTCGCACCGAGAATGTCCCAGCGCCCATCCGGCCACACCCGGCGGGCCAGCCGCAGCAGGCCCCGCCCCTGGGCGCGGGAGGACTGGCGGGTGGCCGGAGCCGGTGTGCGGGCATCGGTTTCGACGTCACCTCCGCCACCTGCCTCGGCCGACAGCGCACCGCTGTGCACGGCGGCGGCCAGCGATGCGGTCACCAGCCCGGTGGTGACGACCCGGCGCCGCAGGAACGCCGTCAGCGTGGGCAGGTCGACGACCAGCCCACTGGTCACCGCCTCCTCGACACCGCCGGAGTGCACGTGGCCGCCGGTCGGCAGACGTGAGTCCGACAGCGTCAGCAGGGTGGTGAGATTGCCCACTAGAACAGGAAATATCTCTGCGCCATCGGCAGTTCCGTCGCCGGCTGCTCCTGCCACACGTCACCGTCGATGCGCACGGTGAACGTGTCGGGATCGACCTGGATGTCCGGCAACGCGTCGTTGAGCGGCATCTGCGCCTTGCCGACGCCGCGCACGTTGCCGACCGCGACGAGCCTGCGATTCACCGCAATGCGGTCGGCCAGACCGTCCTCGATGGCCTGCGGCGCCACGAAATGCACCGACGTCGCCGCCGCGGCGGCAGGGGCGGCGCCGAACATCGGGCGCGGCAACACCGGCTGCGGCGTCGGAATCGAGGCGTTGGCGTCCCCCATCGCCGCCCACGCGATCATGCCGCCCTTGACCACCGCGTGCGGACGCACGCCGAAGAACGCCGGCTCCCACAGCACCAGGTCGGCGAGCTTGCCCACCTCCACCGAACCGATCTCGGAATCCATGCCGTGCGCGACCGCCGGGCAGATCGTGTACTTGGCGACGTAGCGCTGCGCGCGGGCGTTGTCGGCGCCGGTGTCCCCCGGCAGGAATCCGCGTCGGCGCTTCATGACGTGCGCGGTCTGCCAGGTGCGCAACACCACCTCGCCGATCCGCCCCATCGCCTGGGAGTCGCTGCCGATCATCGAGATCGCCCCGATGTCGTGCAGCAGATCCTCGGCGGCGATGGTCGAGGGCCGGATCCGGCTCTCGGCGAACGCGAGATCCTCGGGCACGCTCGGGTTGAGGTGATGGCACACCATCAGCATGTCGAGGTGCTCGTCGAGGGTGTTGACGGTGTGCGGGCGCGTCGGATTGGTGGAGCTGGGCAGGACATTGGGGTGTCCGGCGACGGTGATGATGTCCGGTGCGTGGCCGCCGCCGGCGCCCTCGGTGTGGTACGCATGAATCGAGCGGCCCTTGATGGCGGCGAGCGTGTTCTCCACGAACCCCGCCTCGTTGAGAGTGTCGGTGTGGATGTTCGCCTGCACCCCGGCCTGCTCGCACACCGTCAGACAGGCGTCGATGGCCGCGGGGGTGGTCCCCCAGTCCTCGTGCAGCTTGAAACCGGCTGCCCCGCCGCGCAACTGCTCCCACATCGCCTCGCCGGAGACCGTGTTGCCCTTGCCCAGCAGAGCGACGTTGACGGGCCAGCCGTCGAGCGCCTCCAGCATCCGGGCCAGGTGCCACGCGCCCGGGGTGACGGTGGTGGCCTTGCTGCCCTCGGCCGGTCCCGTGCCGCCGGCGACGATGGTGGTGATCCCGCTGCCGAGCGCCTCCTCGAGGATCTGCGGGCAGATCAGGTGCACGTGGCAGTCGATCGCGCCGGCGGTGACGATGCGGCCGTTGCCGGCGATGATCTCAGTGGACGGTCCCACCACCAGGTCGGGGTGCACCCCGGACATGATGTCGGGGTTGCCCGCCTTGCCGATGGCGACGATGCGTCCATCACGGATCCCGATGTCGGCCTTGATGATTCCCCAGTAGTCCAGGATCACCGCGCCCGTGATGACGGTGTCGGGCGCGCCGTCGGCCCGGGTGGCCCGGGACTGGCCCATGGACTCGCGCAGCACCTTCCCGCCGCCGAAGACGGCTTCGTCGCCGGCGAGACCGGGTCCGCCGCTGCGGTCCTCGGTGATCTCGATGAACAGATCGGTGTCGGCCAGGCGGATCCGGTCACCGGCGGTGGGACCGTAGAGCGCGGCGTACCGCGCACGGGACAGACCTGTCATCACAACCTCTCGTCGAGCCGGCCCGGCGGGTCGAGACTCAAGCCGTGCACTTCTCGGGTACCGGCGAGCGGGACCAGCCGAACGCGCTGGGCCACGCCGGGTTCGAACCGGATCGCGGTGCCCGCGGGCACGTCGAACCGGTAGCCGCGGGCGGCGGCGCGGTCGAAACTGAGCGCCGAGTTGGCCTGCGGGACGTGGACGTGGCTGCCGACCTGGACCGGGCGGTCGCCGGTGTTGACGACCTCCAGTTCGAGGCGCTCGGCGCCCGCGTTGATCTCGATGTCGCCTTCGCCGAAGACGATCTCACCTGGTATCACCGTCGGCACCTCACGAGATGGGTTGGTGGACGGTCACCAGTTTGGTGCCGTCGGGAAAGGTCGCTTCGACCTGCACGTCGTGCAGCATGTCGGCTATCCCGTCCATCACCTCGTCGCGGCGCAGCACCTCGCGGCCGCTGACCATCAACTCGGCGACCGATCGCCCGTCGCGGGCGCCCTCGAGGATGTGGTCGGTGATGACCGCGACGGCTTCGGGATGGTTGAGCTTGAGCCCGCGGGCCTGGCGGCGGCGGGCGAGCTCGGCCGCATACGAGATCAGCAGCCGTTCCTGTTCATGCGGGGTCAAACGCATAGTGCGCGATCCTGCCATGAGATCCGGTGCGCAGCAGCGCGCACCGGATCCACGCGGGGTCTACTCGTTGGGGATGTTCTGCAGCCTGACCTGCCCGCGCGCGACGGTGCGGTCCTCCTCGTCGGTGATGGTGATCACCCAGAGCTGCTGCCGGCGGCCGCGGTGGATCGGCGTCGACGTGGCGGTCACGGTGCCCGACGAGATGGCGCGCAGGAAGTCGGTGTTGTTGTTGACGCCGACCACGGTGCCCCCGCCGTTCTCGAGCAGCCAGACGTGGCCCGAGACACTGGCCAGGCTCTCGACGATCGCGCAGTAGACGCCGCCGTGCACGATCCCCCAGGGCTGCAGGAGCTTGTCGTGGATGGTCAGTTCGGCGCGGCCGCCGTCGGGGGTGACGTCGAGGTACTTCAGGCCGAGTTCGTTGTCGAAACCTTCCCCGAGGCCTTCGGGTCGTTGCGTACTCACGGCTCGTGTCTACACGCGTGTGCCGCATCGGCGTGGGTGGGGGGTACCCGCACATACAGACGGGCCCCACGCCGTTGGCGTGGGGCCCGTCTTCGGTGTGGACCGGAAGTCCTGCAGCCCTCAGGACTCCGCTCGGTCCGGCGGAACGTCTCGTATCAGCATAGGCAAGGCTGCCCTAATTAAGCAATGCCTTCGTCGGGTTGGTCCGCGGGGTGCCGCGCACGGGGAGACCGAAACCCAGGAGGGCGTCGAGCACGGCCTGCCCGCGGCGCATGCTCACCACCTCGCTCGACCCCGCCAGCAGGGGCACCTGCGTCGCGGCGCCGACGACGGTGCCACCCACGACGTGCCACATCGCCGGGACCGACATCGCGTGGTCGCTCACCTCGGCAAGGCGCTGGAACAGTGGGGCCAGCGCGCGGTGGCTGCGATGGGCCACCCAGGTCGTCAGCGCCGCCTCGCTGGGCAGCGCGACGATGCCCTCGCCGATCGGGCGGTCCGGGCCGCCCCGGCCGGCGAAGTAGGGGTCGTCGGCCAGGGCCCGCACGGTCGGGTCTTTCACCCCGACCCAGTCGATGGCACCCTCCGAGTCGACATGCACCCACAGGTTCTCCAGCCCGGTGTCCCAGGCGCGGGCCTCCAGGACCAGCAACGGCACGACGCGGCCCACCACGACATGGGCGAAGGTGGCGGCCAGCTGGTGGGCGACGGCGGAGGCGCTGTCGGTCTCGGCCAGACCGGCGCCGAACATCCTGGTCAGACGGTCGGTGGTGACCAGTTCGGCCAGCGGCCACCAGCGCCGGCGGGACAGGTCGCCCATGACGGCGACGCCGTACACCCGGGGGCAGGCGGCGTAGAGCTCGCGGAGTCGTCGACTGGATTCGTGCAACGGCAGCGGCCGGGTGATGGCCATGCTCGCGATGAGTGGATCGTCGACGACGACCGTCATGACACCGTCCTCTCGTCAGTTAGGTTAGGCTTACTATAGTCATCCGCCCCTGAGGAGCCACACCCTGTGACCGGACTCACACGCAGGCCCGAAACCGCCCCCAACCGGCCCCGGATCGCCGTGGCGGCCGGCGTTGCCGAGAATGACGGTCGCGTACGCGCAATAGGTACGACACGCGGTAGTACGCCCGTAGTAGGCTTTGGACTACCGCCCGTAGGAGATGAACGGAAGATGGCCAAGCTGACTCGCCTCGGAGAGCTCGAACGCTCGGTGATGGACCACCTGTGGTCCGCCGGCGAACCGCAGACGGTCCGTCAAGTCCACGAAGCCTTGTCGGCTCGCCGCGACCTCGCCTACACGACCGTGATGACCGTGCTGCAACGGCTCGCGAAGAAGAATCTGGTGGTCCAGCACCGCGACGACCGCGCCCACCGCTACGCCCCCACCCACGGCCGCGACGAGTTGGTCGCGGGCCTGATGGTCGACGCCCTGGACCAGGCCGCCGACTCCGGCAGCCGCGAGGCCGCGCTGGTGCACTTCGTCGAGCGTGTCGGCGCCGACGAAGCCGCCGCCCTGCGCCGCGCTCTGGCCGAACTCGACGGTAAGCACCGCGCCACGGGACCCGCTGGCGATTCCGGTACCGGCTGAGGGACACTAACGGCGTGTCCGCGCTGGCTTTCACGATCATCGCCCTGCTGCTGTCAGGTCCGGTGCCCGCGTTGCTGGCGCGATCCACATGGCCGTTGCGCGCTCCGCGCGCGGCGATCGTGCTCTGGCAGTCGATCGCCCTGGCCGCGGTGCTCTCAGCGTTCTCCGCGGGCATCGCGATCGCCCTGCGCCTCCTGCAGCCCGGTCCCGACGGGCGGCCCACGCTCACGGTGACCGGCTCGATCGCCACCCTGGGCTGGCCGCTGTGGACGATCTACGTCGGCGTCTTCGCCCTCACCCTGCTCATCGGCGCCCGGCTGATCGTCTCGATCGTCAACGTCGCGATCGCCACCCGCCGTCGCCGCGCGCACCACCGGATGGTCGTCGACCTCGTCGGCGCCTCCCAGGACAGCGTCCCCCAGCTGTGCGGGCAACCCCGTCCGCTGGCCAACGCCGATCTGCGCATCCTGGACGTGGCCGAGCCGCTGGCCTACTGCCTGCCCGGCGTACGCCGCCGCGTTGTGGTCAGCGAGGGCGCGGTCAGGGCGTTGTCCGACAGCGAGCTGACCGCCATCCTGGCCCACGAACACGCCCACCTGCGCGCCCGTCACGACCTGGTGCTGGAGATGTTCACCGCGGTGCGCACCGCGTTCCCGCGCTGGGTGCGCAGCGGCAACGCGCTGGCCGCGGTGCGGCTGCTCATCGAGCTGCTCGCCGACGACGCCGCCGTGCGCACGGCCGGACCCCGCCCGCTGGCACGCGCACTGGTCGCCTGCGCCTCCGGGCACGCGCCCCGGGGCGCACTGGCTGCCGGTGGCCCGTCCACGCTGGTGCGGGTGCGCCGGCTCGGCGGCGAACCCAACAGCCGGATACGTGCCGGCGCCGCGTACGCCGCCGCGGCGGCGGTGCTCGTCGTGCCCACCGTGGCGCTCGCGGTGCCGTGGCTGACCGAGCTGCGCCTGCTGTTCCTCGCGTGACCGAAGCTTCCCGGGGTGTCGCTGGGCGCCCGAAGGTGCTGTAACCGGAATCGAAAGGTTTTACCTATGACGTCGTCGTCCGAGGCCGCAACCGGGACCGCCCAGATCGGGGTGACCGGTCTGGCCGTGATGGGCTCGAACATCGCCCGCAACTTCGCCCGGCACGGTTACACCGTCGCGCTGCACAACCGGTCGGTGGCCAAGACCGACGCACTACTCGCCGAGCACGGCGACGAAGGCGAGTTCATCCGCACCGAGACCATCCGCGAATTCCTCGACGCGCTCGAGAAGCCCCGCCGGGTGCTGATCATGGTCAAGGCCGGCGACCCCACCGACGCGGTGATCAACGAGCTCGCCGACGCCATGGAGCCCGGCGACATCATCATCGACGGCGGCAACGCGCTCTACACCGACACCATCCGCCGCGAGAAGGCGATGCGTGAGCGCGGCCTGCACTTCGTCGGCGCCGGCATCTCCGGTGGCGAGGAGGGCGCGCTCAACGGCCCGTCGATCATGCCGGGCGGCCCGGCGGAGTCCTACAAGTCCCTCGGCCCGCTGCTCGAGGAGATCTCAGCGCACGTCGACGGCGTCCCGTGCTGCACCCACATCGGCCCCGACGGCGCCGGCCACTTCGTGAAGATGGTGCACAACGGCATCGAGTACTCCGACATGCAGCTCATCGGCGAGGCCTACCAGCTGCTCCGCGACGCGTTGGGCAAGACCGCCGGCGAGATCGCCGACGTGTTCGACGAGTGGAACGCCGGCGACCTGGACAGCTACCTGGTGGAGATCACCGCCGAGGTGCTGCGCCAGACCGACGCCACGACCGGCAAGCCGCTGGTCGACCTCATCCTCGACGAGGCCGAGCAGAAGGGCACCGGCCGCTGGACCGTGAAGTCCGCGCTCGACCTGGGGGTTCCGGTGACCGGCATCGCCGAGGCGGTGTTCGCCCGCGCGTTGTCGGGCTCGGTCGCCCAGCGCCGCGCCACCACCGGCCTGGCCTCCGGGCACCTCGGCGAGAAGCCCACCGACAGCACACAATTCGTCGAGGACGTCCGCCAGGCGCTGTACGCCTCGAAGATCATCGCCTACGCGCAGGGCTTCAACCAGATCCAGGCGGGCAGCGAGGAGTACGGCTGGAACGTCAACCCCGGTGACCTCGCCACCATCTGGCGCGGCGGGTGCATCATCCGGGCCAAGTTCCTCAACCGGATCAAGGACGCGTTCGACGAGCAGCCGGACCTGCCCACGCTGATCGTGGCGCCGTACTTCCGCTCGGCCATCGAGGCCGCGATCGACAGCTGGCGGCGTGTGGTGGTGACCGCCACGGAGCTGGGCATCCCGATCCCCGGCTTCGCCTCGGCACTGTCCTACTACGACGCGCTGCGCACCGAGCGCCTGCCCGCCGCGCTGACCCAGGGCCTGCGGGACTACTTCGGCGCCCACACCTACGGCCGCATCGACACCGACCGCGACAAGCGGTTCCACACCCTCTGGAGCGGCGACCGCTCCGAGGTCGAGGCCTGAGGTTTCTCCGCCGAGCAGACGCAAACTCGCACTCTTCGGCGGCCCGGAGTGCGAGTTTGTGTCTGCTCGCGGGGAGTCCGGGCGCCACTAGGGTGGAGTCATGCGCTTCCTGGAGGGCCAACGGCCGCCGTACGACCTGACCTACAACGACGTCTTCGTGATGCCGGGACGGTCGGATGTGACGTCGCGCTTCGATGTCGATCTGGCCACCGTCGACGGCTCGGGCACCACCATCCCGGTGGTGGTGGCCAACATGACCGCGGTCGCGGGCCGGCGGATGGCCGAGACCGTCGCCCGCCGCGGCGGCCTGGTCGTGCTGCCGCAGGACCTCCCGGCCTCGGCGGTCAAGCAGACCGTCGACTTCGTCAAGAGCCGCGACACCGTCGTCGACACCCCGGTGACGCTCTCCCCCGACGACTCGGTGTCCGACGCCGCCGCGCTGATCCACAAGCGCGCCCACGGGGCGGCGGTGGTGCTGTTCGAGGGCCGGCCCATCGGGCTGGTGACCGAGGCCGCCTGCCGCGGCGTCGACCGGTTCACCCGGGTACGCGACGTCGCGATCTCCGACCTGGTCAGCGCCCCGGTCGGCACCGAGCCGCGCAAGGTCTTCGACCTGCTCGAACACGCACCCGTCGACATCGCGGTCCTCACCGAGGCCGACGGCACCCTGGCCGGGGTGCTGACCCGCACCGGCGCCATCCGGGCAGGCATCTACTCCCCCGCCGTCGACCGGCACGGTCGACTGCGGATCGCCGCCGCGGTGGGCATCAACGGCGACGTCGGCGCCAAGGCCCGCGACCTCGCCGAAGCGGGGGTCGACCTGCTGGTCATCGACACCGCGCACGGCCACCAGCGCAAGATGATCGACGCGGTCGAAGCGGTGCGCTCGCTGGATCTGGGCCTGCCGCTGGCGGCCGGCAACGTGGTCTCCGCCGAGGGCACCCGCGACCTGATCAACGCGGGCGCGTCGATCGTCAAGGTCGGCGTCGGTCCCGGCGCCATGTGCACCACCCGCATGATGACCGGCGTCGGCCGGCCGCAGTTCTCCGCTGTCGTCGAATGCGCTGCCGCGGCAAGGGAACTCGGCGGCCATGTGTGGGCCGACGGTGGAGTCCGGCACCCGCGCGATGTGGCGCTGGCACTGGCGGCGGGCGCGTCCAACGTGATGATCGGGTCCTGGTTCGCCGGCACCTACGAGTCGCCCGGCGACCTGATGCACGACCGCGACGGCCAGCCGTACAAGGAGAGCTACGGCATGGCGTCCAAGCGGGCCGTGGCCGCGCGCACCGCCGGCGACAGCGCGTTCGACCAGGCCCGCAAAGCGCTCTTCGAAGAGGGCATCTCGACGTCGCGGATGGCGCTGGACCCGGTGCGCGGCGGCGTCGAGGACCTGCTCGACCACATCACCGCCGGGGTACGCAGCACCTGCACCTACGTCGGTGCCGCGACCCTGCCCGAGCTGCACGAGAAGGTGGTGCTCGGCGTGCAGTCAGCGGCCGGCTTCGCCGAGGGGCATCCGCTGCCCACCGGCTGGTGAGGGGTAGGCCAGCACGCCGCAGTGGTCGGCGCCGACCACCTCGACGTTGATGGCGTCCCCGGGCCGCAGGTCGGGCCGGCCCAGGCGGCGCAGTTCGATCGCGGTGCCGTCGGACAGCCGGGCGGCCACCGCGGTCTCGGCGCCGTAGAAGCGCAGCACCGTCACGGTGGCCGGTGCGGCCGCCGGGTCGTCGGTGATACGCAGCTGCTCGGGACGCAGCACCGCCAGCGCCGGGCCGTCGTCGACCGGTTGCCGCGCCCGCAGCGCACCCAGCGCCGTGTGCACGGTCTGCGCGGCGGCCGTGCCCGGGATCTCGATGGTGGCGCCGATGAACCGCGCGTTGGTCAGCGTGGCGGGACGGTCATAGAGCTCCGCCGGGGTGGCATGCTGGGCCACCGTTCCGTCGATGAGCAGGGCCACCGAGTCGGCCAGCGACAGCGCCTCGGACTGGTCGTGGGTCACCAGGATCGCCGTCGTCCCGGTCTCCCGCAGAATCGCCGCGATGTCCTCGCGGACCCGCACCCGCAGCCCGGCGTCCAGCGCCGCGAACGGTTCGTCGAGCAGCAGCACCCGCGGCTGGGCGGCCAGCGCCCGCGCCAACGCGACGCGCTGCTGCTGCCCGCCGGACAGTTCGTGCGGGCGCGCGTCGGTGCGGCCCTGCAGGCCCACCACGTCGAGCCAGTGCGCGATGCGCGCCCGGAGCTCGTCGCGGCGCAGACCCGAGATGCCGAACGCGATGTTCTCCCCGACGCTCAGGTGCGGGAACAACGCCCCTTCCTGCGGCATCAGTCCGACCCGCCGCCGGTGCACCGGCACCGGGGTCCGCCCGCCGGCCACCACGCGATCGGCGATCTGCACCGTCCCGGCGTCGGGCTCCTCGAAGCCGGCCAGGATGCGCAGCAGCGTGGTCTTGCCGCATCCCGACGGCCCCAGCACCGCGGTGATGGTGCCGGCAGGGACGTCGAGATCGACACCGGCGAGCACCTCGCGGCCCCCGAAGGACTTGCGGATCTCCTGCGCGCGCACCGCGGCGGCAGCGGGCTCAGTCACTGCGCACCCCGCCGGCGTTGGTGCTCCAGAACCCCAGCACTGCAGTGGGAATCGCCGCGAACGCCAACAGCGCCACCGCGTACGGCGCGGCGGCCGCGTAGTCGCTGACCGAGCTGTACCCCCACAGCCTCGTCGCGAGGGTGTCCGTCCCGGTCGGGTGCAACAGCAGGGTCACCGGCAGCTCTTTCATACAGGTGAGCAGGACCATCGCGGCCCCCGCGGCGATGCCGGGCGCCGCCACGCGCGCGGTCACGGTACTGAACGCGCGCAACGGGGTGCGGCCCAGCGCGCGGGCCACCTCCTCGAGCCGGATCGGTGCGGCCTCCACCGCCGCGCGCACCGAACCGATGGCCAGCGGCACGAACAGCACGGTATAGGCCAGGATCAGCAGCGGCTCACGCTGGTAGACCTGCCGCAGCAGCACCACCCCCAGCGACACCATCGAGATGGCGATGACGATGGACGGCAGCCCGTGGGCGACGTAGCTGACGCCCTCCAGGGTGCGGGTCGCGCGATCGCGGTGCCGGGCGGCCAGCACGCCCAGCGGCAGCGCTGCGACCGTCGAGGCCAGCGCCGCCGCCGCCGACAACCAGATCGTCGACCCCAGGGCGTCGAACCACTGCGCGCTGTCCCAGCGGGGTCCCGCGGTCATCAGCCACTCGGCCAACGCGATGCCCGGGACGACGATCGCCGCGATCAGCACCACCGCCGGCACCGCCAGCGCGAGCGGACCCCACCGGCCCAGCCGGTTCAGTGGCGCGGGACGCGGGGTGCCGCCGCCCACCCTCGACACCGATGCGCGGCCCCGCACCCGGTGCTCGGCGATCACCAGTGCCAGCGCGAACACCAGCAGCACGAGTGACAGCACCGCGGCGCGCGACGGGTTGAACCCCGACCGGTACGCGCCGTAGATGACCCAGGTGAACGCCTCGAACCGCATCGCGGCCACGGCCCCGAAGTCCGAGAGCACGTACAGCGCGACGAGCAGCGCGCCGGCCGCGATCGCCGCGCGTGACTGGCGCAGCGTCACCCGGTACAGCACCGCCCAACCGCCGAGCCCGAGGGACCGGGCGACCTCCTCCTGGGCCGGGTCGACGCGGGCGAGGGCGGCCATCGTGGTGAGCAGCACCAGCGGGTAGCTGACCAGGGTGAGTACCAGCGCCGATCCCCAGAACCCGGACACCGTCGGGTACGCCGAGACCCACAGGTAGGCCAGCAGGTAGCTCGGCATCGCCAGCGGCAGCGTCAGGGCCACCGCCAGGATCCGGCGAGCCCTCAGATCGGTGCGCGTCACCAGGACCGCCAGCGTCACCCCGAGCACCACGCACCCCACCGTCACGACGGCCACCAGTGACAGCGACCGCCCGACCAGCGCGGCGGTGCGGGGCTGCAGCACCTCGTCGATCACGAAGGACCAGCCGCGCTGCATGGCGCGTTCGGCCAGGTAGACCAGCGGGATGAGCGTCGCCGCCGCGACGACGGCCGCCGCGGCGACCAACAGCGCTGGGGGCCGGCGCCCGGCGGTGACGGGCACGATCAGTTGGTCAGCAGGCCGGTCTCGACCAGCATCTCCTGAGTGGCTTCGATGTCGTCGAGGTCGGACAGGTCCACCGCCGGCGGCTGCAGCGAGTCCAGCGGCGGCATCTGCGCCGACGGGGCGACCCCTGCGGCCAGCGGGTACTCCGCGGTCTCGGAGGCGAAGTACTGCTGTGCCGACTCCTCCACCAGGTAGGCCGCAAGGCGTTGTGCGCCCTCGGGATTGGGGGCCGCCTTCAACACGCCGACGCCGGCGACGTTGACCAGCCCGCCCGGGTCACCGGGCGCCATGAACTCGTTGCGCGCGGTGACGTTGTCGGCGCCCTTGGCGTCGATCAGCTCGTAGAGGTAGTAGTGGTTCGACAGACCGAGCGGGATCTGCCCGGCGTCGACCGCGTCGCGCACCGCGATGTTGTTCTCGAAAGACACCGGGTCCTGCGCCTTGAACGCGCGCAGCCACTCCTCGGCGCCGTCGTCACCGCGGATGACGCGCAGACCGGTGACGAACGCCTGCCAGGATGCGTTGCTGGGCGCGAAGCCGATCTTGCCCTTCCACTCCGGGGCCAGCAGCGCGTCGATGGTGTCCGGCGGATCGGGCACCAGGGTCGGGTTGTAGACGATCACCCGGGCGCGGCCGGAGACCCCGACCCAGGTGCCGTCGGCGGCCGCGTACTGCGGTGGCACGGCCGCCACGGTCTGCGGATCCAGCGGCGCCAGCAGACCGGCCTTCGACACCGCGCCCAGGGCACCGGCGTCTTGCGAGATGAAGACGTCGGCGGGCGACTTGTCACCCTCGGTGAGCAGCTGGGCGGCCATCTCGCCGGACCCCGCGAACCGGGCCTCGACCTCGATGCCGGTGTCGGTGGTGAACTGCTCGAGCAGCGGCGCGATCAACTGCTCGTTGCGGCCCGAGTACACGACGACCTTGTCGCTGTCCTGGTCCTCCGATGCTGAGCCGCATGCGGTGAACGCGAACATGGCGGCCACCGCCATGCCGAGCGCACCGGCCCGCCGAGAGATGGAAATCCTCATCTACGCTTCATCGCCCTTCGTCGCGCGTGAGAGCCGTCACTCCAGGCCCGCCTGCCCGGCAACTTACCACCGGGTGAGGGAAGCCTCACCAACCCGGATCGGCGCTGGGGACGGCCGCGCCGATTCGTTAGCATGTGGGGATCACACGCCGATCCGCGGGCCGACGCGCGCCATGCGGCCTCCGCAGGTCGGCCCGCGGCACGACGAAAGGGACCAGGTGCCTCAGGCACTGGAGGGCGGCTCGATAGGGCCCGCCGCACACAGCGAGCGGCCCGGATGCGAGCCCTGCGAGAGCGAACCTTCCTCTAGCCGGCCGGGCATCCGGCCCGGCTCACCCCACCGCTCGCATCCACGGTCGTCCACCGCCGGAGCGTCGCGGTGAACGTCGCCACGTCCCTGTTGTCGCTGTTCGCCTTCGCGTTGCTGACCGCGGGCACGGCGGTGTTCGTCGCCGCGGAGTTCTCGCTGACCGCGCTCGAGCGCAGCACCGTCGAGGCCAACGCCCGCAGCGGCCACAAACGCGACAAGATGGTCCAACGGGCCCACCGCACCCTGTCCACCCAGCTGTCCGGCGCCCAGGTCGGCATCTCGATCACCACGCTGGCCACCGGTTTCCTCGCCGAACCCGTCGTCGCCCGGCTCATCGAACCCGGTCTGACCGCCCTCAATGTCCCAGAGAGCCTCACCGCCGGCCTGGCGCTCGCGCTGGCCATCCTGATCGCGACGTCGATCTCCATGGTGTTCGGCGAACTGGTCCCGAAGAACCTCGCCGTGGCCCGGCCCGTCCCCACTGCCCGGTTCTCGGCCGGACCGCAGCTGATGTTCTCGTTCCTGTTCACGCCGCTGATCCGGCTGACCAACGGCACCGCGAACTGGATCCTGCGGCGCATGGGCATCGAGCCGGCCGAGGAACTCCGCTCGGCCCGCTCGCCGCAGGAGCTGGTGTCCCTGGTCCGGACCTCGGCCCAGAGCGGGTCGCTGGACCCGGTGACCGCGGTCCTGGTGGACCGCTCCCTGCAGTTCGGCGACCGCACCGCCGAGGAGCTGATGACACCGCGTTCGAAGATCGACACCCTCGAGGCCGGGGACACCGTGCTCGACCTCAGCGAGGCCGCGGTGCGCACCGGCCACTCGCGCTTCCCGGTCATCCGTGGCGACCTCGACGAGACGATCGGCGTCGTGCACGTCAAGCAGGTCTTCGCCGTCCCGCGCGAGCAGCGCGCCACCACCCGGCTGGCCGACCTGGCCCAGCCCGTGACCAAGGTGCCGTCCACCCTCGACGGCGACGCGGTGATGTCCGAGGTGCGGGCCAACGGGCTGCAGACCGCGCTGGTGGTCGACGAGTACGGCGGCACCGCGGGCATGGTGACCGTCGAAGACCTGATCGAGGAGATCGTCGGCGACGTCCGCGACGAACACGACGACGAACCGCCCGACGTGGTGCAGGCCGGACGCGGATGGCAGGTCTCGGGCCTGCTGCGCATCGACGAGGTCGCCGAGAACACCGAGTTCCGGGCTCCCGAGGGCGATTACGAGACCATCGGCGGGCTGGTGCTCGAGAAGCTCGGGCACATCCCCGAAGAAGGGGAATCGGTGGAGCTGACCGCATTCGACCCCGACGGACCCGTCGAGGACCCGGTCCGATGGCTCGCCACCGTGGTCAAGATGGACGGCCGCCGAATCGACCAGCTGCGGCTGACCGCCCTGGGACGCCACGGAGACCAGCATGGGTGACCTCTTCGGGGTGCTGCTCACCTTCGTGCTGCTGGCCGCCAACGCGTTCTTCGTCGCGTCGGAGTTCGCACTGATCTCCGCGCGCCGCGACCGCCTCGAAGCACTCGCCGAACAGGGCAAGCGCAGCGCGGTCATCGTGATCCGCGCCGGGGAGCGGCTGTCCCTGATGCTCGCCGGCGCCCAGCTCGGCATCACGGTGTGCTCGATCCTGCTCGGCCGCGTCGCCGAACCCGCAGTCGCGCACCTGCTGGAGAAGCCCTTCCACCTGCTCGGCATCCCCGACGCGCTGCTGCACAGCGTCTCGTTCGTGGTGGCGCTGTCGATCGTGGTGACGCTGCACGTGTTGCTCGGCGAAATGGTGCCGAAGAACATCGCGATCGCCGGTCCCGAATCCACGGCGATGCTGCTGATCCCGGTCTACCTCGTCTACATCCGCGCGGCCCGCCCGTTCATCGCGTTCTACAACTGGTGCGCCAACGCCACACTGCGCAGCTTCGGCGTGCAACCCAAAGACGAGCTCGACATCACCGTGTCGACCGTCGAACTGTCGGAGATGATCGCCGAATCGCTGTCGGAAGGTCTGCTCGACCCCGAGGAGCACAGCCGTCTGACCCGGGCCCTGCAGATCCGCAACCGCAACGTCAACGACGTGGCGCTGCCGCTGCACCGCATCCGCGCGGTGCCGGTCGCCGCCCCGGGCAGCGGCCCCACCGTCGGCGCGCTGGAGGAAGCGCTGCGCGACACCGGCTACTCCCGGTTCCCGGTCACCGACGCCGCCGGCACCTACCTGGGCTACGTGCACATCAAGGACGTGCTGCCGCTCGTCGAGAGCTCACCGGACGGCTCCACGGTGGTCGACTTCGCGCTGGTGCGACCGCTGCCCCGGGTGCCGGCCTCGCTGCCGCTGCCCGACGCGCTGTCCCGGCTGCGCCGCACCAACAGTCATCTCGCGCTGGTGACCGGGCCCGACGGAACCGTGTCCGCCATGGTCGCCCTGGAAGACCTCGTCGAGGACCTCGTCGGTACGGTCCGCGACGGCACGCATCGTGTGTGATTCGCTCGACCCCGAGATCTGGCTTCCCCGAGCTGACGCCCACCGGCAACGCGCCGACGCGCGGCTCGAACCGGTGCTGCGGCACCGCGCCGCGGGCCGGGCGCACCCGGTCTACGACTTCCTGTTCACCTACTACAGCCTGCGGCCCCGGCAGCTGCGGTGGTGGCACCCCGGCTACGGCACCGTCCTCGGCGGCGCCGAGGCCCGCCGCTACCTCGCCCGGACCGGTTACGTCACCTGCGCCGACGGCGTCACCGTCGGCAGTGAGTATCTTCACGCCCGGGCCGACACTGTGGCGTTCATCGCCGATCTGCTGGCCGCGACGGCGTCTCGGCCCGCCCGGTTCAACTGCTTCGGGATGCACGAGTGGGCGATGGTCTACCGGTCACCGAGGGTGCGCCACGACAGCGTGCCGATGCGACTGTCCGCCGCCGACACCGACGCCGTCGTCGACTCGATGCCGTTGCGCTGCAGCCACTTCGACGCCTACCGCTTCTTCACCGAGCCCGCCGCGCAACGCAACCAGCAGAGTCTGACCCGGCGCTCACAGGCCGAGTTCGAGCAACCGGGCTGCGTGCACGCGGGCATGGACCTCTACAAGTGGGCGTTCAAGCTGGGGCCGCTGATCGACAGCGGACTGGTGCTGGACTGCTTCGAACTCGCGATCGAGGCCCGCGTGCTGGACATGCAGGCCAGCCCCTATGACCTGAGCGCTTTCGGGTTCGCGGCGATCCCCGTCGAAACGCCCTCTGGCCGGCGCGAATATGCCGCACGGCAGCAAGCGGTGAGCGAGCGGGCGGCGCCGCTGCGCGCACGGCTGCTGGCCCACTGCGTGGCACTACGCGACGCCGCAGCCCGGGTCTAGCCTCTGTTACCGCTGGGTAAGCTGGTGCGACAACACCGCAGACTGCAGGCGCCGGGCGCGCGTGCAAACGAGGGAGGAACCATGTCCGATCGCGTGACGGTGGGCAACCTGCGCGTCGCCTCCGAGTTGTACGACTTCATCAACAACGAGGCGCTGCCGGGCACCGACATCGACCCCGACACGTTCTGGTCGGGCGTCGACAAGGTCGTGGCCGACCTGACCCCGAAGAACGTCGACCTCCTGGCGCGCCGCGACGACCTGCAGGCGCAGATCGACAGGTGGCACCGGGCGCGTGTGATCGGCCCCTTCGACGCCGACGAGTACAAGCGGTTCCTCACCGACATCGGCTACCTGCTGCCCGAGCCGGACGACTTCACCATCACCACCACCGGGGTGGACGACGAGATCACCACCACCGCCGGCCCGCAGCTGGTGGTGCCGATCCTCAACGCGCGGTTCGCACTCAACGCCGCCAACGCCCGGTGGGGCTCGCTCTACGACGCGCTGTACGGCACCGACGTCATCTCCACCGAGGGCGGCGCCGAGCCTGGCGACTCGTACAACAAGGTGCGCGGCGATCGTGTCATCGCCTACGCCCGTAGATTCCTCGACGGCGCCGTGCCGCTCGAGGCGGGCAGCTGGTCGGACATCACCGGCCTGACGGTGTCCGACGGCCGCGTGGCCGCCACACTCGACGACGGCGGATCGGTCGGGCTGGCCGATCCCGGACAGTTCGTCGGCTACCTCGGCGAGCCCGACGCGCCCACCGCGGTGCTGCTGGTCAACAACGGCCTGCACCTGGAGATCCTGGTCGACGCCGACTCGCCGATCGGCAAGACCGACAAGGCCGGCATCAAGGACGTGGTGCTGGAGTCGGCGGTCACCACGATCATGGACTTCGAGGACTCCGTCGCCGCGGTCGACGCCGCCGACAAGGTGCTGGGCTACCGCAACTGGCTGGGCCTGAACCGGGGCGACCTGAGCGAAGAGGTCAGCAAGGGCGGCAAGACCTTCACCCGCGTGCTGAACTCCGACCGCACCTACACCGCGGCCGACGGCGCGAACGAGGTCACGGTCCCCGGCCGCAGCCTGCTGTTCGTGCGCAACGTCGGCCATCTGATGACCAACGATGCGATCACCGACTCGCAGGGCAACGAGATTCCCGAGGGTATCCAGGACGCGCTGTTCACCAGCCTGATCGGCATCCACGGCCTGCGCAGCGGGGATGCCAACGGCGAGCTGGTCAACAGCCGCACCGGGTCGATCTACATCGTCAAGCCGAAGATGCACGGCCCCGACGAGGTCGCGTTCACCTGCGAGCTGTTCAGCCGCGTCGAGGATGTGCTCGGCCTGCCGCAGAACACGATCAAGGTCGGCATCATGGACGAGGAGCGCCGCACCACCCTCAACCTGAAGGCCTGCATCAAGGCCGCCGCCGACCGCGTGGCGTTCATCAACACCGGCTTCCTCGACCGCACCGGCGACGAGATCCACACCTCGATGGAAGCCGGCCCGATGATCCGCAAGGGCGCGATGAAGTCCACCGACTGGATCAAGGCCTACGAGGACCAGAACGTCGACATCGGTCTGGAGACCGGGTTCTCGGGCAAGGCGCAGATCGGCAAGGGCATGTGGGCGATGACCGACCTGATGGCCGACATGGTGGAGCAGAAGATCGGCCAGCCCAAGGCGGGTGCGACCACCGCCTGGGTGCCGTCCCCGACCGCGGCCACTCTGCACGCGATGCACTACCACGAGGTCGACGTCTTCGCGGTGCACGAGGAACTCGCCGGCAAGCGCCGCGCGACGGTCGACCAGCTGCTGACCATCCCGCTGGCCAAGGAGCTGGCGTGGGCGCCGGAGGAGATCCGCGAAGAGGTCGACAACAACTGCCAGTCGATCCTGGGCTACGTGGTGCGCTGGATCGACGCCGGCGTCGGCTGCTCCAAGGTGCCCGACATCCACGACGTGGCACTGATGGAGGACCGCGCGACGTTGCGGATCTCCAGCCAGCTGCTGGCGAACTGGTTGCGCCACGGCGTGATCACCGAGGAGGACGTGAAGTCCAGCCTGCGGCGGATGGCCGAGGTGGTCGACGAACAGAACGCCAAGGATCCCGAATTCCGGCCCATGTCCGACGATTTCGACGGCAGCGTGGCCTTCCAGGCCGCCCAGGAACTGATCCTCGCCGGCGGTGCGCAGCCCAACGGCTACACCGAGCCGATCCTGCATCGCCGCCGCCGCGAGTTCAAAGCGGGTAGGTGACGTTGGCTGACGTGACGGCAGTGCAGCGACCGAGGGAGAGCGACGGCGGTATGAGGGGGACGGGCCGGCATGGGACGACATAGCCTTCCCGACCCCGACGAGTCCCGGCCCGACGATTCGCAGACCGAGCGGTTCTCGTTCGGCGCGCCCGATCCGGGTGCGGCTGCGGACCCGCCGCCGGACGACGCCCAGGCGTCCGACGAGACCACTCCCACCGCACGCAACCGCGACTGGGACGCCGGCGAGTGGACCGGCAGCCACCGCGCCATCACGCCGGGTCGGCGCGGTGTCAGCGTCGGTGTGATCGCCGCGCTGGTCACCGTCGTGGTGGTCGTCGGCGTCGTCATCCTCTGGCGGTTCTTCGGTGACGCGCTGTCGAACCGCTCCGATGTCGCGGCCGCGCGTTGCGTCGAAGGCGAGATCGACATCGCCGTGGTGGTCGACCCCGCGATCGCCGAACCCGTGCGCGGTCTGGCACAGCGGTACAACGACAACGCTGCCCCCGTCGGCGACCGGTGCGTCAAGGTCGGTGTCTCCGAGTCGGATTCCTCTGCCGTGGTGGACGGTCTGGAGAACGAGTGGCCGACCGACCTCGGCGAGCGTCCGGCGCTGTGGATCCCGGCCAGCTCGGCGTCCGACGCCCGGCTGGAAGCAGCCGCCGGCGCGGAGACGGTCAGCGACAGCCGTTCGCTGGTCAGCTCCCCCGTGGTGCTCGCCGTCGCGCCCGCCCTGCGCGACGCGCTCGGTGAGCAGACGTGGGCGTCGCTGCCCCGCCTGCAGAACGATGCGGCCGCACTCGACGGCCTGGGCCTGCCCGGGTGGGGCGGCCTGCGGTTGGCGCTGCCGCTGGAGGGCGACGCCGACGCTGCCTACCTGGCCGCCGAGGCCGTCGCCGCGGAGTCCGCGCCGCAGGGTGCCCCCGCGACCGCGGGACTGGGCGCGGTCAGCCGGCTGATGGCCGGCGCGCCCGACCTCGCGGACAACACCGCGGGTACCGCACTGGACGCGCTGATCGACGCCTCGGACGCGCGCACGGCGCCGGTGCATGCGGTGGTGACCACCGAGCAGCAGCTCTACCAGCGCACCGCGTCGCTGCCCGACGCCGCCTCCAAGGTGGTCGCGTGGCGGCCGGGCGGCCCGGCCGCGGTCGCCGACTTCCCCACCGTCCTGCTGTCCGGGGACTGGCTGAGCCAGGAGCAGCTCACCGCCGCAAGCGAGTTCGCACGATTCCTGCGCAAGCCCGAGCAGCTCGGCGAGTTCAGCCAGGCGGGTTTCCGCGTCGAGGGACACGAGGCGCCGAAGAGCGACGTGGTCGACTTCGCCGCCGTCGACGCGCCGCTGAACATCGGCGACGCGACGACGCGGTCGACCATCGCCGACACGCTCACGACACCGGTGCAGAGCCCCACGGTGACGATCATGCTCGACCAGTCGATGCCCGTCGACGAAGGTGGACGTTCGCGGCTGGCCAACGTCGTCGCGGCGCTGAAGACCCGGCTGCCGGTCCTGCCGCCCGACTCCGGAGTCGGACTGTGGACCTTCGACGGCGTGGCAGGCCGCTCCGAGGTCAGCCCGGGAGCGCTGGACGAGGCCGTCGACGGCCGGCCCCGCTCCGAGGCGCTCACCGCGGCGCTGGACTCGCAGAGCGCGTCCGGCGGCGGCGCGGTGTCGTTCACCACGCTGCGTCTGGTGTACACCGACGCGTCCGCGAAGTACCGAGAGGGACAGAAGAACTCGGTGCTGGTGATCACGACGGGGCCACACACCGACCGCACCCTCGGCAGCGCCGGGCTGCAGGACTATGTGCGCGGGGCGTTCGACCCGGACCGTCCGGTGGCGGTCAACGTCATCGACTTCGGGGACGACGCCGACCGCGACACCTGGGAGTCCGTCGCCGAGATCACCGGCGGTCAGTACCGGAACCTGGGGACCTCGGACTCGCCCGAGTTGGCTTCGGCGATCGCGGATCTGCTGGCCTGACCCGACCGGACTGCCCGACACGCGATGGGAAGCGGCTTCGCTGACACGGTTGCCGGTGCTGGTCCAATGGTATGACGGTGTTACCTGATCGACGCTTACCGCTGCGATGATCAGAACGTCGACGGCCAAAGGGGATTCAGCACAGCTATGCCGATCCAGCAGAAGGCGCCCGACCAGAAGGGCGCGACGAGGAACGTCGCTCCGGCCTGGCGGGACCGGAAGCGGTACCTCTGGCTGCTGGGGCTGGTGATCCCGCTGCTGGTGCCAGTGTCCTGGGCCGGCGCCGCGGCGACGGGCTGGGGCGTGTTCTGGTGGGCCGGCCCGATTCTGATGACGGCCGTCATCCCGGTTCTCGACTACCTGGTGGGTCCCGACAGCGACAATCCGCCCGACAGCGCACTGGCGCACCTGGAAAACGACCGCCGATACCGCTGGGCCACCTTCCTGTTCCTGCCGGCCCAGTACCTCTCGCTGGGGCTGTCGTGCTGGCTGTGGTCCGGCGGCGGGGGGGTGACCTTGACCGAGCTCGACAGGGTCGGTCTGCTCCTCACCGTCGGCGGCATCGGCGGTGTCGCCATCAACACCGCGCACGAGTTGGGGCACCAGCGGGTTCGGTCGGAACGCTGGCTCAGCAAGGTCGCGCTGGCTCAAACCGGCTACGGGCACTTCTTCGTCGAGCACAACCGCGGACACCACGCCCGGGTCGCCACACCGGCGGACCCGGCCAGCGCACGGCTCGGCGAGGGGCTGTACACGTTCCTCTGCCGGTCGATCTTCGGCAGCCTGCGTTCGGCGTGGTGCCTGGAACGGCGCCGACTCCACCGCCGCGGGAGGTCGGCGTGGACGTTCCGCAACGACGTGCTGAACTCCTGGGCGCTGACCGCGCTGCTGTTCACGGTGCTGATCGCCTTCTTCGGGATCTCCGTGGCGCCGCTGCTGGTCGGCCAGGCGGTGATCGGCATCTGCCTGCTCGAATCGATCAACTACCTGGAGCACTACGGGTTGCGCCGGCAACGCCGTGCCGACGGAAGTTACGAGCAGGTCCGTCCCGAGCACAGCTGGAACAGCAATTCGGTGATCTCCAACGTGCTGCTGTTCCACTTGCAGCGGCACTCCGACCATCATGCCAACCCGCAGCGCCGCTATCAGGCCCTCTGCCACGCCGATGAAGCGCCTCAGCTGCCGTCCGGGTACGCCACGATGGTGGTCGTGGCGCTCATCCCTCCGGTGTGGCGACGGGTGATGGATCCCCGGGTGCTGGCGCACTACGACGGGGATATCCGGCGGGCTGCGCTGAGCCCGCGCCGGGAACGCGCGCTGCGACCCCGCCGTTGAGGTGACCCGGTACGGCGCGATGTATATGGCCGTTCCGCGGATGTGAGGGCCCTTTTCCGGTCATGCGCCCGGGTTCTTCTCAGGGCGGGCGCTTGCCGGTTTGTTGACGTCGGCGTAGAAAACGCGGGCCTCCAGGGACCCACGCGACGCACAGGCTGTTGCTGGCGCCGGACGGGCTCCGGGGCCGATGTTGATAGTTGTTTGCGGGCGGCTTCGTCGCACCCGGCGATCAGCGTTGCTCAGCGTAGGGGCGGTGCGGATCACGAGCGACGGCGCCCGCGGTCGGAGGCCGCGCAGGACCGCCGTCTCAGTCACCGGGAGCAGTGTGTGCTACGAGGGGGGTAGAGACAAAAAATCTATTTTTAGCCTGCACCTGGTCAGCAACCATCACAGAATTGACGTCGCGGTAACTGTATGAGCAAATAACAAACACGTTATTTGCGTGCCCGCTCCAGCGGCCTGCGCGTGGCTACAGCCAAACTGCGCAGTTAGTGGCTGATGATGTACGTCTCGCTCTCCCCGTGCGGCGCATGATGGTGATAACAGCGCTATCTCCGCGCCTATAACGAGTAGACAAACCTATTAATTCATGGCAATTGCAATGCAGTTTGCTACAAATGCGTTGATGGAGAAAATTGATCATTTGCTGAGTAACGCGCTTCACCTCGCCATATGCTCTGCTCGCACCGATCACGGTGATCGGTTTCACTGCTTCTGATTTCGGGGAGAGCACAATGCGTATGGTGTTGCGCAAGGCAGGCGTCGCATGTGGCGCTGCCTTTGCTTCGGTGGCCTTGGCCTTGACCGGTCCCGCGCCGGCGATGGCCGCCAACTCAGCTCTGGTGGTCGGCGGTATCGACGCCCCCTCACTGAGCGACATGATCCTGCGGCAGCTGCTCGGCGGCTCGCTGCGCGACCAGGACCGCGTAAGCGTTCAATGGCCCGCCCAGGCCGGTCCGTTCACGGGACGCGACGACATGAATCTCGGTGACGCGATCAACATCGGCATCGCCAACCTGAACACTCAGATCGGCGCCGCGATGAACGGTCTCGCCAACGGCGAGAAAGTCACCGTCGTCGGCCTGTCCGCCGGCTCGCTGGTGGTCAACGAGGTCCTGCGGCAGCTCGCCGCGCAGGCCGATGCGCCGGACAAGGAGCAGATCACCTTCATCCTGGTCGCGGACTCCAGCCGCCAGAAGCTGATCGACAAGACGCGCTACAACAGCCGTCTGAACTACACGTACCAGAAGGCTCCCGAGACCAAGTACGACATCATCGTCGTCACCGGTGAGTACGACGGCATGGCCGACTTCCCCGACCGGTGGTGGAATTTCCTGGCCGTGGCGAACGCGTTCGCAGGGGGAATGGTCGTCCACGTCCCGATGATGTTCTCCGACCTCGATGACGTCCCCGCGGAGAACATCGAGGTCACCGTCAACAGCGTCGGCGGGACCACCACCCACTACCTGGTGCCGACCAAGAAACTCCCGCTGGTCCAGTTGTTCCCGTTCCTGGCCAACCGGGAAGCCGAACTGAAGGCCAAGATCGACCAGGGCTACAGCCGCAACGACGCCCGCCAGGGCGCCTCGGCACGCAAGCTGGGCACCACCGGGGTCACCACGCCGGCCGCCGTGCCCGCCGACCCCGAGAGCACTCCGGTCGTCGAGGAGGTCGAGGCGGCCGAGCTCGATGCGGGCACCGAGGCCGAGACTCCGAAGACGGTGGCCGCCGATGACGTGGCCAGCTGGTCCGGCACGGGCAAGCTCGTCGACGTCGCGGTGGAGGTCACCGACGTCACCGGTGTCACCGACGTCACCGGTGTCACCGAGGATGTGGCCGTGGCGCCGGTCGAGGCCGACGGCGACTCCGACAAGATCGCCGACGAGATCCGCACCGAGGTGGAGAGCGTCGAGGCCGACCTGGCCTCGGAGCTGGCGCAGGAGAGCAGCGATTCCGACGAATCCGACACAGTCCGCGCGAGCGGCAGTGGCGACGACGCCGCAGCCACCACCGGATCGAAGCGGTCCGGCTCGTCTGCCGGCACGTCGGAACGACGTGGGTCGTCCAAGTCGTCCGCGCGCTCGACCTAACTCCCCGAAATCGAGTTCGCGACGGGACGCCCGCCCGAAGCCCCGGCCACGCGCCGGGGCTTCGTGGTGTGCGGACCGCGCGGCGCAACCGCTGATCGATCATTTGCTGTGAGGTAGCGTTGAGCACCATGGATTCACCGCAGTACGACGCGATCGTCGTCGGTGCCGGTTTCGGAGGAATGGGCGCTTCGATCCAGCTCAAGAAAATGGGCTACCAGAACATCCTCATCCTCGACCGTGAGGACGATCTGGGCGGGACCTGGCACGTCAACCACTATCCCGGGTTGGCTGTCGACATCCCGTCCCCCACGTACTCCTACTGGTTCGAGCCGAACCCGAACTGGTCCCGGCTCTACGCGCCCGGTTCGGAACTCAAGGCCTACGCCGATCACGTGGCCGACAAGTACGACGTGCGCCGCCACATGCGCTTCAACAGTCCGGTCGACGGCGCCCGCTGGGACGAGGACGGGGAGTTCTGGCGCGTGGCGGTGTCCAGCGGCGAGACGTTCACAGCGCGGTACCTCATCACCGCGACCGGATACCTGTCGCAGCCGCGGAAGCCCGACATCCCCGGGATCGAGGACTTCCGGGGCCACATCATCCACAGCATGGACTGGGACGACAGCTACTCCCCCGCCGGAGAGCGCATCGCTCTGATCGGCACCGGCGCCACCGCGGTGCAGTTGATCCCGGAGCTCAGCAAGACGGCCGCCGAGCTCACCGTCTATCAGCGCACTCCGATCCACGTCGTGCCGAAGTTCGATTTCCCCATCCCGGTGTGGCTGCGGAAACTGTTCGCTCGGGTCCCGCTGCTGCAGCGGGCGTTCCGCGCTTCCACGGACGCGAATCTCGAGGCGATGATGATCCTGTCGGTCTTGAACTTCAAGTACTTCCGCCAGCTCAACGCCGGCGCCTCCCGCCTGTCACAGCTCTGGCGCTTCCTGTCGATCCGGGACAAGAAGCTGCGGCAACAGCTGACCCCCGACTATGACTTCGGGTGCAAACGGCCGACCTACTCCAACTCGTACTACCGGACGTTCACCAAACCGCACGTCCATCTGCAGTCCTCGGGGATCGAGCGCGTCGAGGCCGACGGCATCGTCGCCTGCGACGGCACCCGCACCAAGATCGACACCCTGGTCCTCTGCACCGGCTTCGACATCTGGGAAGCCAACATCCCCGCCATCGAGATCATCGGGCGCGATGCGCGAAATCTCGGAAAGTGGTGGCGCGACAAGGGATTCCTGGCCTACCAGGGTGTCTCGATCCCCGGCTTCCCGAACTTCCTGAGCCTGGCCGGCCCCTACGCGTCGAGCGGTCTGTCGTACTTCAACACCATGGAGTACCAGATGCGGCACATGGACCGGTTGTTCGGCGAGGTGCAGCGCCGTGACGCCACCACCTTCGAGGTCACCGACGAGGCCAACATCAGGTTCGGGGAGCGGATGTCGGCGATGCTCGGCAAGACCGTGTTCGGCAGCGGCGACTGTTCCCGGGCCCGCTCCTACTACTTCAGCCCGAGCGGACAGACGCTGGTGCGCCCGGCGTCGACCGCCCAGACCAACCGCGAGAACGACGAGTTTCCGCTGGACGACTATCTGATCAGCTGAAACGCGCGGGTGTGTCAGCATGGACGTATGAGGTCCAAGCGCAGGATGAGGTTCTTTGCGGCGACCGCAGCGGTGTTCGCCGCGCTGCTGCCGGCGGGCCTGGCAGTGCCCAGTGCCGCCGCGCAGGACTGCCCCGACATCGAGGTGATCTTCGCGCGCGGGACCGGCGCTCCCCCCGGACTCGGATGGCTCGGCCAGGCGTTCGTGGACTCGCTGCGCGGCAAGGTCGACGGACGCTCGGTCGGCGGCTACGGCGTCAACTACCCGGCCGGCTTCAACTTCAACTCGTCTGTCGCCGTCGGTGCCGCCGACGCCCTGGCGCGCGTCCGGTGGATGGCGGACAACTGTCCCGACACAAAGCTGGTCCTCGGGGGTAACTCGCAGGGCGCCGGCGTGATCGATCTGATCACCGTCGATCCGCGGCCCCTCGGCCGCTACGTGCCGACGCCAGTACCTCCTGAGATCGCCGACCACGTGGCCGCGGTCGCGGTATTCGGTAACCCGTTGCGCGACATGGCCGGTGGCGGCCCGCTGCCGGAACTCAGCGGGACCTTCGGGCCCAGGACGATCGACCTGTGCGCACTCGACGACCCGTTCTGCTCATCGGGCTTGAACTTCCCGGCGCACATGTCCTACGTGCAGAACGGAATGGTCGAGCAGGCAACCGATTACGTCGCGGAGCAACTGCGCGGGCGTTGACCGGCCGAAGGTGACTCGGGTGGGCACAGCCCGTAGCCTCATCACATGGATCTGCAGGGTGCCCACGTTCTTCTGACGGGAGCCACGGGCGGCATCGGCCGCGCCCTGGCGAGCGAGTTCGCCGCGCGGGGAGCACGGTTGACGCTCACCGGGCGACGGGTCGATGTACTCGACGACCTGGCGGCGCAACTCGGCGCCGCGGCGCTCCCCCTGGATCTCAGTGACCGCGCCGCGGTCACCCGGGCACTGGACACCATCGAAGCGGTGGATGTGCTGATCGCCAACGCCGGGGTGCCCGCCTCGGGTCAGCTCAGCGACTACTCGATGGACCAGGTGGACCGGGCGCTGGACGTCAACCTCCGCGCCCCGATCGCGATGGCGAAAGTGCTGGGAGAGAAGATGATCCAGCGCGGCCGCGGCCACATCGTCTTCATGTCGTCACTGTCCGGGAAGTCGGCGTCGGGCCACATGGCCCTCTACAACGCGACGAAGTTCGGGCTGCGCGGGTTCGCGCTCGCCCTGCGCGAGGATCTGCGGCCGCACGGGGTCGGGGTGTCGACGATCTATCCCGGCCCGGTCCGCGACGCCGGGATGATCGCCGACACCGACGTGAACATTCCGCGACTCGGCACCCGAACCGCACGCCAGGTGGCCCGGGCCACCGTCCGCGCCGTCGAGCAGAACTCCGCGGAGGTGACCGTCGCCCCGTTCGCGCTCCGAGCCAGCACCTTCCTCGGCGCGGTGTTCCCCGAGCTGACCGCGACGGTGCAGCGCGGCACCGGCGGCGACAAGATCATGGCAGCCCTGGGCGAGGCGCAGCAGAACAAGCGCGACTGACGCCGGGCCCGAAAAACGTCCGCGGCCGGCGAACCGAGGGTTCGCCGGCCGGGAACGGTCCGATCAGATCAGGCGGCATCCCTCTTCGACGAAGAACCGCGGTCCTTCTTCGAGGACTCGGAGCCCGACTTCTTGGCCCGGGACTCCGCACTCCGCTTGCCCGTCTCCTGCGCGGGCTTGTCGGCAGCCTCACCGCGCTGCTTCGACGATCCCCACGGCTTGAACGGGTTGACGCGCTTCTGCTCGCTCTTCTGGTCGGCAGCCTGCTCGTCAGCTTTGTCGTCAGCCTTGTCGTCAGCCGGCGCCTCGGGAGCGGGCGCAGGAGCGGCCTCCTGAGGCGTCTCCTCGGCAGCGGGGGTCGTCACGGGCTCCGCTTCGGCGGGCTCGTCGACCTCCTGCTTGTCCTCGACCTTGTCTTCGACGGCCGGGGACTGTGTGCGGGCCGTGGCCCGGGACTCCGCCCGCGGAGCCGAGTCGAAGACCGAGGCGACGCGCTGGACGGCGGGCGTCAAGCTGTTGTCGCCATCGTTGTCGCCGGCATCCTCGGCGCCCTCGTCACCCTCCTCGCCCGAGGTCAGCGGCGGCAGACCGGCCTTGGCCCGGTCGACAGCCTCCTGCGCGGCGGCCTCGTCTTCGATGACGTTCGGGTAGTCGCGCTTGTAGGCCGAGTCGATGATCGGCTTCCACTTCTCCTGCAGCTGGTCGGCGAGACGGTTGAGCCCCATCTGGCGCAGGCCGTAGAGCATCGGCAGATCCTGCGTGCGCATCAGCACGTAGGTGGTGTTGCCCTCCTGGAAAACCAGCTTCGGGTCGTTCTGCAGGTCCACGTCGTTGTAGTACGGGTGGATGACGAAGTAGCCCGCCATGGCGTTGGCGACCGCAAGCAGGTTGAACGGATCGTCCGGCCAGTCGGCGGCACCGTCGTACTCCCGGGCCACGTCCAGCACCGTGTACTTCGTGTCGCTCGGGGTGGCCCGCTCGATGTACCAGGCCGGACGGGCGCCGCCGTACTTGCGGTTCGGGTTGGCCGTCAGGATGAAGTGCAGGTCCTCGGCGTCGGGTGCGCCCTCGACGTCGAGCTTGCCCTCGGCCTCGGCCTTCGCCAGGGCCTTCTCGTAGTTGCTCAGCCACCGCGACGCGATGACCGAACCCTCCGAGTAGCCCAGCACCGTCGCCGGATCGCCGTCCGGGTCGGCCAGCAGCGCGGTCAGGTTCTTCAGGCCGTCGCGGATGCTGGCCTCCTGCAGCCAGCGGATGTACTCGACGTTCTCGCAGTCGCCGAGGCTGCTGCCACACACCGAGCCGTTGAGGATGCCGTCGATGTCGTAGATCTCGGTGCCCTTGACCGTGAGGACCCGGGCCGGTCCCTCCCCCTGCAGCCCGGTGGGAAGCGGCGCAGGTTCGGGAACCTCCGGGTACATGCTCGGTTCTTCGAGCTCGATCTGCGGCATCGGCCCGCCCTTGAAGATCCAGTTGTAATAGGTCTGGATGTCGCGGCCGATCCGCTCCCACGCTTCGGGCGTGTACAGCGAGAGCGCCTTGACCGTCGGGGGCTTCGGAACCGCCGGGTGCGGTGCCACCCAGTCTTCGGAGAACTCCTGCCCGAAGTCGAGGTAGGTGTAGAAGTTGCCGAAGATGCTTACCAACGGCAATGAGCTCTTCGGGCCCTTGAAGCCCAGCAACTGGCAGGGCAGGCAGTAGGTGCCCTCGACGAACGGATTGAAGGAGTTGAAGACCGACTTCCAGAAGCGCTCGCTGGCCTCCATCCGGTCCAGCAGGTAGGTCCGCTCGGGGGTCCAGCCTTCTTCGGGGTCCTTGGTGAGCGCGTTCCACAAGGCCTTGCCCGGGCCCCAGGGGTCATAGGTCAGCGTTTGGTTCGACCACGGCATCTCGATCGACGGGTCGATCGTGTTGAAGACCGGACCGAACTGATACGAGTAGCCGAACAACGCTTCCCAGGGCGGGGTGGTGAAGTACTGGGTGAAGTAGAACGGGTCAGCGCACGGTGCGGGCGCGCCGGTGCACTCCGGCGTCATCGGGAAGTTGCGCGCCATGATCGCGTTGAGCTGCGCGGCCTGCGCGGCGGCAACCTCCGGGATGGGGGTGAACATCTTGGTGAAGCCGACGGCCTTCGCCCAGTCCATGTGGTCCCACCCGAGGGCATTGGTCGGGCCGTAGAGCCACCAGTTACCCGAGCCTTCGAGGGACTCCGCGGCCGCGTTGAGGCCGTCGAGGGAGTTCTTCTCCCAGTCCATCATGATGCGGAAGAGGTTGACCGGGATGTTGGCGATGGAGTTCGCCGTCAACTGAACTGCCACATCGTTGATCTGCGCCATGGCGCGTTCGTCGAGAGGCGGTGTCACCGGCGTGGCGGCGATCAAGCCGGCTCCCACCACGGCGGCGCTGCCCATTGCCAGCGGTCGCATTCCTGCACGCATTATTCGGGCCTTTCCCCACTGATCAGCATGTTTACTGATGCGAAAATTTATCTGACCTGGTGTTGCTGGAGGCCGGCCCCGTCCCTTCCCGGCCATGATTCCCGACACTGTATATCACAGTCTTGCAACACTGTGAGCTGAGAAATCGCAGATCCGTCACATCTGTGTGGCACGTTTTGACATGGGCGGTCGAAGGTTTGCGGTGCGTCGGACGGATTCGAATCGGACACCGGGCCGTGGCGTTGCGCCCGGAAGTCCGCCGTCGAGGGCCAAAACTTCGCCCGGCGGGTCAGGACCCGACCCGGCTCACCTCGCGTGTCCGCTTCAGCGACTCCTTGGCCACGCGCATCGACAGTGCCGGTGACAGGCGCTCCAGGTACCACAGCGCTTTCCACCACCCGGGCACGACGATGAGCCCCTTGTTCTTCATGACGCCGCGCAGTGCCTTGTCGGCGAAGTCCTCCGCTGAGATGGGGCGCAACTTCTCCCCCAGCGCCACCATGTCCTCGGCGCTCGCGGAGGTGTTGTAGCCGTACTTCCCGCCCGCCAGGATCGGCGTGCGAACGACCCCGGGGCACAGCACCGAAACCTTGACGTTGTGTCGTTCGGCCTCCAGTCGCAGCGTGTTGGACAGCGCGACGACCGCGTGCTTGGTAGCCGAGTACCCCGCCTGCGCCGTCATCGTGATCAGGCCGGCCAGTGACGCGGTGTTGACGATGTGGCCACCGCCGTGCGCGATCATCGCGGGGTAGACCGCCTGGATCCCGTTGATGACCCCGCGCAGGTTCACGTCGATGATCTTGTTCCAGTCGTCGACGGTGAAGCTGTCGATCTCGCCGCCGATACCGATCCCGGCGTTGTTGAACAGGTAGTCGATCGACCCCGACGTCTCGATGACGCGGCGGGCTGCCGCTTCGAAGGCCGCGAAGTCCCGGACGTCCAGCTCGATCGCGTGCGCTCGGGCGCCGTCCGCCCGTAGGCGTTGCGCGTGCTCCTCGGCGACGTCAACCTGCCGGTCGGCGATCCACACGTCGGCGCCCATCTGCGCGGTCTGGGTGGCCAGCGCGGCCCCGATCCCCGAGGCCCCACCGGTGATGAGGACGACTTTTCCGGACAAGCTCTTCGGCATTCGCGAAGCTTAGCCGTTGCAGCCGCCCTCTGCGCACGTCCCGGCAGGGCGTGCAACCCGCGTCAGTGCCGTTGGCAGATCGCCCTTTTCGCCTCAGCCGGCACGCCGCTCCCTCGCTCCGGAGTCTCGGCTGCTCGCCCGGGAGACCGAGCCGCCGCCGGCCTCCGACGCGGCGGTCACGCTCGAGCCGGGTGCCGGGTCGGTGTCGTCGGGGCCGTGCCCGCTGTCCTCGTCGGCGAGCTCCTCGACCAGGACAACGCCCAGATCTTCGCCCAGATCCTCGGCCGGATCCTCGGCCGGGACGGCGGGCTCAGCCGGGGTGACCGGCGCGTCGATCACGTCGGCGTCGGCGGCTTCAGGCATGTCACGGCCACTGTGGCGCACCGCTGTTCGGGCCGAGGTCACCTGGGCTTCGGCATCCTGCTGCACGGCCGAGACCGCGATCGGGTCGGTGCCGGTGTCGGTGTCGGTGTCGGTGGACACGGCCGGGCCGACCTCCTCGTCGAGCACCGGCGGAGTTGCCACGACTGGAACCGTCACGGTGCGGTCGGCCCGCGGCGATGCGGGACCCCGGTCGGGGATGTCGACGGGCCGGTCGTAGGCCGCTTCGATCAAGGGTCGTAACAGGCCGTCCCACTGCGCGATCTGCTCGTCGGTGGCGAACCATTCGGTCCAGGCCAGCAGCGGCAGCACATCGGTCCGGAAGTACAGCGTCCGGGCTCCCGTCTTGGGATCGATGTAGATGGCGTCGGGTTTGTCGAGGTCGAGCTCGTCGTAGCCCTCGAGATGGGTGCTCATCGACGCGTTGATCGCGGCGAGGAAGTTGAAGGGGTCCTGTGGGGCGTCGGCGACCTTGTCGTACTGCCGCACCACGAAGGAGACGTTGCCGAAGTTGCCGGTGGCGGGCAGCCCGTTGCCCAGGTTGTGGCCGACGCGCCAGCCTCCGTTGCCGGGCGTCTCCGGTGCGGCCAGCAGGACGAATCGGACTGTGTGGGCGGACATTTCGTCCGCGTTCTCCCGGATCCACCCCAGCGCGGAGTGGGTTCCCTTCGAGTAGGCGATCACCGTCTTGCTGCCCGGCGTCGTCGACACCCACTGGTCCAGCGCCCAGACGCCACTGGCGGTCGGGAGCAGGCCCGGCAAGCTGTTGTACAGGATCGGCCGGCACGGACACAGCGACCTGCCCCCGGTCGAGATCCCGTTGTACTTCGGCGACGAGCCGAACATTCCGGACAGTGTCGCCGTCGCGGCCTGAGTGGGAGCCGCAGCTCCGAGGCCCAACGAACCCGCCAGGAACGGCACCGTCGCGAGCGCCATCGCGACCTTTTTGACCAGCTTCACGCTCAATCCTTTCGCTGAGCGAACAGCAGCACGAGCTGCTGTCGCGCAGAGCTAATCAACGAGAGAATGCTCCGGGGTGCGTTGCGGCGAGGTACTCGCCGTGCTGACCTTGGTCCCAACCGCGGGCTCGCGGGGGTGTGGGGTCCCGGATGTCGTTGAGAGTACAACGATTACGCAACTTTGCAGGTCGAATTGTTTAAGGAAGCGAAAATTTGCGGTCCGTCCTGCCTCCGCTACGAGCGGCGAGCATTTGCCGATACGCTGATCGGCGAGATCAAACGTCCCTCGATACTCGTCCGGGAAGTGTTCAGAGCGACGGTTCGAATCGATACAAATAGGACTTCAACAGGCATTAATTCCAGCCCGCCCGCGTCTGGCGCCAACCCCTGCATTGCAGGTTCGGCACCTGGCCGCGGGAATCCGGCAATGCCTGTCGCGATTGCTGAATCCATTCCAGCCGGACATCGATTCTGTTTGCCCCGCAGCGGTTGTGATCAAGCACACGAGCCGAGCCGACGCCGACGGGAGCGATGTGGCTGCGACTCGCCAGGTTCACGGAAGGCACGAGGGTCCCGTGTCGACGGGGCTACCGCCCGGCACCTTCGCGGGCAAACATCAGCAAATCTCAGTTGAGAATGTCGCAAACATTTTATGCTTGCGACGCTGCCCATACCGCTGGTGTTCAGGCGCGTGAAGTCAGCGAGCCCACTCGTCCCACCGGGAGTTTGCCAGTCAGAACAGCACCGACGTACCAGAAGAGGTGGCGGCCAATAGTCCGCGAGAGTTCGCGCCAGCATGCAGCAACGCGACTTCCCATGCCTGCCGCGGTACCTGGGCGGCCGGTCAGGACGATGACGTCTGGCCAATGCACGGCGAAAATACCAAGATCACAGTGAATTACCGGGTACGGTGGCGCTTCGAACTGCATTGTCAGCTGAGTTGAGTGGGAGGGGTGGAGCAAATGAGATTGCACCTTGGCAAAGGGGCGCGCGCGGTAGCCTGCCAGGTCGGCGCGATGGCGGTCGCCGCCTCGTCGACATTGCTCATGTCGCCTGCTGCCCAGGCCGCCCGGCCCGAGGTCGTCCTGCCCGGACCCGCCACCGTGCTGTCACTGGGGTTGGTGACCGGTTCGGTGCACGACGATCTGAAGGGTGCGGTCTGCGCAGCACCGAACAGCTGCCGACCGGTCACCTATCCCCGGTTCTACTACCCGTCCGGCGCGGACCCCTTGAACGCGGCCATCAACGCCACGGACGGACTGAAGGTCGTCTACGGCTACAGCCAGGGCGGCCAGGTCATCTCGGCATGGATGCGCAAGTACGCGAACAGTGCGGGCGCGCCGGCAGCTGACGAACTCGTGTTCGTCATCGTGGGCAACGGCGACCGCCCGCGCGGAGGTTCCAATGCCGCCTCCGGGTTCGCCACTCCCGCAACCCAATACAAGGTGATCGACATCGCCAGGCAGTACGACTTCGCAGCGGACTTCCCGGACAACCCGTGGAACCTGCTCGCGCTGGCCAACGCGATGGCCGGCTTCTCGTCGGTCCACACCGACTACGAGAACGTCGACCTCAACGACCCGGACAACATCGTGTGGACCGAGGGCAACACCACCTACGTGTTCGTCCCCACCAAGAACCTTCCGCTGCTCAACCCCCTGCGGGCCCTCGGGTTGCACGACCTGGCCAACCGGCTCAACGGTCCTCTCAAGGAGATCGTCGAGCGGGGCTACAACCGCGACTATCTGCCGGCGCCGGACGCCGCTCCCGACCTGGACGAGGCGCCGCCTGTCCTCGACCGGGGACTGCTCACCGCGGCTGCGACGGGTTCGGAGAAACGCAAGGCGCGTCCGGCGGTCACTCCCGCCACCCCGGCCCCCGAAGTCTCCGAACCGCCTGTCGGCCAAGACGATCCGGGTGCCGCACTCACCGACGACGCTGCCGCCGAACCGGCCACCCGCCGCGCCGCGTCCCGAGACGCAGCCGACCTCGCGGAAGTTGTCGACCTCGGCGAGGCCCTGGAAGCAGAGGCGGCCGTCGAAGCCGAGGTGGCCGAGGCGGCCACAGAGGCCGAGGCGGCGCGGAGCACCGACGAGTCGGCCGAGGCCGGGGACCGCGAGGTCTCGCGGGCGGCGCGCACGGACCGCCGCTCCGCTGACCGCGCATCTGACACCCGGCCGTCCCGGGACACGCGCGGGTCCTCGGACGACTAGTGCTCAGGCCGTGCTGTGGTCAGGCTCGGCTGCGACGTCGGTGACCTCCGCGGCGGCGCGGCGGTCGTTGCGCCGCCGCACCATCAGCAGGCCGCCCCGGCCCGGCGCGACGGTGACGCCACGGGTGTGGATCCGCTCGTCGGGCGCGGTGGTCGGTTCGATGCGGAACTCCTGCAGGATGGTCCGCAGCGTGATCTCCATCTCCATGGTGGCGAAGGAGGCGCCGATACAGCGCATCATCCCGCCGCCGAACGGGATCCAGGCGAACGGACTCGGCGTCTGACCGACGAAGCGGTCCGGATCGAAGGTCTTCGCGTCGGGGAAGCTGGCCTCGCGGGTCATCGCCAGCTGCGTGCTCGCCATCACGATGGTGTCCTCCGGGATCACCCACTCCCCCAGGCGAATCCGCTTCTTGGTGCGCCGCAGCGCGGCGGTCAGCACCGGGCGGGTGCGCTGCACCTCCGACAGCACCGCCAACAGGTACTCGTTCCCGGCGCCCTCGTCGACCTCGGCGGTCAGGCGGGCCAGCACGTCGGGGTGGCGGCGGAGGCGCTCGATGGCCCACGACAGCTGGGTCGAGGTGGTCTCGTGCCCGGCGACCAGTTCGGTGAGCAGCTCGTCGGCGATGTGCCGGTCCGACAGCGGTTCACCGTTCTCGTTGCGCGCCTGCAGCAGCAGCGACAGCACGTCGGCCCGGTTCTCGAAGTTCGGGTCTGACCGCGCCTCGGCCATCAGCGCGAAGATGACGTCGTCGACCTGTTGCTTGAACTGCTTGAACCGTCCGCCGGGACTCCACTTGCCGAAGTCCTTCTTGACCACGGTCGGGGCGAGTGCCAGCCGTGAACCGAACTCGACCGCCGCCGGGATCAGCACGCGGAGCTGGTCCAGCGCCGGCCCTTCGGCACCGAAGATGGCGCGCAGGATCGTGTTCAGCGTGATCCGGGTCATCGGTTCGACGGTCTCGAACTCGACCCCTTCGGGCCAGCCGGCGATCTCTTTGCGCACCTCCTCCTCGGTGATGCGCTCGTAGGTGCGCATGCTCTTGCCGTGGAAGGGCGGCAACAGGATCTTGCGACGCGCCTGCAGTTCCTCGCCCTCGAGGTTGAAGATCGACCCCTCGCCGAGCACCTCTTTGCCCAGGTTCTGCTTCGGCCGCCCGATCAGGTCGCGGCTGGTGCTGAACAGGTCCTTGACCAGGGTCGGGTCACTGACCACGACGGCGTCCCCCAGCGCCGGCAGGCGCAGGGTGAACGACGGACCGAACTTACGGCCGAGCGCTTCGATCGACTGGTACCGCAGGGTCAGGACGACGGCGCCCTGCACCAGCTTCGGCCACCGTGGGCCGGGCGGCAGGCGAACCGGATCGGACGTTTCCGTGGCCATCTCTCACCCTTCGTGTGTGCGTACAGCCGTCACGACAAGACGTAATCGCTGAGCGGGAAGCGCTCCTGCTCCTTGACCGCCTGCCGGATCGACGTCGGACGGAACAGCGGCGCCTCGCCGGAGCTGTTGAACCAGTACGACCGGGACGTCGCGCAGTTGCCCAGCCGGAAGACCGAGTCGTCGAGCAGCGACAGCATCCGCTCGAGGAACCGGTCGTTGGCCTCGTCGGTGACCTCGAAGGTACGCGCGCCGCGGCGCTGCATTTCGCCGAACAACCGCTTCATGTGGCGCATCTGGTATTCCACCGTGTCGAACCAGGACATCCCCACCCATGCGTACGGGCTGGCCTGGGTGATCAGGTTCGGGAACTGCGGCACCGTCATACCCTCATAGGCCTGGAAACGGTTCTCCCGCCACCACTTTCCGAGGTTGCGGCCGTCGCGGCCGATCACCTCGATGGCGGGCAGGTTCGACTCCCAGACGTCGAAACCGGTGGCCAGCACCAGCGTGTCGATGACCCGCTTGCTGCCGTCCCGGCCGACGATGCCGTCCGGTTCGATGCGCTCGATGCCGCCGGTCTCCAGGTGCACGTGCGGCTTGGTGTAGGTGCGGTAGTAGACATTCGACAGCGTTGGCCGCTTGCAGCCGAAGTCGTAATCCGGTGTCAGCTTGCGGCGCAACTCCTTGTCGCGGATCGCCAGGAACCGGTGCAGCGTGCCGATCTTGCGGGCGGCCGTGTTGATCGGCCGCAGCTGCCGGAACTTCCACATCGCCAGCGTGGTCATGATGTCCATGAACACGTCGCTGGACAGCCGGACGAAACGCTGGGTCGCCGGGAACTTCGCGAACAGCCGCTGAGTCCTGGGCCCGAACGAGAGGTCGAACTTCGGCATCACCCAGATCGGGGTGCGCTGGTAGACCGTCAGCTCGGCGACGTCCTCGGCCAGCTTGGGGATCAGCTGCACACCGGTGGAGCCGGTGCCGATGATCGCGGCGCGCTTGCCGCGCAGCGAGTAGTCGTCGTCCCACTCCTGCGCGTGCAGCACCGTCCCGGCGAAGCTGTCGATGCCCGGGATGTCGGGCTTCTTCGGCTGGCACAGGTAGCCGGTGGCCAGGACCAGGAACTGCGACCGCAGGGTCTGCCCGCCGGCCAGCGACACCACCCACTGCTGGGTGTCCTCGTCCCACCGCGCGCCGTCGACGACGGTGTTGAAGCGCATGTGGCGGCGCACGTCGTACTTGTCGGCGACGTGCTCGGCGTAGGTCTTGAGCTCCGAGCCGGGGGCGTACAACCGCGACCAGTACGGGTTCGGCTCGAACCAGTAGGAGTACGTGGTGGACGGGACGTCGACGGTCAGGCCGGGATACCGGTTGACGTGCCAGGTCCCGCCGAGGTCGTCCTCGCGGTCGAGGATCGCGATGTCGCGGTAACCCAGCTGCTTGAGCTGAATGGCCGCACCCATCCCGCCGAATCCCGCTCCGACGATGACGGCGTCGAGTTGCTCCGTGCTCACGCCGAGATACTACTGACTGTCTTGCCGGTGCACGACATTGCCGCTCGCCGCCCTCCTCGATTCGCGGGCAGTGGCCACCGACAAGTCAAATGTTTGCTCGCCAACGCCATCACCGGCCATTTCCCAACCGGGCCGCATTGCTGTGGTGATTGTGGCACATCCGCCGACGCGAGTCATCCGGGCTGCTCACCGGGGGTGGTGCCCTTCGGGCCGAACCAGGCGCGGTTGCCGTAGCTGTCCAGGTGGACCACCTCGTCGACGGGCCGGCGGGTGGTCGGCCCGTACCGGCCGCGAGGCCACCCCAGCGGCACCACGGCGCACGGCGTCACCTCGGTCGGCAGCTTGAGCACCCGGCGCGCCGAGGTCAGGTTCCACAGCGGCAGCGTGATCAACGAGGCGCCCAGCCCCATCGACCGGGCCGCCAGCAGCAGGTTCTGCACGCTCGGATAGATCGAGCCGTAGAACGCCGAGGCCGCCGCGTGCGGCATCGGCACGTACGGCACCTTGCCCTCCCGCGCCGAGAGCCGCAGACACGCCACCACCAGCACCGGGATCTCGTGGAAGTGCTCGAGCTGCCACTCGATGGCCCGCACGCTCTTGGCCATCTCCTCGTCGTAGGACGCGACGTCGCGGATCGAGGTGCGGTGGAACACCCGCCACGCCAGCCGGTAGCGCCGCTGCAGCTTGCGTTTGATCTTGGGGTCCTTGACGACGACGAACTCCCAGTTCTGCCCGTTCGCCCCGGTGGGCGCCCGCAGCGCCAGCTCGAGGCACTTGAGCACGATCTCGTCGTCGACCGGATCCGGCAGCACCCGGCGGATGGCCCGCTGCGTCATCATCGCCTCGACCAGCGGCATGTCCAGGCGCGCCAACGCCTCGGCGGTGGTCGGGATCGGTTCCGGCACGGTCAGGTCCTCCTGCTGATCCAGTCGGCGGTGAACTGATGCATCTGCGGCACGTCCTTGCCGATCAGGTCGGCGACATAGCCTTCGATGCGGCCCCCGACCATCGGGATCCGGACCTCCAGCGAGCCGCTGACCCGCAGCCGCGACCCGCTCCCGACCGCCTCGAGCACCATGGCGCCCGAGCCTGAGCTGGGCACCCCGCGTGCGGTGATGACGAACTCGCCGCAGGCCCGGCCGGCGCCGTCCGGCCGCCACGTCTCGGTGCGCATCAGCTTGGTGTCGCCGGGCAGCAGGCGTGCGATCGCACCCGGCAGCATGTCCTCGCGCAGATTCTGGGTGCTGCGCACCACGACCGTGCCCGACGCGTCGACGTCGAGCGCGTCGAGGTACATGGACTCACCGCCGTACTCGGCCAGCCGCGCCAGCCAGTAATCGCGGTCGGCGAACGCCGCCAGCACGTCGGCGACGTCGGCGGGGGCCTCGGCGGTCACCTCGAAAGACCGTGGCACGGCCTCACTTCCCCTGCGGCTGCTTGCCGAACACCTTGTCGGCGACCCGGGCCGCGAACCGCCGCGACTCCTCCAGGTGCTCCTCGCTGATGTTGGTGGGCGGCAACTTGAGCCCGAGGTAACGGTCCTTGTACTCCCCCGACCCCAGGTAGCTCGTCAGCGACAGCATCGACGGCAGCTCCCCGCCCGGATAGGTGAAGTGGATGCCGTCGACGTAGCGGCCGCCCTTGGCCTCGGCGAGCTTGCGCACCCCGGCCAGGTTCTTGCGCCACTTGCGCCGGCACACCACGAAGACCGCGAACCGCTTGCCGTCCAGCAGGTCTCGGGCCTCATGCGACTTCAGGAAGGACCGCAGCGGCATCGACACGGTGTCCCACCAGGTCGGCGAGCCGATGCAGATCAGGTCGTAGTCCGAGCGCCGCACCGCGTCGGGGGTGCGGATGTCACCGGTGCGCTGCAACGTCTGCGCCGGCAACATGCCCAGGAACTCGGGCCAAACCCGGCGCATCGGGAACCGGGAAAACCGCTCGGCGTAGCGCGGATCGGTGAACTCGATCGGCGCCTCGGTGACGTCGTAACCGCGGGAGCGGAACACCTCCGCGGCGGCCTCGAGCACCTTCTTCGACTGGCCGGTGTAGCTGTAATACAGCAACAAGACCCGCGGTGAAACCTGCGATTCCGATGGAGTCACGCTGGCATCCTCTCGTCATCGTCGACCCGACGTGCCACGCCGGGCTCTTTGCGAATAGCCTCACACACGTGAGCAACAAAGTTCCGGTCGACCTCACCGGTCCGGCGAAGACCATGCTGTCCACCCTGTACCTGAAGGCCCTCGACGCCGACTTCGACCAGCCGATCCTCGGTGACCAGTTTGCCAAGGCCGCGATCGACAAGCTCGACTTCGACTGGCGCGAGCTGGAGATCACCCCGGGGTGGGCGCCGTTGTTCACCGTGCGCACCGCGCTGTACGACCGCTGGGTCCGCCAGTTCATCGCGGCGCATCCGGAGTGCACCGTGGTGCACCTGGGGTGCGGGTTGGACTGCCGTGTGTTCCGCGTCGATCCCGGCACCGACGTGCGTTGGTACGACGTCGATTTCCCCGAGGTCATCGCGCTGCGTGAGCAGATCTACCCGACCCGGCCGAACTACCAGCTCATCCCGACGCCGGCGACCGAGCCCAACTGGCTCGACGAGATCCCGGCCGACCGGCCGACGCTGCTGATCGCCGAGGGCATCAGCATGTACCTGACCGAGGACGAGGGCATCGCGCTGCTGCGCCGCTTCGTCGACCGGTTCGGTACCGGTGAACTGCAGATCGACTTCTTCAACTGGCTGGCCATCAAGTCGCAGAAGACGCAGTCGCTGGTGCGCACCTCCGGCTCGGTGCTGTACTGGGCCGTCAACGACCCGCAGCAGATCCTCGACAAGCTGCACGATCTCCGGTTGCTGGCCGCCACAACGTTTTTCGATGCCGACACCTACGCGCTGACGAGTAAGGGGATGCAGGCGCTCAAGCGTGCGGTGCGACTGCTGCCACCGCTGCGCAACGCGCTGCAGTACCACCGCTACGCGTTCGGCGACCCCACCGGGCGAGCCTGACCGCTCAGCCGGCACCGGACTGCTTGGCCACGACGTCACGCAGTTGCTTCTCGATGGCCGCGACCGACTTCTCGCGGTCCGGACCGTGCGAGTGGTACTCGATCATCAAGCGGCCGTTGAAGATCTTGCTGGTGTAGATCTCGATGCCCGCGCCCACGGCGAAGTAGAACTCGCCGTGGCTGGCGGCCACCTTCAGGTCCGGCGGGGTGCGCAGCGGCGGCACGATGCCGTTGTCGGTGAACATCACGACGTCGGGCAGGCCCGGCGGGTTGCCCACGTACTGCGGGCTGAAGTGCAGGAAGCTCTGCTGGATGACGCCCTCGGCGATGTCCTTCTTGTAGGTGTCGTTGATGTCGCGGGCCAGTTCGGCGACGTCGGTGTTCGACTCGATCTCGGCCAGATACGTCGCGATGCCGACGGGGTTGGTGCTCTCGGTCGCCGACACCGGCGGGGACAGCAGGTAGCGCAGGTCCACCGGGTAGACGTAGGGCACCGGGATGTTCGGGGTGTTGCGCACGTTCCACTCGGCCATCAGCACCGCCGCCGACAGCAGGCTGTTCAGGCCCAGCTTGTTGGCCCGGCAGAACGCGATGATCTTCTCGGTGTCGTCCTCTTCCAGCGTGCACGACGCCATCGGAACCAGTTGCGGTAACACGGGATTGACGTCTGATGGGGCGCGTCGCGAAGGCGGCAGGTCGTAGACGAACATCGCGGCCAGCAGCCGCTCCAGGCCGGAGCGGGCGCGCTTCTCGACGCCCCGGTTGGCCAGGATCACCTCCAGCGGTTCGGGCGCCGGATGCACCTCCACCGGTTTCGCGGTGCCGGTGGTGACCAGGTCTGTGTAGGTCGAGAACAGTTCCTCGATGAGACTGAACTGGTGGTGGCCGTCGGCCAGGCTGTGGTGGATGTACAGCGTGGGCTGGGCGCGGCCGTCGCGGACGGTGAGCCGCAGGTGCACCAGGGACACGGTCTGGTCGAAGATCAGCGGCGGCGCGGTCGCGTCGCCGGACAGTTCCACCACCTCGATACCGGGATGCATCAGGTCGTCGAGCACGATCTCCCATTTGCCGTCCGGCAGTTGCTCGAGGTGCCCGCCGAGCACCGGATGCGCCTGCAACAGCAGATCGAACGCGTCCGACAGGGCGTCGGCGTCCATCGCGCCGTCGACGTGCGCCGCCAGGCCGATGAAGTTGTGCGTCTCGGCGAACATCTCCTCGCTGCGTGCCAACTTGCGGATCCCGGAGGAGGGAAACATAGGTCAGTGCTCCTTGACGGTCATGGTCTGGACGGTCATGTGGCCTCAGCCACGCGTGCTCGCTCGGCGGTAACCCAGTGCCAGTGGCACCGCGCACACGGCCGCGATTCCCAGCGCCCAGAGGAAGGTGAACAGCACGGGCTGCGCGATCGGCCCGTCGATCGACAGACCCTGCATCGCCTTGATCGTATAGCTGGCGGGCTGATGCTCCACGAACGGTTGCAACCACTCCGGGTACTGGTCGAGCGGCACGAAACCGATGGAGAAGAACATCAGGATCGCGATGACAACGTCAGTGGCCTGCGGGACCAGCGTGCTCGAGGACCACAGCGCCAGCGTCAGGACCGCCGCCGACAGCGCCACCCCGAAGACCGCCGGCATCAAAATCCACAGCAGCGCCGCCCACGGGCCCTGCTCGAACCGGAACCCGAGCGCCAGACCCACGCACAACGCGGTCAGGGTGATGACAACGATCCGCACGGCGTCGGCGGCCAGCCGGGCCAGCAGGCCCGCGGCGCGGTGGATGGGAACCACCCAGAACCGCGACAACAACCCGGCGTCGCGTTCCCGCATCACGCCGACCGCGCCGATGATGGCGCCCGTCATGCCGCCGACCAGGGACACCAGCGGCACCTGGGCGTAGAGGCCGCTGCGCCCGCTGACCGCCTCGATGCCCTCGCCCAGCACGATGTCCAGCGCGACCAGGAAGCCGGCCGGCATCACCAGCGACTGCACCAGCGTCGCGGGGTCGCGGCTCCAGCGCCGCAGGATGCGCAGGGTCAGCACCCACACCTGCGGCAGCAGGCGCGTCGGCGAGTTCTCCCACACCGTTTCGCGGCGGTGCCGGCCGCCGGGGCGGTACGGCGTCGACAGCCTCGCTTCGGTGCTCATGACCGCCGCCTCCGGCCCACCCAGGCGTGCAGAACCAGCGCCACCGCGGCGCTGCCGCCGGCCCACGCGAGCCCGGGCGCCAGCACCGACCAGGTGGCCTGCGGCGCGAAGTCGGTCGAGTCACCGGCCAAGGCCTGCAGCCCGTACACCCACTGCGACAGCGGCTGGTTGCGCACGAACCCCTGGATCCAGTCCGGGAAGAGCTCCACCGGCTGCAGACCCACCGAGGCCAGGCCGAGGGTGAGCTGCGGGACCAGCATCATGGGCGCCGTGGCCTCCGGATTCTGCGTGGCGATGCCGATCAGGTCGCCGATGATCGCGAGCGCCGCCCCGATCAGCAGCACGAACGCGACGAAGCCGATGATGTGGAAGACGCCGAGGTGGAAGCGGAACCCGATCACGTAGCCGCAGCTCACCGACACGATCAGCGCGATGACGCAGCGGTACATGCTGGCGGTCAGCCGCGACACGAACGGGGTCAGGGTGGCGATCGGCATGGCCCGGAAGCGCCGGTTGATGCCCTCCACCGAGTCGGTGGCCGACCGGAACGCCGCCGACACCGCGGCGAACCAGATCGCCTGCAGCAGGATCAGCGGGGTCAGGTACTGGGCGTAGTTGCTCAGCGGCTGGGCCTCGCCGAGCATCTGCTTGAGCGGCAGGTAGTAGCCGACGGTGAACACGATCGAGCCGATGATCTGGGTGGCCAGCTCGCCGTTGCGCAGCGTCGGGGTGATCATCCGGACCGTGAGCACCCACCACTGCTGGATGTGCGACACCGGCGGACGCTGGGCCGTCGGGATGGCGGACTGGTCGATCACGCGTACGCGTCCGCCTGGTCGGGTGCCGCCGCGGAGCGGCCCGCACTGTCCCCGGTCAGGGCGAGGAACACCTCGTCGAGCGACGGGCGGCGCAGCGCGATGTCGGTCAGCTCGATGTGGTGCTCGCTGAGCAGCTGCAGCGCGCGCATCAGGGTGGTGGCGCCGTCGGGCGCAGGCATCGAGATCCGGTCGGAGGTGTCGGTCAGCGCCGCCCGGTTGGCGTCGGGCAGCAGCGGTCCCAGGATGCGGGCGACCTGCGGGAGGTCGCCGATCTGACGCGGCACGATCTCGCAGTAGGTGCCGCCGGTGCGCTCCTTGAGCTGGTCGGCGGTGCCCTCGGCGATCACCGTGCCCTTGTCGATGACGATGATCCGGTCGCTGAGCAGGTCGGCTTCCTCGAGGTACTGCGTGGTGAGCAGCGTGGCGATGCCGGCCTCTTTGAAGTCGGTGACCAGCTCCCAGATCGCCTGGCGGCTCCGGGGATCCAGCCCGGTGGTGGGTTCGTCGAGGAACACCACCTCCGGCCGCACCACCAGGCCGCACGCGATGTCGATGCGGCGCTTCATGCCGCCGGAGTAGTTGCCGACGGGGCGGTCACCGGCGTGCTCGAGGTCGAACTGCTCGAGCAGTTCCTGGGCGCGCTGCTTGGCGACCTTCTTGGTCAGCCCCTGCAGGCGGCCGAACATCACGAGGTTCTCGCGGCCGGTCAGCAGGTCGTCGAGCGCGGCGTGCTGACCGGTCAGCATCAGCGCGCGGCGCACCCCGGCGGGGTCGCTGACCACGTCGTGGCCGGCGATCGTCGCCCGTCCGCTGTCCGGTTTGATCAACGTCGACAGGATGTTGACGGTGGTGGTCTTACCGGCCCCGTTGGGGCCCAGCAGACCGAGCACCTCGCCGCGGCCGACCTCGAAGCTCACGTCGCGCACCGCGTGGACGGAGCCGAAGGACTTCTTGATGCCGGCGACGACGACCGCCTGGTCGGACCTTGTCATGCGTTCTCCTTCAGCCGGCTCACGACAGATCGACCAGCGCCAGCTCGTCGCCGGCGTCGCTGTCCTCCTCGGCCACCGCGTCCCGCGTGATCTGCAGCAGCGCCGCCGAGTACTGCCGGGCAAAGGATTCCACATCGGTGGGCCCGAGCCGGCGATTGTCGTACCACCAGTCCAGCCGCAGCACACCGCCGCTGCGGTAGACCCGCAGCTCGATCGCGTGGCCGAGGCCGGGCAGGGCGTCGCGGACCGGCATCGCGGTGTCGGTGTCGAACCGCACCGGCGCATCGTCGGGCTGCTCGGCCGGCACCTCGGGGATGGTGCCGAGGTGCGAGAACATGATGTCGGCGGACCGCTGCGCGCCGAGCAGACGCGCGGTGGGCGCGTACAGGTAGCGCAGCAGGCCGTAGCCGATGCCGTAGTGCGGCACCGCCTTCAGCGTCTCCCGGACCTCTTCCAGGGAACTCGTCGCCGAGCCGTCACCGGAGGCGGTGAGCACCACCGGATGCATGGTGGAGAACCAGCCGACGGTGCGCTGCAGGTCGACGTCGGGCTTGAGCACCGACCGGCCCCGTCCGGCCAGGTCGACCGTGACGGATCCGTCGCCCGCCGTGGCGGCGACCGCCCGGCCGAGCGCGGCCAGCAGGATCTCCTCGACCGGCAGGCGCAGACGCCGCCGGGCGTCGTCGATCTCACCGGTCTCGGCAGCCGACAGCGCGGTCGACAACCGGTCGACGTCCTCGGCCCCGGGACGTTCGGTGGGCTCGGGTCCGGCGATGCTCAGCGTGGACCGGCGTGCCGTCTCCAGCCAGTAGTCGCGGCTGTCGAGCACCGCGGGATGGCTGGCCAGCCCCGCGCAGCGCTGCGACCACTCCCGCCACGACGCCGGCACCGGCGCCAGCGCGATCTCCTCGCCGGCCACCCGCTGCGAGAACGCCGTGAGGATGTCGGTGAGCAGCACGTCGCGGGAGACGTCATCGCCGGCGATGCCGTGCAGGCTCAGCGCCAGATGCGAGGCGCTGCCCGCCGCTCCGCGGATGAACGTCGCGGTCAGCGGCACCACCATCTGGTGCTCGCGGACCTGCTCGTCGAGGAACGCCAGCACCGCCTCGCGTTCCTGCGGGCTGCCCGGGGCGACACCGTCGGGCAGCTGCCGGGTCACCAGCTCGGTGAACTCGCCGGGCTCGGCGATGCGCTGATCCCACGTCCCGGCCCGCTCCACGAGGTGCACCCGCAGCGCGTCGTGGGTCGCGGTGACCGCGGTGAGCACGGCGCGCACGTCGTCCTCGCCGATGTCGGAGCGCAGGCCCAGGATCACCGGGATGCGCCACCGGCCGATGTCGCGCAGACCGTGCTCCAGGAAGTACGCGACGTTCGGCGGCACCGGCGGGTGCACGGCGTCCAGCGTCAGGCGGGCCAGGCCGCCCTCGGCGTAGCGCGCCGTGAGCACCTTGGCCAGCGACGACACCGTCTGGTTCTCGTAGAGATCCTGCGGGGTCAGGTCCAGGCCCTCGTGACCCGCGGTCATCGCGACGCTGATCGCGATCAGCGAGTCGCCGCCGATCTCGAAGAAGTTGGCGTTGCGGTCGACGTGCGAGACGCCCAGGCACCGCTGCCAGATCTGCTGCAGCTTCACCTCCACCGTCGACGCGCCGCCGGCCGCCGCGGGTTCGGTGCCGGCCGCGGCCGCGGCCGCCATGCCGTTGCCGCCGGCGCCGCCGGAGGCCCAGGCGGCGTTGGCGTTGTGCTCGACCCAGTGCCGCTGCTTGGCGAACGGGTAGCCGGGCAGCGTCACCAGGCTGTGCTGCTGCTCGGCGCCCTGGTCGAAGTCGACGTCGACGTCGGCGGCCCACAGCTGGCCCAGCGCCAGCAGGAAGGTGTCGTGGTCGTTGCGGTTCTGCGCCTGGTGGCGCATCAGCCGCGCCGCGCGGTGCCGCTCCCCCCACTTGGGGTGCCGCCCGGCCGACGAGGTCAGGGTGCCGCCGGGGCCGACCTCCACCAGCACGCGGTCCGGGACGGACAGCAGCGCGTCGAGTTCGTCGGCGAAGCGCACGGTGGCCCGGATCTGGCGGGCCCAGGTGGCCGGGTTGGTCGCCTCGGCCGCGGTCATCGTGGTGCCGGTGATGTTGGACAGCAACGGGATCTGCGGTTCGCGCAGCGTCACCCCGGACAGGAACGCACCGAACTCGGCGACGACGGGATCCATCAGCCGCGAGTGGAACGCGTGCGACGTGCGCACCCGGCGCGCCACGATGCCCTTCTCGGCCAGCCCCGCCTGGAAGGTGCGGATCGCGTCCTCGCTGCCGGCGACCACGCAGCTGCCGGGGTCGTTGATGGTGGCGACGTCGACGTCGGGGGTCAGATGCTCGGCGACCGCCGCGGGGCTCAGCGGCACCGCCACCATCACGCCGCGCGGCGCGGCGTGCATCAGCTTGGCGCGCTTGGACACCACCTTGACCGCGGTGTCGAGGTCGAACACGCCGGCCAGGGTGGCGGCCGGGTACTCGCCGATGCTGTGCCCGGCCATGATCGCCGGTTCGACGCCGTAGGACTGGACGAGTTTGGCCAGCGCGTACTCGACGGTGAACAGTGCCGGCTGGGCGCGGTCGGTGTGCTCGAGGTTGCGGCCCACGCCACCGAAGATCTCGGCGCGCAGGTCGTAGCCCATCTCGTCGCTGAACGCGCTCGCGCACTCGTCGAAGTGGCGGGCGAACACCGGCTCGCTGTCGTAGAGGCCCTGGGCCATGCCGACGTGCTGGGCGCCCTGGCCGGGGAACAGGAACGCGACCCGGTCGGCCGAGTCGGCGCCGTCGGGCACCGCGGTGCCGACGAACACGTTGTCGGTCTCGGTCGCCGACAGCACCGTGGCGGCGTTGGCCTGGTCGTGCACGACGGCGGCCAGCCGCAGCGGCTCCTTGCGGCGCCGGGTCAGCGTGTACGCGGCGTCGGGCAGGCTGATCTCGTCGACCTCGCCCAGTTCGGCGGCCAGCGCGGCGCGCGACTGGTCGAGCGACTCCTCGGTGCGCGCCGACAGCACCAGCACCTGCGGCCGGGACGGGGCGGACGCCGGGGCGGGCGTGTAGGGCGCCTCCTCGAGGACGACGTGGGCGTTGGTACCGCCGACGCCGAACGAGCTGACACCGGCGCGGCGGATGCCGTCGGACTCCCACTCCCCGTCCTGGCTGCGGATGCGGAACGGGCCGCGGTCGATGTGCAGTTCGGGGTTGGGGCTGGTGTAGTGCAGCGTGGCCGGGATCGCCTTGTGCTCCAGGCACAGGATGGCCTTGATCAGGCCCGCGATGCCCGCCGCGGTCTCCAGGTGGCCGATGTTGGATTTCACCGAGCCGAGATAGCAAGGCGCGCTGCGGGTTTCCTCGGCGAGCTCGAACGCCTGCCGGAGGCCTTCGATCTCGATGGGGTCGCCGAGCGGGGTACCGGTGCCGTGGGTCTCGACGTAGGTGATCGACGACGCGTCCACCCCGGCGATCGCGTGCGCCTCGGCGATGACCTCGGCCTGGCCCAGCGCATTGGGCGCGGCGTAGGTCATCTTGGTGGCGCCGTCGTTGTTCAGCGCCGAACCGCGGATCACCGCGTGGATGTGGTCGCCGTCCTCGACCGCGTCAGCCAGGGCCTTGAGCACCACCACGCCCACACCGCTGGCGAAGATGGTGCCGTCGGAGCGCACGTCGAACGGGCGGCACCGACCGGTCGGCGAGACCATCGCGCCCTGCTCGTACCAGTAGCCGACGTGGTGCGGGATGCGCAGCGAGGACCCGCCGGCCAGCGCGATATCGCACTCGCCGTTGAGGATCGACTGACACGCCAGGTGCACCGCGACCAGCGACGACGAGCACGCCGTGGCCACCGACAGCGCCGGGCCGCGGAAGTCGAACTGGTGGGCCACGCGGGTGGCCAGGTGGTCCTTGTCGTTCTGCAGCGACAGGTTGACCATCTCGAAGCTGGCGCCCTGCCCGATGACCATCATCGGGTCCATGTTCGACATCAGATTGTGCAGCAAGTAACCGCTCGAGCTGCTGGTGCCGAAGACACCGACGGTGGACTCCAGCCCCTGCGGGTCGTAGCCGGCGTCTTCGAGCGCGTGGAATACCGCCTGCAGGAACAACCGGTGCTGCGGGTCGAGCATCCGGGCCGCGTACGGCGTGAAGCCGAAGAAGTCCGCGTCGAACTCGTCGATGCCGGGCATCAGGCCGGCCCGGCGGACGTAGCCGCGGCTCGACAGCGCCTTCTCGGTCACGCCGTTGGCGAGCAGCTCGTCCTCGGACAGGTCGACGATCGACTCGACCCCGCCGCGAAGGTTGCGCCAGAACTCCGAGACCGAACCCGCGCCCGGGAACTTGCCGGCCATGCCGATGACGGCGACGGCGTTGTCGGGCAGCTCGGCGTTGTTCAAGGCACCGCTCGTCACGATCGTGGTCCCACTTTCCGCCGCGATGCGGCTCGTTGACGCGCTGCGGCGCGTTGCTGTGCCCGTTCCCGCAGCGCGTTCGGGCGTTCGGTGGACTCCTGCTCCTCGAGCCCGAGCTGACGGATCAGGTCGAGCGCGAGATCGGACAGCGTAGCGCCCTGCAGCAGCAGTGCCACCGGTGGCTCCACGCCGAAGTCACCGCGGATGGTGTTGCGCATCCGGACCGCCATCAGCGAGTCCAGGCCCAGCTCGGTCAGCGGCTGCGCGACGTCGACCGCGCTGTCGTCGGAGTAGCCCATGATCGCCGAGATGCGGCGGCGCAGGCGTGCCACCACGACCCGGTTGACCTCGGCGGAGTCCATCGACTTGAGCGCCTCGGCGCCGCCCCAGTCCTCGTCGAGGTCGTCGGTCTGCAGCTCGCCGACCAGGTCGGCGAAGAAGCCGATCTGGTGGATCTCCGGGAACGCCGCGGCGGCGCGGTCCAGCCGCAACCGGGCGATGCCGACCCGGGAGAACCCGGCGGCCAGCACGCCGCCGAGCGCGTCGACGCCCTCGGCCGGGGTGATCGGGTCCAGCACCGAGAACCGCAGCGAGGAGGCCAGACCGACGTCGGCCCACTGGCCCCAGTTGATCGCCAGTGCGGGCAGCCCCGCCGCGCGCCGCCAGGCCACCAGCCCGTCCAGCCATGCGTTCGCGCACGCGTACGCGGCCTGGCCGGGCGAACCCAGCAGCGACACGATCGAGGAGAACCCGACCCACCAGTCCAGGGCCTTGTCGAGGGTCACTTCGTGCAGGCGCAGCGCGCCGGCCGCCTTCGGGGCCCAGATCTTGTCCAGGCTCTCGCGGGTCAGGCCGACGAAGATCTCGTCCTCGAGCACGGCGGCGGAGTGGATCAGGCCGCGCAGCGGCTTGCCCGTCTCCTCGGCGGCGGCGACCAGCCGTTCGGCCACCCCCGGCACCGCGATATCGCCGGTGACGACGGTGATCTCGGCGCGGTTCGACAGTTCCTCGAGCGCCGCGGCCACCTCGTCGGACGGGCCGTTGCGGCCGTTGAGCACGAGCCGGCCGGCGCCGTTGTCGACCAGCCAGCGCACCACCGACATGCCGACGCCACCGAGCGCGCCGGTGACGACGTACGCGCCGTCGGAGCGCACCACCAGTTGTCCCGGGGTGCTCGGCAGCGTCGCACGGGACAGCCGCTCGACGTAGCGGGTGCCGCCGCGCCAGGCCACGACGTCCTCGGTCAGCGTGGCGCCCGCCGCGGCCTCGATCTCGGTGACCAGCGCGGCGCCGTCGGCGCCGGTGTCGAGCACCGTGGTCTTGAGGTCGGGGTGCTCGTAGGCCAGCACGCGGGCCAGGCCCTTGAGGCTGTTGGCGCCCGGGTTGCCCTGTTCACGGGGGTCGTTCACGACCAGACCACTCTTGGTCACCAGCCACAGCCGTGGCGGGGTGCCATGCCAGCTGCCCACGACCGCGCGCACGGTGCCGGCGACTCCCCAGATGACGTCGCGGGCGTGCTGCAGACCACCGGCGGCGTCGCTGCCGTCGAAGGCGGGGTTGCTCACGAAGACGACCACACCGGCCGGCGGCAGGTCGGGGTCCGCGGTGGCGTCCGCGAACGCCTCCCGCACCGCCGATTCGTCGCCGAGGTCGGCGGTGACCACGCGGCGGGTGTCGCTCCCGAACCGCGTCGCGAAGTCCTGCGCGTCGGCCAGTCCTTCGGGGCCGTCGCCCAGCGCCAGCCAGCTGCCGCTGACCGGGGTGGCTGCCGGTGCCGCGGACTCGACACCGGCGGCGGGAGCCGCCAATTCGACCCAGTGGGCATCGAAGATCTTCTGCGACAACGGAAGCGGAACGGTGCGGCGCTGGACCCGCTTGAGGTGCACCTCGTCGACCCGGGCCAGCACGGCGCCGGTGTCGTCGGTCAGCGTCACCCGGCCGGTCGCGTCGCCGCTGTCCTCGGCGATGCCGACCAGTTCGGCGCGGCACTTGGCGCGCCGGCCGACGTCGCCGTAGACCCGGATCGCCCCGAACCCGACCGGCAGGTACGTCACATCGGCCTGGTTGTCGGCGGCGGTGGCGTCGCTCATCGCGGCCGCCAGGCCCTGCAGCGCCGCGTCCAGCAGCACCGGATGCAGCGTGATGCCGCGGTGCGGGGTGGCCTCGTCGGGCAGCACGATCTCGGTGTCGGCCGCGCCGGAGGAGCGCACGATGCGGGTCAGGGCCGCGAACGCGTGTGCGTGGTGGGCGCCGGTGCGGCGCACCGCGGCGTAGAACTCCGACGGCGACACCGGGGTGCCGTCGGAGGCCGGGACCACCCGGGCCGGGACCGCGTCGTCGGTCGCGGGGGCGACCGTGCCGACAGCGTGGCGGGTCCAGGTGCCCGCGTCGGAGCGCGAGTGGATCTCCACGCGCAGCCGGCCGTCCTCGCCGCGGTTGAGCTGGGTGGTCAGCTTGGTGTGCTCGTCGAGCGGCAGCATCTGCTCGACCTCGAGCGACACCTCGACCCCGGTCGCGGGCAGGTTCAGAGCCTCACGGCCGGCGGCCAGCGCGATCTCTGCGAAGCCCGCGCCGGGCATCACGGCCAGGCCGTGCACGATGTGGTCGGCCAGCCACGGATGGGCCGCCAGACCGACGTCGGACTGCCACACGTGACCGGTGCCTGCCGGCAGCTCGACGTGCAGACCCAGCAGCGGGTGTGCACCCGAGAAGCCCTGCGCGGCAGAGCGATCCGCCATCCAGTAGGCCGAGTGCTGCCACGCCGTCGGCGGCACGTCGACCAGACGGCCGGTGGCACCCTCGGGCTCGTGGGCCGCCGGCGGCCGCACCGCGGCCAACTGGGCGTGGAACGCCAGCGCCTCGGGCTGGTCCCGGTTCAGCGTGGCGCCGACGTGGTAGGCGCGGCTGGTGCCCTGCGACGTCAGCGTGTCCGAGATCGCATGCGTGAGCAGCGGATGCGGGCTGATCTCGATGAAATTGCTGTTCTCCGCGCTGGCTTCGTGCACCGCCTGCGAGAACCGCACCGGGTTGCGCAGGTTGGCCGCCCAGTAGTCGGCCGAGTACATCGGCGCGTCGCCGGTGTAGGCGACCGTCGAGACCAGCGGGATCTTCGGCGCGGCCGGCTTCAGGTAGGCCAGGGCCTCCCGCAGCTCGGGCAGCACCGGGTCGATCGTGGGATGGTGCGATGCGACGTCCACCTCGACCCGCCGGGCCAGCTTGCCCTGCGCGTCGACCGCGGCGACGAGTTCGTCGACCTGCTCGGGCGGACCGGCGATCACCGTCTGCTTCGGCGACGCGTACACCGCGATCGTCACGTCGGGCTTCTCGGCGATCAGCGCCTCGGTGGCCTGTGCGTCGAGCTCGAGCAGCGCCATCGCACCCTGCCCGGACAGCCGCTTCATCAGCCGGGTCCGGGTGGCGATGACGTCGAAGCCCTCGGCCGGGGTGAGCACGCCGGCCACCACGGCAGCGGTCGCCTCGCCCATCGAGTGGCCGATCACCGCGTCGGGTTCCATGCCGTAGGACCGCCACAGCTCGGTCAGCGCCAGCTGCACACCGACGAGCACCGGCTGGATCCGGTCGATGCCGACGACCGGCTCGCCGGCCTCCAGCGTCTGGCGCAGCGAGAAGCCGACCTTCTCGGCGAACGCGGGTTCGAGTTCGTCGACGGCCTTGGCGAACGCGGGCTCCTCGGCCAGCAGGGTCTTTCCCATGCCGACCCACTGGGCGCCCTGGCCGGAGTACAGGAACACCGTGCCCTTGCCCAGCCGGGAGTCGTGCGGTGCGACCACGCCCGGCGCGGGCCGGCCCTCGGCCAGCGCCCGCAGCCCGGTGACGGCCTCGGCGTGCGTGCGCGCCGACACCGTCGCGATGGTCTGGTGGCGGCTGCGGTGATGGTTGAGCGTGTAGGCGACGTCGGCCAGCGCCGCGTCCGCACCGTGACCGTCGAGCCAGTCCGCCAGGGACTTCGCCGACGCGGCCAGCCGGGCCGGGTTCTTGCCCGAGACCACGAGGGTGACCACACCCGGCGCGGCGTCGGTGGCCGGCGCCGGCTCGGGGCCCTGCTCGAGCACGATGTGGGCGTTGGTGCCGCCCATGCCGAACGACGACACCGCCCCGCGGCGGGGATGCTCGCTCTTGGGCCACTCCCCGGCCGCCGTCGGCACGAACAGCCGCGTCGGCTTGGGATCGATCTGGGGGTTCCACTTCTCGAAGTTCAGGTTCGGCGCGATCTTGCCGTGCTGCAGCGTCAGCACGGTCTTGATGAACCCGGCGACACCGGCGGCCGCCTCGAGGTGACCCATGTTGGTCTTCACGGCGCCCAGCGCGCAGGGCACCTCCCCCTTGCCGTACACCGCGGCCAGGGCGTCGAACTCGATCGGATCGCCCAGACCCGTTCCGGTGCCGTGGGTTTCGATGTAGTTCACCGACGCGGCGGTCACGTCGGCGGACTTGAGAGCGCGGGTGATCACGTCGCGCTGCGAGGGCGCGTTGGGTGCGGTCAGGCCGTTGGAGCGGCCGTCCTGGTTGACCGCCGAGCCGCGCACGACGCCGACGACGCGGTCACCGTCGCGCACCGCGTCGGTCAGCCGCTTGAGCACCACCACGCCGGCCCCCTCGCCGCGGACGAACCCGTCGGCGCGCGAGTCGAACGCGTGGCACTTGCCGTGCGGCGAGAGCATGCCCCACTTGGCAAGCGCCAGTTGGGTTTCCGGGCGCAGGTTGAGGCTGACGCCGCCGGCCAGCGCGAGGTCGCTCTCGCGCATCCGCAGGCTCTGGCAGGCCAGGTGGATCGACACCAGCGACGACGAGCACGCGGTGTCGACCGCGACGGCCGGACCCTTCAGGCCGAGCAGGTAGGCGATGCGGCCCACCGTGACGCTGTGCGCGTTGCCGGTCGCCGAGTAGGCGTCGATGGTGTCCGGGTTGCCGGCCGAGGAGTTCTGGTACTCGGTGTAGTAGACGCCCATCATCACCGCGGTGCGCGTCTCGCCGAGCTGGTCGGGCGCCAGGCCCGCGTTCTCCAGTGCCTCCCAGGCCACTTCGAGCAGGACGCGCTGCTGCGGGTCCATCGCGGCGGCCTCGCGCGGCGTGATGCCGAAGAAGTCGGCGTCGAAGCCGGAGACGTCGTCGAGGTAGGCGCCCCACTTGGTGGGCATCCGTCCGGGCGCCATCGGGTCCGGGTCGTAGAACGCGTCGCCGTCCCACCGGTCGGCGGGCACCTCGGTGACCGCGTCCACACCGTTCTCCAGCAGTTCCCAGTAGCTGTCCGGGCCGGTCACGCCGCCAGGGAAGCGGCAGCCGATACCCACCACGGCGATCGGCTCCGCACCGGCCACCCGCGACGCCTTCTCGAACTGCTCGGCCAGCTTGCCGCGCTGTTCGGCGGACATGGCCGCGATGCGGTCGAAAGTGGTCTTCATCAGATCGATCCCTCACTGCCGGCACTGGCCGACTCGACGGAAGAGAACAACTCGTCGAGCACGCTGAACGAGTCGTCTTCGGAGTCCTCGGATTCTTCGGGTTCGGCTTCCTCGACCGCGTCCCGTTGCGGCTCGAGCAGATCGGCGACGAACTCCGACATCTGCGAGATGGACGGATGGTTCCACAGCATCGTCGCCGACAGCTCGACGCGGACCAGCGCCTTGGCGTCGCGCAGCAGGTTCATCGCCATCATCGAGTCGAGGCCCAGTTCCGGGAACGGCATGTCGAATTCGACGGCGTCGTCCGGCATTCCGAGCTCACGGGCGAGGATGGCACGCAACCGGGTGCGCAGTTCGGCGACGGTCTGGCCCCGGGTCATCGTCGACCAGTCGACGAATTCGCCGGCGTCCTGCGCGCTTTCGCCGGTGACCGGAGGCGGGGCGGATTCCACCGCCGCGTAGTCCAGGCCGCGCATGTCGACCCACACCGTGCCGTCAGCGCTCTTGACCACGACGTCGACGACCAGGGAGTCGCCACCGCCGGGACGGCGGTAGGCCTCGATGACACCGCTGGTGCCCGCCGCCGGGTCGACCAGCAGGGTCTCGGCGCCGGCGGGCAGCAGCAGCTGCGCGTTGTCGGCGTCGGCCAGCCGGGCCACGTGCACCGCGGCGTCGACCAGCGCGGCCGCCGGAGACTCGGCCGAGGCGGGCAGCGTGACATCGGCGCGGGCGCCGGCGGCGGTGGTGGTGCAGTCGCTGACCGTCCACTCGAACGGCTGGCCCTGCACGCCGAGTGCGCTCTGCATCTCGGCGATCGCGGCGTCGTCGAACACACGTCCGGTGGCGCTCTGGTCGCCCTCCGGGCTCCCCGCGGGCGCCGCGGTGACCACCGCACTCGCGTGGCGGGTCCACCGCTGCTCCGGGCTGTCCGGCCCGGCGCTCGACCACACCGTCAGCGAGGTGCCGTCGGCGGTCGTGTCCGCCACTACGTGTACGGCCTTGGGCTGGTCGGCCACGATCGGGTACTCGAACCGCACGTCGCCGACGGCCGCACCGGACTCACCAAGTTGCGCCGCGGCCAGCGAAAGGGTCTGCAGCAGAACCGAAACCGGCACCACCTCGACACCCCGGACCCGGTGCGCGACCGGGTAGGAGCGTTCCCCGGGCAGGACGCGGGCGCGCCACACGCGATCGTGGGAGGTGTCCTCGACCGGGTCGCCGAGCACGGTGCCCCAGGCGGGGGCGGCGACGGCGTCGAGATCGGCGCCCGGGCCGGGCCCCGACACGAGGTGATCGAGCACCTTCACCGCGGCGCGCATCCGGTACGCCTCGGCCAGCCGCGCCCAGTCGGCGCCGGCCACCACGGTCTGCACCGCGGCGTCCGGGCTGAGCACCGCGGGCAACATCTTGATCGCGGTGTCGTTGGGCATCGGTTCCAGACCTGCGGCCTTCATCTGCGGCTGCGCGTCCGACCAGGACTTCCACAGGCCCCAGTCGACGACCGTGGCGGGCAGCCCGAGCGCGTGCCGAGCGTGGGCGAACGCGTCGGCGAACGCGTTGGCCGCGGTGTAGTGGCCGACGGCGCGGGACCCGAGCAGTCCGGTGATCGACGAGAACAGCACGAACCGGCGCACCGGGGTGCGCAGCGACAGCTTGTGCAGCACGGCCGCGGCGTCGATCTTGGCGCGGAACATCGGGCGCAAATCGTCGTCGGTCATCTCGGCCAGCAGGGCCTCACCGCCGGCCAGCGACGCGAGGTAGATGCCGTCCAGCGGCGGCAGGTCGGCGCCGAAACGCGCGAACACCCCGGCCATCGACTCGGCGTCGGACGCGTCGGCGGCGACCTCGACCAGCGTGGTACCGCGCGAGGCGAGCTCGGTGGCCAGCTCGGTGAGCTGTCCGCCGCCGCGGCGCGACACCGCGACCACGGTGGACGCGCCCATGTCGGCGAGCTGGCGGATCAGGTACGGGCCCACGTTGCCGGTGGCGCCGATCACCAGATGGCTGGTGCCGCTCTCCAACCGGGTCAGGGGCACGGCGGGCAGCGGGTGCGGCACCAGACGCGGCACCCGGCGCTCGGCGCCGCGGTAGACCGCCTGGTCGTCGCGGTCGGTGCCGCCGGTCGCCACGGCCGCCGCCTCGGCCCGCAGGTACTGCGCCAGTAGTTCGGCCGGCAGCGCCTCGTCGACGTCGATGACGGCGCCCCAGAACTCGGGGTGTTCCAGGGCCAACGTGCGGCCCTGGCCCCACAGCACGGCGTGGGCCGGGTTGGCCCGGTCCCCGTCGGCGACGGCCTGCGCGTTGCGGGTCACCACGAACAGCGCGGGCGCGTCCGGGGTGGCGGCCAGCGCGACCACGAGGCGGCGCAGCTGGTCGAACGTGGCGTAGCTCGGCTCGGCGTCGAAACGTCGCGGTGACACCGCGGGTGCGTAGACGACGTGGTGCACGCCCGGCAGCGCCGCCCGCAGTGCGTCGGCGTCGTCGAGCACCGACAACGGCAGCGTGCTCGACCCGGGGCCGAGCAGCTCGGCGAGGTCGGCGCCGGACTCGTCGGTCAGCACCAGCCAGGGCACGTCGGCGGCGCCGCCCGGCAGCTCACGGACCGGCCAGTCCAGCCGGTGGAACCACTCGTGGCTCTGTCCCTCGGTGATCGCGACATCAGATTTCGCGACATCGGATCCGTTGTGCTGCATTGGTTCTGAGGAGGCGAGCCGGAACCAGTGGTGCGCGTGGTGCCACGGGGTCAGCGGCAGCCGCACCCGCCGCCGGCCCTGCAGCGCCACCTTCGGCGGGCGCACCGTGTGGGTGGCGTTGAGATTCGTGTGGAACGTCAGCGTGTCGTTGGTGTCACGCTGCAGCGTGGCGATGCTGTGGTGGTGCTTGCCGGCCAGGGCGTCCCTGATCGCATGGCTGAGCAGCGGGTGCGGACTGACCTCCACGAAGAAGGTCTTGTCGGCCCCGGCGGTGGCCACCGCACGGCCGAACCGCACGGGATTGCGCAGGTTGGCCACCCAGTGGTCGGCGTCGAAGACGTTCGACCCGTCGGTCGGCCGCCCGTCGGTGGTCACGAGCACCGGGATGCTCGGCTGCCGCGGCTGCAGATCGGCCAGCTCGGCGCGCAGGTCGTCGAGGATCGGGTCGATGATCGGATGGTGCGAGGCGACGTCGACCTCGACGCGGCGGGCGAGCTTGTCGAGTTTGTCGACCTCGGCGATCGCGGCATCCACCTGGTCGGGCGGGCCGGCGATCACGGTCTGGTTCGGCGACGCGTACACCGCCACCGTCAGCCCCGGATACCCGGCGATCAGCTTCTCGGCGGCCTCGGCGTCGAGTTCGAGCAGCGCCATCGCGCCCTGCCCCGACAGCCGCTTCATCAGCCGCGACCGGGTGGCGATCACCTTCAGTCCGTCGGCGGGGCTCAGCGCCCCGGACACCACCGCCGCGGTGACCTCGCCCATCGAGTGCCCGATGACGGCGTCGGGCTGCACGCCGTAGGACTGCCACAGTTTGGTCAGCGCCAACTGCACACCGACCAGCACCGGCTGGATGCGGTCGATGCCGACGACGGTCTCCCCCGAGGTCAGCACGTCCCGCAGGGAGAACCCGGCCTGGGCGACGAAATCCGGTTCGAGCTCGTCGACGGCGTCGGCGAACGCCGGCTCGTCGACCAGCAGCCGCCGGCCCATGCCGGCCCACTGCGAGCCCTGCCCGGAGTAGACGAACACGGTGCCCGGACCGCACGCGCCGTCGTGGGCGGGCACCACACCCGGCGCGGGGTAGCCCCCGGCCAGCGCGCGCAGCCCGGCGACGGCCTGGTTGCGGTCGGCTGCGGTGACGGTGGCGAACTTGGCGTGCTGGGCCCGCCGGTGCGCCAGGGTTTCGGCGACCTCGGCCAGGCTGACGGCCTCGCCGTCCGGTCCGGCGAGCCAGTCCGCCAGCGCACCGGCCAGCGACGCGATCCGCGCCGTGGACTTGCCGGTGACGACCAGCGTGCTCACCGGCGGTTCCGGCGGCGTGGCCGCCGGCGCGGGCTCCGGCGCCTGCTCGACGATGATGTGCGCGTTGGTGCCCGAGACACCGAACGACGACACCGCGGCGCGGCGCGGCCGCGTCACGGCCGGCCACGGCAGCGGCTCGGCGGCGATCTGGAACTTCTGTGCCCCGGCGCCGGCCTGCGGCGTGAGCTTCGTGAAGTGCAGCTGCTTGGGGATGTGGCCGTGCGCGACGCTGAGGACGGCCTTGATGAACCCGGTGACCCCGGCCGCGGACTCCAGGTGGCCCAGGTTGGTCTTGACCGAGCCGAGGATCAGCGGCGCGGAGTCCTTGCGGTCGCCGTAGACCGCGGCGAGCGCGTCGAGTTCGATCGGATCGCCCAGCGACGTGCCGGTGCCGTGCGCCTCGATGTAATCGACGTCGGCGGGATCCAGCCGCGAGGTTTGCAGCGCCTTACGCATCAGCTCCTGCTGGGCCGGACCGTTGGGCACGGTCTGACCACTGCTGGCGCCGTCCTGGTTGACCGCGGAGCCGCGGACCACGGCCAGGACGTCGTCACCGTCGCGCAGCGCGTCGGTCAGCCGCTTGAGCACGACCACGCCGGCGCCCTCGCTGCGCACGTATCCGTTGGCCTGTTCGTCGAAGGTCTTGCAGAGGCCGTCCGGCGCCAGCATGCCCCACCGCGAGCAGGCGATGTTGTTCTCCGGGCTCAGGATCAGGTTCACCCCGGCAGCCAGAGCGTGGTCGCTCTCCCGGCGGCGCAGGCTCTGGCAGGCCAGGTGAATGGACACCAGCGACGACGAGCACGCGGTGTCGCTGACCACGGCGGGGCCGCGCAGTCCCAGGAAGTACGACAGCCGGCCCGCGGCGAAGTTCGGGGCGTTACCGAACGGCACATAGGGGTCGATGTCCTCGGGGCGCAGCGTGCCGACGATCGAACGGTAGTAGTCGTTGGCGGTCACCCCGATGAACACACCGGTGGCCGACCCGCGCAGCGTGCGCGGGTTGATGCCGGCGTTCTCCAGGGCCTCCCACGCGACCTCCAGCAACAGGCGCTGCTGGGGGTCCATCGCGGCGGCCTCGCGCGGCGCGATGGAGAAGAACTCGGCGTCGAACTCGTCGGGCTGCCACGAGGTCAGGAAGCCGCCCTCGCGGTTGACGATCGTGCCCGGCACGGTGTGGTCGGGCGAGTAGAACTCGTCGGCGTCCCAGCGGTCGGCGGGCACCCGGATGACGCCGTTGCCGCCGTCGGTCAGGAACTTCCAGAACTGGCCGGTGTCGTCGACGCCGCCGGGCAGCCGGCAGCCGATGCCGACCACCGCGATCGGCTCGGTCTCGAGCTTCTCCGCGGCTTCCAGCCGAGCTGTCAGATCGTCGATCTTGCGCAGCGCCTCGGTGATGATCGCGCGCCGATCAGGTGCCGTAGGCGGCTTTGAGGACGCTTGGGTCATTCCACTCAACTCAATCTTTCTGACAGTCTCGCCAGTAGTTCGTCCTCGGCCAGGTCGTCGTAGGCGTCCTCATCGACCCCTGCGCCTTCCCCGCCCTCAGTGTCGCGGCCCGGGTCCCCGGAACCGGCGGCCTCGATTGTCTCAGGAAGAATCGAGGCCAGGTAATCGGTGAGCGCTTCCACCGTCGGATAGTCGAACACCACCGACGCCGGGAGCACCTCCCCGAGTTTCTCGCTCAGAGAGCGCTGCAACGTTACGCTCATCAGCGAATCCATACCGAATTGGAAGAACCCGACCGTCGGCTCGAGCGTATGCGCCGAGGCCAGGCCCATTGCCCTGGCGACCTCGGCGAGCACCAGGTCAGTCAGCAAATCGCTGCGTCGCTCGGGCGGGCAGGCTTTCAGCTCCTGGCGGAACGCCGTGTCGCCGGTGCGCACCGCGGACTCGCCGGCGGTCTCGTCGGCCAGCAGGTCGTCGACGATGTGCAGCGCCGCGCGCGTCCGGTACGCGGTGGCCAGCCGGGGCCAGTCCGCCGAGACGACGGTGGTCCGGGCGGGCGCCTCGGGTCCGAGGAAGTACTGCAGCGCGCCGAGCGCGATTGCGTCCTCCATCGGCTCCAGGCCGGATTCCAGGGTGGCGGCGAGTTCGACGCCGGTCTGGGAATCCGACAGCGACTTCCACAGACCCCAGTTGATCGCACAGGCGGGCAGCCCCGCCGCGCGGCGAGCGAACGCGAAGGTGTCCAGGAACGTCGTGGTCGCCGCGTAATGCGCCAGCCAGCGCGACCCGAGCACACCGGAGATCGACGAGAACAGGATGAACTGCTCGACCGGCTGCGCCAGGGACAGCTCGTGCAGGTGCGCGACGGCGTCCATCTTCGATCGGAACATCGCCACCACGTCGTCGTGGCTCATCTCGTCGAGCGTGATCGGGCCGCCGCTCATCGCCGCGAGGTAGACCCCGCCCAGGGCGGGCAGGTCGTCCCCGAATCGGTCGAAGAGCCCGGCCAGCGACGCGCGGTCGGCGGCGTCGGCGGCCACCGTGACGACGGTCGTGCCCAGGGGCGCGAGCCGGGCGGTGAGCTCGTCGAGCCTGCTGCCGGGGTTACGGGACACCGCGACAACGGTTTTCGCCCCGCGACGCGCCAACTCCTCGATGAGGCCGGGACCGATGTTGCCGGTCGCGCCGATCACCAGGTGCGCCTTGTCGGCGTTCAGGGTGACGGGCGGGACCGGGGCGGCAGGCAGTGCGTGCACGAGCCGTGCGACGCGCCGCTGCCCGGCCCGGTAGACGATCTGGTCCTCACCGTCGCCGGCGTGCGCGTCGGCGAGCACCCACCGCGCCGCGACCACGGCCGGGACCGACGCGTCGGTGTCGACGACAGCGCCCCAGATCTCCGGATGCTCGAGCGCCAGCGTGCGGCCCAGACCCCACAGCACCGCCTGGGCCGGATTGGCCCGGTCCCCTTCGGTGACCGGCTGGGCGTTGCGGGACAGCAGGTAGAGCTTCGGCGGCGCCCCGGCGACCCGGGTCGCCGCGGTCGCGATCGCGCGGGCGTCCTCGAACAACTGGTAGCCGAGCGCGTCCCCGGCGTCCGCGGCGGGCGCGAAGAGCACATGGGTGACGCAGGAGAGAGCGTCGGCCGCCGCGGCGGCGTCAGCGTCGACGACGGCGTCGTCGCGGCCCAGCAGGGTGCGCATCTGCGCCGCCAGCTCGGCGTCGCCCACCACCAGCCAGGTGGCGTCGACCGCAGATGCCTCGAAATCCGCGCGCTCACAAGGCTTCACCGGCCAGGTGAGCTCGCAGAACCACTCCGCCGGGACCTCGTTGTCGGCGGGCAGCGCGCCCTTGCGACCGTCCGCGGCGCGGCGCGGCGCGCTGACGTCGACCCAGTGCCGGGTCCGGTGCCACGGGGTGGTCGGCAGCACCACATGCGGTTCGCCGTGATGCGCGGTGTGGGGCGGCCGCGAGGTGTGGGTGGCGTTGACGTTGGCGTGGAACGTGACGGTGTCGTCGCCGTCGCGGGCCAGCGTGCCGACGGTGTGCACATCGGGCACCTCGTCGAGGGTGTCCCGGATCGCGGGGCCCAGCGTCGAGTGCGGACTGACCTCCACGAACAGGCCGTGGTCCCCGGCGGCGGCGCGCACCGCATCGCTGAACTGCACCGGCCGCCGCACGTTGGCGACCCAGTAGTCGGCGTCCAGCGCCGGGCTGGTCCCCGGTGCGACGGTGGACAGCACGGGCAGCGTCGGCGCCTTGGGTGTCACGTCGGCCAGCGCGTCGCGCAGGTCGGGCAGCACGGGGTCCATCAGCGCGGTGTGCGAGGCGACGACCATGTTGACCCGGCGGGCGAACTTGTTCTGCGCGGTCACCTCGGCGATGACGGCGTCGACCTGCTCGGGAAGACCGGCCACGACGGTCTGACGCGGCGACAGATGGCCCGCGACCTCGACGCTGGGATGCGCGGCGATGACCGCTGCGGTGGCGTCGGCGTCCAGGTTCAGCAGCGCGACGGCACCTTCACCGGCCAGGCGGGACATGATCGACGAGCGGGCGGCGATCACTTTCAGCCCGTCGGCCAGGCTCAGCGCCCCGGCCACCACCGCGGCGGTCACCTCACCCATCGAATGGCCGATGACCGCATCGGGATGCACCCCGTGGGAGCGCCACAATTCGGTGAGCGCCAGCTGCAAGCCCATCAGCACCGGCTGCACCTGGGCATCCCCGCTGACCTCGCGGCCCTCGGCGATCACCTCGTGCAGCGAGAAGCCGACCTGCTCGACGAACACCGGCTCGATCTCGGCCAGCGCCTGCGCGAACACCGGCTCATCGGCCAGCAACTGCCGGCCCATGCCCGGCCACTGCGAACCCTGCCCGGAGTACACGAACACCGTGCCCGGTTTCGGGGTGACGCCCGCCGGGGCGACCACACCGGGAGCCGTCTCCCCCGCGGCCAGCGCCCGCAGACCCGCGACGGCCTGGTCAGCGTCACGCGCGGCGACGGTCGCGAACGAATGATGCTGCGCGCGATGGTGATTGAGTGTGTGCGCCACCTCGGCCAGCGGCACGTCGGCACCCGCGCCGACCATCCAGTCGGCCAGCATGGCGGCCTGGGACCGGATGCGCTCGCCCGTCTTGCCCGACACCACCAACGTGGTGACCGGCCCCGGCTCCTCCGCGGGCGCCGGAACCGACACCGGGGCCTGCTCGATGACGACGTGGGCGTTGGTGCCACCGAACCCGAACGACGAGATCCCCGCCCGGCGCGGCCGCCCGGCCGGTGCCCAGTCGGTGTGCTCGGCGACGACCTTGAGCCGCAGCTTCTCGAACGGGATGTGCGGGTTCGGCTGCTCGTAACCCAGGTTGGCCGGAATCTTGTTGTGCTGCAACGCCAGCACCGCTTTGGCGAACCCGGCGATACCCGCCGCGGCCTCCAGATGCCCCAGATTCGACTTCACCGCGCCCACCAGCAGCGGCGCGTCCGCAGGCCGGCCACGGCCCAGCACCGTGCCCAGCGCGCGGGCCTCGATCGGATCGCCCAGCAGGGTGCCGGTGCCGTGCGCCTCGACGTAGTCCACTTCCCGGGGGTCGACGTCGGCGGCCGCGTACGCCGAACGCAGCACCGCCATCTGCGCGCTCGGGTTGGGCGCCATCAGACCGTTGGAACGGCCGTCCTGGTTCACCGCGGAACCGCGGATCACCGCAAGCACCCGGTCCCCGTCGCGCTGCGCGTCGGACAGGCGCTTGAGGACCGCGACCCCGCAGCCCTCGCCGCGCACGAAACCGTCGGCGCTCGCGTCGAACGCGTGACACCGCCCCGTCTTCGACATCGCCTCGGCCTGGTCCAGGCTGCGGGTGCCCGCCGGCGACAACAGCAGGTTCACCCCGGCCGCCAGCGCGACCTCGGAGTCGCCGGCGCGCAGACTCTGGCACGCCAGATGGATCGCCACCAGCGACGACGAGCACGCCGTGTCGATCGCCACCGACGGGCCGCGCAGGTCGAAGTAGTAGGACACCCGGTTGGCGATGATGCTGACCGAACCACCGGTGCCGAACCAGGCGTCGACCTCGCTCAGGTCGCTGCCGCTGATCTGCGCATAGTCGGCCGCGCTGACTCCGGCGAAGACCCCGGTCCGCGTCTCGGCGAGCGCGTCGGCGGGGATGCCGGCGTTCTCCAGCGCCTCGTGGATCACCTCGAGCAGGATCCGCTGCTGCGGATCCATCCGGGTCGCCTCCCGCGGGAGGATCTCGAAGAACTCGGCGTCGAAGGCGTCGACGTCGCGCAGGAACGAACCGAACCGCGTCGTCGCCGCGAGCGCGGCCGAGCCGGCGGCGGTGCCGTCGTCGAACCAGGACCAGCGGTCGGCGGGCACCTGGGTGACCGACGAGCGGCCCTCGTTCAGGAACTCCCAGAACGCTTCCGGGCCCTCGATGTTGTCGGCCGCGTCGGCCCCGCCGGGCACCCGAATGCCCAGACCGATCACCGCGATCGGATCGTCGTGGGCCGGGCGGTGCGTGTCGGTGCCGGCGTCGACCGGCTCGACCTCACCGCCGGTCAGGAACTTCGCCAGCGAGTCGACCGTCGGGTACTGCCAGAAATCGACCGGGGACACCGTGCGGCCGAGGAACTCCGAGAGCACACCGGTCAGGACGACGGCGTCCCGCGACCCGACGCCCAGGTCGTGCATGGACGCCCCACGGTCGATGTGCTCCGGGCTGCAGCCGTTGTTCGTGACCAGGTAGTCGACCAACCACCGACGAACATCAGCCTCGTCGATAGCAGAGGTCATCTAGCAGCTTCCAACCTGGTGAACTCGTTGTTGCGGTACATCTCGTTGCTCTTGGCGCGGCGCACCTTGCCGCTGGTGGTCAGGGGCAGCGAACTGGGCGCGACGAGCACGAAATCCGACAGCCGCACGCTGTGCGTCATCGAGATCGCCGACGTCACCTTCTGCTCGAGGGCGTCGAGCTCCGACGGGTCGACCTGCTTCTTCAGCTCGGCGATCACCACGAGGCGCTCGCTCGGACCGTCCGGCACCGAGATCGCCGCGACCCGTCCGCCGGTGAACTCGGTCACCGTCCCCTCGATGTCGTCGGGATAGTGGTTGCGCCCGTCGACGATCAGCAGGTCCTTGATGCGGCCGATGATGTAGAGCTCGTCCTCGAACATGACGCCCAGGTCCCCGGTCCGCAGCCACGGCCCCTGCGGGGTGTCCGGGCCGGGGTCCTGCAGCTGGCCGGAGAACAACTTCTCCGTCAGCTCGGGGTTCTTCCAGTAGCCGCCGGCGATCTGCTCGCCGTACGCCCACACCTCACCGATCTTGCCCGCGGGGTGCTCGTAGTGCGTCTCCGGATCCACCACGCGCACGGTGGTCGAGCGGGCCGCACCGAGACCCACCTGCTCGGCGCCGTTCTCGTCGTCGTCGCAACGCTCGGCGTGCCCGGCCGCGAGCTTCTCGTAGTCGAACTTCACCGTGGTCGGCGGACGTCCACCCGGCGAGGACACCAGGTAGACGGTCGCCTCGGCCAGACCGTAGGACGGGCGCATCGCCCACTCCGACAGGCCGTGCGGCCCGAACCGCTCGTAGAAGCGGCGGACCGTCGCTCCGTGCACCCGCTCGGCACCGTTGATCATCCCGGTCACGCCGCTGAGGTCCAGCCCGGCCAGGTCCTCGTCGGTGGTGCGCTTCACCGCGAGCTCGAACGCGAAGTTCGGCGCGGCGGTGAACGTGGAACCGTTGGTGGCCAGATGCTGAATCCAGCGCGCCGGCTTCTGCATGAACGCCGTCGGGCTCATCAGCACCCCGTGCGTCCCCATCACAATGGGCAGGAACACCCCGACGATGAGGCCCATGTCGTGGTAGAAGGGCAGCCACGACACGATCGTGGTCTCGTCGGCGGTGCCCTCGGGGTGGCTCTCGAAGTAGTCGGTGACCATCTGGCCGGCGTTGACGATCACGTTGCGGTGGGTCACCACCACACCGGCGGGCAGCCGGGTGGACCCGGATGTGTACTGCAGGTAGGCCGTCTTGGGCAGCGACACCGGCGGCGCGGGCTTCAGCGGCGAGTCGAAGTCCAGGGTGTCGACCTCGAGGAACTTCGGCGGCCGTTGCCGCGAATCGATCTGCCCGTACTTGCGGATGTCGTCGACGACGGCCGAGGTGGTCAGCACCACCACCGGCGTCGAGTCTCCCATGGCGCCGGTCACCCGCTCGTCGTGCTGGCGCAGCTGCGGCATCGACAGCGGGACGGCGATGAAGCCGGCCTGGATGGCGCCGAAGAACGCGAGGATGTACTCCAGGCCCTGCGGCGCGAGCACCACGGCGCGGTCGCCGGGGACGCCCACCTTGCCGAGCTCCCGGGCGACCACCTGCACCCGGTGGTAGAGCTCCGACCAGGTCAGCGTCTCGGCGATGCCGGCGGGGTCGTCGTGGTAGTCGAAGAATGTGAACGCGGGCTCGTCTGGCTGCTGCTCAGCGCGTTCGGCGAGAATGCCGGGGATCGTGCCTTCAGACGCCGCCATCGTTTACATCCTTTCAATCCGCGCCCGACATGTTCTCTTGCATCGGGGCACCAAGGGAAATCAGTTCTCAACGCTGTCGAACAACGAGTCGAGCAGGCTGTCGCCGGCATCTTCGACCTCGTCGTCGGAGCCCGCGGCATCCGGCGCGACCTGGGTGGCCAGATAGCCCGCGAACGACGCGATGGTCGGGTGGTTGAACAGCATCGTCGCCGACAACTCCAGGCCGACCATCTTCTCCACCTCACGGCGGATCGACATCGCCATCACCGAGTTGAGCCCCATCTCGGCGAACGGCCGGTCGGTGTGCACGTCGCTCTCCGGCAGCCGCAGCTCGGTCGCCAGGATCGCGCGCAGGCCGTCGTGTAGCTCGGCCAGCAGCTCGTCGGGCGCCATCGCCGCCCAGTCCCGTGTCGGCGTCGCCCGATGGGTCTCGGACGTGACCGCCGCGGCGTCCTCGGCCGAGAGCATCGGTGCCATCACGACCTGCGCGACGTCGAAGCCGGTGACGAAATCCCACGCCGCGAACGCCTCGGCCGGCACCACCGGCCGGGACCCGACGCGCTCCAGCTCGGAGATCACGACCTGCGCCTCGCTGCCGAAGCCCAGCCCCTGCCACGCGACCCAGTCCAGGCTGACGGTGTTGTCGCCCTTGCTGTGCCGTGAGCGTGCCAGCGCGTCGAGGTAGGCGTTGCCCGCGGCGTAGGCGCCCTGTCCCGGGATGCCGAACACCGCGCCCGCCGAGGCGGCCAGGTACAGGAAGTCCAGCGTGCCCACCGGGAAGACCTCGTCGAGCACCGTAGCGCCGGCGACCTTCGGCCACACCGTGCGATGCACGCGGTCGGCCTCGATCTCGGTGACCAGCTGCGCCTCGGTCATACCGGCGGCGTGGATGACGCCGCGGATCGGCGGGGCGCCGTCGGCGTCGCGTCGTTCGAGCAGTGCGGTCACCGCGTCCCGGGAGGCGATGTCGAGCGGCACCGCGTCCACGGCCACGCCGCGCGCCTCCAGCGCGCGGATCGAGTCGATCTTGTGCCGGGTGTCGGCGTCGATCGCGTCGTCGTCCCACCGGCTGCGCGGCGGCAGCGCGGTCCGGCCCGCGAGGACCACCCGTCGGGCGCCGCGATCGGCCAGCCACCCGGCCATCAGCAGACCCAGCGCGCCCATGCCGCCGGTGATCAGGTAGGCGGCGTCCGGCCGGCAGCGCAGGGCGTCGCGCGTCGGCGCCTCGCCGATCTCGGCGAGCACCGAGGTGCGCAGTTCCCCGTCGCGCAGGACCGCGACCGACTTGACCGGTGTCGGCAGCACCTGCACCAGCGACGCCGCGTCGGCGGCTTTGGACTCGGCGGGCAGGTCCACCAGACCGCCCCACAGCTGGGGCTGCTCGGCGCCGATCACTCCGGCCAGACCCCACAGCGGGCTCTGCCGCAGGGCTTCGGCCGACGTCGACTCGAACACGCCGCGGGTGACGATCCACAGGGTGGCCGGGTTGCGCGGTTCGCGGTCGGCGAGGGTGCGGACCAGCCCGGCCGCCTCGGTGGTCAGCCGGACCGCGAGGTCCTGGTCGCCCTCCGGTGTGCCCGGGTCGGCGACGTACACCACGAAGCGGGCGTCCGCCACGTCGGCGGTGTCGTGTCCGGCCGCGGCCACGGCGTCGCGCACCGCGCGCGCCGTCTCCCCGTCACCGACGACGGCGACGGCGCCGGTGTCGGACGCGGTGTCGGCGTCCGGTGTCCACGGCTGCCAGTCCAGCCGGTGCGCGACGCGCTGCGGTTCGGCCGCCGAGGCGGTCGCCGACCCGAACTCGACCGGCGTGTAGCGCAGACCGGCGATCCGGGCGTACGGCGTGCCGTCCTCGCCGGTGATCGTGACGTCGACGACCAGGTCGTCGCCGTCGCGGCCCCGGTTCGCGGCGGTGACGACGCCGCGGGCGCCGGTGGGTGCCTCGGTGAACTCGACGTCGGCGGCGGCCGACGGGGCCATCAGGCCCGGGGTCGACGAGTCCACGAGACGACCGAGGTTCACTGCGGCGTCGAACAGGGCGGCCGGGGTCGCGGTGGTCGACTCGACCACGGCGCGCAGCTCCCCTGCTCCGGCCTCGTGGGACACCACGGTCCACGGGTAGGCCAGCCCCTCGACGCCCCATGCGCTGTGGAGTTCGGGCAGCGTGGCCGGGTCGTACCCCTGGGCGGGGACGGTGGCGGCGGAACCGTCGGCGGCCGGCGCGGGGGTGAGCCGCGCGGTGACGTGCCGGACCCAGCGCTGCGGCGCGTCGTCGTCGGCGCCCCCGGTCGTCGACGAGATCGTGATCGCGTCGCCGTCGCTGAACACCTGCACCAGACGGGGGCCGTCGACGGTGATCGGGAACTCGAACCGCACGTCGGTCAGCGTTGACGCGCCGGTGCGCGCCGCCGCCGTCGCCAGCGTCTGCAGCAGCACCGACAGCGGCACGAGCTCGACCCCGGCGAACTTGTGTGAGTTCGGGTAAGGGGTGGCCTGAGGCGACAGCCGCGCCTGCCAGAGGTGGCCGGGCCGCGAGCCCGCGACGACGGTGTGCGTCCCGAGCACCGTGCCCGGGGCCGGCGCCGACGCACCCGAGGGCGCCTGCTTGCGGATCGCCCAGTGATGGGTGTGATGCCACGGGGTGGTCGGCAGCCCGACGTGCGGCTCGCCGCCGTGCGGCGTCTCCGGCGCGTGCGTGGTGAACGTCGCGTTCAGCGCGGTGTGGAACGACAGGGTGTCGTCCGCGTCGCGTGTCAGCGTGCCGAGTGCGGCGTGATGGGTGGAGTCCAGCGTGTCGTTGATCGCGTAGGTCAGGATCGGGTTCGCGCTCACCTCGATGAACGTGCCGATCTCCCGGCCCGCGGCGGCGACGGCCTGACTGAACTTCACCGGTTGGCGCACGTTGGCCACCCAGTAGTCGGCGTCGAGGGTGGGTTCCTCGTCCGGCCCGGTCACCGTCGACAGGAACGGCAGGTTCGGGGTGCGCGGGGTCAGCCCGGCCAGCGCCTCGCGCAGGTCGGGCAGCACCGGGTCCATCAGCGCGGTGTGCGAGGCGACGACCATGTTCACCCGGCGGGCGAAGCGGTCCTGCGCGGTGACCGCGGCGATGACGGCGTCCACCTGATCGGGCAGACCGGCCACCACCGTCTGGCGCGGCGACACGTACCCGGCCACCTCGACGCTCGGGTAGTCGGCGACGAAACCCGCCGCGGCGTCGGGATCGAGCTCGACGAGCGCGACCGCGCCTTCACCCGCCAGGCGGGACATGATCGACGAGCGGGCGGCGATCACCTTCAGCCCGTCGGCCAGGCTCAGCGCGCCGGTCACCACCGCGGCGGTGACCTCGCCCATCGAATGGCCGATGACCGCGTCGGGATGCACGCCGTTAGAGCGCCACAACTCGGTGAGCGCCAGCTGCAGACCCATCAGCACCGGCTGCACCTGCGCGTCCCCGCTGATCTCACGACCCTCGGCGATGACCTCGTGCAACGAGAAGCCGACCTGTTCGACGAACACCGGCTCGATCTCGGCCAGCGCCTGCGCGAACACCGGCTCGTCGGCCAGCAGCTGCTTGCCCATCCCGGGCCACTGCGAACCCTGCCCGGAGTACACGAACACCGTGCCGGGCTTGCGGCTCGCCGTGGGCGCGGGCACCACACCCGGAGCGGTCTGATTGGCCGCCAGCGCCCGCAGGCCGGCGACCGCCTGCTCGCGGTCGCGCGCGGCGACGGTCGCGAACTTGGCGTGCCGGGTGCGGTGGTGGTTGAGCGTGTGCGCGACCTCGGCCAGTGGGACGTCGGCGCCCGCACCGGTCATCCAGTCGGCCAGCAGCGCGGCCTGCGACGCGATCCGCTCCGAGGAGCGGCCCGACACCACCAGGGTGGTGACGGCGGCGGGCCCGCCCGCCGGTGCCGGCGCGGAGACCGGAGCCTGCTCGATGACGACGTGGGCGTTGGTGCCGCCGAAGCCGAACGAGGAGATCCCCGCCCGGCGCGGCCGGCCCGCGGGGGCCGGCCATTCGGTGTGCTCGGCGACGACCTTGAGCCGCAGGTTGTCGAACGGGATGTGCGGGTTCGGCTTCTCGTAGCCGAGGTTGGCCGGGATCGTGTTGTGCTGCAGCGCCAGCACCGCCTTGGCGAACCCGGCGATACCGGCGGCCGCCTCGAGGTGGCCGAGGTTCGACTTCACCGCGCCGAGCAACAGGGGTGCATCCGCGGGCCGGCCGCGGCCCAGCACGGAGCCCAGGGCGCGGGCCTCGATCGGGTCGCCCAGCAGGGTGCCGGTGCCGTGCGCCTCGACGTAGTCGACCTCGCGCGGCTCGATGCCGGCCGCGGAGTACGCCGACCGCAGCACCGCCATCTGCGCGGCGGGGTTGGGCGCCATCAGACCGTTGGAGCGGCCGTCCTGGTTGACCGCCGAGCTGCGGATGACGGCCAGGATGCGGTCGCCGTCGCGCTGCGCGTCGGACAGGCGTTTGAGGACCGCGACCCCGCAGCCCTCACCGCGCACGAAGCCGTCGGCACTCGCGTCGAACGCGTGGCACTGCCCCGTCTTCGACATCGCCTCGAGCTGGTCGAAGCTGCGCGTCACCGCCGGCGAAAGCAGCAGGTTCACCCCGGCGGCCAGCGCGAGGTTCGAGTCACCGGCACGCAGGCTCTGGCACGCCAGATGGATGGTAACCAGCGACGACGAGCACGCCGTGTCGACGGTCAGCGACGGGCCGCGCAGGTCGAAGTAGTACGACACCCGGTTGGCGATGATGCTCAGTGCGCCACCGGTGCCCGACCAGGAGTCCACGTCCCCGAGGTCGACGGTGGACAGGTAGCCGTACTCGCCCAGGCACGCCGCCGCGAACACGCCGGTCTGCGTGTGCCGCAGGGTGTGCGCGGGGATGCCGGCGTGGTCGAGTGCCTCCTGGGTGACCTCCAGCAGCAGCCGCTGCTGCGGGTCCATCTTGTCGGCCTCGCTGGGCGAGATCTCGAAGAACTCCGCGTCGAAGGCGTCCAGGTCGCGCAGGAACGCGCCCCAGCGGGTGGTGCCGGCCAACGCGGCGGCCGCCTCGGGAGTGTTGACCTGGAAGGACTCCCACCGGTCGGCGGGCACCTCGCGCACCGAGGACCGGCCGTCCATCAGGAACTGCCAGTAGGCGTCGGGGCCGGCGATGTTGCCGCCGAGCTCGTCGCCGCCCGGGAACCGGCAGCCCAGCCCGATCACCGCGATCGGCTCGTCCTCGGCGCTGTGGTCGCGGCTCGGAGCGGCCTCGGCGAGAGGCTCGACCTCGGCGCCGGTGAGGAACTTCGCCAGCGCGTTGATCGTCGGGTACTGCCAGAACTCCACCGGGGAGACCGTCCGGCCCAGCAGCTCGGAGAGCTCGCCGGTCAGGACGACGGCGTCGCTGGAGCCGACCGCCAGGTCGTTCAGTGGAGCGTTGAAATCGATCTCGTCGGGGCTGCAACCGATGTTGGTGACCAGATAGTCGACCAACCAGTTACGGATGGAGTCCTCGTCGAAAGCAGAAGTCATGTAGTGACGTCCAACCGGCTGAACTCGTCCTGCCTGTACCTGTCGACACAGGCCGAGCGCCGAATCTTTCCGCTAGTAGTGATGGGGATGGAACCGGGTGCCACCAGCACCAGGTCGGCCACACGAACGCTGTGCGTCCGCTTGATCGCCGAGGCGACCTCACGTTTGACCGCGCGCAGCTTGTCCAGGGCCTCGGCTTCGGAGGCACCCTTCTTCTTCAGCTCCGCGATCGCCACCAGCTGCTCGCTGGTGTCGTCGAGCACCGAGATCGCCGCGACGCGGCCGCCCGTGATCTCCTGGATGGTGGCCTCGATGTCGTCGGGGTAGTGATTGCGCCCGTCGACGATCAGCAGGTCCTTGATGCGGCCGATGATGAACATCTCGCCCTCAGACATCACGCCGAGATCGCCGGTCTTCAGCCACGGACCCACCGGGGTGCCCTCGGAGGGTTGCGCGATCTCGCCGCCGAAGGTGCGCTCGGTCTGCTGCGGATTCCGCCAGTAGCCGGTCGCGACCTGGTCGCCATGCACCCAGATCTCGCCGATCTTGCCGTCCGGGTTCTCGGTACGGGTCTCGGGGTCGACGATCCGCACGGTCGACGACCGCGGCGGTCCGTAGCTCACCAACTCGGTCCCGGACTCCGAACCACAGCGCTCGGCATGGCCGACCGAGAGCTTCTCGTAGTCGAACCGCACCGTGGCAGGCGTGTGCCCCGTGGGCGCCGAGATGACGTACAGGGTCGCCTCGGCCAGACCGTAGGACGGCCGCACCGTGGTGTCAGGCAGGTTGAACTGCGCGAACCGCTCGTTGAAGCGACGGATGGTGGCCGAATGGATGCGCTCGCTGCCGCTGATGATGCCCAGCACGTTGCCGAGGTCGAGGCCCTCCATGTCGGCGTCGGAGGTGCGGCGCACCGACAATTCGAACGCGAAGTTCGGCGCGGCCGACCACGCGTGGGGGTTCATCGCGAGCTGCTGGATCCAGCGGGCCGGCTTCTGCAGGAAGGCCACCGGGCTCATCAGGATCGCCTGCCGGCCCCATCGGCCGTCGGGCCCGTGGTCGGGCGGGCACAGCAGCGACGCGAACACGCCCTGGATCAGCCCCATGTCGTGGTAAAAGGGCAGCCACGAAACCAGGGTGGTGTCCTGTGGCGGCACCCCGCCGCGGTGCGACATGTAGTCGGTGAATATCTGCTCGAGGTTCGCGATCACGTTGCGGTGCGTCATGATCACGCCCGCCGGCGCCCGGGTGGAACCGGAGGTGTACTGCAGGTAGGCCGTCTTGGGCAGCGGGCCGACGTTCACCTCGACCGTGCGCGGCGAATCAAAATCGAGCGCGTCGACCTCGATGACGGCCGGCGGCGTCCCGCCGGGCAGCCCGCCCACGTAGGTCATGATGTCGCCGACGACCGCCGAGGTGGTCAGCACGGCCACCGGCTGGCAATCCCGGAGCGCGCCGTTCACACGCTCGTCGAGCTGCCCGAGAGCCGGGACCGGCAACGGCACCGCGATGAAGCCGGCCGTCATCGCGCCGTAGAAGGCGATGACGTACTCGAGCCCCTGCGGAGCGAGGATGGCCGCGCGGTCGCCCTTGGAGCCGTGGCGCAGCAGTTCCTCTGCAACCACCTGCACGCGGTGGTAGACCTGTGACCAAGTCAAGGATTCAGCGAAGCCCGCGGGGTCGACGTCGTAGTCGAGGAAGGTGTAGGCAACCTCATCGGGCTGCAGGCGTGCGCGTTCGGCGAGCAAGCCAGGGATGGTCGACTCAAGCAACGGCATGGCGACGTCCTTTCACAATCGTTCTGGCGCCCCGGCGTCATCGCCGTGGATGGCTGACAACTTTCGCGCTGTGGCCGCGCATTCCCCCGCTTGCCCGAAGGCTAACACCGACCCGTCAATATTGTCGTGCAATCCGACCACGGATTAGACCATGGAATGCTTGCCAGAGGGAAGTCGGCAGCTCGCCGCGCCCGCGCCCGCGCACAGCGCGTACAGCGAACTCACAGCCTCGCCGCTGACCTGCGAATACTTTTGCCCAAGCGGAAAATTCCCTACTGGACACGGTCAAGACGGGTTGCTCCAGAGCCGGGATGGTTGGCTACGCGGTCGAGTCGCCGGCCTCGGCGAAAACCGTGCTCGGATCGCTTTGGCCCTCCGGTGAGTGATTTGCCCAAATTGCACGTCAGCGTTAATAATGAAACTGACTAACGAGTAGGTTGAGGCCTCGGAAGGCCGCTCGAATGGCGCTCAACGCTGGCACGTGCGAGCATCGGAGCGCTGTGTCCCGCGCACGTCCCCGCGCTCGGATGTGGTGAAAACCACACGCGGGGACGCCCCCGTCACTGCGCCACGCGGCTCCAGATCTTGGCTTCGATGTCCGGCACGACCTCGTCGAGGTGGTCGTTGAGATAGAAGTGGTGACCGGGAATCTCCCGGGCAGTGAATTCGGCGGTCGTTCGTTGCGCCCACGGGTTCACTTTCTCCGCGGTCGCGATCTCGTCGTCGTCGCCGAAGAACGCATGGATCGGCGACGACAACCGCACGTCAGGCGGGCAGTCGTAGGTCGCGATCGCCTTCAACCCCTTGAGGGTCGGCAGGATCGCCGCCGCAAACTCGGAATTCTGCACGAACTCGGGACTGGCGCCCGTCATCGAGCTGACCGCAGCTAGCAGGCCTTCGTCGGTGTCCGGGATGTCCTCGAATCCCACCCGGCCGGGGGCCGCCACCGCCGACACGAACAGCGCGGTGATCGGCCGTCCGACCTCCTCGAAACGCCGGGCCACCTCGAACGCCAGCAAACCGCCCATACTGTGCCCGAAGAAGCTCACCGGGCCGCCGTGATCGGCGTCCGGCGAGACCATCTTCAAGATCTCGTCGGCCAGCGCCGGCAGGTCCTTGAACGACGCGAAATCCTGCTTGCCGCGCTGGCCCGGATACTGAACGGCGGTGCGCTTGATGCCGGTGCGAAACGCCTTGGCGAACGGCACGTAGTACTGCGGCGAACCGCCGGCGTGCGGGAAGATGAACAACTTCGGGGTGATACCCGCAGCGTCCTCGGTCATGGGGAGCACCCTAACGGGTCAGGCGAACGCCTCCACCGGCGGGCAGGAGCACACCAGGTTGCGGTCGCCGTACGCACCGTCGATGCGCCGCACGGGCGGCCACACCTTGGGGCGGAACGCTTTTCCGAGCGGGTAGGCGGCCTGCGCGCGGGTGTAGGGGTGCGCCCACTCGTCGACCAGCAGGCACTCCGCGGTGTGCGGTGCGTTGCGCAGCGGGTTGTCGTCGGCCGGCCAGGCGCCGGAGCCGACCTGGTCGATCTCCGCGCGGATCGCGATCATCGCCTCACAGAAGGCGTCGACCTCGGCCAGCGACTCGCTCTCGGTCGGTTCGACCATCAGCGTGCCCGCCACCGGGAAGCTCATCGTGGGCGCGTGGAACCCGTAGTCGGCCAACCGCTTCGCGACGTCGTCGACGGTCACTCCGGTGGACTTGGTGATCTCCCGCAGGTCGAGGATGCACTCGTGGGCGACCATGCCGTTCTCGCCGGTGTAGAGCACCGGGTAGTACTCGTCGAGCCGGCGCGCGATGTAGTTCGCCGAGGCGATGGCCACCAGGGTGGCCCGGCGCAGCCCCTCCGCGCCCATCATCCGGATGTAGGCCCACGTGATCGGCAGGATCGACGCCGAACCGTACGGCGCGGCCGAGACCGTCAGCTCGTCGGACAACTCGTCGGCCAGCGGATGGCCCGGCAGGTACGGGGCGAGGTGCGACCGGACCGCCACCGGCCCGACGCCCGGGCCCCCGCCGCCGTGCGGGATGCAGAACGTCTTGTGCAGGTTCAGGTGGCTGACGTCGCCCCCGAACCGTCCGGGGCGGGCCAGCCCGACCAGGGCGTTGAGGTTGGCGCCGTCGACGTAGACCTGACCGCCCGCGTCGTGGACCGCGGCGCAGATCTCGGCGACATCGTGCTCGTACACGCCGTGGGTGGACGGGTAGGTGATCATCAGCGCTGACAGCCGCTGCGCGTGCTGGGCCACCTTGGCGCGCAGGTCGTCGAGGTCGACGTCGCCGTTGGGCCGGCACGCCACGACGACGACCTTCATCCCGGCCAGCGCCGCCGATGCTGCGTTGGTGCCGTGCGCGCTCGACGGGATCAGGCACACGTCGCGGTCGGACTCCCCGCGCGCGGCGTGGTAGGCCTGGATCGCCAGCAGACCCGCGTACTCCCCCTGCGACCCGGCGTTGGGCTGCAGCGAGATGCTGTCGTATCCGGTGATCCCGGTCAGCCAGGTCTGCAGGTCGGCGATCAGCCGACGCAGGCCCGGGGTGTCCGAGGCGGGGGCGAAGGGGTGCTGACGCCCGAACTCCGGCCAGGTTATGGACTCCATCTCCGCGGCGGCGTTGAGTTTCATCGTGCACGAACCGAGCGGGATCATGCTGCGGTCCAGGGCGATGTCCTTGTCGGCCAGCGACCGCAGGTAGCGCATCATCTCGGTCTCGGTGCGGTAGCGCGTGAAGGCCGGATGGGTCAGGAACTCCGAGGTCCGGGCCAGCGCGGCGAGCGGCGAGTCGCCGTCCGCCGGCGCGGCCGCGGCGCCGAACGCCTCGAGCACGGCGGTCACGTGCGCGTCGACGGTGGCCTCGTCGCAGGCGACCGACACGTGGTCGTCGTCGACCAGCCAGATGTTGACGCCGCGCGCCTTGGCGGCGTCCCGCACCTCCCGGGCGCGGCCGGGCACCCGGGCGAGCACGGTGTCGAAGAACGTGTCGTGCACGACCTCCACGCCGGCGCCGGTCAGGCCGGCGGCCAGCGTGCGGGCCTGGCGGTGCACGCGCCTCGCGATCCCGGTCAGCCCCTCCGCGCCGTGGTAGCTCGCGTACATCGCGGCCATCACCGCGAGCAGCACCTGCGCGGTGCAGATGTTGCTGGTCGCCTTGTCGCGGCGGATGTGCTGTTCCCGGGTCTGCAGCGCCAGGCGGTAGGCGGGCGCGCCATCGGCGTCGACGGAGACACCGACGAGACGGCCGGGCAGTTGGCGGGCGTGCTTGGAGTGCACGGCCAGGTAGCCGGCGTGCGGTCCGCCGAAGCCCATCGGCACTCCGAAGCGCTGCGTGCTGCCGAACGCCACGTCGGCGCCGATCTCCCCGGGCGGGGTGATCAGCGTCATCGCGAGCAGGTCGGCGCCGACGGCGACCAGCGCGCCGCGCTCGTGGGCTTCGGCGATCAGGGTCGTCCAGTCGTCGACGCGGCCGCTGGCGCCGGGCAGCCCGACGATGACGCCGAAGAAGTCGCCCTCGGGGAGGCCCTGCCGCAGATCGGCGGTGACGATCTCGATGCCGAGCGGCTCGGCGCGGGTGGCCAGCACCGCTGCGGTCTGCCGGTAGACGTCGACGTCCACGGCCAGGCGGGTCGCGGGCCCGCGGACGGCGCGCTGCATCAGCGTCATCGCCTCGGCGGCGGCGGTGCCCTCGTCGAGCATCGACGCGTTGGCGACCTCGAGGCCGGTCAGGTCGGTGACCATGGTCTGGAAGTTCAGCAGCGCCTCGAGCCGGCCCTGGCTGATCTCGGGCTGGTACGGCGTGTAGGCCGTGTACCAGGCGGGGTTCTCCATGATGTTGCGCAGCAGCACCGGCGGGGTGAGCGTGTCGTAGTAGCCCTGCCCGATCATCGACACCGCGACGGTGTTGGAGTCGGCGAGCGCGCGCAGCTCGGCGAGCGCCTCGGCTTCGGTGGCCGGCGGGGGCAGCACGTCGAGCCCGGGGGCGACGCCGTCGGTGAGCGGGTCGAGGATGCCTGCGGGCAGCGCCTTGGCGGCCAGTTCGTCGAGGGAGTCGACGCCGATGGTGGTCAGCAGCGTCGAGACGGCGGCCGGGTCCGGTCCGATGTGCCGGTCGACGAAGGTGGGGATGCGGGGCTGATCAGACACGTGGGGGTTCTCCCGGGGCGCGAACGACGGCGGCTCCTCCCCCTCTGTCGTCCGCCCCATCGGGGCTGCCTGAGAGATTCGGCGCCGACCTGCGGCCGGGCCTTTCCCCATGGGCGGGTCCACGCGGACCGCTTTCCAGAGGCATCGGGGCCTTGCGCGGTCCTGGGTGCCTGAGAGGTTGACGGAGAGGTGTTGCTCCTTCGGCGTCCGTGGTTGGCCACCACGGAACTCTCCCGCGCAAAGGCGATGCGGTGGCGAGTCTAGTCGCCAATCCCGCCGAGCAGACGCTCAAGCCCCCTAAATCACACGGACCAGGGGGCTTTGGCGGACGCTCGCGGACGCGAAACTAACCGATTTTGCGGTCCCGGACCTTCCGGCGCGAGGCCAGCTCGTCCTCCGGAGCGGCGATCGACTCGCCGCCGTCGGCGCGCTCGCCCGGGAAGTCGGCGATCGCGCCGGTCAGTTCGCGCATGGCGCCCGACACCGCGATACCGAACACGCCCTGACCGCCTTGCAGCAGGTCGACCACCTCTTCTGCGGACGTGCACTCGTAAACCGTGGTGCCGTCGGAGAACAGCGTGATGTTGGCGAGGTCCTGCACACCGCGCTGCCGAAGGTGGTCCACCGCGACGCGGATGTTGTGCAGCGAGATGCCGGTGTCGAGCAGACGCTTGACGATCTTGAGGACCAGGATGTCCTTGAACGAGTAGAGCCGCTGGCTGCCGGAGCCGGCGGCACCGCGGATCGAGGGCACGACCAGCGAGGTGCGCGCCCAGTAGTCCAGCTGGCGGTAGGTGATGCCCGCGATCTGGCAGGCGCTGGGACCGCGGTAGCCGACCAGTTCGTCGGGTACCGAGTCGTCCGGGAACAATCCGCCCTGGACCGGCTCAGCCGCGACGCGGGGACGCGAATCCGCCTGCGGGGAGCCGGTGGTCAGGTCCAATTGCTCCTGGCGTGGCGTGTCTCCCACTTGTCGAATCCTCTCGCCGATCGAACCGCGTCCGTGACCTGCGTGGGCGCACGTACCCGAGCCCGAACTCTCGTCCGAGCATACGCTTGCGGACCCTCCTGTGACGGTCCGTCGGGGCTAAGTATGGCGGGCAAAATCTGCCTGCCAAGACACTCACCCGCGTGTCGACCATGGCGAGACGCATCCGTGACCATGCCCGATACCGGCGCGAGACCTGCCGATCAGGTCGCCTTGAAGTCGTCCGGGGAGACGCTGTCGAGGAACTCCTTGAACTTCTCCACCTCGTCCTCACGGACCGCGCCGCTGGGTTCCTCGTCGGTCTCGTCGGGGATGATCAGCCCGGCCTCGGCCAGAACCGACTCCTCCACGTAGATCGGGACACCGACGCGCAGCGCGATGGCCACCGAATCGGACGGGCGCGCGGAGACCTTGATGTCGCGGTCGAAGATCAGGTCGGCGTAGAACGTGCCTTCCTGAAGGTCGACGATGCGGACCTCTTTCAGTGAATGCCCAAGGGCGGCAATCACATCGCGAATCAGATCGTGGGTCAGCGGGCGAGCCGGCTCGACGCCCTGCTGTTCCAGCGCGATCGCGGCCGCCTCGGACTGACCGATCCAGATCGGCAGATAACGGTCACCGTTGGACTCGCGCAGCAACAGGACGGGCTGGTTCTGCGGCTGCTCAACTCGAATGCCGATCACACGAACCTCACCCATGTGTGCCTGCCCTCCGCACTGGTGTTGCGCCGGTCGTCCCAACCGTCGACGGCTCGGATCTGACGGTTGACCCGTCACGGCGAAGTCTAGTCCTCAGCGGTCCAGAACGTCGCGGACCGCAGACTTGATCAACGACGTGTGCAACGTGATCGCCAGCGCGGCAACCTCGCGTGCCAGGTCGTCTGCGCGGTCCCGGGCACCGGCCTTTCCGCCCTTGCCGACGGGGCCGGCGATCTGGGCGATCAGGTCGGACTGCCGGTCGGCGGCCGAGCGGAACGCGCGCAGGTGCCGCGGCTCCACGCCGTAATCGGCCAGGGCGCGTGCGCATTGGGCGATCACCACGGCGTGCTCGTCGAAGAACACCGCACCGGCGCCCCGGAACGACGGCGTGATGACGCCCGCCTTGATCAGCGCCGACAACAGGTCGTCGTCGACGCCGGAGCGGGTCAGCACGTCTTCCCGGGTGAGCCGGACCTGCGTCACCTGGGCGGCGGCAGGAGCGTCGGCGTCGGCATCGGCAGCAGCATCGGGGTCCACGGACACCAGTCGCGGTGCGGCGTACGGGGATCCGGCCTGCGGCAGCTCGCCGTCGGGTTGCGCGTCGAGCTGGGCCTTGATCACCTTCAGCGGCAGATAGTGGTCGCGCTGCGCGGTCAGGATGAAGCGCAGGCGCGCACAGTCGTACGCCGTGAACCGGCGGTACCCCGACGGGGTGCGCTCGGGGTTGACCAGTCCCTCGGCCTCGAGGAACCGGATCTTGGAGTGCGTGACGTCGGGGAACTCGCTGCGCAGCAGATCGAGGACGACACCGATCGACATCCCGGTCAGCGCGGAGGTCTCGGGCTGGGTCATCGGATCGGGCGGTCAGTGATACCGGTGGTGGTCAGTTGCCCGCGTCGTCGCCCTTGGGCCCGGTCAGGAAAACCAGTCGGAACTTGCCGATCTGGACTTCGTCACCGTTGGCCAGCACCGCCGAATCGACGGGCTCCCGGTTGACGTAGGTGCCGTTGAGGCTGCCGACGTCGACGACCTGGAACTCGCCGGACTCCAGCCGGAACTCCGCGTGGCGACGGCTGACGGTGACGTCGTCGAGGAAGATGTCGCTGTCGGGATGCCGGCCCGCCGAGGTGGTCGGCTGGTCGAGCAGGAACCGTGAGCCCGCATTGGGGCCGCGCTTGACGACCAGCAGCGCCGACCCGGCCGGCAGGCCCTCGACACCGGACACCGCGCTCTCCCCACCGGGAGCCGCAGGGGCGTCCAATTCGTTGAGGAAGTCGGCGCGAAAGACCGACGTCGTCTCCACGGTGACTTCGTCAGAGTCGGCCCCCGAATTGAAGTCTTTTTCCGTCACCCGCTGCTCCTCACTGGCTGCTGTGGCGGTACCCGGTCGGAACCTCCAGCGTATTCCCGCTGCGTCGACCGTACCGCGCGGTGGACCTCGTTGTATCCACCACGGCCGGATCTCACTCGTTGTATCCGGTCTGCACGAAACCCTAACAACACCTCACTCGGCGACGTGGGTGCGGTAGCCGTCCGCGTCGAGCAATTCGGCCAGACTGCCCTCCAGCGCGCCGTCGGCGACCTGCAACTCGACCAGCCAGCCCGCGCCATACGGATCGGAGTTGACCAGTTCCGGATTGGCCTCCAGATCCCCGTTCACGGCAACGACTTTCGCGCTGACGGGTGCGTAAAGATCGGAGACCGACTTGGTGGACTCCACCTCGCCGAACGACTCCCCCGCGGTGATCTCGGCATCGACGTCGGGGAGCTGGACGAACACGACGTCGCCGAGCGCGGCCTGCGCGTAGTCGGTGATCCCGACCCGCACCCTGTCGTCGCCGATCCGCGCGACCCACTCGTGTTCGGTCGTGTAGGACAGGTCGGCGGGGATCTCGGTCACGGCACTCCTTGGACGGTGGTGGATCGCTGGTCAGTCATCTGACGGGCTGAGCGTATTGGCGAGGTTTCGGTTGCCGCAAGGCGGTGACGTCGACCCGTTCGGATTGTCGCACCTCCATCGAGCCGCCGACGCGTTCGACGCTGTCGACGGCGCCGCCGGGGATGTTCATCGCCGCGGCCAGCGTGGGCGGATCACCAATCGCCAGAACCGAATACGGCGGACCTACCGTGGTGGAGTCCACGATCAGGGCACCTGGCACGCCGACCACCCAGGTGTCCACCCCGACGCGGATCGCAACCTGTTCGCCGTTGCGGATGCCGCGGATCTCCATGGCTTCGGCGCCGGCGGCGCGCAGTTCGTTGATCACGTCCAGCATGGTCTCGGCGGCCACCCCCTGAGCGGGGTCGGTGATCGTCAACGTCACTCCCGGGCCGGTGGCCGGCACGGTGCCGATGAGGATCGACAGCGCCGCCAGCCGGGCGCGGGCGTTCTCGATGGCGGCTTCGTCGCTGCTGCCCGAGGCCTGCAGTTGCGCCAGCGTCTGCTGCAGTTGGGCCACCTCGGTGCTCAGCGCCGCCTCACGCTGCTGCAGCGAGTCGAGCAGGATCAGCAGATCGGCGGGCCGCGCGGTCTCCAGCGAGTCTCCGGAATCGGTCGAGCGGACCTGCGTGGCGATGGCCACCCCGAGCAGCAGGCACAGCACCACGCCGAGCACCCCGAACACCAGTTGCGACCGGCTGCGCCGGGCCACCCCGCCGACGCCGCCGGCGTTGAGTCCGCCGATCTCGGGACGGGTCTGCTCGGGCGGCAGTTCGTGTCGCCCGTGGTGCGGTTTGTGCTCGTTCATGCCCCGAACAACCGTCGCCGCAGGGCCGCGGCGTTGCCGAAGATGCGGATGCCGAGCACCACGATGATCGCGGTGGAGAGTTGGGTGCCGACGCCGAGCTGGTCGCCCAGGTAGACGATCAGCGCAGCCACCAGCACGTTGAACACGAAGGAGACGACGAACACCTTCGAGTCGAAGATGCGTTCCAGGTAGGCGCGCAGTCCGCCGAACACGGCGTCCAGCGCGGCCACCACGGCGATGGGCAGGTAGGGCTGTACGACGTCGGGTACGTCAGGGCGGAAGATCACGCCGATCACGATCCCGACGACGAGAGCGATGATCCCTATCACCTGGGCCCCATTTCTGTGGCGAAGTTGACCTCGCGCACGGACCCGGCGGGGAGAGTCAGGCCGTCCCCGGCCGAGACCTGCACCCCGACACCGTACGAGGTTTCCAGCAGTCGCAGGCGCTGCAGCCCGCTGCTGCGGGCGAAGTTGTCCTGCAGCGCCCGCGGCGGACCCACGGCGAGCACGACGTAGGGGCTGGATATCGGCTGATTGTCCACCAGGATTCCGCCGCCCGCCTGGCGGATGGTGACGTTGGGGCCGACGCGGACGCCGCCCACCGACACTGCCTCGGCGCCGCTGACCCACAGGGAGTTGACGACCAGTTGCAGGTCGCGGTCGAGGATGACCTGCCGGCTGCCCTGGATGCGTTGCTCGGAGACGTCGGTCAGGTCCGGTGTGACGCCCGGGTCGGTGATGGTGACGGTCAGGCCGGGACCGATCACCGGCGTCGCGGCCGCCGCGAAGCTGGCCTCGTCGAGCTCGGACAGCAACTGCCGGCCGACGACGTCCCCTTCGAGCCGGCCGCGCTGTTCGGCGTCGACCGCGGCCGCCAGTTCGGCGCGCCGCTGCGCGATCTGGGCGGTCTGTTCCCCAGCCGATCGCACACTGCCCGCCAACACCCGCTGGGATTCACGCATGCCCGGCGCGGTGGCTTGCGCCTGCGACCAGGCCACCGCGAACACCGCGGCGACCGCCGCAATGCCCAGCAGTTGCCAGGCCCACCGGGTGGCCCGGCGGACGGGCTTCGGGTTCTGCGCGGCGGCGGCGTAGCCGGGGTCCAGGTGGTCGGTGAGCAGGGACCGCAGCAGCGACGGCAGGGGGATGCGCTGCGGCGCATCCGCCCGGTGCGCGCTGCCCCCGGCCTCGGGGTCATAGCCCCCCAGCATGCTCATGGTCGAGTGCGCTCCGCGGGTCGCGGCGGGGCGTGCGGTGGCAGAGTGCGCATCACCATCCCGACTTGGATCAGGTACAGCGCTCCGGACCACAAATACATCGCCAGGCCCCACAGCACGAAGCCCCAGCCCCACGCCAGCACCACCCGGCTCCACAGCGCGTCGTAGGAGCCCAGCAGGACCAGCGGCAGACCGGACATCAGCGCGAACGTCGCCGCCTTGCCGATGTAGGTGACCGGCAGCGCGGTCAGGCCGCGGCTGCGCAGCAGCGGCAGCGTGGCCGCCAGCACCGCGTCTCGGCCCAGCAGCACCGCCACCAGCCACCACGGCAGCACACCGGCGAGCGCCATCGCCACGGGCACCGTGACCATGTAGATGCGGTCGACGAGCGGGTCGAGCAGTTCGCCCAGCCGCGAGGACTGGTTGTCGAACAGCCGCGCGATCTTGCCGTCGGCCCAGTCCGACACACCGCTGAACATCAGGATCGCCACCGCCCACGCGTGGGCGCCGGGCACATCGGCGGCGGCCAGCAGCAGGTACAGGAAAACCGGGACCAGCAACAGCCGGATCGCCGACAGCACGTTGGGCACGGTCAGCACCCGGTCTCCGGGGACGGGTTCCTGCGTCGCCGATGTCTCGGCCATGCGATGAACCTAGCGGAACACGCCGGGAAGGCTCAGCGCCGAGATCGTGTCGTCGTTGAGCGGGTTGTCGTGCACCATGTAGGTCCACGTGGAGGTGGGCCGGGCCAGCTTCGAAAGGTCAACGCCCAGTTCGTCTTCGATCGACGGCGCGGTCTCGAAGGTCTGCTGCGCGGCCTCGATCGCGTCGGCGGCCAGGGAGGCGAACGCGTCGACACCCATCCGGTGGAACTCGTCGAGCGGGTTCTGCCGGCCCAGTGCCCGCAGGTGGATGCTCTCGCGGATGTCGGAGAGGTAGGCCAGGTGCTCGGCCCATCCGCGGTCGAGGTGGTACAGCATGATCAGCCGGCAGATCCGCTCCAGCTTCTCCTCGCCGTCGGGGCCGAGCTGCTCGAGCAGTTCGGCGTAGCGCTCGGGCGCGAGTTCGGCGAGCTCGTCGCGGGCCGTGGTGGTGCGCAGCAGGGTGTTGCGCCGCTCGACGAGGATGGCGCGCTGCTGGGCGATCAGCTGGTTGTACCGCCACGTGTTGGCGTGGACGTCGAGCAGCCGGCCCTCGGCGATGCGCTGGGCGTGCTCGAGCAGACCGGCCGCCTTCGGGCTCAGGACCCGGCCGGTGTCGTCGCAGTCCAGCGGCAGCTTGTTGGGTTCGAGGTGGGCGACGACCACGTCGTCCTCCCAGCTGGAGAAGAACACCGACGAACCGGGGTCGCCCTGGCGGCCGGCGCGGCCGCGCAGCTGGTTGTCGAGCCGCTCGGTGTGGTGGCGGCCCGTGCCGATGACGTGCAGACCACCGAGTTCGGCGACCCGCCCCTTGAGGCTGTCGTCGTCGTCGACGTCGGAGCCGCCGAGGCGGATGTCGGTGCCGCGGCCGGCCATCTGGGTCGACACGGTGACCGCGCCGAGCTTGCCGGCCTCGGCGATCACCGCGGCCTCCTCGGCGTCGTTCTTGGCGTTCAGCACGACCGCCGGGACGCCGGCCTTGACGAGGCGGCGGTGCAGGTCCTCGGATTCGGCGACGTCGCGGGTGCCGACGAGGATGGGCTGGCCGGTCTCGTGCACCTCTTTGATGTGTTCGATGACGGCGTCGTTGCGGGCCGCGGAGGTGACGTAGACGCGGTCGTCCTCGTCCTCGCGGATGTTGGGCTTGTTCGGCGGGATCGGTGAGACACCCAGCTTGTAGAACTGGCGCAGCTGTTCACCGGCGGCCAGGGCGGTGCCGGTCATGCCGCAGACGGTCGGGTACCGGTTGATCAGGGCCTGCACCGTGATGGTGTCGAGCACCTCGCCGGTCTCGGTGGTCTCGATGCCCTCCTTGGCCTCCACGGCGGCCTGCAGGCCGTCGGGCCAGCGCTGCAGGGTGGCGATGCGGCCACGGGAGGCGTTGATCAACTGCACCGCGTTGTCGCGGACGATGTAGTGCACGTCGCGCTGCAGCAGCACGTGGGCGTGCAGGGCCACGTTGATCTCGGTCAGCGTGGTGGAGACGTGTTCCTCGGAGTACAGGTCGATGCCCAGCTTGGCTTCGACTTTCTGGGCGCCGGCCTCGGTGAGGTGCACGTTGCGGCCCTCGTTGTCGGAGGCGAAGTCCTTGCCCTCGATCAGCTCACCGACCATGCGGATGATCTCGACGCGCGGGGTTTCGCGGTGGCTGGTGCCGGCCAGCACCAGCGGGACCAGCGCCTCGTCGACGAGCACGGAGTCGGCCTCGTCGATGAGCGCGACGTCGGGGTTCGGTGAGACCAGGTCCTCGACGTCGATGACCAGCTGGTCGCGCAACACGTCGAAGCCGATCTCGTTGACCGAGGCGTAGGTGACGTCGCACTGGTAGGCGGCGCGGCGCTCCGCGGCGGTGGAGTCGGCGGTGATCCAGCCGACGGTCAGCCCCATCGCCTCGATGAGCGGGCCGACCCATTCGGCGTCGCGGCGGGCCAGGTAGTCGTTGATGGTGATCAGGTGGACGTGCCGCCCGGCCAGTGCGTAGCCCGCGGCGGCGATCGCGCCGGACAGGGTCTTGCCCTCGCCGGTCGCCATCTCGATGACGTCGCCGGCCATCATGCGCAGCGCGCCGAGCAGCTGCACGTCGAAGGGGCGCAGCCCGGTCGCGCGTTCGGACGCCTCCCGGGCGATGGCCAGGAACTGCGGGATGTCGGAGGACTCGGCGAGGTTGCCGAGGTCGAGCAGGGACGCGGCCTTGGCGAGCTGCTCGTCGTCGAGTTCGGCGGCTTTGGTCTCGAACTCGGCCGATCGGCGCACCAGCTCCATGGAGCGGGCCTGGTCCTTGTCCACTCGGGCGCCGAGCAGTTTCCAGAACGGGTTGATCGAACGTCCGGTCTTGAGCGACTTCTTCTCGGAAGCTTTCCTGGACGTCTTCGAGGAGGTGCGTGCCACACGATTACGGTACGCGGCCCCGTTTCCGATGGGTGCGGCCGCGCCACACCCGGCGCGCGACTCCGCACCGTGGGCCTTGTGCTGCGGTAACTTCGCCGCGAGGCTGGTCGGTGTAACGGGGGGAGGTCGCACGCGCGTGGACACCCAGACGTTCCAGCCCTCGCTCGACTGGGGCCGCGAGGTGTTCGCCTCGGCGGTTTGGGTCGCGACCACGTGGGCGGTGACCGCGGCGTGCCTGCTGGTCGTGCTGCTGCTGATCGGCCGGTTCACCGAGTGGGGCCGGCAGTTCTGGCGGGTCTCCGGCGCGTACTTCACCGGCCGGCACAGCCTGGTGGTCTGGCTGACCGCGGGCCTGCTCCTGCTGTCGGTGATCATCGCGGTACGCATCAACGTGCTGCTGACTTACTACGTCAATGACCTCTTCACCTCGCTGCAGGTGGCGTTCTCCAGCGATCCGAACGACCCCGGCCGCACCAGTGGTATCGCCGGCTTCTGGGCGACCATGCTGGTGTTCGCGGTCCTGGCCGGGGTCTTCCTGGTACGGCTGCTGGCCGACCTGTACCTGACCCAGCGGTTCATCATGCGCTGGCGGATCTGGTTGAGCCGCCGCCTGATCGACGGCTGGCTCGATGACCAGGCCTACTTCCGCGCCCAGTTCGCCGGGCGCCCGATCGACAACCCCGACCAGCGCATCCAGCAGGACGTCGACATCTTCACCACCGGCGTCGGCGGGGTGCCGAACAACCCGATCTACAACTCCAGCGACACGCTGCTGTTCGGCGCGGTGCAGGCGGTGCTGTCGGTGTTGTCGTTCGGGCCGATCCTCTGGCGGCTCTCCGAACCCCTGACTCTCGGCGGGGTCACCATCCCGCACGCCCTGTTCTGGGTGGTTTTGGTCTACGTGGCCGTCGCCACCGTGGTGGCGTTCGCGATCGGCCGCCCGCTGATCCGGCTGAGCTACCTCAACGAGCGCCGCAACGCCGCCTTCCGCTACGGCCTGGTCCGGGTACGCGAGGCCGGCGCGGCGATCGGCCTGTACCGCGGCGAGCCCGCCGAGCGGTCGCTGCTGCGCGGGCGGCTCGACTCGGTCATGACGAACTATCGGCACTGGCTGAACCGGATGATGCTGTTCTTCGGCTGGAACGTCACGATGAGCCAGGCGATCAACCCGCTGCCCTGGCTGGTGCAGGCCCAGGGGCTGTTCGCCGGGCGCATCTCCTTCGGTGACGTCTGGCAGTCCTCGAACGCGTTCGCCGCGATCCACGAGTCGCTGTCGTTCTTCCGCAACGCGTACGACCAGTTCGCCAGTTACCGGGCGGCGATCATCCGCCTCGACGGTCTGACCGAACAGAACGGCCGCGCCCGCGACTACGGCGGCGTGGAGGTCGAATCCTCCGACGACGGCGCGCTGGAGGTGACCGATGTCGTGGTGCGCCGCCCCGACGGCACCCGGCTGCTGCACAACCTGGACCTGACGGTCGGCCCGGGCGAGGCCCTGGTGATCACCGGTGAGTCCGGCATCGGCAAGTCGGTGCTGCTGCAGAGCCTGGCCGGGCTGTGGCCGTTCGCGTCGGGTCGGGTCCGGCTGCCGGAGGGCCGCGACGAGGTGATGTTCGTTCCGCAGTTGCCGTACCTGCCGGCCGGGGACCTGCGCACCGTGGTGAGCTATCCGCAGCAGCCGGGAACGGTGGCCGACACCGACATCCAGGAGGCGCTCGTCGCCGTCGCGCTGGCGCATCTGGTGATCCGGCTCAACGAGGAGAAGGACTGGGCCAGCTCGTTGTCGGTCGGCGAGCAGCAGCGCATCGCGTTCGCCCGCATTCTGTTGAGCCGGCCGTCGGCGGTCTTCCTCGACGAGTCGACCTCCGCGCTCGACGAGGGGCTCGAACTGCTGCTCTATGAGCTGCTGCGGGTGGAACTGCCCGACGCGGTCCTGGTCAGTGTCAGCCATCGCAGCAGCGTGCACCCGTTCCACAGCAGTCGTCTGGAGCTGGTCGGCGACGCCGCCTGGCAGCTGGAGAGACTCGCGCCTTCGGGATAGCGCCTCCACCACGCTGTCGCACCTGGGGCGCGGTACTTTGCACCGCATGGAAACGTTCACCCCGACGCTGGATTGGGGCAGCGAGCTGTGGACCTCGCTGTGGTGGATCGCGCAGGCCTGGGCTTACGCCGCGGTGGCGACGATGGTCGTGCTGGTGCTCATCGTGCGGTTCACGGTGTGGGGCAAGCAGTTCTGGCGTGTCACCCGCGACTACTTCACCGGCGCCGACAGCGTCGTCGTCTGGCTGTGGCTGGCCGGCTTGCTGCTATCGGTGATCACCGGTGTGCGGCTGTCGGTGCTGTTCAGCTATCAGGGCAACGACATGTCGACCAGCTTTCAGGTGATCGCTGCAGGGCTGGGCAGCGGCGACGACGCGGTCCGGCAATCCGGTGGCGACGGCTTCTGGTTGTCCATGCTCGTCTTTGCGATCCTCGCGGCCGCCAACATCTCGCTGGTAATGCTCGACCTCTACCTCGCCCAGCGGTTCATGTTGCGCTGGCGAGCGTGGCTGACCGACCGGTTGACCGGCAATTGGTTGGATGGCAAAGCTTTCTACCGATCCCGCTTCATCGATGCCACAATCGACAACCCCGATCAGCGCATCCAGGCCGACATCGACATCTTCACCGCCGGGGTGAACTCGCAACCCAACCGCCCTAACCAGGGGTCGGAGAACACCCTGCTGTTCGGCGCGATCTCCTCGATCGCGTCGATGATCTCGTTCACCGCGATCCTGTGGAACCTGTCGGGCCCGCTGACTCTCCCCCTGGTGGGGTTCACCCTGCCCAAAGCCATCTTCTGGATCGGCATCGTCTACGTCCTCATCGCGACCGTGATCGCGTTCCGGATCGGTCGGCCGTTCATCGCGCTGTCGTTCAACAACGAGAAGTTCAACGCCGCGTTCCGCTACGCGCTGGTGCGTCTGCGCGACGCTTCTGAAGCGGTGGCCTTCTACCGCGGTGAGGTCGCCGAGCGCTCCGGGCTGCGCCGCCTGTTCGCTCCGGTGGTGACGAACTATCGCAAGTACATCAACCGCACCATGGGGTTCGCCGGTTTCAACCTCTCGATCACTCAGGCCCAGGAGCTGATCCCATACGTGGTGCAATTCCAGCGGTTCTACAACGGCGAGATCACCCTCGGCGCCCTGGGCCAGACCGCGGCGGCGTTCCGCTCGATTCTCACGGGGCTGTCGTTCTTCCGGAATGCCTACGACGACTTCGCCGGCTACCGCGCCGCGATCGTGCGTTTGTACGGTCTTGTGGTGGCCAACGACGAAGGCCGAGAACTGCCGACCCTCGAGGTGGCCGCCAGCCCGGACGACGCCGTCGAGCTCGACGGCGTCGAGGTTCGCAGGCCCGATGGCACCCAGCTCATCGACCGTATCGACCTGCGCCTGGAGGCGGGCGATACCCTCGCCGTGACCGGGACCTCGGGCACGGGGAAGACGACGCTGCTGCGCAGTCTTGCCCAGCTGTGGCCGTACACCAGCGGCACGCTGCGATGCCCAGCCGGGACCAACGAGACGATGTTTCTGTCACAGCTGCCGTACGTCCCGCTGGGAAATCTGCGGCAGGTGCTGTCTTATCCGCGGGAGGTCGGCGATTTCTCCGACGAGGAGTTGTCGGCCATGCTCGAGAAGGTCGCACTACCGCACCTGGTGGGCCGGCTCGATGAGGAGCAGGACTGGGTGAAGGTGCTCTCCCCCGGCGAACAGCAGCGCGTCGCATTCGCCCGGATCCTGTTGACCAAACCCAAGGCAGCGTTCCTCGACGAGGCGACCTCGGCACTGGACACCGGCCTGGAGACGATGCTCTACCGGATGGTGCGCGAGGAACTGCCCCACACGATTCTCGTCAGCGTCGCGCATCGCGGCACGGTCATCGATCATCACGAGCAGGAACTGGCGCTGCTCGGAAATGGCGAGTGGCGGCTGGGTCCCGTCGGAGCTCCCGTGGCCTGACCACGCGGTCGTCGAGAGACCACGCCCGTCAGGACCAGCCCGCCGCGCCGCGGGACTAAGCCCGCCGCGCCGCGTGCTCTCCCGCCCGCCGCGCCGCGTGTTCTCCCGCCCGCCGCCCGAAGAACGACCCTTCACCGAGCTGCGTGCCGCTCGCGTACCCCTTGCCGTCCTGAGCGATGTTGCACGCGCACGCGCCGGCGGCGTAGAGCCCGGTGATCACGCTGCCGTCGGCGCGCAGCACCTCGCCGTCGATGGACACCTGCAGCCCGCCCATCGTGAAGCCGGAGTACATCGCCCGGCCCAGGGACAGGTCGAAGACGGCCCACGGCCCCTTGTCCTGGGGCGCAAGGTATTCGGGCTGTTTGTGGAAGTCGGGGTCGACGCCGGCGGCCGCGTTGGCGTTGTAGCGCTCCAGCGTGGCGGCGACGCGCCCGGCCGGGATGCCGAGGTCGGTCTCCAGCTCCTCGATGGTCTCGTAGCCGTCGAGGAACTTGATCAGCGGCATCTCCGGCATCTGCATGTGGTCCTCGTCGACGATGAGGTACGCCGTCTGCTCGGGCTGCTCGAGCACGAACGCCGAGGTGCGTGAATGGTAGGAGTCCTCGGCGACGAACCGGTCGCCGTTGTTGTTCACGATGACCCCCGTCAGCAGGATCTCGGGCGGGTAGGCCGCGGCGGTGATGAACAGCTGGTCGAGGTTGTCGGTGGCGCCGCCGGCCGATACCCCGAGCTTGATGCCCAGGCCGTCGTCGTTGGGGTTGCCGAGGATGTACGGCGCAACAGTGCCGTGGTGTTTGGTCTTGCGTTCCTGCCCGAGCGCGGGGGTGTACTCGGCGACCATCTCGGGGTTCATCGCGAACCCGCCCGCGGCGATGATCACCGACTTCGCCTTGACGTCACCGGTTTCGGTGAAGTGCTTCCACCGCACTCCGACGACGGCGCCGTCCTCGTCGAGAACCAGTGCGCTGGCGCCGGTTTCGTAGCGAATCTGCACGCCGAGTTCGTCGGCACGCTTGAGCAGCAGGTCGATCACCATGGCCGCCCCGCCGAGTTCCCCGGGGACGGGCACGGAGTGGCCGCGCGGCGCGGGCCGGGCCTGTTCGCAGAACGGCCACACCTTCTCGTTGCCGGTGTAGGACAGGCCCTCGGTGCCGGGCGGCACGACGACCTTGCCCGGGTAGTAGCTGCGCTCGAACTCGAAGCCCAGCGCCTCGAGCCAGTTGAAGTGCTCGACGCTGCCTTCGCAGTAGGCGCGGATCTTGTCGTGCTCGGGGTCGCGGGACTGGGTGACGAGGTACTTGTACATCTCCTCGGCGGAGTCCTCGTGGCCGGTGGCCTGCTGCACAGCGGTGCCGCCGCCGAGGTAGAAGTGGCCGCCGGCCATCGACGTGGTGCCGCCTGCCGCGCCGGCCTTCTCCAGCACCAGGACCTTCGCCCCGGCCGCGGCCGCGCTGACGGCGGCGCAGCCCCCGGCGATGCCGAAGCCCAGCACGACGACGTCGACGTCGTCCGACCACTCCCCGACCTCGTCGGCCGAGACGGTGGCGGGAATGTTTTTCATGCTCACTTCTGCTCCTGTTTCACATGGTCGAAGAATGCGCGGATCTGCGGTGGGACGTAGGCGATTTCGAGGTAGGGCACCCCGGCGTCGGGCGCCGCGACGTAGCCGAACTCCATGCCGCCGGCCATGGTGCCGGTCAGCACGACCGCCGCGCCCCGGTCCTGGGCATCGGTCAGGGCGCCGGCCAGCGCCGCGGGGGTGTCGGCCTCGATGCAGACGTGGTGCAGGCCGGGTCCGCAGCGCTCGAGGAAGTCGCTGTAGATGCTGGTCCCGGACACCGGGGCGATGATCTCGAGTTGGGTCTCGCCGGCGTAACTCAGCGAGATGTCGGCGACGAAGTCGGCGGGTGCGCCGCGGTAGGTGCACGTGCCGGGACCGAAGTGGATGCCGGGCATCCGGACCCATTTCCGGGCGCCCAGCAGTGCCGTCAGCATGGCTTCGGTCGCGCCCAGGTCGCGAGTCACCCAGGCAATCTGGACAGGTGTCTGGTCAGGCATCGGTTCGAGGATATCGCCAGGAACCCCCGGAGGCTAGAACGTGTTCTAGTTTCCGGTCAGCATGTCGAGGAGCAACGCGAGCTGGACGTCGAACACGTCGGCCGGATCGGTGAAGGTGTCCGCGCCGTAGTGCCCGAACACCTCGAGGTTGATGGCCCCGATCAGCGCCGCCCACAACAGCAGGGATCCGGCCAGCGCCGAGTCGTCCAGCACCGAATCGCCCCTCCTGAGCTCGAACTGGACGCGCAGCGCGCCGAGATCGACGGAGAGCGAAGCCGGGATCGTGACGTTCGGGCGCCGGGCCAGTTCTCCGGCCGCGGCGCCGTCGGCCACCGCCGCCAGGAGGGCCCCGATCACCCGGGTGCCCGGGCCGACGGTTCGCTCCCGCGGCGCGTGGTAGTCGGGCACGGGGCTGCCGTAGAGCAGCGCCCATTGTGCGGGGTGCTCGCGGGCCCAGGCCCGGGTGGCCCGCGCCATCGCGGCCAGGCGGGCCTGCCAGTGCGTGCCGACCTCGCGCCCTGCGCGGTCGACGGTGTCGGCGAGGGCGTCGTAGCCGTCGACGAGCAGCAGGGTCAGCAGGTCGTCGCGGCCGGCGACGTAGCGGTAGACCGCCGAGGACACCATGCCCATGTCGCGGGCGATGGCGCGCAGGGACAGGCCGGCGGCACCCACGGTCGCCAGCTGCGCACGGCCGAGCTCGATGATGCGGCGTTCGGTGCGGTCCCTGGCGTCCTGACGTTTGCCCACCGACCCAGTGTCACACAAAGCGAGATCAGTGCTCTTGTTTCGCAGCGGGCGACGTGGCACCCTGAAACGAGAGCGGTGCTCTCTCACGCATACCGGAAGGACCTTCGATGACCCCGCGCTATGACGCCCCGAGCCGGACCGCTCAGGCTTTCAACAACCTCATTCGTTGGCTCGCCGAACGTGGCGTCAGCATCCAGGGCAGCACCGCCGTGCAGGTCCGCGGCCGAAAGTCAGGCCGGCCGCACCGGATCGTGGTGAACCTGCTGACCGCCGACGGCCGCCGCTATCTGGTCTCGCCGCGCGGCGACACCCAGTGGGCACGCAACGTCCGGGCGGCCGGCGAGGTCGAGGTGGGCGCCCGGGGGCACTCGCGCCGGCACCAAGCGGTCGAGCTGGCCGACGACGCCAAGCCCCCGCTGCTCAGGGCGTACCTGCGGCGCTGGTACTGGCAGGTCAAGGGGCACACCGGCGGGCTGACGCCGGACTCCACGGACACCGAACTCCGCGCGGGCGCGGGATCGATACCGGTGTTCGAACTCCTCTAGGCGGCGGGCGCCCCGACGGTGGCCGACGCCGACGAGATGATGTCCTGCTGGGCCTGCTGGCTGGCGACCTGCCAGGTCACCGCGGCCGGGAAGGTGCCCCAGGTGCTGTTGAAGATCCCGATCAGCACGGTGCGCCCGTCCGGGGTCGGCGTGTAGACCGGCCCTCCCGAGTCACCTTTGCGGCTGACCACACCGTTGCCCATGGTGAACCAGCCGTTGTTGACGGCCTCGATGGTGCCGCAGCTCTCCCCCGTCACGACGCCGAAGTGGCAGACCGGCATGCCTTTCACCGGCAGCACCGAGGAGTCGGCGACCAGCGCCTGGCCGCCGGGCAGCACGTTGTTGACCACGACCTCGGGGGTCAGGTGGATGACCTCCCAGTCGGTGATCTGGTGGTTGACGTCGACGGTCATGCCGTTGGGGGTGTTGTCGCGGTAGGCGCCCTGGTGGCCGATCACGGTGCCCTGCTTGTCGGTGACGGTGCCCGAGGCGCGGCAGTGTCCGGCGGTGTAGGCGTACCTGGTCTGCGGGTCCACCCAACCGAGCGTGCACAGCACCGCGTCCTGGTGGATCTCCATCCCGGGGTGCACCACCGCACCGGGTTGCGCGTGCGCGGCGGCCGTCGGCATCAGCAGCGCGGCCACCGGGGCCAGGGCGATGAGCAGGGTCCGCAGCCAGCGCTGCGCCGATCGATTCGACGGCCGAACAGACACAGCCCCTCCGCTCTCCCCGTGATGAGGTGTCGCCTACGCCGCGTCGCGCTATCGCCGGATACCCGCGCTGCGGTTGGTGTAACTGGCTCATCGCGGTCGGATAACGCTGCGTTACACATGCCGCGGCGGATGGCAGTCGCTACGAGTCGAAGCCCAGACCTGCGGCGTCGAGGGCCTTCAACAGCAGGTTGCGCCGGCCGGCCTGATGGTCGGCGCGGTCCAGCGACCAGCGGGTGGCCTGGATGCCGACGCTGGCCAGCGGCTCCGGGGGGAACGGCAGCGGTTTGCGACGCACCATCTCCAGGCGGGTGCGCGGGGTGTCCGCTCCGTCGAGCAGGTCCAGGCACACGTCGGCGGCGAACCGGGCCGCGCCGACGCCCAGACCGGTGAACCCGTTGACGTAGGCGACGCGGCCTTCACGGGCCAGCCCCCAGTGCGGGCAGAAGCGGGTGTTGGTGTCGATCGCGCCGGCCCACCGGTGGCTGAACCGGACGTCGTCGAGTTGCGGAAAGGTCAGGAAGAAGTGCGCGGCCAGCCGCTCGTAGGTCTGGCGGCGGTCCTCGTAGGCCGCGTCGACGCGCCGTCCGAAGTGGTAGACGGCGTCGTACCCGCCCCAGACGATGCGGTTGTCGGCGGTCAGCCGGTAGTAGTGGAACTGGTTGGCGGAGTCACCCACGCCCTGGCGGCGCCGCCACCCGATGCGGTCGAGTTGGGTGTCGGTCAGCGGTTCGGTGGCCAGCACGTAGTCGTACACCGGGACGGTGTGGAGCCGGTTGCGTCGCAGCAGGCTGGGAAACACGTTGGTGGCCAACACGACCTGGCGGCAGGTGAGCACCGGGCCGTCGGTGTGCACGCGCAGCGCCGCGCCGCCGGACACGATCCGCCGGGCGGTGGTGTGCTCGAAGATCTCCACGCCGGCGTCGCGGCAGGCCCGGGCGAGCTCGACGGCGAGTTTGGCCGGGTGCACCAGTGCGCACGTGTCCGGCGCGTAGAGACCGGCCAGGTAGGTCGGTGAGTGCACCTCGTCGCGGATCTCCCGCAGTTCCAGCAGCCGGCCCTGGCCGTCGTCGGCGGCCTCGGCCAGCCACGGCACCTGGTGCGGCTCGGTGGCCACCGACAGCATCCCGGTGCGCTCCCACTCGGCGTCGAGGCCCAGCTCGGCGAGCTCGGCACCCATCGCGTCGAGATTCTCGCGCCCCATCGCCTCCAGGGTGTCGATCTCGTTGGGCCACCGTGATTTTCCGTTCTCGTGGCCGTGGGTGAGGCTGGCTTCGACGAATCCGCCGTTGCGGCCGGACGCGGCCCAGCCGACGCGGTCGGCCTCGATCAGCACGATGCGACGGTCGGGGTGCCGGCGCGCCGCGTGCAGCGCGCTCCACAGCCCGGTGTAGCCGCCGCCGACCACCAGCAGGTCGCAGGTCAGGGCTCCCGAAGGGGCCGAAAACTCGGGTCGGGCGATGACGTCGAGCCACATCGAGCCGAAGGCGCTGCCGGCGAGCGCCCGCTCGATCAGGGCGGGGTCGACCGGGGCGTCGAAAACCGTCTGCACAGGCCAGAGACTACGACGTGGCGTCGGACGTGGCGCGGGTCGCCACCGGCGCGGGCTGCCAGCCAGGCGGGCCGAAGACGTAGCCGAGCCGGTCGCGCAGACGGCGGGCGGCCCGCACGTCGCGGCCGATCGCGGCGTACTCGTGGGTCTGCAGCTTCCAGATGTTGAAGGTGTCCACCGGCTTGGTCAGCCCGTAGCGCGGCCGGAAGACCTCCGGCTGGAAGGTGCCGAACAGCCGGTCCCAGATGATCAGGATGCCGCCGTAGTTCTTGTCGAGGTATTCGGCGTCCATGCCGTGGTGCACGCGGTGGTGCGACGGCGTGTTGAAGACGAACTCGATGGGCCGCCAGAGTGTCCCGATGTGCTCGGTGTGGATCCAGAACTGGTAGATCAGGCTGATCGAGAAGGCGAAGAACACCATCCAGGGCGGAACACCCAAGAGCGGCAACGGAAGCCACATCAGGATCTCGCCGCTGTTGTTCCACTTCTGGCGCAGCGCGGTGGCGAAGTTGTAGTACTCGCTGGAGTGGTGGGCCTGATGAGTCGCCCACACCACGCGGACGCGGTGGGCCATACGGTGATACACGTAGAACAGCAGGTCGACTCCGACCAGCGCGATCACCCAGGTGTACCACTGCGTCGCCGACAGCTGCCACGGCGCGACGTAGGTGTAGAGGGCCGCATATCCCAACAGCGCCAGGAACTTCCACACGCTCATCGTCACGATCGACACCAGCCCCATCGACAGGCTGGTCCACGCGTCGCGGGTCAGGTAGGAGCCCGTGCCGGGGCGGTCCTCCTCGGTGAGGTGTTCGAGCTTGCGTGCCGCCGTCCATTCGATGAGCAGCAGCAGCAGGAAGAACGGGATGGCGAACAGCACGGGTTCGCGCATCGGCGGCGGGAGCAGTTCGAGAAGTTCCATGCGGCGCGGCCCCTACCGGAAGCTCAGGATGTCGTCGCCCCAGGCGCGGCGCACGGGGGCATCGAGATCGTCGATGACGCGGTCGTGTTTGTCGATCACCAGGGTGGGGCGCCGATCGGCGTCGTAAGGACCCCAGTGCGGTTCGCCCGCGAGGCCGGCGGGTTCGCCGGTGCGCGCGAAGCTCGTCCAGCGGGCGCGCAGGCGCCGCGAGACGTCCTTGCCGGCCTTGAGCCCGCCGAGGGCGAAGGTCGGGTCCTTCCGCCCGGACACGAGATTGCCCCAGACGTAAGGCAACTCGGTGGCGTGGGCGGCATGCAGACGCACGGCACGCAGCAGCGGGGTGGCGAAGTCGAAGCGGTAGAGGTAGACCGGCGCCACCGCGCGGTGCCCGTCGGCGAACCAGATCGACGGCATCCGGAAGCCGATGTCGCTGGCGACCCGCAGGCCGCTGGCCTTGGGGCGGCCACGGTAGGTGCCGCGCAGCTCGTCCTCGCTGGGCAGCGGCAGGTCGGGTTGTTCGGCGGCGATCTCGGCGAACATGGCCTTGACCGACTCCGGGGTGATCGGCATCAGCGGCTGTTTCATGTACCGGAACAGCGCGGCCTCGTTCTTGTTGGTGCCGATGATCAGCGGGACCGGGAGGGTCTTGCCGGCCTGCGCGACGCGCACCGGGTAGTCCGGGATGATGTCGCCGTCGACGATCGGCGCGAAGGCCAGCGTGCCCGGGGTGCGCGCGGGGATCTCGTCGAACACCGTGCGGGAGGCGGCGACGATGGCCTGCACCGGCATCCGGGTCAGCTCGGTGAGGTCGCGCGGGCCGATGTCGATGACGTCGAGGAAGCGTTCGGCGACCCGGCGGGCGCGGTCGGAGTCATACGACGACGTGACCGGCGGGCTCTGCGCGATCGCGGCGTGGAACAGCCCGGCCGCGGCGGGGCTGGCCAGCAGGGTGGTGACGATGGCGCCGCCGGCGGATTCGCCGAACACGGTGACCCGCTTGGGGTCACCGCCGAACGCGGCGATGTTGTCGCGCACCCACTCCAGTGCGGCCACCACGTCGCGTACCCCGACGTTGGTGCTGAACGTTTCGGGGTCCGCGCCGACGGTCGGCAGTTCCAGGAAGCCCAGCGCGCCGAGCCGGTAGTTCACGGTGACGACGACGATGTCGCCGTCGACGGCGAGGCGGCGGCCGTGGTAGAGCGGCTGGCTGGCGGCACCCAGGACGTAGGCGCCGCCGTGCACCCAGACCATGACCGGCTTGTCGGCGCCGGCGGTGGTGCCGGGCGGGGTCCACACGTTGACGGTCAGGAAGTCCTCGCCCTGGGGCGCGCCGAGGTCGATCGGCAGCTGCGCGTCGGTGACCTGGGGGCACACCGGGCTGACGCGGTCGGCGTCGGCCGGCTCGGTCCAGGGTTGCGGCGGTTGCGGCGGGCGCCAGCGCAGCGCCCCGACCGGCGGGGCGGCGTAGCGGACCCCTTTGAACACCCGGACGGTTCCGTCGTCGACGCCGCGCACGGGGCCGTAGATCGTGTCGACGACCGGCCGCGCGGCTTCCGTGCTGCGCGCTGTCGCTTCCGCGGTCATGGGAGCTCCTCGAATCGATCGCTGGTACGTCACTGTACCAGCGAGGCTGCCCCCGCGGGGCCATCTCAGCCCCGCGATGTTCGGGTCGCCGACGGCTGCCGCGCGCCCAGCACGCCGCCCAGGATGACCAGCACCAGACCGGCCGCCGGCACGGTGATCAGACCCCAGCGCAGGCCGGCCGCATCGGCGATCACCCCGACCACCAACGGCGACCCCAGCAGCCCGGCGCGCATCGCCCAGCTCAGCACCGTCAGACCGGTGCCGGCGCGCAGGCCGGGCAGCTCGTCGGCCGCGCGCATCGCCGCCGGCACCACGGTGGCCACCCCGAGTCCGGCGGCGGCGAACCCGGCGATGGTGCCCGGGACCGACGGGAACAGCAGGGCGGCGCCCATGCCGAGCGCGGCGATCAGCCCGCCGCACCGGGCCACGGCGCGCTCCCCGAACCGGTCGACGAACCGGTCCCCCGTGATCCGACCGATGAACATGGCGGTCACCAGCGCCACATAACCCATCGGCGCGACGGCCGCCGGGGCGTCCAGACTGTCCCGCAGATAAATTGTGGCCCAGGTGTTTCCGGCGTCCTCGACCGCCAGTCCGGCGATCGCGATGGCCACGAACGCCGCCAGCATCAGGTACAGCGCCGCGCCGCCCCGACCCTGGTCGGGGTTGGTTGTCGAGGGATGCTGCTCATGATCGGGTCCGTGCAGCAGATACCGGTAAGCCACCGTCGTGATGACGCTGAACACCACCGCGGCCACGGCCAGATGCACGTCGCGGGCGACCCCGAACGCGATCGCGGCGGTACCCATCAGCCCGCCCACGATCGCGCCGAGCGCCCAGATCGCGTGCAGCGAATTGATGATCGACCTGCCGTACTCGCGTTGCAGCCGCAGGCCGTTGACGTTCTGGGCGACGTCGGTGACAGCGTCGCTGGCGCCGGCGACGAACAGCGCCGCGGCGAACATCAGCGGTGTCGGGGCGGCAGCCGCGGCGACCATGAACGCCGCCAGCAGATAGGTGGTGACCAGGGCCACCCGGGCGGACTGGAAGCGGCGGATCAGCGCGGCGGCGGTGAGCCCGGCCAGCAGCGCACCGGCCGAGAACGAGGCGGCGGCCGCACCGAACATCGCATTGGACACCGCGAGGTCGCTCTTGATCTCCGGGAAGCGCGGAATCAGGTTCGCGAACAGCGCGCCGTTGGTGAGGAACACCGCCGCGACGGCCACGCGGGCCCGGCGGTTGCGCGCTCCGCCGGCGTCGAGCCGTTCGGGCGCCATGATCCCCGACCCTACCGAAGCGTCCGAGGACGATTCGCTGCGCGTTCGCGTCGGGTGGGCACAGGGCAAGATGGCGCCCATGGCTGATCTGTCGCGCCCGCCGTCGCTGACCGAGCTCGCGCACCGCTACGGCGTGGCCACCGAGTACGAGGACTGGCGCGGCCGGCCGGTGCCCGCACCGGATTCCACGTTGGTGGCAGTGCTGGCCGCACTCGGGGTGCGCGCCGAGACCGAAGACGAGCGCGCGGCCGAGCTGGTCACCCACGACCGCGCCCACTGGTCGCGTTCGCTGCCGCCGTGCATCGTGGCCCGCCACGGCGCGGCGATCCCGTTCTGGGTGCACGTCACCCACGGCGACCCGGTGACGGTGTGGCTGGTGCTCGAGGACGGCACCGCCCGCCGGGGCCTGCGCCAGCTCGAAAACCATTCCGGCCCGTACGATCTCGACGGTCGCCTGATCGGGGAGGCATCCTTCGAGCTGCCCGCGGATCTGCCGCCCGGCTACCACCGGCTGCATCTGCAGGTCCACGAGTTCGAAACCAGCACCTCGGTGATCGTGACGCCGTCGCAGTTGGCCGTCCCGGCGCGCCTGGGCGCCGGCCGCACCTGGGGCCTGGCCACCCAGCTCTACAGCGTGCGGTCCCGGAACTCCTGGGGCGTCGGGGACTTGACGGATCTGACCGACCTGGCGGTGTGGTCGGCGGCCCGGCACGGCGCGGGCTTCGTCCTGGTCAACCCGCTGCACGCGGCGGCGCCGACGGCGCCGATGGAGCCCTCGCCGTACCTGCCGACGTCGCGACGCTTCGTCAACCCGCTCTACCTGCGGGTGGAAGCCGTGCCCGAGTTCGCCGACGTGCGGCACCGGGGCCGGATCCGCAAATCCCGCCTGGCCGTGCAGAAGCGGGCGGAGCGGTCGGCGCAGATCGACCGCGACCGGGCATGGAAGGCCAAGCGCGCAGCGCTGGAATCGGTGTATCAGGTGGAGTTCTCGGCCGGCCGGCAGATCGCCTACGAGGCGTTCTGCGCGCGCGAGGGCCGCAGCCTCGACGACTTCGCCACCTGGTGTGCGCTCGCCGAGCGGTACGGACCCGACTGGCACGACTGGCCCGAGGAGTTCCGGCACCCGCGCTCCGCCGCGGTCGGCGAGTTCGCCGCCGCGCACCCCGACGAGGTGGACTTCCACCGCTGGCTGCAGTGGCTCCTCGACGAGCAGCTGGGCGCGGCGCAGGCGCGGGCGATCGCCGCGGGAATGGCGTTGGGCGTCATGCACGACCTCGCGGTCGGGGTCGACCCGAACGGCGCCGACGCCTGGGCCCTGCAGGACGTGCTCGCGCTCGGCGTCACCGCCGGCGCGCCCCCGGACGAGTTCAACCAGCTCGGTCAGGACTGGTCGCAGCCGCCGTGGCGCCCCGACCGGCTCGCCGAGCAGGCCTACGAGCCGTTCCGCGCGCTGGTCAACGCGGTGCTGCGGCACGCGGGCGGAGTCCGCATCGACCACATCCTCGGCCTGTTCCGGCTGTGGTGGATCCCCGCGGGCGCGCCGCCCACCGACGGCACCTACGTCCGCTACGACCACGAGGCGATGATCGGCATCGTCGCGCTGGAGGCGCAGCGGGCCGGCGCGGTCATCGTGGGTGAGGACCTGGGCACTGTGCAGCCCTGGGTGCGCGACTATCTCCTGGACCGGGGCGTGTTCGGCACCTCGATCCTGTGGTTCGAGAGCGACAACGACGGCAAGCGCCGCCCGCTGACCGCCGAGCGCTGGCGGGAGTTCTGCCTGTCGGCGGTGACCACCCACGATCTGCCGCCCACAGCCGGGTACCTGGCCGGTGAGCACGTGCACCTGCGCGACCGCCTCGGCCTGCTGACACGCCCGGCCGAGGAGGAATTGGCCGACGACCGCAGGCAGCAGGACGCGTGGCTGGCCGAGCTGCGCCGGGCCGGGCTGCTCGACGAGGACGCCGAACTGGGCGACATCGTCCTGGCGCTGCACCGCTATCTGGGGCGGACGCCGTCGCGGCTGCTGTCACTGTCGCTGGCCGACGCGGTCGGCGAGGTGCGCACGCAGAACCAGCCCGGCACCACCGACGAGTACCCGAACTGGCGGGTGCCCCTGAGCGACTCGCAGGGCCGCCGGGTGCTTCTGGAGGACGTGTTCGTCGACGAGGCGGTGGCGCGCCTGTGCGAGGCGATGCGGATCGCGGTGACCCCCGACACCGACGCGCCGTGAGCGGCCGCTCGGCCTGCGGCCGCACCCGCGGCGTGTAACGCTGGGGACGTCCGGAGCGGTTTTACATCCGAGACCGCTGCGATATGTTCGCACCGCACCACCACCGAAGCGAGGAGATGTGACGTGAGGAAGCTCGTCGTGGCCGGGGGCGGCCTCGTCGCCGCAGGGACCATCGCCCTGCTCGGCGCCGGTGGCGCGGTGGCGCAACCCGCCGATTCGCATCCGCACAATGTGCTCGGCGAACAGTACGGACGGGCGCTGGCCATCCTGAAGAGCCAGGGCGTCAAGGCCTACTTCGGCGGTTCCACCGGCAGCGTGCTGCCGCAGTCGGCGTGCCTGGTCAGCCAGCAGAAGATCACCGGCAAGGGCCGCATGCAGCTGATGCTGGACTGCACGCAGGCCGCCGCCGACCAGATCAAGGCAATGGGCCCGACCGGAGGCCCGCGCGTGGGGGCCAACGGTGTCACGACGGTGACGCCGACGCCGATGATCCCGATTCCGGGCGCCCCGGGCGCCGGGACACCGGTCGCTCCCGGTGTCGCCGGCAACGTCGCGCCGATCATCGCCAACACCTCGCCGCGGCCCTGACCCAAGTATCGGGGACCGCCGTTCCCAGATAACCGGCCTGTCGTCGTAGACTCCGAAACGAGTCACGACGAGACAGGAGCCGTTGATGCTGCGTCCCCGCCGTTTTGACCGCGAGATCGACCCCGGGCCGGTGCAGATCCAGGCCCGGCGGGTGCACTTCGACGTCGCCGGGATCCCGCTGCACTGGATCCCCGGCCACCCGGTGGCCTCACACATGGTCAGCATGCTCAACATCGTTCTGCCGGCCGGCGAGCGCTGGTTCGTGCAGACCTTCGACGAGGCTCTGCCCTTCGTCGAGGACCAGAAGCTCGCCGACGACATCCGCGGGTTCGTCGGCCAGGAGGCCACCCACGCCGACGTGCACGAGCAGGTACTGCACGAGTTCATGGAGGCACACGGCGTCAACGCGGCGCCGATCCTCGCGCAGGTGGACCACATCTTCGGCGGTCCGCTGGCCCCACCCGAGACCACTGATCCCCGCCGCCGGATGAATCACCTGCGGGAACGGCTGTGGCTGATCGCGGCCATCGAGCACTACACCGCGGTGATGGGCGACTTCGCGCTGAACTGCGCCTGGGACGACCACAACGCGGATCCGACGCTGGTCGATCTGTTCCGCTGGCACGGCAGCGAGGAGGTCGAACACCGTTGTGTCGCCCACGATGTCGCGGTGTACTTCGACGACAGCTATATCAGCCGGGTCCGGGCGATGAGTGTCGCGGCGACGATGCTGTTCGTCTTCTTCCAGCGGGCGACGTGGTATCTGGTCAAGTCCGACCCGAGCGTCGAGGCCGACTGGTGGACGTTCAACCGGATGCGGATGCGCGACTCGAAACTCGGCCTGCTGCCGCACTTCCGGCATCTGTTCGGCACCAGCACGCTGGCCTACTTCCGCCGCGACTACTCGCCGGAGGATCTGGGCTCCACCGCTCAGGCGGTGGCCTACCTGGCGGCGTCCCCCGCGGCCCGCGCCGCGCACCTGTGACGCAGGAGCAGCGCCGGACCCGCAACCTGGTGGTCCGCGCCGCCGGGGTGACGCTCTCGGGGATGCTGGCGGCGACCGCTGTGGTGCGCCGGCGCCCGGCCCCCGGTGGTGCGCGGACCGGCGTCCCCGCGCTGACGGTGACCCGGCGGCGGGTGGTCGCCCGCGACCAGGACGTGGTGGAGCTGACGCTGGCGGCGGCCGACGGCGCGCCGCTGCCGCGCTGGTATCCCGGCTCGCATCTGGACATCCAGCTGCCCAGCGGCCGGATCCGTCAGTACTCGCTGTGCGGTGACCCGGCGGCCGACACATACCGCATCGCGGTGCGCCGGATCCCCGACGGCGGCGGTGGATCGCTGGAGGTGCACGATCTGCCCGTCGGCGCGGTGGTGCGGACCCACGGCCCGCGCAACGCATTCCCGATGACCGTGCCCGGGTTCGGCTCACCGACGCGGCGGCTACGGTTCGTCGCCGGCGGCATCGGGATCACGCCGATCCTGCCGATGCTCGCGTGCGCGCAGCAGTGCGGGGTGGACTGGTCGATGGTCTTCACCGGGCGCTCGGCGGACAGCCTGCCGTTCCTCGACGAGGTGACGGCCTTCGGGGACGCCGTCACGGTGCGCACCGACGACCGCCACGGCCTCCCCGACGCGGCCGAACTGTTGGGTGATTGCCCAGCCGGTACCGCGGTGTACGCGTGCGGTCCGGCGCCCATGCTGACCGCCGTGCGCGCCGCGCTGGTTGGCCGCGACGATGTGGAACTGCACTTCGAGCGATTCGCCGCCGCGCCGGTCATCGACGGTCACCGGTTCGACGTCACCCTCGCCTCCACCGGCCGGACGATTCCGGTCGGTCCCGACGAGACCCTGCTGGCGGCGTTGCGCGGATCCGGTGTGGCGCCGACGTATTCGTGCCAGCAGGGGTTCTGCGGGACCTGCCGCACCCGGGTGCTCGCGGGCGACGTCGACCACCGCGACACCCTGCTCTCCGCGCCGGAACGGGCGGCCGGCCAGATGTTGACGTGCGTGTCGCGCGCGGCGCCGGGTTCGGCGCTGACGCTGGACCTCTGAGTTGGTCCTCAGCGTGCCGCCAACGCACCGAGCAGGCGGTCCAGCAACGGTCGTTGACCTCTGAGCAGCTTGGTCCGCGCGGTCGCGATGTCACACCAGGCCAGCCGGTCGATCTCCGGGAACTCCACGAACTTCCCTGACCCCCTTGGCCATTCGAGGGTGAACGTGTTGCTGTGAGTGCCGTCGAGGTCGAGGTCGGCGCCGACCGCGAACGCGGTGATGATCTTGCCGCTGGGTTGCCGGAGTTCGCCGAGATCGAGCCGGACTCCCTGCGGCGCGGGTTTACCGACCTCTTCTTCGAACTCGCGCTGCGCGACGGCCCACGGGTCGTCGCCCTGCTCGTACTCCCCCTTCGGGATCGACCATGCCGCGTCGTCTTTGCGCGCCCAGAACGGGCCCCCGGGATGGCCGATCAGCACCTCGAGTCCGCCGCCGACGTCGCGGAACAGCAGCAGCCCGGCACTGAGTTTGGGCATGTCAGGCCAGGCGCAGGGTCCGCGCCAGCCGGCTGCCGCCGGGAAGCGCCTTCATCGCCGCCCGCACCGGGCGCTGCAGATCCCACGCCACCTTGTCCAGGGCGCGCAGCGGCGCCAGTGCGGCGGGTTCGTGCAGCGGCCGGACCTCGCAGCGGGTCGCGGTCGAACCCACCCGGTCGAGCAGGGTGTTCACCGCGCGCCGCGCCGCCTCGTTGGCGGCTTCCATGGTGGCCAGGTCGGTGTGGGTGCGCACGTAGTCGGCGGCCAGGACGAGGTTGCGGATCGCGGTGTGCGCCTCGGGGCGCCGATGCCAGGAGTCCTTGGTGTTGAGCAGCAGCGGTTCGGCGTTGGTGGTCACGCCGGGGGCGGGGAAACCGATTGCGGGATCGAGGAATCGGTGCAGCACGTTGTCGGCTTTCAGGGAGCCGTCGTCGATGTGGTCGGTCAGCTGGTGCCACACCTCGTCGAGGATCTGCTTCTCGGTGCACTGCCGCGCGGTCAGCCCGGTGCGACGGCTGCGCCGGTCCCACTCCGAGATGGCCACCGACAGCACGCCGTCGATGCGGCCGTCGCCGTACCGTTCCAGGTCGACGTCGGGCCAGAACTGCGCTTGGGAGATCGCGGTCAGCGCCCACTCGGAGTCGATGAAGATGGCATGTCCCCGTTGCAGCGACACGTCCTTGTTCAGGTAGTAGACAGCACCGTTCATCCAGCCGTACTGAAGTGCGCGCAGCCCGCCCAGGCGCGGCTCGGCGCGCTCGAGTTCGGGGGTGAGTACCTGGGCGAGTTTCTCACCGGGGAGGGCCGACACGTAGAACTCGGCGCGCACCGGCCGGTCGCGGCCGAGCATCCGCACGCCGGTGATTCGTCCGTCGGCACAGACGAATTCGGTCACCGTGCTGTGAGGGACGAACTTCACGCCCAGAGCGCGCAGCCGCTGCACCCAGGGTTCGATCCACACGTCGCTGGTCGGACCGTCGAGCACCCGGTCGACGTCGCCGCTGCGCCCCATCAGGTCGAAGATCAACTGGGTGACGATGAGCCCGCCGGTGCGCGCGGACATCTTGCGGCCCTGGGCGGCGACCAGGGTGCGGGTCAGGCCGTCGCCGAGGAACTTCTGGAAGTCCGCGGAGCGGTTATCGGCGTCGCAGAAGTCCCACCAGCTGTAGCTCTCCCACTGCTCGTAGCGGCGTTCGTCACAGGAGCACAGCAGGGTGAGCAGGCGTTCGGCCAGGGAGGCGAGCTCCCACGGCGGGATCCTGATCTGCGTGCCGAAATCCCACAGGAACTGCAGGAGGACGGCGACGTCGCTGAGGGCGTCGGGCCGCTGGGCCGGCGCGATGAGCTCGTTGCGTCCGCCGGCCTGGGCCATCAGGATGCTGGTGGCCGGGACGAGGTGGTCGGCGACGGTGCCGTCGCCGTGCGGGATACGCGCCATCGTGTCGACGACGTGCCAGTAGAACCCCGGAAAGAACCGGAATCCGTGTTCTCCGGGCAGGTTCCGGCGGCCCTGGGTGCCCGTGCCGGGAACGCCCATCGATCGGGCCTTGCCGCCGTATTCGCCCAGTGCCTCGTACACCGTGACGCCGAAGCCGCGCTCCACGAGTTCGTGTGCGGCGGTCAGGCCACCGACCCCTCCCCCGAGGACCGCGACCGAGTGCATCAGATCCCGGTCCAGGTCTCGTCGAGTTGCTGGGCGACGTCGATGACCTTCGCCTGCTGCGATTCGGGGCTGTCGATCTCGCCCGCGACGTGCAGCGCGATGAACCGTTTGATCTCGGCGTCGACGCCGCCGATGATGCGCACCACTTCGGCGCGCAGCGTCTTCGACGTGACGTGGATGGTGATGTCGGACGGCCGGGGCTTCTCGACGTCGAGGATCAGCAGGAGCGGCTCGGCCGCCCGGGCGGTCGCTTTCAGGGCGATCTCCCCGAACACCATGAACTTCGGCTTGTCGATCCGAAGGTCCACGACCATGTCGATCTCGAGCGGGATGCGGATCGCGAATGTGATCAGCTCACCGATGTTGCGGCTGACCCGCGGCTGCTGGATCCGCACCTTGGCCGTCACCTTGGCCAGCTTCCCGGGGCCCTGGGCGATCGGGCCCATCTCGAAGGCGTCTCCGGCGATCTGGCCGATCGCGCTGCCGACCCGCTCCTCGTTGACCGCAACCTCGAAGAACCGGCGGCCGAACTCCTCGTAGGACAGGTAATTCGCAGAGTTGTCCATGGTCTTGTCAGCTTTGCACGGCTGCGGGGCCGATCGCGACAAACCCGGCCGACGCGCCGCAGTCACTTAGGTGTCTTCGGTGAACCAGCACAGCCGCGACAGCGCGGCGCGTTCCTGTCCCACCCGGCCCCGCACCACGCCGAACACCACACCTCCGGCGCCGTCGCGCTCGACGCGTGCGGCCACCGACCGTCCCGAGCTGATCAGCTTGTCCCAGCGGGCGCCCGCCATCTCGGCGGCCAGCTCGGAGGTCGTCACGGCCCCGGTGTCGCCGCGGATCAGCGTCGCCGACGCCGTGGCGCGCCGCAGCCCGACCTCGTCGCCGCGGCAGGCCGCGTCGAGGAAGTCCGCGAACAGTCTCCGGCCCGAGGAGGCGAGACTGAAGAACCCGCCGGCGTATCCGAGGCTGCCCAGCACCCCCTGGTTGCTGAGCATGGTGCGGCCCAGCGCGGCGGCGGCCGGCAGCCCGGCCAGCCCTTTGCGGGCGAACTGCCCGGCCATCGCGGGCATCTCCCAGAACGCCGACAGCGCGGCGATCCGCAGGGCGCCGTCGACCTCGCGCAGGTCGTAGCGGATGAACGTGGGCACTTCGAGTGTCAGGGTCGCCGTCATCGCGATCTCGAGTGTCAGGTCGCGCACGACGGTGTCGCCGCAGACGATGTCGGTGTGCGGCCGGAAGCTGACCGTGCGCGGTCCGATGAAGGTGTCGTAGAACCGGGTGATCGCGGCGTGGCCGTGGTGCGGCGCCGTGCCGACCGGGTCCTCCACGCAGCCGTCGTCGGTGAACAGACCGACCCAGCCGTCGCGGTCGTGGGCATTGGCGGCGGCCAGGGACCGTGCTGCCGCGGTCAGGACGTCGTCGCGGGTGAACGCCATAACGCTGCCTACCATCTGCGGTGTTCGGCAGTCGACTCCCCTCGCCGATAGGGGCACACTGGAGCCATGAGCAGCAGCAACAATCCGTTCGGGTTCGACCCCGAGGACTTCGACCGCGTCGTCCGGGAGGCCGGGGAGGGCCTGCGGGGCGTTCTCGACGGTCTGGGCCGGTTCATGTCCACACCTGCCGAGCGTTCGGGCTGGTCATCGTTGTTCGACCAGTTCGCCCCGCCGGCGGCGCGCCGCGCGGAACCGCCGACCACCGGGGACACCGGCGACGGTGTGTGGGCCATCTACACCGTCGACGAGGCCGGGGGCGCGCACATCGAGCAGGTCTATCCGACCGAACTCGATGCGCTGCGCGCCAACAAGGACAACACCGATCCCCAGCGCCGCGTCCGCTTCCTGCCGTACGGCATCGCCGTCAGCGTGCTCGACCTCCAGTCTCCGGAGCCGGACGCCGCCGCGGACTGACCGTCACCTCACCTGGATCCGCAGGTGCTCCCAGCCGCGCACCGTGGAGGTCGGGGCGAGGCGCGCGGTGTCATAGTCGACGTCCCACTCGGGCCAGCGGTTGAGCAGTTCGTCCAGCGCCACCCGCCCTTCGAGCCGGGCGAGGTTGGCGCCCAGGCAGTAGTGCAGGCCCTTGCCGAAGGTGAGGTGGCTGATGTTGTCGCGGCGGATGTCGAAGGTGTCCGGGTCGCGGTAGCGGCGCTCGTCGCGGTTGGCGGCGCCGAACAGCAGCAGGATCGCGCTCCCAGCCGGAACCGTCTGTCCGTAGGCCTCGAAGTCGCGGGCCACCCAGCGCGCGACATGGGGGCCGGTCGGTTCGAAGCGCAGCGTTTCGTCGACCGCACGGAGCAGCAGCGACCGATCGGCGACGATCTCGCGCCGCTGGTCGGGATGTTCGGCGAGCACCTTGGCCAGCCAGCCGATCAGCCTGCCGGTGGTCTCGTTCCCGGCGCCGGCGACCACCTGGGTGTAGTGCAGCACTTCCTTGCGGGTCAGCTTGCGGTGCACTCCGGCCTCGTCGGTGAACTCGACATTGAGCAGCGCCGTCATCAGATCGTCAGACGGGTGGGCCGCCCGCCATTCCACATAGTCGGCGTAGATGCGGCCGTCGGCGATCCGGTCGGCGTCGGCGACCTTCATCGGGGCGCCGGGCCGGGTGCGCAGGTTGGCGTCGTTGGCGTCGCGCACCGTCACCTGCTCGGACTCCGGGATGCCCAGCAGCATGCCGATCACCCGCATGGGCATCATGGCGGCCAGTTCGGCGATGATGTCGAAGCTCTCGGCGCCGACGAGCGGGTTCAGGCAGCTGATGCAGTACTGCCGGATCTGATCTTCGATCTCGGCCATGCGCCGTGGGGTGAACACCCGCGACATCAACCCGCGCAGCAACGTGTGGGTGGGCGGGTCTTCGAACATCATCACGCCCTTGGGCATGTCGAACCCGGACTTGACCAGTTCGAGGATGTCACTGCGGCTGTTGGAGAAGGTGTTCCAGTCCAGCAGCGCCTGTTCGACGTCGGCGTGGCGGGACAGCGCCCAGAAGTCGTACCGCTCGTTGTAGTACAGCGGTGATTCGTCCCGCAGCCTGGCGTACGTCGGATACGGGTCGGTGGTGATGCCCACGTCGTAGGGGTCGTAGTACACCGGCTTCGTGTGCACGCTTCTCCTCCACCCGGCTGTGCGATCGCACAGCATCCGGCTTCCGTATGTGTAGCAGCGGCATTCGCACGCGGTCAAGGGATCGACGTGACGTGCGCCGCAGTCCGCCGGCCGGAGTTAGCAACACCACATTGTCTTGAGCTAGTCTTGCGCAGGGTGGGAAGTTATACCGGCTAAGTTACGATCGGCCAAATATTCGATACGACATCAGAGGTGGACACAGGGCATGTGCCGGGATCTCACGTCATGATCACCGTCCTGAAAAAGGCGTGGCTCCCGCTGCTCATCGTGGTTGTCGTCGTGATCGCCGGGCTCACCGTGTCACGCATCCGCACCTTCTTCGGCTCCGAGGGCATCATCGAGACGCCGCGCAACTTCGCAGACCTCCCAGAACCCTTCGACCCCAAGGTCGTTCGTTACGAAATCGCCGGCAACGGGTCCTATGCCGACGTCAACTACCTGGACCTCGAGGCCAAGCCACAGCGGATCGACGGTGTGGCACTGCCGTGGTCGCTGACGCTGAGCACCACCGAACCGTCCGCCGCGCCCAACATCGTCGCCCAGGGTGACGGCTCGACGATCACCTGCCGCGTCTACGTCGATGACGAGCTCAAAGACGAGAGGACGAGCAGCGGCGTGAACGCCCAGACCTTCTGCTTCGTGAAGAACGCATGAGCACGCATCTCAGCGACCCGCCGACCGACAAGTTCCCGCCCGGGCGCCCGCTGCACCGTCCGTTCATCCCCCGGATGATCCGGACGTTCGCGCTCCCGATCATCTTGGTCTGGATCGGCGTCATCGCCTTCCTGAACGTCAGCGTGCCGCAGCTCGAGGTGGTCGGCGAGTCGCAGGCCGTCTCGATGAGCCCGGACGACGCCCCGTCGATGATCTCCATGAAGAAGGTCGGCGAGCTGTTCGAGGAGGGTGACTCCGACAGCTCGGTGATGATCATCTTCGAGGGCGAAGAACCCCTCGGCGACGAGGCGCACGCCTGGTACGACGAGCTCGTCGAACGGCTCGAGGCCGACACCACGCACGTGCAGTCCGTGCAGGACTTCTGGAGCGACCCGCTCACCGCCGCCGGCTCCCAGAGCAACGACGGCCGGTCCGCCTACGTCCAGGTCAAGATCGCCGGCAGCCAGGGTGAGTCGCTGGCCAACGAGTCGGTGAAGGCCGTCCAGCAGACCGTCGACAGCCTGGAACCGCCCGCCGGGGTGAGAGCGTTCGTGACGGGCCCGGCGGCACTGGCCGCCGATCAGCACATCGCCAGCGACCGCAGTATGCGACTGATCGAGGCGGCGACGTTCACGGTCATCATCGTGATGCTGCTGCTGGTGTACCGCTCGATCATCACGGTGCTGCTCACGCTGTTCATGGTGGTGCTCTCGCTGCTGACCGCGCGCGGTGTGGTGGCGTTCCTGGGCTGGCACGAGATCATCGGGCTGTCGCTGTTCGCGACGAACCTGCTGGTCACGCTCGCGATAGCCGCGGCGACGGACTACGCGATCTTCCTGATAGGCCGATATCAGGAAGCCCGCACGATGGGCGAGGACAAGGAGTCCGCGTTCTACACGATGTTCCACGGCACCGCCCACGTGGTGCTGGGCTCGGGTCTGACGATCGCCGGCGCCACGTTCTGCCTGAGCTTCACCCGGTTGCCGTACTTCCAGACCATGGGCGTGCCGTTGGCCATCGGCATGTTCGTGGTCGTGATGGCCGGTGTGGTCCTGATGGTCGCGATGATCAGCGTGGCGACGCGGTTCGGCAATCTGCTGGAACCCAAGCGCGCAATGCGAATCCGGGGCTGGCGCAAGATCGGTGCGGCCGTGGTGCGTTGGCCCGGGCCGATCCTGATCGCCACCATCGCGCTGTCGCTGGTCGGTCTGCTGACGCTGCCGGGCTACGAAACCAACTACAACGACCGCAAGTACCTGCCGGCCGACCTGCCCGCCAACGTCGGCTACGCCGTCGCCGACGAGCACTTCGACCAGGCGCGGATGAACCCCGAGTTGTTGATGATCGAGAGTGACCACGATCTACGGAACTCGGCGGACTTCCTCGTCATCGACAAGATCGCCAAGGCGCTGTTCCGCGTGGAGGGGATCGCCCGCGTGCAGGCGATCACCCGGCCTGACGGCAAGCCGATCAAGCACACCTCGATCCCCTTCCAGATGAGCATGCAGAGCACCACGCAGCGGCTCAATGAGAAGTACATGCAGGACCGGATGGCCGACATGCTGGTCCAGGCCGACGAGATGGCCGACACCATCAAGACGATGGAGAAGATGTCGAGCCTGACCACCCAGATGTCGGAGATCACCCACAGCATGGTGACGAAGATGGAGGGCATGGTCGTCGACATCGAGGACCTGCGCGACAGCATCGCCAACTTCGACGACTTCTTCCGGCCGATCCGCAACTACTTCTACTGGGAACCGCACTGCTACAACATCCCGGTCTGCTGGGCGATCCGGTCGGTGTTCGACACCCTCGACGGCATCAACGTGATGACCGACGACATCAAGGCGATCCTGCCCGACATGAAGCGGCTGGACACCTTGATGCCGCAGATGGTCGCGCTGATGCCCGAGATGATCGAGACCATGAAGACCATGCGCACCATGATGCTGACGATGTATCAGTCGCAGAAGGGTATGCAGGACCAGATGGCGGCGATGTCGGAGGACGCCGACGCCATGGGCGAGGCCTTCGACAACTCGATGAACGACGACTCGTTCTATCTGCCACCGGAGATCTTCGAGAACAAGGACTTCCAGCGCGGGCTGGAGCAGTTCCTGTCCCCCGACGGTCATGCGGTCCGGTTCATCATCTCCCATGAGGGTGATCCGCTGAGCCCAGAGGGCATCAGCCGCATCGACGACATCAAGATGGCGGCCAAGGAGGCGATCAAGGGCACTCCGCTGGAGGGTTCCAAGATCTACCTCGGCGGGTCGGCGTCGGTGTTCAAGGACATGCAGGAGGGCAACAACTACGACCTGCTGATCGCCGGGATCGCCGCGCTGGCACTGATTTTCATCATCATGCTGATCATCACCCGCGCCATCGTGGCGGCCGCGGTGATCGTCGGCACGGTGGTGGTGTCGCTGGGTGCGTCGTTCGGCCTGAGTGTGCTGTTCTGGCAACACATCCTGGGGCAGCCGCTGCACTGGATGGTGTTGGCCATGGCGGTGATCATCCTGTTGGCCGTGGGCGCGGACTACAACCTCCTCCTGGTCTCTCGACTCAAAGAGGAGATACACGCCGGAATCGGCACCGGGATCATCCGCGCGATGGGCGGCAGCGGTTCGGTGGTGACGGCCGCGGGCCTGGTGTTCGCGTTCACCATGATGTCGATGGCGGTCAGCGAGTTGACCGTGATCGGACAGGTGGGCACGACGATCGGTCTGGGTCTGTTGTTCGACACGTTGGTCATCCGCGCGTTCATGACACCGTCGATCGCGGCCCTGCTGGGACCGTGGTTCTGGTGGCCGCAGCGGGTGCGCACCCGCCCGGTGCCCGCGCCGTGGCCGAGGCCCGGTGGGCTGCAATCAGATCCGTCAGAAGGAGTGAGAGCATGATGCGCAAGACGATCGGTGCGGCGACGGTCGCGATGGGTCTGGCGTTCGCCGCGCCGGCGGCGGGGCTGATCCTCGCCGCCCCGGCGTCGGCCGACCCGGACACCGCGTTCACCAACGAGCTGAACACCTACGGGATCTACGGGCAGAAGGACTACAACGCCTGGATCGGCAAGATCACGTGCAAGCGGATCGCCACGGGTGTGGACGCGGATGCGTTCGAGGCAGCCGACTTCGTGCACAACCAGCTGGACAACGGCAGCTCCACGGAGCAGGCGTGGAAGTTCCTCGCGGCCGGTCTGCGGACGTACTGCCCGGACAAGCTGCCGGTGCTCGACCAGGCCCGCCAGTAGATCTCACGAACACCGCCGCACCTCGGGGGCCGCGGCGCCTGGGGCGCGGGGCGCGAAAACCTCACCGATAGCACGAATCCACCTGCTGCAGCGTTCTTCTCGAACGTTCGCTGCAGAAGGTGGATTCGTGTGACGGGTGTTATCGCGCGACGGGCCAGTCCCACACCGACATGTCGCCGGGCGGGTAGTTCATGCACACGTCGGTGGCGTGGGCGACGACGCCCTTGTTGTTGAAGAACAGCTTGGCCCAGTTGCCCCAGCGGGTCGCGACCTGCTCGTAGTACACGTTGGTGGCGGTGTTCTCCGAATACTGGCGCCGGCCAACGGGATCCAGGGAGAAGAACCAGTGGATCCGGTCGAACGCGGCCTGCTGCACGTCGGCGGGCCGATTGCTGCGGTCGATCATGTAGCGCTCGAAGTACACCGGGCTGGTGTCGCGCGCGGCTGCCATGTACTGCTCGACGTCGCAGGTGGTGTGGATGATGCGGCGCGGGATCGGGTAGTCGTCGGTGGAGTCGGCCATCGCCGGTCCGGCCAGGGTGAGGCTCACGGCGGTGGCGCCGAGGATCCCCAGACCCGCTCGCGTGACGCGACTGATCAGTCCGCTCATCGTTTCTCCTGCTTTGTCGTGCGGTCGGGTCTGCCGCGATTGTATAGCCCAGCTAGACACGTGGGGGCCTCACGCCCTCCGGCTCGGACTAACCGCCGCCGGTGACGGGGTTGGAGGTCAGCGAGATCCAGCCGCCGTTGATCCACACGCCCCAGCGTCCACCCCAGGCCGGGTTCCACACCACGGGCTGGCCGATCCACGTCTCGGCCGGTTTCGGCGGCGCCCACGGCGGAGGCACCTCACCCTGCGCGGGTGGCGGCGGCGGGGCGGGTTGCGCGCCCGCGGATGCCGCGCTGCCGAACAGCAGGGCCGCTGCGACTCCGGCCGCCGCCGCGGCGGCGGAGAGCACGGTCTTGGTCGAGGTCATCGGATCACCTTCGGTAGGTACGACGTCAGGTTGCTTAGCATAGTTAACCACCATTGCCGCGGCCGAAACCGGGTTCGTACCCGCGGGCGGCCGACACGCACAATCGCCGCCACAGCGCCGCTCCCGCATGACATTCTGAGTCCCGCCTGTAACGCACACGAGCGAGGAGCGCCGATGGCGGCACCGTCCCCCGTCTTGGTCGACGAGACCCACCCGCCGCGCCGGGCCTGGGCCGCGGTCTCGGTGCTGGCCGTCGTCGGCACCCTGAACTATGCCGACCGTTTCCTGCCCGCGGTGCTCGCCGAGCCGATCCGCGAGGACCTGGACCTGTCGGACACCGCCCTGGGCATCATCAACGGCTTCGGCTTCCTGGTGGTCTACGCGCTGGTCGGCATCCCGATCGCCCGGATCTCGGACCGCGGGGCCTACGGGTTGGTGGTGTCGGGGTGCCTGTCGCTGTGGGGCGTGATGACGATGCTCGGCGGCCTGGTGCAGTCCGGGTTCCAGCTCGCGCTGACGCGGGTGGGTGTCGCGATCGGCGAGGCCGGGTCCACCCCGGCCGCGCACGCCTACGTCGCCCGCAACTTCGCCCCGGAGAAGCGCGCCGCTCCGCTCGCGGTGATCACCCTGGCGATCCCACTGGCCAGCGCGGCCAGCCTGATCGGCGGCGGTCTGCTGGCCCAGGCCCTGGGCTGGCGGACCGCGTTCGTGATCATGGGCGCGATCAGCGTCGCCGTCGTCCCGCTGGTGCTGGCGGTGGTCGGCCGCCGGCAGACTCCGAGCGCGCCGTCGGCGGTCACACAACCGGGTGCGGGCAACTGGTGGACGATCCTGCGCAAGCCCAGCTACCTGGCGATCGTGTCCGGCGCGGCCTGCATCTCGGTCGCCGGCTACGCGCTGACCACGTTCGCGCCGGCGTTCCTGATGCGCGCCCGCGGTATGTCCCTCGGCGATGTCGGGCTGTACTACGGGCTCGCCAGTGGCCTCACGGGCATCCTGGGCCTGCTGATCGTGGGGCGGGTGGCCGACCGGCTCAGCGCCCGCGACCCCCGCTGGCTGCTGTGGCTGGTCGCGCTGATGACCGCGGTGCTGCTGCCGTTCTCCACGCTGGGCCTGCTCGTCGGCAACACCGCTGCCGCCGTGACGTTCATCGCGCTGAGCTACGTGGTCGGCACGGCCTACATGGCGCCGTCGATCGCAGCGATCCAGCGGCTGGTGCCGGCCGAGCAACGGGCCACCGCGTCGGCGGTGTTCCTGTTCTTCAGCGCCATCCTGGGCTCGCTTGGTCCGCTGGTCACCGGGATGATCAGCGACGCGCTCCGCGACAGCCTGGGCACCATGTCCCTGGGACGGGCGCTGCTGTGTGTGGTGCCGGTGATGCATCTGGCCGCGGTCGGCTGTTACCTGGTGGCCAGCCGGCGGTTCCTCGCCGAGCTCGTGGAGGACATCGGCGCGGCTCAGAGGCCGAACTGATCCTCGACGATACCCAGCCACACCTGCGCGGCGTCGATGGCGACCTTCTCGCTGATGAACGCGTGCTGGGTGCCGGTGTAGAGATCGCGGAACGCCCGTTCCAGTCGGCTGCCCTCCCGGATCGCGCTCGTCCCGGCCACCAGGTGGGCCCACTCCGCGCATGACCGCGCGGTGTCGGTCGCGAACACCGAGGCCACCCGCATGTCGGCCCGCATCGTCGGCGTCAGCACCGCTCCCCCGGCGACCGCCGCCTCGGCGGCACCGAACGCGTCGAGCACCAGTAGCCGCGCCGCCCGCCACGCCGCGACGTGATGGGCCAGTCCCTTCTGGAACGTCGGTCGACTGGCCAGCGCGGCCATGTCGCTCATCCGGTACTTCGTCGCGGCGAGCTCGGTGACGTCGTCGAGCATGCTCTTGGCGACACCCAGGGCCCACGCCGCGTGGCCGGCCGCGGTCACCGCCATCAGGCCCATGCGGGTGGCCGGTGAGCTCCCCCGGTACGGTTCGCGGGTGAACAGCGCGAACGTGCGCCGGTGCGGGACGAAGACGTCGTCGATCGCGTAGTCGTAGGACCCGGTGCCCTTCAGGCCCTGCACATGCCAGCCGTCGTGGAACGCGACGTCGGAGCGGGGCACCACGGCGACCTGCATGTCGGGTATCCCCTCGCCCACCCAGCGCATTTCACCATCGACCATCGGAAAGAAGCCCGCCGCAACGTATTCGGCGTGCCCGGTGCCCGAGCCGAAGTTCCAGGACCCGGTCAGCCGGTAGCCACCGTCCACGGCGACGCCCTGGCCGTTGGGGAAGAACTGTCCACCCATCGTGACGTGGTTACCGTGCGCGGTGAACACCTCGGCGAAGCCGTCGTCGGGCAGGTAGGCGGCCGCGGCGAACGACGACGGCAGGTTCGCGATGCCGATCCACCCGAAAGAGCCGTCTTGCCAGGCCATCTCGATCCAGGTGTCGATCATCTCGGCGAACGATGGCTCGATGCCGCCCGCCGGCTCCGGGTTGAAGGCGGTCAGCAGACCGCTCGACCACATGGCGTCGACCACCGCCGGTGTCAGTGTCCTGTTGCGCTCGCATGCCGCGGCCTGTGCGGCCACCAGTTCGCGTAGGCGGCGGGCGCATTCGACGACGGTCACCCCTGCACGGTAAGCGTGTCAGGGCAGGGCGGTGAACATGTTCGACAGATCTGTCATCACCACATCCGAGCTCGGGAGCGGCACAGGGGTCGCCGTCGGGTCGGCCGGTAGCGGACCGGCCAGCGGCACCGGGTCGGTGAGGTGCTGCTCGGCGACCGGCTCGGCGACCGGCTGCGGAGTCACCGGCTGCGGTGCGGGCGCCGTGGCGGGCCGGACCGCGGTGTAGACCCGCTCGGTGGACTCCGCGACGGTGCGCGGCGCCGCGGTGGTGGTGACGATCTTGCGGGTCACCGTCGGGGCGTGCAGAGGTGTCACGGGCACACTGACCCAGCCGGAATCGGTTGTGGTGACAGGTTCGACGGTCGAGGCCTGTGCATCCTGCGGGACCGACCCGGTCGCCAGGAAGAGCACCCCGAGCACCGCGGCGGCCGCGGTGCCGATCAGGGTCGCGAGGACACCGCGACGACGCGTGGGCGCGAGTGTCGCGGACAGCGGCGCGCAGTCGCGTTCGGAGCGGTGCAGCGCGGCACCCGCCGCGGCGCGCAGCCCGGGCGGGAAAACCGCGGCCGCGGCGACGGCGTCGGCGAGGTCGACGATCTCGAGTTCGAATCCCGCCGAGCGCAAACCGGCGACGATCTCGTCGCTCACCCGGCCGATGGCGGTGACCCGCACAGCGTCGAGCGCGATGCCGTCCACCGCGGCGAGGGAGCGGGCGCTGCGTGCGGCGGCCACCACAGCGGCCGGGGCCGGCGCGACCGCACGCGCATCGTGGTCGAGCAGCGCTTGCGCGCAGTCGTCGACGAGCACCCACACCACCTCGTCGGAGGTCAGGGAAAGCCCCAGCGCGACGCCCAAAGCGATTCCTTCCGTCGTCCGAGCGGTGTGTGCGATCTATCGGCCCCCCGGGACCGGTCGTTACAGCACGCGGCCCGCGGCGGTTCCGTAATGTGCTGCTCACACCGTCGAACGGAGTCGTATGTCATGAGTACCGACCGTCGCACCGAACATAAGGCCCGCGGGTTCGAATCGCATCGCGAGTCCGAGGCGTACCTCGAGAAGCGCCAACTCAAGACGGGGAGCGCCGGCTGGGTTCTGCTGGCCGCGCTCGGCGTCGGTTACGTCATCTCCGGTGACTACTCGGGCTGGAACTTCGGTCTGGCCGAGGGCGGCTTCGGCGGTCTGGCGATCGCGGCGGCGGTGATCGCCTGTATGTACCTGGCGCTGGTGCTCGGCATGGCGGAGTTGTCGTCAGCGCTGCCGGCCGCCGGCGGCGGCTACACGTTCGCCCGCCGCGCCCTGGGGCCGTGGGGCGGGTTCGCCACCGGCACCGCGATCCTGATCGAGTACGCCATCGCACCCGCGGCCATCGCGACGTTCATCGGTGCCTACGTGGAATCGTTGGGGCTCTTCGGAATCGAAGACGGCTGGTGGGTGTATCTGGCGGCGTACGCGATCTTCATCGGCATCCATCTGTCCGGTGTGGGTGAGGCGCTGAAGGTGATGTTCGTGATCACCGCGATCGCGCTGATGGGTCTGGTGATCTTCGCGATCGCCGCGGCAGGCAGGTTCGAGGCGGCCAACCTGACCGACATCGCGGTCACCGACGCGGCGGGTGCGTCGTCGCTGCTGCCGTTCGGGGTGCTCGGGGTGTGGGCGGCGCTGCCGTTCGCGATCTGGTTCTTCCTCGCCGTGGAGGGCGTGCCGCTGGCCGCTGAGGAGGCCGCCGACCCGAAGCGCAACGTGCCCCGCGGCATCATCGCCGCAATGGCGGTGTTGCTCGTCACATGCGTGACGGTGCTGGTGCTCACCACCGGGGCCGGCGGTGCGGCGGCGATGTCGGAGTCCGGTAATCCGCTCGTGGAGGCGCTCGGCGATGACGTGTGGGCCAAGGTCGTCAACTACATCGGCCTGGCCGGCCTGATCGCGAGCTTCTTCTCGATCATCTACGCGTACTCGCGGCAGCTGTTCGCGTTGTCACGGGCCGGATACCTGCCGACCGCGCTGTCGGTGACCAACCGGCGCAAGGCGCCCACGCTGGCGTTGATCATCCCGGGCGTGATCGGCTTCCTGTTGTCGCTGACCGGGCAGGGCGACCTGCTGCTGAACATGGCGGTGTTCGGCGCCGCGCTGAGCTACGTGCTGATGATGGTCAGCCACATCGTGCTGCGGGTGCGCGAACCGGAGATGGCGCGGCCGTACCGCACCCCCGGCGGGGTGGCCACCACCGGGTTCGCGCTGGTGATCGCGGTGCTCGCGGTCATCGCGACATTCCTGGTCAATCCGTTCGCCGCCGGGATATGTCTGTTGGTGTTCGCGGCGTTCATGCTCTACTTCGGCGTCTACAGCCGGCACCATCTGGTGGCGAACTCCCCCGACGAGGAGTTCGCGGCACTGGCCGCCGCGGAGCAGGATCTGCGCCGGGATTAGGCGGTGGTGTTCGCCAGCGCCTCGATGCGCCGGCGGGCCTCCTCGGCCAGCGGCGCGGCGTCGAAGCCGCCGGCCGCGCCGCAGGCGGTGATCTCGATGGCCGCGTTGTAGGCGGCGACGAACGCGTTGTCGCAGCTCCAGTCGACTGCGCGCAACGACCACAGAACGCTGTCGGCGGGTGGCTCCCCCGGGGTGACGGCCGCGGTGAACTCGTAGGGGCGGCCGCGCATCGTGGTGACCTCCAGCGGCGTGTCACCGCAGTCGGCGAGGGTGCCGCGGACGGCGGCGAGCGCCCCGGCCGGGTCGAACTCGGACCGGAACACCGCGACCATCTCCTCGACGTACACGGCGCCGTCTGGGGTGATCCAGTGCCCGCCGTCGGTGGCCATCGGCCGGTGGTCGTGCAGGAACGGCGGGTCGACCTCGCGGGCCAGCCCGGCGCAGCGCTGCGGCTCGACGGTGACGAACAGATTGCCTTCGCCGTCTTCGACATTCGGCCCGAGCAGGTCGGCGACCTGCAGGGTGGAGATCGGTGCGGCCAGCGTCTCGGGCCTGGCTGACGGACTGTCGACGGTGCGGGTGCAGGCGGGCAGCAGCGCGGCTGTGGCGACCGCGGTGACGACCGCGATTCGCCTGCGCCGCGCCGCCGTGGTCACCGGCCGAAGCCCGCGTCCCGGAGGGCCTGGGCCATCGCCCCCGCCGGGCGGTTGGTCTCGCGGCCGCGGTTCTGGTTGCCCCGCTTGGCTTGTCGTTGAGGGGCAGGACGCTGTTGCTGCGGCTTGCTCGGTCGCCGCGCTCCCCCGCCGGCGGGTTCGTCGTTCAGCCGCAGGCTGAGTCCGATGCGCTGGCGCTCGACGTCGACGTCGACGACCTTGACGCGGACCACCTGGCCCGACCGCACCACTTCGTGGGGGTCGGAGACGAACCGGTCGGCCATCGCGGACACGTGCACGAGTCCATCCTGGTGCACGCCGACGTCGACGAAGGCACCGAATGCGGCGACGTTGGTGACCACGCCTTCGAGCACCATGCCGACCTTCAGGTCGGACAGCTTCTCGACACCGGCGGCGAAGGTCGCGGTGGTGAACGCCGGACGCGGGTCGCGGCCGGGCTTTTCGAGCTCGCTGAGGATGTCGGTGACGGTGGGGACGCCGAACCGGTCGTCGGCGAACTCGTCTGGCCGCAGGCTCCGCAGCAGCCGCTGGTTGCCGATGATCTCGGCCAGGGTGACCCCGGCGCGGTCCAGGATCCGCCGCACCACCGGGTAGGACTCGGGGTGCACGCCGGAGCCGTCGAGCGGGTCCTCCCCGTCGCGGATGCGCAGGAAGCCTGCGCACTGCTCGAATGCCTTGGGGCCCAGACGCGGAACGTCGAGCAGCGCACGCCGGCTGGTGAACCTGCCGGTCTTGTCCCGGTGGGCCACGATGGCCTCGGCCAGCGACTCGCTGATACCGGAGACGCGGGCCAGCAGCGGCACCGAGGCTGTGTTGAGGTCGACACCGACGGCGTTCACGGCGTCCTCGACGACGGCGCCGAGGCTGCGCGTCAGCAGTGTCGGGGCGACATCGTGCTGGTACTGGCCTACGCCGATGGACTTCGGTTCGATCTTGACCAGCTCCGCGAGCGGGTCCTGGAGGCGGCGGGCGATCGAGACGGCGCCGCGTAGCGTCACGTCGAGGTCGGGCAGTTCGTGTGCGGCGTAGGCCGACGCCGAGTACACCGACGCGCCGGCCTCGCTGACCATCGCCTTGGTCGGCGCGTTGCCCCCGGCGCCGCGGATGTCGGCGATCAGTTCGGTGGCCAGCGCGTCGGTCTCGCGTGACGCGGTGCCGTTGCCGACGGCGATCAGCTCGACCCCGTGCCGGACCACCAGCGCGGCCAGCACCGCCTTGGCGGCGTCCCACTGTTTCTGCGGCTGGTGGGGGTAGATGGTGGCGGTGTCGACGACCTTGCCGGTGGCGTCGACGACGGCCACCTTCACCCCGGTGCGGAAGCCCGGGTCGAGTCCGAGGGTGGTCCGGGTGCCCGCGGGCGGTGCCAGCAGCAGGTCCTTGAGGTTGCGGGCGAACACCGACACGGCGTCCTGCTCGGCGCGCATCTTGAGGCGGACCCGGGCGTCCACCGAGGCCGACACCGACAGCCGGGTGCGCCAGGCGAACCCGACGGTGGCGGCCAGCCATGGGGTCGCCGCGGCCGGCGCGGTCAGGTCGACGCCGAGCGAGTCGGCGATCATCGCCTGGTAGACGCTGTCGTCGCCATGATCGATGGCCAGCGACAGCACCTGTTCCTTCTCGCCGCGCAGCACCGCGAGCACGCGGTGGGAGGGCATGTCGGTCAGTGGTTCGGAGAAGTCGAAGTAGTCCCGGAACTTCTGCGCCGCGGGCGTGTTCACGGTGGATTCGGTGGCCGGCCGGGTCCGCACCGAACCCTGCTCCCACAGTCGTTCGCGCAGCGCGCCGACGAGTTCGGCGTCCTCGGCTGCGCGCTCGACGAGGATGTGGCGGGCGCCGTCGAGGGCCGCGGCGGTGTCGGCGACCTGGTCGTTGACGAAGGCCTCCGCCGCGGTCTCCGGGGCGACCGTCGGGTCGGTGAGCACCTGGTCGGCCAGCGGCTCGAGGCCGGCCTCCTTGGCGATCTGTGCCTTGGTCCGGCGCTTGGGCTTGTACGGGAGGTAGATGTCCTCGACGCGGGCCTTGGTGTCGGCGGCGGCGAGCGCGGCGGCGAGTTCGTCGGTCAGCTTCCCCTGCTCGGCGATGGAGGCCAGCACCGCGGCGCGACGGTCGTCGAGTTCGCGCAGGTAGGCCAGTCGCTCCTCGAGCAGGCGCAGCTGCCCGTCGTCGAGGCTGCCGGTGACCTCCTTACGGTACCGCGCGATGAACGGGACGGTGGCGCCCTCGTCGAGCAGCCGCACCGCCGCGGCTACCTGCGCCTCGGCGACGTCCAGTTCTGCAGCGAGACGGGCGTTTACGCTCTTCACGACGACTTTTCCGGGGGCCACGGCGGTGCTCGAATTCACGCGCAGGACCCTACCGAACGCCTCGGACAGCGCCGTGGCGGACACGGCGTGCCGCTGTACCGACGTTTACCGCGATGCCCAAGGGGTACGGACAGGCGCCCGTGTTTCATCCCCCCGCAAGGAGGTCCGATGCCTGCCGCCCGTCGACCGAAGCAGTCCGCACCCGCCGCCGTGAGCGCCACCGGCTCGGTGAAAGGGGCTGCGCCGCAGGATGATCCACGCAGCCAGCAGGGCCGGTATCTGACCTCTGCCCAGGGCGTGCGTATTCCCGACACCGACCATTCCCTGAAGGCCGGCAAACGGGGCCCCACTCTGATGGAGGACTTCCACCTACGCGAGAAGATCACCCACTTCGACCACGAGCGAATCCCCGAGCGGGTGGTGCACGCGCGCGGTGCGGCCGCGCACGGCGTCTTCGAGGCCTACGGCAACGCCGCCAAGTTCACCAAGGCCGCGTTCCTGGCCACCAAGGGCAAGAAGACCGACGTGTTCTGCCGGTTCTCCACCGTGCTGGGGTCGCGCGGGTCGGCCGACACGGTCCGCGACACCCGCGGCTTCGCCGTGAAGTTCTACACCGACGAGGGCACCTTCGACCTGGTCGGCAACAACATCCCGGTGTTCTTCATCCAGGACGGCATCAAGTTCCCCGACGTCATCCACGCCGGTAAGCCGCACCCCGACGTCGAGATCCCGCAGGCGCAGTCGGCGCACGACACGTTCTGGGATTTCGTGTCGTTGCACACCGAGGCCACCCACCACGTGATGTGGAACATGAGCGACCGCGGCATTCCGCGCTCCTACCGCACCATGGAGGGCTTCGGCGTCCACACCTTCCGGCTGGTCGACGGCAAGGGCCAGACGTGCCTGGTGAAGTTCCACTGGAAGCCGGTGGCCGGGGTGCATTCGCAGGTCTGGGAGGAGGCCCAGATCGCCGCGGGCTGCGACCCGGACTTCCACCGCCGCGACATGGCCGACGGCATCGAGTCCGGTGCCCCGCTGGAGTTCGAGCTCGGCGTGCAGGTGATGCCCGACGACGGCACCGACTCCTACGGCGGCATCGACCTGCTGGACCCGACCAAGATCGTGCCCGAAGAGATGGTCCCGGTGCAGCTGATCGGCAAGCTCACCCTCGACCGCAACCCCACCAACTTCTTCGCCGAGACCGAACAGGTTGCGTTCCACGCCGGCAACCTGGTGCCCGGTATCGAGGTCACCGACGACCCGCTGATCCAGGCCCGGCTGTTCTCCTACCTCGACACCCAGCTGCTGCGGCTGGGCGGCCCGAACTTCACGCAGCTGCCGATCAATCGGCCCCGCTGCCCGGTCAACGACATGTTCCGCGACGGAATGCACCAGACCGCGGTGCACGCCGGGCAGGCGCCGTACAAGCCGAACAGCATCGACGACGGTGAACCGGTGGTCGCCACCGAGGACGAGGGCGCCTACGTGTTCACCCCGCGCCGGGTGGAGGGCGAAGTGGTGCGCGGCGCGCCGGCGTCCTTCGACGACCACTTCACCCAACCGGCGATGTTCTACCGGTCGCTGACCGAGGTCGAGCAGGCCCACATCGTGGAGGCCTTCACCTTCGAGTTGGGCAAGTGCTACGAGCAGGCCATCAAGGAGCGCCAGCTGCAGGTGCTGGCGAATGTCGACGCAGATCTGTGCGCGAAGGTCGCCGCGGGTCTCGGGCTGCCCGCGCCGAAGGGCAACCCGCCCGCCGACGTGTTCGTCTCCCCCGCGCTGTCGCAGGTGGTGACGACTCCCGGACCGGTGGCGGGCCGCAAGATCGCCGTGGTCGCCTCCGACTCCGCCGACCTGGCCGGGGTGGGCAAGCTGGCCAAGGCGCTCGACAAGCTCGGGGCCAAGGCGATGGTGCTGGCGCCGGTGGGCGGTCAGCTCAAGTCGGGCCGGCGCACCGTGACCGTGGACCGCACGTTCACCACGGCGCGTTCCATCGAGTTCGACGGGGTGGTGATCGCCGACGGGGCCGTCGGCGACCGGGTCGACGTCAAGCTGGCGGTGCTGCTGCACGAGATGTATCGGCACTGCAAGCCGGTCGGCGCGTGGGGCGACGGCCGCAAGGTGCTGGAGAGTGTCGACATCCCCGTCGACGGACCCGGCGTGCTGACCGCGGGCGACGCCTCCAATTCCTTCAGCGCCGAGCTGGTCGCGGCGCTCGGCCTGCACCGGGTATGGGACCGCACCGACGCGGTGCTGGCCTCCGAGATCCCGCCGGTCCGGGTGACGTCGGGACGGCGTAAGCGGAAGTGACTCCGCGACCGCTCTCCCGTCAGGCAGCCCTGGCGGGAGGGCGGTCGAGCATGCCGTCGCGCAGCCGCTGCAGCGACTGGGCGAGCAGGCGCGACACGTGCATCTGCGAGATGCCCATCCGCTGGGCGATCTCCGACTGGGTCAGCGACTCGAAGAACCGCATGGTCACGATGCGGTACTCCCGGTCGGGCAACGATTCCAGCTGCGCGCGGAGTGCGTCCTGGTCCTCGATGAAGTCGATGTCGGGGTCGGGAGCACCGAGCCGGTCGACCAGCGCCGGCGCGGCGTCGTCGTCTCGGGCGCGACTCTCGTCGATCGACCGGGCCTTGAATCCCGCTGCGGCGGCGAGGGTCTCGACCACGTCGTCGCGATCGACGCCGAGCGCGGAAGCCAGCTCCCCGGCCGTCGGCGCCCGACCCAGCCGGTGGGTCAGTTCGTCGGTGACCGGTGCCAGCGACGGGTAGAGATCCTTGAGGCGCCGGGGCACGTTGACCGACCAGCTGAAGTCGCGGAAGTACCGTTTGACCTCGCCGAGCATGGTCGGGATGGCGAAGGACAGGAACTCGGTGCCGGCGTCGGGGTCGAACCGGTTGACCGCGTTCATCAGACCGACGCGGGCCACCTGCACGAGGTCGTCGTGCGTCTCACCGCGCCGGTCGTAACGCCGCGCGATGCGTTCGGCCAACGGGAGGCACTCTTCGATGATCCGGGTGCGCAGCCGCACCCGGTCCTCCGATTCCGCCGGGAGCGAGTGCATGCGCAGGAATGCCGCACGCAACCATGTGAGATCGCAGTCGGGCGAACGGGCGGGTGCGTTGACGAGGGCCATGGGCGGCCTCCTGATCCGGGAGCGGCGGGCGGCTCGTGCTGAACCGGGTACTTGCCGGGTTGACGCTCAGCGCGGGCGGAAACGAACTGTTCGCAAAGCGGACGGCAGGTCCGCCGCGCTTCGCTCTTCGGCTGTCCTGGACGAGGCGTCCGGGCTGGGTACCCGAGGGCCATGCCGACGACGACTTCTGCGACCGACTTCGTTCCGCCCAGCCTCGAGATCGCGGATCTGGCGGCGGCTGCGCAGGGCTGCCGGGGCTGCGGCCTCTACGAGGACGCGACGCAGGCGGTGTTCGGCGCAGGGGTGGCACCGGCCCGGATGATGTTCATCGGTGAGCAGCCCGGCGACAGCGAAGACCGGGCCGGCAAGCCGTTCGTCGGTCCGGCCGGCCGACTGCTCGACGAGGCTCTGGCCGCGGCCGGGATCCCGCGGGAACCGGTCTACGTCACCAACGCGGTCAAGCATTTCAAGTTCGTCCGCGCCGAGCGGGGTGCCCGACGCATCCACAAGACACCGAGTCGCACCGAGGTCGTCGCGTGCCGGCCGTGGTTGGTCGCGGAGTTGACGGCAGTCGAGCCCGAGGTGGTGGTCCTTCTCGGCGCCACCGCGGCGAAGTCCCTGCTGGGCAGTGCCTTCAAGGTGACCGCCCACCGCGGCGAGGTGCTGCGGCTGGCGCCGCAGGACCGTCCCGAGGGGCTCGACCCGCAGGTGGTGGCGACCATCCATCCGTCCGCGGTGCTGCGCGGCCCGCACGAAGCGCGCGATGACGCGTTCGCGTCTCTGGTCGACGACCTGCGGTCGGCGGCCGCACTGTTGGGCTGATGACGCTGCCGGATCAGCGCGCCGACATGTCGCCGACGCGCGTAAGGGCGGCTTCGTAGATCACTTCGGCATCGGTCGCGATCCGCTCCCAGCTGTACCGGGATCGAACCCGCGCCCGGCCGGTCAGACCCATGCCCTGCCGCAGCACCTTCTGACCCAGCAGCGAACGCAGGGCGCGGCTGAGCGCCTCGGTATTGCCGGGCGGCACGAGAACTCCGGTGACGTCGGCGACCACGGCGTCACGTGGTCCACCGGTCTCGGTCGCGACAACGGCGACGCCGGCAGCCATCGCCTGCAGGGCAGGGGTGGCGCGCGGGTCGTAGGACGAGGGGCAGACGACGACGTCGGCGCCGCGTAGATGCGGGACCACCTCGTGCCCGGTGGCGCCCGGGACGACGCGGATGCGGCCGCTGACTCCCAGGTGGTCCGCCGTCCCGTGGAGGCGCGCGAGGTCCCGGCGGTCGACGTCGGCGCAGATCAGCGTGAGCTCGGCACCGGGCAGGGCGGGCAAAGCCCGCACGACGCGGTCGGCCCCGCTGTGCTCGGCGAGATCCTCGGTCATCGAGACGATCTGCTGCCGGGCCGATCCGCTCGTGTCCCCGGTGCCGTCCCCGGCGTCTTCGTCGATGTCGACGCCGGGAGGCAGAACGGACACCCGTGCCCGCGGACAACCCGAGCGGATGACCTCACCCATGTCGTCGGTGCAGGCGACGGTCACCATCGCGGCATTCTTGGCCAGTAGCGCCTCGATGCCGGCCCGGTTCGCGGAAGCGGCCTGCGGTGTGGACCGAGGTGCGTTGCCGGCCAGACCGTGGAAACTCTGCACCGTCGGTATCGGGGTGTACTTGGCGGCGAGTTGCGCGGCCATCCCGTAGGTCCAGTCGTGGCAGTGCACGACGTCGGGCTGTTCTCGGTGCCAGCGGTCGACCAGGAAGCGGCCGATCTCGCTGATCGCCGGCGTCAGGGATTCCGGCCTCCGAAAGTCCTCGCCGGCGTTGGCTTCCAGCGGTATCCCGATGACGTCGACGTCGCATGCTGCGGGGCGGGGCGATGCGGTGATGATCTCCACCTCGTGTCCGCGCGCGGCGAGCGCACCGCCCAGCCGGGCGAGGTCGTAGCGGTTACCGGACACGTCGCCCACGAGAGCAAGTTTCATCGATTCCTTCCGAGATCGGCCGGATGCGGCCGTCACCTGTAGGCAACCCAGTCGGCCGTCGCACGAAACGCGACGCCGACGACCGTTCGTTCCCGGGCCGGAGGTCTTCGTTAGGCGGATAGGGCGACATCGAGGCCCGGCGTGGCGGAGTAAACCGCCGTGGGGCGGGTATCGGGCGGTAGTGACCTACCCCCCTAGAGCCGATGCCTGAACCCGGTGGCGTCAGCGTCGAGACCCGATGCGACCTCGACCGCATCACGGTGATCTTCCGCGGAAGGCTGGACAGTTCGACCTACTGCCCCGTCCGGGACCGGGTTATCGCCGCGGCGCTCGACGGGCATGACGTCGTGGTGGCCGACGTCAGCGAACTCGAGGCGGCTGCCGATTCGGCGTGGACCGCGTTCGCGAGTGCGAGGTGGCACGTGAGGACGTGGCCCGGTGTTCCGATCGTGCTGGTGTGCGCGGATCCGGGCCGGCGTGCGAGCATCACCCGCAGCGCGATCACCCGCCAGGTGCCGATGTATACGGCGCCGCCGGAGCCCTCGGACATCACCGTCGCGCGTCGCAGTGTCCTGCAACGCGCCCGCACGGAGTTGCAACCCGAGGTCAGCAGCCTGCGCCAGGCGCGCGGCCTCGTCGCGGAGTGGTTGGAGGAATGGGACCGATCGGATCTCACCCTTGCCGCGGCGACGCTGGCGACGATTCTGATCGAGAACGTACTCGCCCACACGGCCAGCGATCCCGTGCTCGTCGTGGAGGCCGACTGCGACACCGTCACCGTGGCCGTCACCGACCACAGCCACTCTCGGGCCACCCGGCGCGAGACCTCAAAGGCCGGCGCCCACACCGTCTCCGGCCTGGCCATCGTCGCGGCGCTGAGCCGCGAGTGGGGTTGTACCCCGAGGACAGACGGGAAGACGGTGTGGGCGCTCTTAGGACCTGAGAATCACCTGTAGCAGGTGGTTACCGCAGATCGAACCGGTCGTTGTTCATCACCTTGACCCAGGCAGCGACGAAGTCCTCGACGAACTTGCCCTTGCTGTCGTCCTGCGCGTAGACCTCGGCGATGCCGCGCAGCACCGAGTTCGAGCCGAACACCAGGTCGTTGGCGGTGGCCGTCCAGCGGGGCTCGCCGGTGACCCGGTCGCGTCCCTCGAAGACGTTCTCCGAGTTCTCCGACGGCTTCCACTCGGTCCGCATGTCGAGCAGGTTGACGAAGAAGTCATTGCTCAACGCGCCCGGCTGGTCGGTGAACACGCCGTGCTTGTTGCTGCCGTGGTTGACGTTCAGCACCCGCAGACCACCGATGAGAGCGGCCATCTCCGGAGCGGTCAGATCGAGCATGTAAGCCCGCTCCACCAGCTGCTGCTCCAACGGGTTCTTCTCGCCGGGGCGGAAGAAGTTGCGGAAGCCGTCGACCCGCGGCTCGAGCACCGCGAACGACTCCACATCCGTCTGCTCCTGCGTGGCGTCGGTACGGCCGGGTGCGAAGTGCACGTCGATCTCGTAGCCGGCGTCGCGCGCGGCCTTCTCGACGGCAGCCGAGCCGGCCAGCACGATGATGTCGGCCAGCGACACCTTCTTGCCTCCGGTGGCCGAGGAGTTGAACTCCTGCTGCACGCGCTCGAGGACCGGGAGCACCTTGGCGAGCTCGGCGGGCTCGTTGGCCTCCCAGCTCTTCTGCGGCTCCAGCCGGATGCGGGCACCGTTGGCGCCACCGCGCTTGTCGGTGCCGCGGAAGCTGCTCGCCGACGCCCACGCGGTCTTGATCAGCTGCTGCACGGTCAGGCCGGAATCGAGGAGCTTGGCCTTCAGCGAGGCGATGTCGGCGTCGTCGATCAGCTCATGGTCGACGGCCGGCACCGGGTCCTGCCACAGCTGCGGCTCGGGGATCCACGGGCCCAGGTAGCGGCTGATCGGACCCATGTCGCGGTGCATCAGCTTGAACCACGCCTTGCGGAAGGCCTCGTCCATCTCCTCGGGATGGTCGAGCCAGCGCCGCGTGATCTTGCCGTAGATCGGGTCTTCCCGCATCGAGATGTCGGTGACCAGCATCGTGGGCTTGCGCGGCGGGCCGCCGAACGGATCCGGGATGGTGGCCTCGGCGTTCTTGGCCTCGAACTGCCAGGCGCCGGCGGGGCTCTTGGTCAGCTCCCACTCGTTGCCGTACAGGTTCTCCAGGAAGGCGTTGCTCCACTTGGAGTTCGAGCCGGTCCAGATGACCTCGAGACCGCTGGTGACGGTGTCGGGACCCTTGCCGGTGCCGAAGGGGCACTTCCAGCCCAGGCCCTGGTCCTCGATCGGTGCACCCTCGGGCTCGGGTCCGACGTTGACGTCGGCGGCACCGTGGGTCTTGCCGAGCGTGTGGCCACCCACGATCAGCGCGGCGGTCTCCTCGTCGTTCATCGCCATCCGGCCGAAGGTCTCGCGGATGTCCTTGGCGGCGGCCAACGGATCCGGCTTGCCTTCGGGGCCTTCGGGATTGACGTAGATCAGACCCATGGTGGTCGCGCCGAACGGCTCGGCCAGCTCGCGATCCTTGTCGTTGGTGCCGCCGTAGCGCTGGTCGGTGCCCAGCCAGGTGTCTTCCTGGCCCCACAGCATCTCCTCGGGCTCCCAGATGTCCTCGCGGCCGAACGCGAAGCCGGCCGTCTGGAATCCGGACTGCTCCAGCGCGGCGTTGCCCGCGTAGGCGATCAGGTCGGCCCAGGAGATCTTGTTGCCGTACTTCTGCTTGATGGGCCACAGCAGACGACGGGCCTTGTCCAGGTTGGCGTTGTCGGGCCAGCTGTTCAGCGGCGCGAAGCGCTGCGCACCCTGTCCGGCGCCACCGCGGCCGTCGAAGATGCGGTAGGTGCCGGCGGCGTGCCAGCTCATCCGGATGAACAGACCGGCGTAGTTGCCGTAGTCGGCCGGCCACCAGTCCTGGGAGGTCTGGATGACCTCGATGACGTCGCGCTTGAAGGCCTCGACGTCGAGCTTGGCGAACTCTTCGGCGTAGTCGAAGTCAGGACCGAGGGGGTTGCCCTTCTCGTTCTGCTTGTGCAGCACCGACACGTCGACCTGTTCGGGCCACCAGTCCCGGTTGGTCAACGGGGCATGCGATTTCGGTTTCGGCGAATCTACCGCCGGGTTCTCGCTCTCGCTGTTGCTGGCAGTCTTGCTGTCAGCGTGCGGGGGGCGAGCGTCAGATGTATCAGATGACACAGTGTTCCCTTCCTGATCCATACATTCGATAAATGATGGGGCTGTCGATCACGAGTGTGATCGGGACAAACGAGTTGCCTTGCAGTCGGGGCAGAGCCCCCAGTAGATCACCTCTGCTTCGTCGACATTGAAGCCAAGGTCACCGGATGCAGTGAGGCAGGGGGCCGCGCCGACCGCGCAGTCCACGTCGGCGATGACCCCGCACGACCGGCACACCATGTGGTGGTGGTTGTCGCCGACCCGGGTTTCATACCGGGCCACCGAACCTGCCGGTTGTATCCGTCGAACCAAGCCCGTCGCGGCCAACGCGTTGAGTGCGTCGTACACCGTCTGACGGGAGATGTCGGGCTGCACCTCTCGGGCGGCCCGGATGATGAGCTCAGTGTCAGCGTGCGGATGCTGTTCGACCGCCTGTAGCACCGCCATCCTCGGGCGGGTGACGCGCAGCGCAGCCGAGCGCAAGGCGTCCGCGTAGTTGGTTTCTCCGGCCATCTTCTCGATTTTGGCCCGTTTTCTGGATGGAATCAAGTTTTCTTGAAAACGAGTTTTCTCGTGTCGCGAACGCCCTCGTCACCGTCATCGGCTGCGGCGTTTTCGGCTTGGGCGCCCGGGTATGCGTGCCGCATGACACAAGCACAGCTGGCGCTCGTCACCGGCGCCTCCAACGGGATCGGGCTCGAGTTGGCCCGGATCCTCGCCCGTAATGGTTACGACCTCGTGGTGGCCGCCGAGGACGACGCGATCAACACCGTGCCCGACCAACTCAGCGAGTTCGGTGGTCACGTGGAGCCGGTTCAGGTGGACCTGCGCACCGCGGTGGGCGTCGAGCATCTGTTCGCCAGCACGATCGCCGGAGGGCGTCCGCTGGCGGTCGCGGCCCTCAACGCCGGCGTCGGCCGCGGCGACGAGTTCCTGCGATCGGAGATTCAGGACGATCTCGACATCATCGACTTGAACGTGCGGTCGACGGTGCACCTGGCCAAGCTGGTGCTGCGCGAGATGGCCAACCGCGAGAGCGGCCGGGTGCTGTTTACCTCGTCGGTCGCGTCGATGATGCCGGGGTCCTACCAGACCGTCTACAACGCGTCGAAGTCGTTCGTCCAGTCGTTCGCCAAGGCGCTGCAGGACGAGTTGCGCAACAGTCCGATCACCGTGACGGCGCTGCTGCCCGGGCCCACCGACACCAACTTCTTCGCACGGGCCAAGATGCTCGACACCCCGGTCGGCCGGATGAGCAAGGACGACCCGGCCGAGGTGGCCCAGCAGGGGTTCGACGCTCTGATGCGCGGCGACAAGCAGGTGGTGGCCGGCTCGCTGAGCTCGAAGATGATGGGCACCGTCTCGCGGGTCCTGCCGGATGCGGTCAAGGCTGCGGGCAGCCGCCTCATCTCGGTGCCGTTGGGGCGCTGATCCTTCCGGGTCAGGGCAACGCGCCCAGGAACTGGCTCAGCGGACCGGGGGGCGGCTCCGGCGCCACCGGCGGTGCAACAGGAGCGACCACGGCGACGGGATCGGACACGGCCACCGGGCCGAGCACCGGCGCGTCACCGCTGAGGTGGGCCTGCCCCACCTCCGCGCCCACTTCCAGGGCCGACGGGGTGGCCTCGGCCGGCGCCGACGGGGTGACCGCCTCGACCACCGCGCCGCTCTGCGGCACGGCCTCGGGGACCGACCAGGTCGGCACCGGGACGGACTCGGTGACGGGGAGCGACTCACCGACCGGGGTCCACTGTGCCACCGGCTCGGCAACCGCCACCTCGGGCACCGCCACCTCGGGCACCGCCGCCGCGGCGGTATCCGGTCGGGCGACGACAGGCTGCGGCGACGGCACGGGGGCCGCCCCGGGCGCCGGCTCGGCGACCACGCCGGCCTGGCTGGGTGTCGGGGTGACCGGCGACGTCGTACCCGTCAGCGCATAGGCGACCAACCCGAGGACGGCCGCGGCGGCCACGCCCCCGGCGATGCGCACCGGCATGCGGGCGGCGGCCGTCTGCACGGACACGCGGGCATCGTCGACAAGCTGGGACCAGCGGGCGCGGAAACCGCCGGGTTCGACGGCCGGATGCGGGACCAGCGCGGTCAGCTTCTGCAGCGCGGAACCGGATGCGTCGGCATGCTCTGCGCGGGCCGCGCCGTAGGCCATGGCCAGGTGCGGGGCGATGTGACGGGCGGTGCGGTTGCGGCCTTCACGTGCCTCGTCTCCGGTGAACGTCTCGATGTCGTCGAACCCGAACAGCCGGAGTTTGGTGCGGAGCCGGACGCCGTGGTGCTGGCCGTCGGGAGTCCAGGTGAGGTGCACCCGGTCGATCCGGTGCTCTGTTTGCGCAGTGAAGGTTTGGACACTCAGCGCGGCCGCCTTGGCGACCTCCTCGACGGCGGCGACGGGCACCACCTCGTCGGCGAGGATGGTCCCGCTGGAGGTGTCGAGAAGTACCCACACCGCGCTCGTCGAGGTCAGTGACAAGCCCATAACCTGCATAGCTACCCCTAGTCCGCGTACCAGTGATGGCTGGTTATCGGTGCGACTGGGCCAGATGTTACGCGCGTCACTTTCGCCCGCAACGCAGACGGCCGGATTCGCAGTGCGCGAGCACCGCGAACCCGGCCGGGTAGCTGGGGTCAGCTGCCGATCTTCTCCAGCGTCTCGTTGAACGTCTTGCTGGGACGCATCACCTCGGTCGTCTTCTCGCGGTCCGGGTAGTAGTAGCCGCCGATGTCGACCGGCTTGCCCTGAACCGCATTGAGCTCGGAGACGATCGTCTCCTCGTTCTCGGCCAGCGACTGGGCCAACGGCTTGAAGTACTCGGCGAGCTCGCTGTCCTCGGTCTGCTGCGCCAGTTCCTGCGCCCAGTACATGCTCAGGTAGAACTGGCTGCCGCGATTGTCCAGCTCGCCGGCCTTCCGCGACGGGCCTTTGTCGTTCTCCAGCAGCTTGCCGATCGCCGAGTCGAGGGTCTTACCGAGCAGCTCTGCCTTCTTGTTCCCCGCCTTGCGGCCCATGTCCTCGAAGCTGGCGCCCAGAGCCAGGAACTCGCCGAGCGAATCCCAGCGCAGGTGGTTCTCCTCGAGCAGCTGGCTCACGTGCTTGGGCGCCGACCCGCCGGCGCCGGTCTCGTACATACCGCCACCGGCCATCAGCGGCACGATCGAAAGCATCTTGGCGCTGGTGCCGAGCTCGAGAATGGGGAAGAGGTCGGTGAGATAGTCGCGCAGGATGTTGCCGGTCACCGCGATGGTGTCCTGGCCGCGGGCCACGCGCTCGATCGTGTACCGCATCGCCCAGACCTGCGGCATGATCTGGATCTGCAGGCCCTCGGTGTCCTCGTCCTTGAGGTACTCCTTGACCTTCTTGCGCAGTTCCACCTCGTGCGGCCGCTCGGTGTCGAGCCAGAACACCGCGGGCATGCCGGAGGCGCGGGCCCGGGTGACGGCCAGCTTCACCCAGTCCCGGATCGCGGCGTCCTTGACGATCGGCATACGCCAGATGTCGCCCTCTTCGACGTTCTGACTCAGCAATACCTCGCCGGTGTCGATGTCGACGATGTCGGCGACCCCGTCCTCGGGGATCTCGAACGTCTTGTCGTGCGACCCGTACTCCTCGGCCTTCATCGCCATCAGGCCGACGTTGGGGACGGTGCCCATGGTCCGCGGATCGAACTGGCCGTGGGTTTTACAGAAGTTGATCATCTCCTGGTAGATCCGGGAGAACGTCGACTCGGGGTTGACGGCCTTGGTGTCCTTGGTGCGGCCGTCGGCGCCGTACATCTTGCCGCCGAGGCGGATCATCGCCGGCATCGACGCATCGACGATCACGTCGGACGGCGAGTGGAAGTTGGTGATGCCGCGGGCCGAGTCGACCATCGCCAGTTCGGGGCGGGTCTCGTGGCAGCGGTGGATGTCCTCGATGATCTCCTCGCGCTGCGAGGCGGGCAGCTGCTCGATCTTGTCGTAGAGGTCGCTCATGCCGTTGTTGACGTTGACGCCGAGCTCGTCGAACAGCTTCTGGTGCTTGGCGAAGGCGTCCTTGTAGAACACCTTGACCGCGTGGCCGAACACGATCGGGTGGCTGACCTTCATCATGGTCGCCTTGACGTGCAGGGAGAACATCACGCCGGTCTTGTAGGCGTCCTCGATCTGCTCCTCGTAGAACGCGATGAGCGCCTTCTTGCTCATGAACATGCTGTCGATGACGTCGCCGGCTTCGAGCTTCACCTCGGGCTTGAGGACGATCGCGTCGCCCGCGTCCTTACCGGAGGGGGTGAGCACCATCTTGACCCGGCGGTCCTTGTCCAGGGTCATCGACTTCTCGCCGTGGTAGAAGTCGCCTTCCTTCATCGTCGCGACGTGGGTACGCGACGCCTGCGACCACTCCCCCATGCTGTGCGGATGCTTGCGGGCGTACTCCTTGACCGCCTTGGGCGCGCGCCGGTCCGAGTTGCCCTGCCGCAGAACGGGGTTCACCGCGCTGCCGAGGACCTTGGCGTAACGCTCCTTGATCGCCTTCTCTTCGTCGGTCTTGGGGTCGCCCGGGTAGTCGGGCAGTTCGTAGCCCTTGGCCTTGAGTTCCTTGATGGCCGCCAGCAGCTGCGGCACCGAGGCGCTGATGTTGGGCAGCTTGATGATGTTGGTCTCGGGCAGCTGGGTCAGCTCGCCCAGCTCGGCGAGGTTGTCGGGCACCTTCTGCTCATCGGTCAGGTAGTCGTCGAACTCGGCGAGGATGCGGGCGGCCACCGAGATGTCGGTGGACTTGACGTCGATGCCGGCCGCGGAGGCGAATGTCCGGACCACCGGAAGGAAGGCGAACGTCGCCAGCAGGGGCGCCTCGTCGGTCAGCGTGTAGATGATGGTCGGCTGCTCAGCGCTCATGTTGCTGTCTCCCGGCATAGGTTCGGCGTCTTGGAAGAGCTGTGACCCTTCTGGCGCAGACTACCGAACGTGCCCCATCGCACGGAGGGTCAGCCCGGGGCTTCGCGGCCATCACGGTGGCGTCACAGTTGGGTCTGCATTCGCCGCGTTCGGTGCTCCGGCGCTGGTGCGCAGATACATTCACGCCGTTCGCGTCGACCTCGGCGACACCGCAAAGGACATCGATATGTATCGCACACCCGCCCGCTCGCTGATCTTCTGCGCCGCCGTCACGGCTGCCGGGATGACCGCCTCGGGATGCGCGTCGGCCCCGGCGCCGGAGGCTCCGGCCCGGGCGGCGGCCGCCACGGTGACCGGGTCGCCGGCGGACTGGCAGGCCGCGGTCTGCCGCGACTCCGCCGACGCGCAGTCCGGCACCCGCCACACCGTGGGGGGCAACTCCTGCGTACCGGCCGACGGCGACGGAATCGTGCACTTCGACCACTTCGAGTCCGCGTCGTCGATGGATTCGGTGCTGTCGTGGACACCGTCGCCGTATGTCGCCAAGACTGTCGTGGACGGGCGCCCGATGGCGATCTGGACGCCGTCGGGTGAGCCGGAGGACCTCGCGCCGCTCGACCAGTTCGGTTTCGAGGTGGTGTCCTTCCGTTCGGCGGCGTTACAGCGGCAGGTCGACGACGTCCCGGCCACGGTGCCGTCGGGCCCGGTGGTCGACCTGCCACCCAACGAGTTCGGCTACGTCGTGGTGCAGACCGCCGACGGCGAGACCCAGTGCATCGTCGAGGCGGGGTTCGTGGGCTGTCAGACCGACGGCTCGAGTTGGCCGCAGCACTCCGACGGCAGCGGGCCGTATCACGGTGTGCGCATCAACGCCGACGGCACCGGGTCCTACGTCGATGGCAACCTCGGCGCGGTGGAGCCCACCACGTTGACCGGGCTGACCTACCGCGCGATGGGCTGGACCATCTCGACGACACCGACGGGAGTGCGGTTCGTCAACGACCGGACCGGCAAGGGCGCCGTCGTGGGCACCGATCGCGTCCGCCCGTTCTAGGAGCTGGGCGCGAGCTCCGCGTCGCGGGCGTGGCGCCGGTGCACGTACACGCCCGCGCTGACGATGAAGACCGCCGACAGCACGGATAGGCCGACCGCCTGCTGCTGGTCGGCGTCGAAGGCCATCAGCACCAGCACGGCGACGATCGCTGCCATCACCACGACCGTCAGGTGCGGGAAGAGCCACATCCGTACGGGCGCCTGTTCGTCGTCGGCGCGCATGCGGCGTCCCAGCACGAACTGACTCGCCGCGATCACCAGGTACACGAACAGCGCCACCGCGCCGCTGGTGGCCAGCAGGTACCCGAAGATCTTCTCCGGCAGCAGGTAGTTGCCGAGCACCGCCACGAACCCGACCACCATGGAGGCCAGTACCGCCGCCCAGGGCACCCCATTGCCGGTGAGCCGGTTCACCGCCCGCGGGGCGTCGTGACGCTCACCGAGTGAGAACAGCATCCGCGAGGCGGTGTAGAGAGCCGAGTTCAGGCAGGACGCCACCGCGGTGAGGATGACGATGTCCATGATCAGCTTCGCGCCCGGGATGCCCATCGCCTGCAGGGTGGACTGGTAGGAACCGGCATCGAGTTCGTCGTAGCGCATCAACGCCACGATGACGAAGATCGAGCCGACATAGAACAGCGAGATCCGCCAGATCACCGAGTTGACGGCGCGGGTGATGCCGGAGCGCGGATCGGGCGACTCGGCCGCTGCGATGGTGACGATCTCGGTGCCCATGAACGAGAACATCGTGATCAGCATGCCGGCGATGACGGCGCCGAAACCGTTGGGCATGAAGCCATCCGGCTGCCACAGCGCACTGATGCCGCTGACTTCGGAGTCGGGCAGCAGTCCGGCGATGGCGGCCACGCCGAGGCCGATGAAGGCGACGATCGCGACGACTTTGATCAGGGCGAACCAGAATTCGAACTCGCCGTAGTTGCCGACGCTGACCAGGTTGGTGATGGTCAGCAGCAGCGTGACCGCCAGCGCCCAGATCCACTGCGCGCCACTGACGAGGTCGGACAGGATGGCCGCGGCGGCAGTGGCTTCGACGGGGATGACCAGCACCCAGAACCACCAGTACAGCCAGCCGATCGAGAATCCGGCCCAGCCGCCCAGCGCGCGGTCGGCGTACACCGAGAACGAGCCGGTGTCGGGGTTGGCGGTGGCCATCTCGCCGAGCATCCGCATCACCAGCACGACCAGCGTGCCGGCGAGCAGGTAGGACAGGATGACCGCGGGTCCGGCCTCCTCGATGGCGTTGGCCGAGCCGACGAACAGCCCGGCCCCGATGATCCCGGCGATCGAGATCATCGTGATGTGCCTGTTCTTCAGGCTGGTACCCAGCCGACTCTCGTTCGCCCCCACCACACGCCCTCCCGGTCGGTTCCGCGTGCGCCGTTGCACGTATGGCAGGCACGCGGATGCCCGTTGGGGAGCACCGTCAAACCGGGGTCGAACCGGGTTCAGAGCTGCCGGCCGGCGACCCCGGCGCGAAGCATGTCGTGGGCTTCGGAGCGGCCGTCGAGCAGGCGGCTCTTGCGGGCCGTGATCTGCCACGCGCCGTCGATGCGGCGCAGCCGGAAGTGGTTGGCCGCGGCGCGCCAGACCACGTACTCCGAGGGTGCGGACCGCCAGCCGGAGCGGTCTACGCGGTCGGGGTCGGCGTGCGCCGCCCGCAGCAGCACCAGCGATTCGCACAGCGCGACGGCGTCGTCGCCGTCGACGGTGACCACGGCCGGTCCGAGGAAGTGGCTGCAACCGCCGTCGACCAGGTCGCGGTGGCCCTTGGACGCGACCATCGACCGCACGTCGTCGCGGCCGGCCATCTGCCATCCTTCGACGTCGTAGGTGCCGTCCTCGGCCCACAGCTGCGCGGCGGCGGCCGCGTCGGCGGCGTCGACGCAGGGACCGTAGCTGGCGATCAGGCGCGCGATGTCGCGTTCGGCCTGCAGCCGGTCGAGTCGTTCCTCGAGCGCGGCCAGCCGGTCGGCCACGGAGTCTCCGGAGGCCATGGTGTCCTTTCGGTCAGGCGGTGTCGGCAAGTTCGCGCAGCCGGTGCAACTGCTCGGCGTAGTGCGCCGCGGAGCGGGCGGTCACGGTGCACGACACCGCGGTGGCGCCGGCCGCGCGCAGCGTGTCCAGTCGGCGCCGGACCGCGGAGTTTTCGGCCATCGGGTCCAGGGGTCCGCTGGCCAGGATCACGTCGAATCCCTTGGGGGCGTCGACGGTGGCCAGCATCTCTTTGACCTGGGCGGGGCGCAGCGCGAACGGCAACCACCCGTCGCCGTACCGCACGGCTCGGCGCAGGGATTGAATGCTCTTGCCGCCCACCCAGATCGGGACTCGCGCCGCTTGCGCGTAGGGGCGAACCGACATCCCGCCGTAGGAGTAGAACGGCCCGTCGTACTCGGGCTCCGGCACCGACAGCGAGGCGCGCAACGCGCGCAGAGCGTCGTCGGCCCGCGCGGCACGCTGTGACCACTGCGCGCCGATCAGGTCGAATTCCTCGGTGAGCGAGCCGATTCCGACGCCCAGCACCAGCCGGCCGCCGCTGAGCCGATCCAGCGTGCCGTAGCGTTTCGCGATCTCGAGCGGATGGTGGTAGCCGAGGACCAGCACCGCGGTCGCAAGCTTGATCCGCCGGGTGTGGGCTGCCAGAAATCCCAATGTGGACAACGGATCCCAGTACACGTCGCCGCGGGTGGCCGCCTCGGCAACGGGGACGGCGACATGCTCCGAGCAGGTCAGGAAGTCGTAGCCGAGAGCGTCGGCGGCGGCGGCGACGGTCCGCAGGTCGTCGGGACCGGCTTCGGCCTCCCAGGGCGAGGCCACCCCGGGCACCTGCACCACAACCGGTGTCGACAGGCCCAGGCGCACGGCGACATCATAGGGCGGGAGTCGGCCGCGCAGACAGGACGGTGGCCGATGGCCGGGACGCGCCGGGTGACGGTGCGGGGAAAATCGCCAATGCCCGCAGGTCGACGTCTATGGTGCTCTGGTGAGCACCAGATTGTTAGCCAACGGCCGTGGCCGGTGGCTGGCCGTGGTGGTGTCTCTGGCGGCCTCGGCGGGCATGGTCTACGCGCAGACCACCGTGCCGCCCCGCACCCTCGAGCAGGTCACGGTCCCGTCGGCGGCCCCTGGGGCTGGAGCGCCGGACGCCGCCGTACCGCCGATCCCGACCGAGGCCGAGCTGCTGGCCGCGAGCGCCCCGGTCGACGCGCGGGTGTTCGACTTCGCGCTGCCGGCCGGCGAGGCGCCCGAGGGCGGCTTGCAGGTCAAGACCATCTGGGCCGCGCGCGCCATCAGCATGATGTTCCCGGAGATCAAGACGATCGGCGGTTACCGTCAGGACCCGCTGAAATGGCATCCCAACGGGTTGGCCATCGACGTGATGATCCCGAACCACAACAGCGACGAGGGCATCGAACTGGGCAATCAGATCGCCGGTTTCGCCCTGGCCAACGCCAAGCGCTGGGGTGTGCTGCACGTGATCTGGCGGCAGGGTCTCTATCCGGGCATCGGCGCGCCCAGCTGGACCGCCGACTACGGCTCGGAGACGTTGAACCACTTCGACCACGTGCACATCGCCACCGACGGCGGCGGGTACCCGACGGGCAAAGAGGCGTACTACATCGCGTCGATGCAGCGGTAGCGGCTCACACCGCCACCGTTGCGGCGCACTGCAGCAGTTCGGTGGAGCCGCACACCAGTCCGGTACGCGCATCGGCCGGTCCGTCCGGGGTGAACACCGAAGGCGGCGGGGTCGGGGGCCACAGCGGGAAGATGCTCGCGCCGGTCACGCCGGTGAGACGCGCGACGATCTGCGCGACGATGTTGGTCGCGACGTACAGGACGTCGCCGAGCAGCTGGACAGGTGCGATCGCCACCTTGGCGAGCAGGCTGACGAGGAAGATCTCCATGTCGGCGATGTCCTGCAGGCCCGAGGTGAGCGAGATGGTGAGGTTCTGCACGAAGTAGGGAATCGAGCTGAAGACGGTGCGGGCGCCCAACGCGATCTGCGTGCCGATGTCCGGGTAGCCGTACTTGCCGATGGCGTCGAGCAGGGCTTCGTTGAGCGCTTCGTCGGGGTCGGAGCCGACCGGGACGACGGTGCCGCCCTTGTCGAGCAGCGACGAGCCGTCGAAGTCGCCCGCGGTGTCGAGTCCCAGCAGCGCCAGTACGGTCGGGGTCACGTCGACGATCTCGTACTGCAGGTTCATCCCGCCGCCGGTGAACAGGCCCGGGTTGTACGCGAGCACGAATGTCGATGTCTCGTCCGGTGATTGGAAGCCGTGTCCGAGCCCGAGCTGCGGCTGGTGGCCGTGGTCGGTGACCATCAGGATCGTCCAGTCCTCGCCGGAGTTGCTGATCGCGTCGAGGATGCGGCCGAGGTTGGCGTCGAAGTTCTCCAGGGCCAGTTCGTACTGTTCGGATGCCCCGCCGTACTCGTGGCCGTTCTCGTCGACGCCGACGAAGTAGCTGAAGATGAAGTTCGGGACGGTCAGGTCGGCGCGGGCGATGGCATCCACCGTCTCTTGCCCGACGGCGGAGTCGGTCGCCAGCCAGTTGATGTCTCCGGGCACCTGGTTGACGTTGATGATGACGTCGGCGCCGAGCTGGCCGGCGTTGGCGATGGCCGAGATGACGTTCCAGTTGGCGATCGAGGTGGTGTGGACGTTCGGGTTCTGCCGCTCGATCAGGTCGTAGACGGTGGGGAACCGGTCGTAGGTCCAGGGCGTGAAGACGTTGTTGATGACGCCGGTCCGCTCCCCCCAGACGCCGGTCAGGATCGAGGACCACGACGGGTTGGAGATCGTCGTGTGCCCGACGATGCTGGCCGGCGCGGTGGTGCTGTCGCCGATCAGGCTCAGGAAGTTGGTCATCGCCGGGTTGGTCAGCACCCGGGCCAGGTTGGCGCCGTCCACTCCGATGACGAGGACGTTCGGCGAGTCGTCGACGGCCAGGACGTTGGCCTGCTGGGTGACCACGTTGGCCAGTCGGCGCTGGTTGTTGCGTTCGAGTTCGTCACGGACGGCGCCCAGCGCCGCCACCATCGCGGAGGCTTGCAGCGGTGCGCCGCGGCCCGGCGCGGCGGTGGGACTCAGCAACGCCGAGACGAAGGTGGACACCGCGGTGGCCAGGGTGGCGCGCTCGCGGGTCGGCGATGACTTCGGGGCGCGCCGCTGCGGGGTGAGGGTCCCGGTCCGGGTGGACTTGAGGGCCGCCGCAACCGGCGCGGCGGCCTCAGTCGGCGCAGCCTGCTGCGGGGCGTCCTGCGCTGCCTCGGGTTCGGGCGCGGGGTCGGGCTGCGCGGCCTGCGGTTCGGCTGCGGTCGGCTCAGGCGCTTCGGTCACCGCCGCGGCCGTGCGGTTCTGCTTGGGTTTCGACTCGTCGGGCTCTTGCACCTCGTCGACGTCCTGCGCAGCGCGCTGCTGATCGCGTCGGGAGGTGGCCCGTTCCTCGGAGCGGCTCTCGCGCCGGTCGCGGCGCCGCTCGGCGTTCTCGCCGCTGCCGGCACGTTTGCCGGTGGCCGAGCTGTCCCGGGATGCGGAGCTGTCTCGGGATGCGGAGGCGTCCCGTTGCTGCGAAGTGCCGGAGGTACCGGCCCCGGACGCCGAGCCCGTTTCGGCGGATGCGACCACGGGTGTGCTGCCGAGGGCGACTCCGACGCCCAGTGTCACTGCGAGCGCACCGATCCGACCGACGTGCTTGGCGTAACCCATAGAGCCTCTCCTTCGGCAGGCCGACGGGTGCCCAGGGGCCACCTGACGTCGTCGGCAGTATGTGCTGACGCGTTAAATTACGCGGTCGGCTGCGGCCGCGCGGCCGGATTGGGCAGGTTCACTCCGGGAGCCGGGGCCATCTTTCGTTATCAAACGACGCATCCATCGTTATCGTGGAAAGCGGCGGTGTTGCCGCCGTGCGCGCCGACGGTGATTCACCATTGGCACACGGTGTGTCGCGCTGGGGGAAGGCGCGTCACGTCGGTCGGGCACAGCTGTATTGGGGAGGACGACATGCGCCAGCCGAAGGCCATCCTGGGTGGCGCGATGATCTGCGTGCTGCTCGCGGGTTGCGGCAGTTCGGTCGTCAACGCCGAACCCGTGACGCCGACACGCACGCCGATCCCCCGCCCGCTGGTCGAGCGCGAGCTCCCCGACTTGCTGCTCCGGCCGGAGCAGGTCGACGAGGCGATGGGCACCACCGGGATGGCGCCGCGGAACTCGTCGCCCACGCTGGCCGACAGCAGCTCCGACATGGCGCCGCACGAATGCCTCGCCGTCGACGCCGCCGGCGAGGCCCTCGTGTACGCCGACAGCGGCTACCGCGCCTCACTCGATGAGAGTTTGAACAACGGCGACGATTTCTCCCACTACCTGAAGCAGGCGGTGGTGCTGTTCCCGTTGGTCGAGAAGGCCGAGGCCTTCTTCAACGCGTCGGCCCAGCAGTGGCCGGCGTGCCGCTACTACACGCACCTGCAGAGCGGAACGGAGTGGGTGCCCGGACCGGTCGCGAACGCCGACGGTGTGCTGAGCGTGGTCTCCACGCAGCAGCAGGCCAAGGCCGGTGGATGGGCATGTGGGCGCGCGCTGGCGTTGCGCAACAACGTGATCATCGACATCAACACCTGTGCGGCGAACCCGGAAGAATCCGCGGTGCGCGTCGCGAAGCGCATCGCCGCCAACGTGTCCGCGAAGTGGTAATCGGTACACGCTTTGTTGAATCCAGTTTCGGATGTACCCTAATGCGGTGACCGCGGTCGTCGAGCTGGCGAATCATCCTGCCCGCCTTGACAGTTGGCCCCCGAAGCCGCCGGGGCACCGCTGATGGCCACGCTGTCGCCGGACCGTCGCGCCCTACTGACGAAGCGGATCCGCTGGTTCGTCGCCGCGACGATCACCTACAACATCATCGAGGCCGTCGTCGCGCTGACCGAGGGTGCCCGGGTGTCGTCCACGGCCTTGATCGGCTTCGGACTGGATTCGGTCATCGAGGTGTCCTCCGCGGCGGCAGTGGCCTGGCAGTTCTCGGCAGCCGATCCGGAGCGCCGGGAGAAGACCGCGTTACGGATCATCGCCGTCGCGTTCTTCGCCCTCGCGGCATACGTCACCGTGGACGCCGTGCGGTCGCTGCTCGGGGCGAGCGAGGCACAGCACTCCCCCGTCGGAATCGGGTTGGCGGCCTTGAGCCTGGTCGTGATGCCGGTGCTGTCGTGGGCGCAGCGGCGGGCCGGACGTGAGCTGGGATCGCTGTCCGCAGTGGCCGATTCCAAACAGACGCTGCTGTGCACGTACCTGTCCGCGGTCCTGCTCGCCGGCCTGGTGCTGAACAGTGTGCTGGGCTGGTCGTGGGCGGACCCACTGGCCGCCCTGGTCATCGCCGCGGTGGCGGTCCGGGAGGGACTCGAGGCGTGGCGCGGCGACGCCTGCTGCTCGCCGGCGTCGGCGCTGACGGCGCCGCCGGACTCCGGCTGCGGCTGTGATTGCGACTGAAGGACCAGTCGGTTGCCGATGCCCCTATCGGCGCTGCAGTCGGATCGTGACGGCCTTGGACACCGGGGTGTTGGATCGGCGCGCCACGTGGTCCAGCGGGACCAGCGGGTTGGTCTCCGGGTAGTAGGCGGCCGCGTTGCCCCGGGGTGTCGGGTAGGCGACCAGCATGAAGTCCTCGGCGGTGCGCTCCTCGACGGTGCCATCCGTCGCAGTCCACTCCGAGATCAGATCGACGCGGTCCCCGGCGGCGAAACCCAGCGCGGTGATGTCGTCGGGATGGCAGAAGACGACGCGACGCCCGCCTTTGACGCCGCGGTAGCGGTCGTCGAGGCCGTAGATGGTGGTGTTGTACTGGTCGTGGCTGCGCAGGGTCTGCAGGATCAGCCGGCCCTCGGGCACCGGGAGCCAGTGCAGGTCGTTGACGACGAAGTTCGCCTTGCCGGTGTGAGTGGCGAACCGGCGCTCGTCGCGCGGCGGGTGCGGCAGGACGAACCCGTCGGGCCGGCGGACGCGGGTATTGAAGTCGGTGAACCCGGGCACCACCCGCGCGATCGCGTCGCGGATTCGGTCGTAGTCGGCTTCGAACTCGTCCCACGGCACCGGATGCTGCGGGCCGAACAGGGCGCGGGCCAGGCCGCAGACGATGGCCACCTCGCTGCGCACCTGCGGCCCGGGCGGCTTCAGGCCACCGCGGGACAGATGCACCACCGACATCGAATCCTCCACGGTGACAACCTGTTTGCGGCCACCGGTGAGGTCTTTGTCGGTGCGTCCCAGGGACGGCAGGATCAGGGCGGTCCGCCCGGTCACCAGATGTGAGCGGTTCAGCTTCGTCGACACCTGCACGGTCAGCGCGCAGCGACGCAGTGCCGCCTCGGTGACTTCGGTGTCCGGGGTAGCCGAGACGAAGTTGCCGCCCATGGCCATGAAGACGCCGATGCGGCCGTCGCGCATGGCGCGGATGGCTTCGACCGCGTCGTAGCCGTGGCCGCGCGGGGCATGGATGCCGAACTCGGTGTCCAGTGCGGCGAGGAAGGACTCCGGCGGCTTCTCCCAGATGCCCATTGTCCGGTCGCCCTGCACGTTGGAATGGCCGCGCACCGGGCACACGCCGGCGCCGGGCTTGCCGATCATGCCGCGCATCAGCAGCAGACTGGTCGCGTCCTGGATGGTCGCCACCCCGTGGGTGTGCTGGGTCAGGCCCATCGCCCAGCACACGATGGTGCGCTCGGAGGTGATCAGCGCCTGCGCGGTGTCCTGAATGGTCTCGATCGGCAATCCCGTTGCCGCGACCACGGTCTCGAGATCGACGCCGCGGATGTGGTCGGCGTAGGCGTCGAAGCCCGCGCAGTGCCGATCGAGGAAGTCCCGGTCGAGGACCGTGCCGGGGTTGCGGTCCTCGGCCTCGAGGAGCAGCTTGGCCAGGCCCTGGAACAGCGCCTGGTCCCCCCCGATGCGGATCTGCAACAGGTCGTCGGCGATGGCGACACCGTCGCCGACGACGCCGTGCACCTTCTGGGGATCCTTGAAGCGCAGCAGTCCCGCCTCAGGTAGCGGGTTGATGGCGATCACCCTGGCGCCGTTGGCCTTTGCCTTCTCCAGCACCGACAACATGCGCGGATGGTTGGTGCCGGGGTTCTGGCCGGCGATGAGGATGAGATCGGCGTGCTCGAGATCGGGTACCGAGACCGACCCCTTGCCGATGCCGATGCTCTCGGTCAGCGCGGTGCCCGAGGATTCGTGGCACATGTTGGAGCAGTCCGGCATGTTGTTGGTGCCGAAGCTGCGGATGAGCAGTTGGTAGAGGAACGCGGCCTCGTTGGAGGTGCGACCCGAGGTGTAGAACGCCGCGGCGTCGGGGGTGTCCAGGCTGCGGAGCTCGTCGGCGATCAGGTCGAAGGCCGACTCCCAACTGATGGGCTCGTAGTGGGTGGCGCCGGGGCGCAGCACCATGGGATGGGTCAGCCGGCCCTGCTGGCCGAGCCAGTACTCGGTGCGGCCCAGCAGCTCGGCCACCGGATGGCGGGCGAAGAACTCCGGACCGACGCGGCGCACCGTGGCTTCCTCGGCGACCGCTTTGGCGCCGTTCTCGCAGAACTCGGCGTGCTTGCGGTGCCCGGGGGTTTCCGGCCACGCGCAGCCGGGACAGTCGAATCCGTGCCGCTGGTTGAGGCGCAGCAGCGTGCGGGCCGTGCGCACGGCGCCCATCTGCTCGACTCCGCGCTGCAGCGACACCAGTACCGCGGGAACACCTGCGGCACGGTCCTTCTCGCCGCTGACGACGACGTCGGACTCGTCGAACTCGTACCTGGTCTCGTCGGGGGTGCGGGGCACGCGGGGATTCCTTGTCCGTCGAGGTCCGTCTGGGTGCCTTGACCGTATGGGCTGCTCCGGGGGTCGACAACGGTTTGGTGATGATGATTCGACATGCTTCGATAGCCGGTGACTATCAAGGTGGTGACCGATGTCGGCAGACGTGCAACTGGTGCAACTGGAATATCTCGCCGCGCTGGCCAAGGAGCGGCACTTCGGCCGCGCGGCGGCCGCCTGCCACGTCAGCCAGCCCACCCTGTCGGTCGCGATCCGCAAGCTCGAACAGGAACTCGGCGTCCCCCTGGTGCAGCGGGGCCGGCGATTCGAGGATTTCACCGCCGAGGGCGCCCGGGTGCTCACCTGGGCGCAGCGCATCCTCGCCGAACGTGACGAGCTGCTCGCCGACGTGGAGCGCATGCGCGGCGGACTGACGATGACGGCGCGGGTCGCGGCGATCCCCACCTCGATTCCGGCCAGCCCCCTGTTGAGTGCGCAGCTGTTGGGTCGGCATCCGTCGGCGTCGGTTCGCGTCGAGGCGATGTCGTCCCGCGAGATCGCGCGCCGGCTGGCGGATTTCGAAATCGACGCCGGGCTGACCTACCTCGATGACGAGACCCCACCGGGATGCCGCCAGACCCCGCTGTACCGGGAGCGCTACGTCCTGCTTGCCCCGCGGGACAGTCCCGCACTGACCGATACCGGCGTCTCCTGGGCTGCGGCGGCCGCGTTGCCGCTGTGCGCGTTGACCCCCGAGATGCGCAACCGGCGGATCATCAACGCCCACATGGCCGCTGCGGGAGTGGACTTCGCGCCGGTCGTCGAGGCCGACACCGTCGGCGCCATCTATGCGCACCTGACCAGCTCGAAGTTCGCCACCATCGCCTCGCACGCGTGGCTGCACGCGTTCGGTGTACCCGACGGCATCGCGGTGCGCCCGATGACGGCCAACAGCGACGGCCCGACGGTCGGAGTGATCACCCTGGCCCGGGAACCCGAGTCGCCGGTGTCGGCAGCCGTGCATCGTGCGGCCGCGGAGTCGGGCATGGCGGCGGCGTTGGAGGCCGGGCTGCGGCGGTGGCTGGCGGAGAAATGACCGCTTCACCGATCTGCCCAGATCGGAGCAGCTGAGGCGGACACTGGCGCCATGGATGTCACATCGGCCGGCGCGCCCGCGGCGGCCGACCTCGACCGGGTCGCCGACGCGACCGCGACCGAGGTGCTGACCCATCTGAACACCTCGGCCGACGGGCTGTCCGCCGAGGAGGCCCGCGCCCGCATGCAGCGGTTCGGGGGCAACGTGGTGCGCACACACCGCGTCAGCGCGCTGGCGGTGCTGCGCCGTCAACTCTCCAATGCGATCCTCGGGCTTCTCGCCGTCACCGCGGCGCTGTCGTTCCTGCTCGGGGACCGCACCCAGGCCGTCATCATCGGCATCATCCTCGCCGTGAGCGTCGGCCTCGGTTTCTTCAACGAGTACCGCGCCGAAAAGGCCTCCGCCGCACTACACACCGCGATCCGGCACCAGGCGGTGGTGCGGCGCGACGGGCGGTTCCAGCGCGTCGACGTCAGTGAACTGGTCCCCGGCGACGTGATCCGCCTCAGCATCGGCGAGCTGGTTCCCGCCGACGTGCGACTCCTCGAGGTCACCGGACTGGAGTGCAACGAGAGCATCCTGACCGGCGAGTCCACCCAGTCCGAGAAGTCCAGCGAGCCGTGTCCGGCGGGGACGTCGCTGGCCGACATGCGCAACGTGGCGTTCATGGGCACCGTGGTCAACGCCGGAGAAGCGACCGGGGTGGTTTTCGCCACCGGCCCGCAGGCCCAGTTCGGCCGGATCGCCGTCGGTCTGGGTGAGCACCAGCCCGAGACCACATTCCAGGCCGGCTTGCGCAAGTTCTCGTATCTGCTCCTTCGGGTGGCGTTGACGCTGACGGTGGTGATCGTCGCGATCAACCTGATGCTGGGACGCCCGCTGATCGACTCGGCGTTGTTCGCCCTGGCGATCGCGGTCGGGATCACCCCTCAGCTGCTGCCCGCGATCGTCAGCACCAGTCTGGCGACCGGGTCACGAAAGTTGGCCGAGAAGAAGGTGCTGGTCAAACGCCTGGTCTGCATCGAGGACCTCGGCGACATCGACATCCTGATCACCGACAAGACCGGGACGTTGACCCATGGGCAGATCGCGTACATCGACGCGATCACCGCGGCCGGAGAGCACTCCGATCCGCTGCTGCGGTACGGGTTGATGGCCACCGACGTCGATCCGGCCGCCGGCGGGGCCAGTGCCAACGAGCTGGACGCGGCGCTGTGGTCGGGCCGGAAACCGCTCGGCAGCGGCGTCGCGCGCGTCGGTTTCCTGCCGTTCGACCACACCCGGCGGGCCAGTTCGGCTCTCGTCGAGGAAGGAGGCCGCCGCACCCTGGTGGTCAAGGGGGCGCCGGAGCAGATGCTCGAGCGGTGCGAGGTCGTCGCACCGGAAGCGCACGCCACGCTGGCGGCGCTGTTCGACGACGGACGGCGCGTCGTCGCCGTGGCCACCCGTCCCGCCGACGAGTTGCAGACCGTCACCGTCGCCGACGAGACGGGTCTCACGCTGCAGGGATTCCTGGTCTTCGCCGACACCCCGAAGGAGGAGGCGCGGGATTCGCTCGCGCAGCTGGCCGCGCTGGACATCGACGTCAAGATCGCCACCGGCGACAATGCGCAGGTTGCCGAAAAGGTCTGCGCGGAACTCGGTTTGGTGTCGAAGGGAACGCTGACCGGAGCGGAGCTCGAGAAGCTCGACGACGACGATCTGGCCACGGTGGTCCGCGATCGGACGATCTTCGCGCGGATCTCGCCGACCCAGAAGAAGCGCATCGTCTCGTCGCTGCGCCGCACCGGTCGGTCGGTGGGTTTCCTCGGTGACGGAGTCAACGACGCGCTGGCACTGCACTCCGCCGACGTCGGCATCTCGGTGGACTCCGCCACCGACGTCGCCAAGGACGCCGCCGACGTCATCCTCCTGGAGAAGGACCTCGGCGTCCTGGCGGCAGGCGTCGCGGAGGGACGGCGCATCTTCGCCAACACGATCAAGTACGTGCTGATGGGCACGTCGAGCAACTTCGGGACGATGTTCAGCGCCGCCGCGGCGTCGGCCGTGCTGCCGTTCCTGCCGATGCTGCCCAGCCAGATCCTGCTGAACAACCTGCTCTACGACAGCTCGCAGCTGGCGATTCCGAGCGACCGGGTCGACGAGGAACAGTTGCACGCACCGTCGCACTGGGAGGTCGGGTTCATCCGCCGGTTCATGCTGACGTTCGGCCCGGTGAGTTCGTTGTTCGACTTCCTGACCTTCGGGCTGATGCTCGGCGTGCTGCACGCCGGTGAAACCGAGTTCCGCACGGGGTGGTTCGTCGAATCCCTGCTCACGCAGATACTTGTCATCTACGTCGTGCGCACCAGAAAAGTGCCGTTCTTCAAGAGCCGACCCGGCGGCGCGCTGGTCGCTTCCACCGCCGCTGTGACGGTCGTCGGTCTGGTGCTGGTGTTCTCCCCCATCGGGGCGCACCTCGGGTTCACCACCGTGCCGTGGCTGTTCTTCGCCGCGGTGGTCGCGCTGACGATCGGCTATCTGGTGCTGGCCGACCTCACCAAGCTGGCGTTCTACAGCGATTCGGTACGCAGCGCCACCGAACACCTGCGCACCCGGGGGCTGGCCCACCGTGTGCACCGGCGCGCCGCGCGGTTCGCCCTTCCGCTGCTCCCGGCCGTCAGATCCCGTAGCTCTGGATGAACCAGTCGCGCACCGCGCTTTCCAGCACCGCCGCGAATTCCTGGTCGGCGCGCAGCTTTTCGCGATCCACGGCTGCGCACTGCGCAACCAGTTCCTCGGTGACGGCGGCTTCGTCGATGGTGGTGAGCGCGGAGTCCCGCATCACCCACTGACCGCCGATCATCACATCGCTGATGGTGTCGTTGCGGGACCGCGCGATCAGCAGTTCGACCTCGGAGACACCGTCGAGCTGGAACGGATGACGCAACTTGTTCTCGTCGAACAGGACCAGATCCGCCGGCGCGCCCGCAGTGATGGTGCCGAGCCCATTGCCGAATCCGGTGGTGCGGGCACCTCCGAGGGTGGCCATCGCGAAGACCTGTTCGGCGGAGACCCGGCGCTTGGACATGCCGGGCTCTCGGTTGACGGTGTAGATCAGTCGCATCTCCTGCAGCATGTCGCGGTCGTCGTTGATCCCGGCCTCGTCGGTGCCGATGCCGACGTTGATGCCGGCGTCGAGCACGTCGAGCAGCGGCAGCCGCCCGCTGGAGAGCCGGAAGTTGGAGCTGCAGTTGTTGCAGACGCTGGCGCCGGACTCGGCGAGCACACCGATGTCGTCGGGCTGCAGCCAGGTCCCGTGTCCGAGGGTCAGCCGGTCGCCGAGCAGACCGCTGTCGGCGAGGTACTGCAGGCGCCGCTCGCCGGCGCGGCGGTCGAGATAGAGCGACTGGTAGACGGTCTCGAGGAAGTGCAGGTGCACCGGTGCGCCGGTTTGCGCCGACAGCTCACCGATGCGGCCCAGACCGTCGTCGCTGAGCCAGTGAAAGTTGCAGGGCCCGAGTTGGATTGCGATCAACGATTGGTCGGCATACTCGTCGGTCAGCGTGTGGAAGGCCTCGAGCTTGTCGTCCAGCGGTGAGCGGAAGAATTCGACGAGACTCTTGAACCGTGGGCGCCAGCTTTCGGGCAGGGCGGGCAGCAGTGTGAGGTCGTCGTCGTGGATGAAGAAGTTCTGGTCGCGCACGAGTTTGGCGTAGGAGGCACGCATCCCGATCTGCAGGTAGGTGTCGATGGCTGCGCGGCCGGACGCCGCAGGGTCGGTGGCGTCGCTGTCGTACCAGCCCTGCAGGTGCTGGACGGTGGTGACGCCGCTGCGGATCATCTGGATCGCGGAGTACGCGGTGTCGACGCCGAGGTCGATCTCCGGGTTGGCCGTCCTGGCGGCGAGCCAGGTCTCCAGGGCCGAATCCGGGGATCCGAGCTGCACCGGCGTCACGCCGACGTGGTGGTGACCGTTGACGAACCCCGGCGTCAGCAGTGAGTTCGGAAACCTCGACGGAGTCACGTCGGGATACTTCTCGCACACCGTGCGGGCGGGGCCGACCTCGGCGATGGTCCCGCCCTCGATCACCACAGCCTGATCGGAGACGCAGGACACGTCCCGGGTCACGGGATCGGCGGTGATGACCGCGCGTGGGATGAGAACGACAGTCATGGGGCAACTTCCGAGTCGGGGCCCTGCGGGCGTACTGATGGGCGAATCGGCATCACTGTAGCGGGCGTTGTGAAGCGAGCCGAAAGGGCGTACTCGTTTGTGCGCCAGTACCTTTCGGCGAATCACCCTCGACCTGGGATCGGCAACATCGCTGTAACCGACACGAAACGTCAGCGACGCGCGGTCAGTCGATGCCGCGGGCGATCAGGGCCTCGCTGAAGTTGTCGGCGGCGCGCAGTGCCGACACGATCACCGGCACCACGACGACGCGCGGTGAGATCCGCAGTCCGCGGGCCCGGCGGGCCTCGTCGACCTGTCGGATGATCTCGATCAGCAGCGGGATCGACCGGATCGTCAGGGCCAGCGCGATGGCCACCTGCCGGACCGGGAAGCCGAACCGTGCCAGCGGCGCCAGCGCCCGCGTCGCGGCCTCGAGCATGTCGGCGGTCCTGGTGGTCAACGTCACCATCACCGCCAGGCACACCGCCAGCAGCAGCACCCCGCACACCACGAGCGCGCGGCTCCAGTCGGTGAGCAGGACCTGCAACACGAAGATGAAGCCGACCACCCAGAACACCTGCCGCAGCTGCCCGATCAGCACCCGCGGCGACAGCCGCGCCGACACGATCGCGATCAGCACACCCGCGGCCGCCAGACCGAGCCGCGCCGGGGAGTCCACCAGAATCGTCATCGCGACGATCAGCACACCGAGGCCTACCAGCTTCGCCCCGGCCGGCAGCCGGTGCAGCCAGGACCGACCCGGGCGGTACTCCCCCAGCACGGTCATGACATCAGCCGCCGGTAGGCCGCCAGTGCGACCGCCGGCACGTCGTCGGCCACCACGCTGCCGTCCTCGAGCACGATGACGCGGTCGGCGTCGGCCGCGAGGTCCAGGTCGTGGGTGACCAGTACCAACTGGGTGTCCAGGGAGGCGAACGCGTCGCGCAGCATCCGGGCGTTGCGCAGATCGAGCAGGGTGGTGGGTTCGTCGGCGACCACCACCGACGGTTCGGTGACCAGCACGGTCGCCAGTGCCAGGAGCTGCTTCTGGCCGCCGGAGAGCAGGTGTGCTGGCTGGTCCGCATGACCGGCCAGCCCGAAACGCTCCAGCACCTGGGTCACCCGTTCGGCGCGGGCGCGCCGGTCCAGCGGCAGCCGCGACAGCGACAGCTCGACGTCCTCGCCGACGGTGGGCATGAGGATCTGCCGGTCCGGGTCGGTGAAGACGAAACCGACCAGGCGCCGCACCTTCTTGGTCGCGCGCTTGGTGTCCAGACCGTGCACCCGGACCGCGCCCCGGTCCGGGATCACCAGACCGTTGAGCAGCCGCGCCAGCGTGGACTTGCCACTGCCGTTGGCGCCGACCACGGCGATGCGGCGCTCGGTCAGCGTCAACGAGACGTCGCGCAGGACGGGACGGTCGCCGAACGCGTGCGAGACGCGGTCGATGACGATGGCCTCCGGTGGTGCGTCACTCATCGGCGCGCTTCGCCCGGCGCGGGATGAGACCGGGCCGGGCCCGGTGGACCTGGGCGGCGACGTAGGCGCAGACCACGGCTTTGGCGATGTCGCCAGGGACGTAGAGGCCGTTGGTGGACAGCGCAGCCCACCAGGACAGATCGGTGCGCAGCATCAACCCGGCCGTGCCGAAGAGGTAGATCACGCCCATGCCGCCGACGATGTTGATGAGGATCCCCACCCACACCCGGTAGCGCGGCATCATCAGGGCGGTCAGCGCGCCGATCACCACGACCGCCGGGAGCCAGCCGACGAAGAATCCGGCGGTCGGTGAGGACAGTGCCACCAGGCCGGTGCGGCCACCGGCGAGGATCGGCAGCCCGGCGATGGCCAGGACGGCGAACAGCGCGATGGCCAGCGCACCTTTGCGGGGTCCGAGGATGGATCCGGCCAGCATGACGCCCAGGGTCTGCAGGGTGATCGGGACGCCGGTCGGCCCCAACGTGAGGGTGCCCGGCAGTCCCAGCGCGGCGAGCAGACCCGCGAACACCGCCGCCTGCGTCAGGTCGCGCCACTCGAAGCGGCCGGCACCGGTGGTGTCGGCGTGCTCGGACATCTCACGATTCACCCGGGAATTATCGTCGACGGCCGATCGTGGCTTGCGCTCAACCCGTCACCGAGACGATCCCGAGCGCCGCCACACACGCGATGATCAGCGCGGTGACCGCGCCCATCCGGGCGGCCGACCACTGGAACATCACCAACGCCACCGTCGACAGCAGGAGCACCCACAGCAGTTGGTAGCCGTGGTCCGCGCCCAGCAGCGAGTAGGCGGTGCTCCCGGCGGGATCGTCGACGGACAGGCCCGCGAGCAACCCGGGGCCCAGTACCGCCAGCAGCGCCCCGAGGGGTGACGCCACGACGCCTCACCGAGTGCGCCCCGGTGCGCTGTGGCGGCGGCGCGGCCACACCTGAAAGCGCAGCAGGCGTCTGCCCCGGAGTCGCTGTGCTGCGGCAAGGATGCGCCGCCAGTGCGCCGAGCGCGTCGCCGGCATCGCCGAAAGAACCGCGGCGGCATCGGTGTCGGTCATGGCGCGCAGCAGGCGCTCACCGACCACGGGATGGCTGGCTGCGATCGCGTCGGCGGTGACGGTGGGGCCGCGCGCGTCCATCAGGTGGACCCGCGAGCGAGGTGTGCCGAGCTGCACGGCCGTCGCCGCGGTGGGCCAGCACCACGTCCGCGACGCGGGTGAACCGTTGTCCGGCGATGGATCAGAACCTGGCTGATCGGCGCGTCACCAATGCGCTCGACACGAGATTCCGTCACGACGAGGATCACGTCATGACCACGCACCGCTACGAGATCGCGATCACCTGGACCGGCAACACCGGCACGGGCACCAGTTCTCTGCGTGCCTATTCGCGGGACCACGAGGTGACCGCCGACGGGCTCTCCCCCATCGCGGGTTCCTCGGACCCCGCCTTCCGGGGTGATCCGTCGCGATGGAACCCCGAGCAGCTCTACATCGCGTCCATCGCGCAGTGCCACATGCTCTGGTACCTCGCCCTGGCCGCGAACGCCGGCGTCGTCGTCACCGCCTACAGAGACCGCCCCACCGGTGTCATGATCGAGGAGCCGAGCGGCGCCGGGCAGTTCCAGAGCGTGACCCTGCACCCGACCGTGACGATCAGCGCCGCAAGCGATCCCGTGGTGGCAGCGGAACTGCACGATCGCGTGGGCGACTACTGCTTCATCGCCCGCTCGATCAACACCCCGATCCACCACGAGGTGACGATGCGCGTCGACGACGGGGCCGGCGCGACGTCGGAGTGATCAGGCGGCCTCCAAGCGCCGCGCGACGAAGTCGGCTGCTCGGTCCACCATTCCGTTGACGGTGTAGCTGCTGTGAGCGGCTCGGTCGAGACTGCCCGGTTGGCAGATCGGGTCACCGGGAGCACAGAGGTCAAGAGTTTTGGACGCATACGACGCACCGAGCGCTATCGGTGGGGCTTCGCGGTAGAGCAGGCCCGCCATCTCGCGCGACGGCTTCCCGAACAGGGTGACGGCTGCGACGCGATCGGCCGACGCGGTCGGCATCGGACCACCGATGCCGGCGGGGAGAGCTACGTTGGCCGGGATCGAATCAGCCGTCACGTAGGCGCTGACCGCGGCTCCCTGCGAGTAACCACCCAGCACCACTTCGGTTCCGGGACACCGCTGCACCACCTGTTGGATATGTCGGCTCGCGTCGGCGACGCCTTCTGCGGCGCGACCGAAATCCAGCGACGCTGGATAGTTGACGGCGTAGGTCGCGACGGAGCGGTCCGGGAGACGCGACTGCAGGGCGGCAGCGAAGGCGTCACCCACACGCCCCAGCCCCGCGGGTTCGAATGTCCCCCGCGCGAAGACGAGCTCGACGTCGGCGCATCCGGATGGCGCCCCGTGGGCAACCGCCGGCAGCGAAATGGTGGCGGCGGCAAGGGGCGTCAACGCCACCGCGAGGGCCACGGCGCCCAATGCTCGTCCGCCCGTACAGATCATCACTGTTTCTCCTCGCTCGTCTCTGGATGGATCAATCCAGTTGCCGACCACTCTCAGTGCAGGGTGAAACCACGATCCGCGCGGAATCCTTCCATGGAAGACAGAGCGCTTCGGACTTCTTCAGCGGACTGCACACAACTCTCGGCACTGTCGGTGTTCTGGGCCGCGCGGATGCCTGGTCCGGCGGCTGTCATAAGTCACAAACGAGGACGCTGCCTCGTCATACGAGAATGAAACCATTTCTGCATCGTGTCTGCCTGGCCATCTTGATCGTCACCGGCCTCTTGGTGGGCCTATGGGCGTACTTCGCACCGGTCAACTGGTACAACACATTTCCTGGCTTGGGCCTTCGGTGGCTTCCCGTGCTGGGACCGTACAACGAGCATTTGGTCAAAGACGTCGGCGCCATGTACCTCGCGCTGGCCGCGGTGAGCGTGATGGCGTTCCGCCACGTGACCAATCAGGCGTTGATGCGGACCGCGGCGCTGTCGCTGTCGATCTTCAACATCCTCCACCTCATCTACCACATCACCATGCTGCACATGTACGGACCGTTGGACGCCACCCTCAACATGATCGTGCTGCCGCTGGCCGTCGTGTGCTCGCTGGCTCTCGCGATACCCGTCAAAGAAGGCGCACCCGCCGACCGCCGCCTCGGCGTGAGCTGATCGCCACGGACTCACGATCAGGACAGCTACGGCGTCACAAAGGTAGGAACGCACTGGAGCCCGCAAGAGCCCGCGCGAGACCCGCAGTCGTTCTGTCCCAAGGCAATTGGACAACAGGGGAACGTCGAAGATGAAGAAGATCCTGGGGACCCGGTCAGGGCGGGATGGTGTTCCGCATCGAGGGCAACCCCAACACGACGCTCGATCTGCGGCTGGACCCGACACCGGGCGATCCCACCAATCCCGACGTCGCTGCGACGGCGATGGCGGCGGCGATGGCGGCGGCGGTCAACGCGATACCCGCGGTCATCGACGCGGCGCCCAGGGCCGAACGGCTGGGCACACGGGAGACGAAGCGGGTGATCGCCGCCATGATCAACGGCGGCTCGACGAGCAGTCAGCCCGGGATACCTACGCGCGCCGTCGCGGCGGTGCGTCAGCGGAGGACGATGGTGGATGAGCGCGAACACCCAGTCACCGCCCGCGGGCAGCGACGTCATCGTCGTACCTCCCGGCGAGCGAATGTGGCGCCGGCTGCTCACCGTCGCCGCGGACAATCTCGAACCGCTGATGAACGTCTACCGCCCCTACGTCGACGGGCTGGACAACCTGCCGGCCGACGGGCGCTTCCTGATCGTCGGCAATCACACCCAGTTCTCGGCGGCCGAGATCGTCATGATCCCGTACTACGTGCGCCGCACCATCGGCACGCAGGTGAGGCCGCTGGCCGACCGGCAGTTCGGGAAGACCAAGGGTTGCAGGGCGATCTGATCGCCGCCCACGGGGCGGTGGTCGGCTCCCCCGAAAAGGCCGGTGCGCTCATGCGTCAGGACCAGACGATCCTGGTCTTTCCCGGCGGCGGGCGCGAGATCGCCAAGTCCAAGGGCGAGGAATATCGGCTGTGGTGGGACAACCGGTTCGGCTTCGCCCGCCTGGGGCCCCACCCTCATCCCCCGCCCCCAACGGATGTACCTGCGGTTCGGGCGGCCCGTCAGCACCACCCAACCCGCGGACATGGAGCGGGAGGCGTGGATCGCCACGATCAAGAACGACGTTCAGGCGCAGCTGGAGGCCGAACTGGCCGACCTGCAACGGATCCGGAGCACGGATCCCTACCGGGAGCTCAATCCGCTCGCCTGGCGATCGGCGGTCATGCCGCGATCGTCGTAAGCGCTTCCTCAGCGGGCCAGCGCGGCGGCGACGGCGCGAGCCTGGCTGGTCAGTGCGGCGCACATCCGGTTGAGGTTGACGACGCCGCCCAGCACGACGCCGGACACCAGTCGGCAGGCGCTGCCGGTGCCGGCGGGGGCCGACGATCGGGGCGAGAAGGCGAACGCGCCACAGACGGGCCAGGCGCCGATCCCCTGCGTGCGCAGCACGCGCTCGGCGACCATGATCTGGTACTCACGCGATGTCCGCTCCGGCGAGCCGACGCCGCCGTGTTCGCGCCAGGTGGACGGCAGGAACTGCAGGCCGCCGTAGAACCCGTTGCCGGTGTTGGTAGCCCAATTGCCGCTGGATTCGCAGTGCGCGATCGCGTCCCAGTTCACCGTGCCGGCATGCGCGTTGGGTGCGGCCAGGGCCAGCGACGTCGTGGACAGCGCGGCTGCGGCCAAAGCCGCGCCCGCCACCTTGCGCATGTGCAACGGATGTCCTTTCCCGGCCCCGAACGAACGTGGCGCAATTGTTATCGGTGTTCTCCCAGTGAATGTTGAGGAGACTGTGAAAATTGTTCATAAGATTCGCAACACACGGCGAACGGGTCCGCGCGCAGTTTTAGTGGTGGGCGCCGAGGGTATGCGCGGCAATCGTGGGGGCAGGTTCCCGGTCCCGCGTCGGAGCAGACGCCGGACCCAGCGGTCAACGGCAGACCATCGTGGATGCATGGCGAGCCCGCGTCGACCGGTTTCCCGAACATCCGGCCATCGCCTACTTCGACACGGTGCTCACCGCCCGCGAGGTCGACGACGCGTCCGACGCGCTGGCGGCCGCGTTCTCCGACATGGGCGTCTCCCGCGGCGACCGGGTCGGGATCTATCTGCAGAACATCCCGCAGTACGCGCTGACGTTCCTGGCGCTCTGGAAGATCGGAGCGGCCGCAGTCCTGCTCAACCCGATGTACCGCGGGCGCGAGCTGCGCGGCATCGTCGACGACGCGCAAGCGGTCGGCATCGTCTGCGACGAGCACGACGTCGAGGCCGTCACCGAGACACTGCGCGGCAGCACCGTGCGATTCACGGTCAGCACCAGCGGCCTCGATTTCCAGTCGCGCGACGACCCGCGGGTGTTCCGGTCCACGGTGCGGGCGTCGTCACGCGCCGACGATCTGGTGGACCTCATCGAACGCAACCGCGGTCGCCGGCCTGCCGCGGACCCACCCGTCGGTGAGGATCTGGCGTTGCTGACCTACACCTCGGGCACCACCGGTCCGCCCAAGGGTGCGATGAACTCGCACGCGAACGCTCTGGCCACGGCAATCGATTTCGGCGATCGCGCCGGTCTCGCCGACGGCGACGTGGTGTTCGCCGTCGCCCCGCTGTTCCACATCACCGGCGCGATGCTCAACGCCGCGGTCGCCCTGGTGCGCGACTGTCTTCTGGTGTTCGCGAACAGGTTCAACGCCGCGGTGACTCTCGATGTCTTCACCGAGCACCGCGTGACTTACACCATCGGTTCCATCACAGTGTTCAACGCGATCTCGGCGCTGCCGGAGGCGAACGCCGAGCACTTCGCTTCGGTCAAGACGCTGTACTCCGGCGGCGCACCCATCCCGCCGGCCACCGTCAAGGCTTTCGCGGCTCGCTTCGGCCATTACATCCACAACGCCTACGGCATGACCGAGACGACCGCCGGCATCGTCGCCGTGCCGCCGGGCACCGAGGCCCCGGTCGACGTGGCCAGCGGGTCCCTGTCGGTCGGACTGCCCCTCCCCCGGGTGCACCTCCGCACCCTTGATCAGAACGGCGATCCGACCCCTCCCGGCGTCTCCGGTGAGCTCGAAGTCTCAGGCCCGCAGGTGGTTTCCGGTTACTGGGGCAACCCTGAGGCCTCGGCCTCGACGATGCCCGACGGGCGGCTCCGTACCGGGGACGTCGCGGTGATCGACGAGCAGGGCTGGGTGTACATCGTGGACCGGCTCAAAGACCAGATCAACGTGTCCGGCTACAAGGTGTGGCCGCGCGAGGTCGAGGATGCCCTCTACGAGCATCCTGCGGTTTTCGAAGTCGCGGTCGTCAGTCACCCCGACGACTACCAGGGCGAGGCCGTCGTCGCCTACGTCGCGCTGCAACCCGGTGCGAGCGTGACCGCAGAGGAGCTCATCGACTTCACCCGCGAACGGCTCGCGGCCTACAAACGCCCGCGAAGGGTGCACATCGTCGCCGAACTTCCGAAAACCCCCACCGGAAAGATCAAGAGAGCCGAACTCCGGCAATGACCCCGCGGTGCTACTGCATCTCGCGAGAAAGTGACCCACGATGACTGGCAGGATCACCGGCGAGACGCGGACCACGCCGACCATGGCCTCCCGCAGAAAGTCCCTCATCGCAAGTTCGGTGGGCAACGTCCTGGAGTGGTACGAGTGGAGCGCCTACGCGGTCTTCGCGCCGTTCATCGCCGCGGCGATGTTCAGTCAGGAGAATCCGGTCTCGGCGCTGCTGTCGACGCTCGCGGTCTTCGCCGTCGGCTTCCTGATGCGGCCGCTGGGCGGCATCGTGTTCGGACGGATCGCCGACAAGCGCGGCCGCAAGTTCGTCCTCGTCACGACCATGCTCACGATGGCCGCCGGCAGCCTGATCATCGGACTGCTGCCCACCTACGCCGCGATCGGCACGTGGGCCTCGGCAATTCTGTTGCTGGCCCGGATGATGCAGGGTTTCGCCCATGGTGGCGAGTCGGCGACCGCATACTCGTACGTCGGTGAGATCGCCCCGCCGAATCGACGCGGAATGTGGGGCAGCGTCGCCTTCATCGCTATCTTCGGCGGTTCGGTGGTGGCGTACACCGTCGGCGGGGTCATCACCAGCACGCTTTCCGAATCCGCTGTCGGAGAATGGGGTTGGCGAATCCCGTTCCTGCTGGGCACGGTTCTGGCCCTGGTCGCGCTGTACCTGCGCCGCAGCATGGACGAGAGCGACGTCTTCGACGCCGATCAGGAGACCCCTGAGCCGCCCTCGGTACCGCGCCGGACGGTGGTGCGTGCCATCGTATTGATGATCGCCATGACGTCGGGAGTCACTGCGGCGCACTACACCTGGACGTCCTACGTCTCGACCTACGCGATCACCGAGCAGGACATGGATCCCGACATCGCCTACTGGATGTTGGTGATCGCCCAGGTGGTCGCGCTGGTGTCGCTGCCGTTCCTGGGCCGACTCTCCGATGCCATCGGCCGGCGGCCCATGCTGGCCGCATTCGCGGTGCTGATGTTCGTCCTGCAGATCCCGCTGACGATGCTCATCTCGTCGGAGGGCTGGACGTTGTTGGTCGCGGCGACGGTGGCGTTGCTGGTGGTGGCGATTCCGGGGTGCATCCTGACGTCGACGCTCTCGGAGAGCTTTCCCACCCACCTGCGGACACAGTCCATCGGGTTCGCCTACTCATTCTCGGTGGCGGTATTCGGCGGCACCGCACCCTATTTGAACCAGCTGCTGCTGAGCTGGAACCTCGGTTGGGTCTTCGGTGTCTACATCATGGTCCTGTCCGCGCTCACCGGCGTCGCATGCTTCTTCATGAAAGAGACCAAGGGCATCCGACTGGAGGATGTCTGACCCCCGCCTACCCGTCAGGATCGAATCCTCTTCGCAGAGCGCGGATTTGTCGGTGCTCGAATGTATGTTCGAAGTATGTCGGGTGGGGAGTTGGCGAGTAAGATCGCCGCACTGCGGACTGCGTTCGAGGACGTGGCCGCGTGCGAGGTCGATCTGCTGACGGGTCCCGAACTTGTTGCCGCCCTGGATGAATTAGAAGAGCTGTCGTGCCAGCTGCCGGCGGTGGGTCATCGGCTACTGGCCAGGCTGCAGACCGAAGCCACCCCGCAGAAGATGGGCGCGAAGTCCTGGAAAGAGGTCCTCACCGTCCGCTGGCGAATCTCCGGCGGCGAAGCCAACCGGCGCCTGGGCGAGGCCGCGGTGTTGGCGCCGCGCCCGTCGGTGACCGGGCCGGTGTTCCCGCCGCAGCTGCCCGCGACGGCACTCGCGCAGTCACGCGGATGGATCAACCCCGAGCATGTGGAGGTCATCCGAAGAGCGTTGGCGAAGGTACCCGGCTGGGTCGATCCTGCGACGCGGGAGAAGATCGAGGTCGACCTGGTCCGCAATGCAATCGGCAACGGGCCCAAGGAATTGAAGGACGCTGCAGAGCAGACGCTGTTCCTGCTCGATCAGGACGGCGCGGAGCCTGATGACGCCGAACGCGCCCGCAAGCGCAGCGTCTCGATCAGCAAACAGGGCCACGACGCGATGTCCGCGATGACCGCGCAGTTGACCCCGGAGGCCCGCGCCGTATGGGAGGCGATCTTCGCCAAGTACGCCGCCCTCGGAATGTGCAACCCCGACGACCCCGAGCCCTGCACGTCGGGCACCCCGTCGCAGGCCCAGATCGACAACGACCACCGCAGCCTGGCCCAGCGCCAGCACGACGCCCTCGTCGCGGTCGGCCGGATCGCGCTGATGAGCGGGGAACTCGGACAGCTCAACGGGTTACCGGTGTCGGTGATCATCCGCACCACATTGCAAGATCTGGAATCACGGGCCGGGGTCGGCGTCACCGGTGGCGGCAACGTGCTGCCGATCTCCGAGGTGATCCGCATGGCCGGCCACGCCAACCACTATCTGGCGGTGTTCGACCGCGCCACCGGGTCCGCGCTGGATCTCTTCCGCACCCGCCGGGTGGCTTCGCCGGCACAACGGATCATGCTGATCGCACGCGACGGTGGCTGCACCAAACCGTGCTGCACCGTCGGCGCCTACGGATCCCAGGTCCATCACGTGACCGCGGACTGGGCGAACGGGGGCAACACCAACATCGACGAACTCGGCCTGGCCTGCGGGCCCCACAACCGAAGCGTCGACACCGAGGGCGGCTGGAGCACCCGCATGAACGAGCGCTGCGAGGTCGAATGGATCCCTCCACCCGGTCTCGATACGGGACAGGCCCGCGTCAACAACTACCACCGCCCCGAACGGCTCCTGCGACCACCCGAGGAGCCAGAACCTCTGGGCGACAGCCCCACTGAGCCGACCGAATCCGTAGTCGGCGACGCCGAGACTGGCCAGCCAACGCCCGCCGACGGACACGAGGAACCCGGCGGGCCGGCACCGCCGGACAACGAGGCGGCCTGAGAGCGGAAAAACCGCGGACCTGAAGTAGGTCTGCGGGACAGCGCAGCGCCCTGATCACAGAAGCACCCTGCGCGCTCCGGAAGTACCACCAAGATAGACACTGTGGCGTGGCCGCTTCCGCAGCACCGTTCAAACTCGAACTCGACGTCGCCGATGTCGATCACGGTTATTACGCCGATCACACGCTGACCGCGGCTCGTCATCTCAGTGAGACCGATGAGCGGGTGGTGGTGGTGCGGTTATTGGCGTTCGGGGTTGCGCGCACACCGACTCAGTGACGCCGACGGTGAGTTGGCGTTCGGGCCGGGCCTGTCCACCCCGGCGTGCCGGATGTGCGACTCACGGACTACACGCGCCGAACCCTGGAGTGGATCATCCTTGGCCACCCGATTAACGGGCGTGGGCAAGGCGGTCAGCCAGGCCCAACAGATACTGCTGTTCCGGTTCGTCGCCGGCGTGGCCATGTGTGACAGTCGAAGTTACCCGCAAGCCGAACCACCCCGTGGAAAGACCGGCGGAGGAGGGTCGTCCCAACCCCAATCGGAGGTGCGGGCTAACGTCTCGGCACGACTAGAGACTGCGCCAGCGATTCGGCGCGTATGCCTGCTGGGAGAACACAATGCTGCAGATCGCATGGATCAACACCGAGCCCGACAGGAGTGATGACGGGACCGCCGAGGTCACCGTCTGGGACCCGGTTGAGCAGCGGATCGAGGTGGTCCGTCCCGATTTCGGCATTCCCCTCACCAGCAGCTCGGACGACATGGTTAACCGAGCCACCGAGCTGCTCAAAGCCGACGGGTGGATCGTGCATTCTGTCGAACCGGACCCCGGTCGTGGGTACGGGGCGATTGTTGAACTCGCTCCGACCGAGAAGCCCCGCCGACCCAAGAAGACCCGCCGAGCCAAGATGGCCCGCCAACCGCTGGTATTTGGCGTCATCGAAGATTTGAGACGCAGAGGTTACAACCAGAGCGAGATCGCCGATATGCATGGAGTAAGTCGGCAGGCAGTGTCGTGGCACAAAGTCACCTACGGAGGTCATTTGACCCCCAGGCAGTTGGTGAATAGGGCATGGCCATGGAAGACAACGAACCTGCACGGCAAGTCCAAGGTGTATCAGCGTCTACGTGACCATGGCGAGTACATCGCGACTCGCGGTCTTGGCATGAGCGAGGACAAGATCAGGAGGCTCGAATCGTGGTGGCGCAAGCTCCGCGACGACAACCTCGTGGTCGAGTTCGACCCGAACCTCCCGCCGGAGAAGGGCGTTAGCCCCCACGGAGGGTTCGCCTACCGGCACCGAATCCCGGAGGACGGTGACCTCATTATTCGGGTGAACGAGTACACCGCTCTTTCAGAAGAAAGGGCGAAGATCTGGCGCTGGCCGTCAGATGAACTCGATTAGTGTTCGACATGTTGTCCGTGTGGCGGTAGGAGTTTCGTCCGCCAAGTGGCGCTATGAAGAAAGCGACACCGCATCGTTGAGGTAGCGGTGCACCGTAGCGCGGGACACCCCGTGCACATTGGCATGTCGGTGGCGTTGATGCCCTTGTCCCGCATGCTGCGCGCATTGGCGGCACCGGCGTCATCCACCTTTCGGGGACGACCGCCCTTACGTCCGTTACCCGCTGCGGCAGCGAGACAAGCGCGGGTGCGCTCGATCATGGTGTCGCGCTCGAGCTGAGCGAAGGCCGCCATGATGGTCAGCATGGCCTTTCCCAACGGTCCAAACGATCGCCGCCCCATAAGGCGGGCATGGCTGACATCGGCGTCCACGCGCTGAGGCACCCAGCAGCGGTGGCGTGGCTGGAGTCGGGCGTGCACATTAGCGCGCCGATCTGCTCGGCCATTCCTCGATCGTGATGACCGGGGACATCTACGGTCACACCTCGGACACCACGGAGCGGTCCGCGGTCGACGCACTGGCCGACCCAACTCGGCATGCTCAACATCTGAGGCGACGTTGCTATCCGGGCCGTCTCTGACGCAAATCGAGACGGTCCCGAATCGCTCCGAAACCGCCTCTGACCTGCACCTACATCTGTCGGGCTGACAGGATTTGAACCTGCGACCACTTGACCCCCAGTCAAGTGCGCTACCAAGCTGCGCCACAGCCCGCGGCGCTGCCGGGATCGCCGGCAGCGGTCGAAAGCTTACATCAGCGTGACAGCGGAATCCCAACCGCGTGCTCAAGGCGATGGGCGGGGCATCAGAGACCCGTGGCACCCGACGACACTCCGCTGTGGCTGTTCGCCGATCAGCTCGGCCCGGCGGTCTATGGCGGCGCCAACGCGCACCGTGAGGTGCTGCTCGTCGAGGCCCGCTCCGCGCTGACGAAGCGCCGCTACCACCGCCAGAAGCTGCACCTGGTCCTGTCTGCCCTCCGGCACGCCGCCGACGACCTCGGCGACCGCGCGACCCTGATCCAGGCCGACAGCTACAGCTCAGCGCTCGAGCAGTTCAAACGTCCCGTCCTCGTTCATCAGCCCACCTCGCACGCGGCCGAGCGCTTCGTCAACCGCCTCAAGCAAGTAGGAAAAGTCGCCGACATCCTGCCCACCCCGACCTTCGCCCTGCCGCGCGAAGACTTCACCAAGTGGGCCGGCAATCGCACCCGGTTCCGCATGGAGGATTTCTACCGCGATCAGCGCCGCCGCTTCGACGTGCTGATGGACGGCGACGAGCCGGTCGGCCGGCGCTGGAACTTCGACGAGGACAACCGCGAGTCCCCACCCAAGAAGCGACCGACCCTCGACGTTCCCGCCCCGTACCGGCCCCGTGAAGACGACATCGACGCCCAGGTGCGACGAGACCTCGATGCGATGGACCTGAACACCGTGGGCGCCGACGGACCACGTCTGTTCGCCGCCACCCCCGCCGAGGCCAAGAGGGCGCTGGACAGATTCGTCGACCACCGGCTCCCCCACTTCGGCCGCTACGAGGACGCGATGCTGGGTCAGGACTGGGCGATGGCGCACTCCCTGCTGTCGGTGCCGCTCAACCTCGGCGTGCTGCACCCGCTGGATGCGGTGGACAGCGCCGAACGCGCCTACCGCGACGGCAACGCCCCACTCGCCGCAACGGAGGGCTTCATCCGGCAGATCCTCGGCTGGCGCGAATACATGTGGCACCTCTACTGGCACTTCGGCCCGGACTACACCGACCACAACGAACTGAACGCCCACACGCCACTACCGCAATGGTGGGCCGACCTCGACGCCGACGCGGTCACCGCCAGCTGCCTGCACCACGCACTCAAAGGCGTCCACGACCGCGGCTGGACGCACCACATCCAGCGCCTGATGATCCTCGGCAGCCACGCGTTGCAGCGGGGCTACCGGCCAGACGAGCTCACCGAATGGTTCGCCACCGCCTACGTCGACGGGTTCCGCTGGGTGATGCCGACGAACGTGGTGGGCATGAGCCAGCACGCCGACGGCGGGCTGCTGGCCACCAAGCCGTACACGTCCGGCGGGGCGTACATCAACAAGATGAGCGACCACTGCGGCGACTGCGCGTTCGACCCGAAGAAACGCCTCGGTGAGGACGCCTGCCCCTTCACCGCCGGTTACTGGGCCTTCACTCACCGGCACCGCGACCGGCTGGCGCGCAACAACCGCACCCGCAGGGCGGTCTCGTCGATGGAGCGCCTCGCCGACCTCGGGAAGGTCCTCGAGCAGGAGTCAGCGCGCGACCGGTTCTGAGGCCGGCTCGACCCCCGGCTCCACCACCGGGCCGGGCTCGACGGATGCCGCCGCAGCCGCCCGCGAGTTCCGCCAGGCGTAGACCACCAGCGACACCCAGGCCACCACGATCAGCGTGTAGATCGCCGTCGACCACGGCCAATGGATGTCGAAGAAATGCACCAGCTTCTGGCTGTTGGTCAGCACGATGACGCCGCCGACGGCGGTCCCCAGCAAGGCGGGGCTGACCCGGCTGACCAGCCAGGCCGCGAACGGCGCGGCGACCACACCGCCGACCATCAAGCCGACCACCACCGGCCAGTTCTGCAGGAACTCGTGCCGCAGCCCGATCAGGAAGCCCAACGAGGCCGACACCGCGACCAGGAACTCCGAGGCGCTGACCGAGCCGATCACGGTGCGCGGCGCCGTCTTACCCTGCGACAGCAGGGTGCTCGTGGTCACCGGTCCCCAGCCGCCGCCACCGGACGCGTCGATGAAACCGCCGAAAAGCCCGAGTGGGGCAAGGAATTTCACGCTGTGGCTGGTTCCGCGTACCCCGAAGGTCAGCGGGGTGCGCAGCGAGAACCGCAGCGCCACATACAGACCGATCGCCACCAGGATGCCGGCCATCAGCGGCGCAGCGTGCTCGGTGGACAGCGACGACAGCACCGTCGCGCCCAGGAAGGCGCCGACCGCGCCGGGGGCACCCAGCTTGAGCACCAGGCGCCAGTCGATGTTCTTGAACTTCCAGTGCGACAGACCCGACGCGAACGTGGTGCCGACCTCGGCGAGGTGCACCGCGGCGCTGGCCTGGGCCGCACCCACCCCGGACAGCACCAGCAGCGTCGTCGCGGTGACACCGAAGGCCATACCCAGCGCGCCGTCGACCAACTGGGCACCGGCTCCGACGAGCGTGAAGATCAGAAGCGCACGCATGGCTGCTTTCGAAAGGCGGGGTCACCTGACGGTGACGGCATGGACGGATGGGGACGCGTCAGGGACGCGGACAACACCATTCGTCGAAGGCCATGAGCCGCCGAGACGGCCAGAAGGGCTCGAGCGCGGACACATCAGACGGCGCCGGTGCCATCAGCACACGATCAGCCATCGACATCCTTACTTTGCGAACCACAAAACCTCGGTCAGACTACACGGTCAACAACCGGTACAGCCCGATCAGTCCCACCACCACGATGACGGCGCGCAGCGCGTTCGGGGACAGCCGCCGGCCGTAGTGCGCGCCGATGAAACCGCCGATCAGCGACCCGACGGCGATCAGGCCCGCCGCTGCCCAGCTGATCCGGTCGAACGCCACCAGGATGTACGCCACCGCGGCCACGATGTTGACCACCAGCGACAGCAGATTCTTGGCGGCGTTCATGCGCTGCACATCGTCGGGCAGCAATGCGCCCATCACCGCGATCAGCAGGATTCCCTGCGCCGCGGTGAAGTAGCCGCCGTACACCCCGACCGCGAACGTGCCCGCCACCAGTGCCGTCATCCGGGCCGCGGAGACCTCGTTGACCGAGCGTCCCTGCGCTTCGGCGCGCTGCCGCGCCCACGCCTGGATGCGTGGACCGACGATCACCAGCGCCAGCGCCAGGATCAGCAGCACCGGCACCACCGTGGCGAACACGGTCTCGGGCAGGTGCAGCAGCAGCCAGGCGCCGCCTATGGCGCCGACGAATGACGCCGGCAGCTGCCATTTCAGCCGGCTCCACTGACCGCGCAGTTCGCGGCGATACCCCCACGTTCCCGACACGCCGCCGGCCACCAGACCGACCGCGTTGGACATCGTCGCGGTGACGGGCGGGAACCCGAGGGTGACCAGGGTGGGGAAGGTGATCAGCGTGCCGGACCCGACCAGCGTGTTGATCGCGCCTGCCCCGACACCCGCCAGCGCGATGAGGAACATCTCGAAGACGGACATCCGGCCACCCTAATTACCGGGTGCGCTTGCGCTTCTCCCGCACCCGCACGTTGATCTTGATGGGGCTGCCTTCGAAGCCGAACGTCTCGCGCAGTTTGCGCTCCAGGAAGCGCCGGTACCCGGCCTCCAGGAACCCGGAGGTGAACAGCACGAAGGTCGGCGGCCGCGACGCGGCCTGCGTGGCGAACAGGATCCGCGGCTGCTTGCCGCCGCGCACCGGCGGCGGTGTCGCGGCCACGACCTCCTTGAAGAACGTGTTGAGCCGCCCGGTCGAGATCCGGGAGTCCCAGGACGCCAGGGACGTCTCCAGCGCCGGCACCAGCTTCTGCACCGCCCGCCCGGTCTTGGCCGAGATGTTGACCCGCGGCGCCCACTGCACCTGCGCCAGCTGCAGGTCGATCTCGCGGTCCAGCAGGTAGCGCCGGTCCTCGTCGACCAGGTCCCACTTGTTGAACGCCAGCACCAGCGCGCGGCCGGCCTCGATGACCATGCTGAGCACCCGCTGGTCCTGCTCGGTCAGCGGCTGCGACGCGTCGACGAGCACGATCACCACCTCGGCGGCGTCGATCGCACCGTGGGTGCGCACCGAGGCGTAGAACTCATGCCCGCTGGCCTGGCCGACCTTGCGCCGCAGTCCGGCGGTGTCGACGAACCGCCAGAGCTTGCCGTCCATCTCGATCAGCGAGTCGACCGGGTCCACCGTGGTTCCGGCGACGTCGTGCACCACCGACCGCTCGTCACCGGAGAGCCGGTTGAGCAGCGACGACTTCCCGACGTTGGGCTTGCCGACCAGCGCCACCCGGCGCGGGCCACCGGAGCCTGCGCCCACCTCCGACAGCGTCGGCAGGTTCTCGATGACGGAGTCGAGGAGATCGGCCACGCCGCGGCCGTGCATCGCGCTGATCGGGTGCGGCTCCCCCAGCCCCAGCGACCACAAGGAGGCGGCGTCGGCCTCGCCGCGGTCGTTGTCGACCTTGTTGGCGGCCAGGAACACCGGCTTGCCGGAGCGCTGCAGGATCTTGGCGGCGGCCTCGTCGGCGGTCGTTGCGCCGACGACGTTGTCGACGACGAAGATGATCGCGTCGGCGGTGCGCATCGCCACCGAGGCCTGCTCGGCGACGAGCTGCTGCAACCCCTTGGCGTCCGGTTCCCACCCGCCGGTGTCCTGCAGGACGAACCGCCGGCCCGACCAGGACGCGTCGTAGGAGACGCGGTCCCGGGTGACTCCGGGCACGTCCTGCACCACGGCTTCCCGGCGCCCGAGGATCCGGTTGACCAGTGTGGACTTGCCGACGTTGGGGCGGCCGACCACCGCGACGACCGGCGGCGGCGCCGACACCTCCTCGATGGCGTCGGCGATCTCCTCGCCAACCAGGTCCCAGTCGCTCTCGTCGACCCAGGTGCCGTCGGCACCCGAGTCGGTCGCGTCGTGTTCGGTCGTCATCGCGTTGCACCTGCTCTCTGTTCCACCAGGCTGGCCAGATGCGCGACCACCTCGGCCTGGTTCATGTCGCTGGTGTCGACGACCACGGCATCGTCGGCGGCGCGCAGCGGCGACACCGCGCGCGTCGAGTCCAGATGGTCGCGCCGCCGCACATCGGCCAGCACCGATTCGTAGTCGTCGGGCAGACCATTGGCGATGTTCTGCGCGTTGCGCCGCCGGGCCCGCACCTCCGCGGAGGCGGTCAGGAAGATCTTCACGTCGGCGTCCGGCAGGACCACCGTCCCGATGTCGCGTCCTTCGACGACGACGCGGCCCGCAGCCGCTGCGGCCTCCCGCTGCAGCGCCACCAGGCGGGTACGCACGTCGGGCACCGCGGAGACCGCCGACACCGCAGCGGTGACGGCGTCGCCGCGGATCTCGGTGGACACGTCCTCACCGGCCAGATAACAGCGGTCCTGCTGCGCATCGTTGCCGACCGCGACCTGGACCTCGCGCGCAGCCTCGGCGATGGCCTGCGGGTCGGCGAGGTCGACGCCCCGGCGCAGCACCCCGAGGGTCACGATGCGGTACATGGCGCCGGTGTCGAGATAGCTCGCGCCCAGTGCAGTCGCCAAACCCCTTGCCACCGTGGACTTTCCGGTCCCCGCCGGACCGTCGATCGCGACAACCAAGGTGCTGTTCACAGTCCCACCGCCTGGTAGAGGTCGCCGATCTCCTTCTGCGTCAACGCGCGGATGCTGCCCGGCCGTTGATCCCCGAGGGCCACCCCACCGATGTCGGTGCGGACCAGTTCCTGCACCGGGAACCCGACCTCGGCGAGCAGGCGGCGCACGATGCGCTTACGCCCTTCGTGCAGCGTGACTTTGACCAGTGTGCGGCCGGGAACGGTGTCGACGACGGCGAAGTCGTCGAGCTTGACCGGGCCGTCCTCGAGTTCGATCCCGTCGCGCAGCTTGCGCCCGAGTCCACGGGGCACACTGCCCAGGACGGTCGCCAGATAGGTCTTCGGCACCTCGAACGACGGGTGCATCAACCGATGCGCCAGTTCCCCGTCGTTGGTGAGCAGCAGCAGCCCCTCGGTGTCGGCGTCCAGCCGGCCGACGTGAAACAGGTTCTTGTTGCCCCGAACTCGATGCTCGACCAGGTCGCCGACGCAAGGCCGGCCGCGATCGTCGGACATCGTGGAGTGCATGCCGCGCGGCTTGTTGATCGCCAGGTACACCAGCGAGTCGTCGAATTTGATCCGGGCCCCGTCGACGCGGATGACCGAGTTCTGCGGGTCCACCCGGGTGCCCAGCTCGGTCACGATGTCGCCGTCGACCTCCACCCGGCCGTCGAGGATCATCTTCTCGGCTACCCGCCGAGACGCAATTCCGGCCTGCGACAACACTTTCTGCAGGCGTACACCTTCACCGTCGGTCATCGTCAGTCCTGGTCCACATCGATCGAGGCCGGCGGCTGGGCCGCCGCTGCGCCATTGAGCTTCATGAAGCGCGGCTCTTCGTCGAGACTTTCGCTGAGATCGTCGATGACGTCCACATCCGGCAGCAACGGCGCGATGTCGGGCAGATCGGTCAGCGACGACAGCCCGAGCCGTTCGAGGAACAGCTCGGTGGTGGCGAACGTGACCGCACCCGAATCGGGGTCGGTGCCGGCCTCGGTGATCAGGCCGCGCGCGACCAGAGTACGCATCACCGCGTCGACATTCACACCGCGCACGGCGCTGACCCGGGCGCGGGTCACCGGCTGGCGGTACGCGATGACCGCCAGGGTCTCCAGCGCGGCGCGGGTGAGCTTGGACCGCGCGCCGTCGAGCAGCAGTTTCTCGACGTAGGGCGCGTACTTGGCGCGGGTGTACATCCGCCAGCCGCCGCCCGCCTCGCGCAACTCGATGCCGCTGTCGCGGCCGGCCAGCGTGTTGGCCATCACATGCAGCCGGTCCGCGACCCGCTCGGCGGGCTGCCCGGTCGCGCTCGCCAGGGATTCCACCGTCGCGGGCGTGTCGACGACGAGCAGCAGGGCTTCGAGCACATTGTCGAGTTCGGCCTCGTCGAGTTCGAGTTCGAGGTCGGACTCGAGGTCGGACTCGGCTTCGCGGACGTCATCGTCTGCCGGTTCTGGTGATTCGTCGGTCATGGTCTTTTCTATTCCGCGTCCGCGGTCGCCAACTGTTGGCTGGTGGGCCGCTCTCCGGTCCACGAAATCTGGAGCACACCAAGCGGTTCTGGCTGCTCGAATGCTACCGCCCGGGCCCGGAACAATTCGAGCAGCGCCAGGAAGCGCCCGACGATCTCGATCGGCACCTCACAGTCGGCGACCAGTTCGGTGAACGACGCCCAGTGCCCGACGCCGCGCTGTTCGAGCAGGTTGATGAGCTTGGCTGCCTGCTCGGGCACCGACACGGCCACCTGGTGCAGGTGGTCGGTCCCCACGGTCGGCACCGGCCGCGGGGTGAACGCCGCGGCGGCGATGTGCGCGAACCGGTCGGCGTCGACGCCGAGCATCACCTCGGGCAGCAGCTGGGAGTAGCGCTCCTCCAGGGACACCGCCCGCGGGTAGCTGCGCAGGGCGGCGGCTTCGAGTTCGGCGAACATCACCGCGACGTGCTTGAACGCGCGGTACTGCAGCAGCCGGGCGAAGAGCAGGTCGCGGACCTCCAGCAGCGCCAGGTCGTCCTCGTCGTGCACCTCGCCGGCGGGCAGCAGCCGCGCGGCTTTGAGGTCCAGCAGGGTGGCGGCCACCACCAGGAACGAGGTGGTCTCCTCCAGCCCGAGCTGAGAGCCGATCTGCTTGGTGTAGGCGATGAACTCGTCGGTGACCTGGTGCAGCGCCACCTCGGTGACGTCCATCCGGTGGGCGAAGATCAACTGCAACAGCAGATCGAAGGGACCCTCGAAGTTGCTCAGCCGGACCTGGAAGCCGGTCTCGCTCACGCGCCGAACCGGTGGATGACCTCGCGCGCCAACGCTCGGTATGCCTCTGCGCCAGCGGATTTCGGCGCCCACGTGGTGATCGGCTCGCCGGCCACGCTGGTCTCCGGGAACCGCACCGTGCGGGTGACAACGGTGTCGAACACCAGGTCGCCGAACCGTTCCACCACGCGCGCCATCACCTCGCGGGAGTTGACGGTGCGCGGGTCGTAGCGGGTGATCAGGATGCCGCTGATCTCCAGCTTCGGGTTCAGCCGGTCGTGCACCTTGTCGACGGTGTCGGTCAGCAGCGCCAAGCCGCGCAGCGAGAAGTACTCGCATTCGGTCGGGATGATCACCCCGTCGCTGCACGCCAGACCGTTGACGGTCAGCAACCCCAGCGACGGCTGGCAGTCGATCAGCACGTAGTCGTAGCGGTCCAGCACCGGGTACAGCGCCCGGGCCAGGGACTGCTCCCGGCCCACCTCGTTGACCAGCTGAATCTCCGCCGCGGACAGGTCGATGTTGCTGGGCACCAGGTCCAGACCCGGCACGCGCGTGGTCAGCAGCACCTGGTCGATGGACACCCGGGGTTCGACGAGCAGGTTGTAGACGGTGTTCTCGAGCTCGTAGTGCGGCACACCCAGGCCGGCGGACAGGGCGCCCTGCGGGTCCAGGTCGACCAGCAGCACGCGGCGGCCGTACTCGGCCAGGCTGGCGCCCAGGTTGATCGTCGAGGTGGTCTTCCCGACGCCGCCCTTCTGGTTGCACATCGCGATGACCTTGGCCGGGCCGTGGCTGGTGCGCACCGGGGGTTCGGGGATGTCCCGCGGGATCCGGCCGGTGTAGCCGGGCGTAGGTGCGGCGTCGACGCTGCCGGTGTCGTCGGTCATGCGCGACCGTCGCTGGTCAGGCATCCCTCGGGCGTCACGGACATCCGGGCAAGTTTAACGGCCGACACCGCGCTGGTCAGGAAGACCCGCAGGACAGCCGGTGACCTGCTTAGGCTGAGGGCCATGACGCTGACCCGACGACTGCCGTTGTGGCGCTGGGTGCGACTGGCGGCGGGGATGCCGTCTTTCCTGCGCACCGGCCAGATGGGCGACGGCCGCGAAGCCGCGTGCGCGGCCTACGTCGAGGCCCACGCCCGACGCGGCGACATCGACGACGTGCTGGCCACCGTCGACCGGTTCGCCCGCCAGGAGGCGATGCTGGTCAACGTCGGCGACGAGAAGGGCCACCTGCTCGACGCCGCGGTGCGCCGCTCGGATCCGGCGCTGGCGCTGGAACTGGGCACCTACTGCGGATACAGCGCGCTGCGCATCGCCCGCGCCGCCCCGGCCGCCCGGGTGGTCTCCGTGGAGTTCGCCGCAGCCAACGCCGAGGTGGCCCGCCGCATCTGGGCCCATGCCGGCGTCGCGGACCGGGTGACCTGCGTCGTCGGCACCATCGGTGACGGCGGCACCACGCTCGACGCGCTGGCCGGCGAGCACGGCCTGGCCCCCGGCCGGGTGGACCTGCTGTTCATCGACCACGAGAAGAACGCCTACCTGCCCGATCTGCGCGCCATCCTGGACCGGGGGTGGCTGCACGGCGGGTCGATCGTCGTCGCCGACAACGTCCGGTTGCCCGGTGCGCCCGGCTACCGGGCGTTCATGCGGGAGCAGCAGGGCGTGCTGTTCGACACCGTGGAGCACAAGACCCACGTGGAGTACCAGTCGCTATTGCCGGATCTGGTGCTGGAGTCGGAGTACCTCGGCGGTTAGCGGGCCCGCGGGTGCGCGCCGGCCCACACCTCACGCAGCGCACTGACGGTGACCATGGTGTAGATCTGCGTGGTGGTCACCGAGGCGTGGCCGAGCAGTTCCTGCACGACGCGCACGTCGGCGCCGCCGTCGAGCAGATGCGTCGCGAACGAGTGCCGCAGCACGTGCGGCGACACCGTCGCCGTGATCCCGGCGCGTTCGGCCGCGTCCTGCAGCACCTGCCAGGCACTCTGCCGCGACAGCCGACCGCCGCGGGCGTTGAGGAAGATCGCGGGCATGCCGCGGCCCCGGCGCGCCAGGTCGGGTCGGCCCCGCACCAGGTAGGCGTCGAGCGCGGCCACCGCAGGCCGGCCGATCGGGATGAGGCGCTGCTTGCCGCCCTTGCCGCGCAGCAGCACCGAGCGCGCGTGGGTGTCGACGTCGTCGACGTCCAGGCCGACGGCCTCGGAGATGCGGGCACCGGTCGAATAGAGCAGTTCGAGCAGGGCGCGGTTGCGCAGCGTCAGCGGGCTGTCGGACTCGCTGTCCCCGCCCGCGGCGTCGAGCAGCGCGAGCACCTCGTCGATGCTCAGGCTCTTGGGCAGCCGCCGGCTCGGGGTCGGCGGTTTGACGTCACGCGCCACGTCCAGGGTGGCGATGCCCTCGGCCGCGGCGAACCGGTGCAGGCCGCGAACCGCGATCAGCGCCCGCGCCGCCGACACCGCCGACAGCGGCACGACCCCGTTGTCCGGGTCACCCTGCCGCAGCGCCACCAGGAAGTCGCTGACGTCGTCTTCGGCCACCACGGCCAGGTCGTCGATGCCGCGCGCCGTCAGGTGCTCGGCGTAGCGCCGCAGGTCGCGCCGGTAGGAACTCAGCGTGTTGGCCGCGACGCCCCGCTCGATGGCGAGATGGTCGAGGTAGCCCTGCAGCTGGGTGTCCAGCGCCAGCGGCGCCGACGTGGACGTCATGGATGGCCTTTTCGGCGCGCGAACGCGGTCGGCCGATCGGTCCAGGGCGCGTCGACGGCCCGCAGGGACTCCAGTTGCGGCATCGCGTACGCGGCCAGGATTCCGGCGACGGCGATCGAGTTGACGATCTCCCCGGCGTAGACCCTGCGCACCGCCTCATCGAGCGGCACGCGGCGCACCTCGAGGTCGGCTTCCTCATCGCTGGCCTGCGGCCGGTCGACGTCGCGCAGATCGGTCGCGAGGAACACCCGCACGCTCTCGTCGCTGAATCCGGGCGAGCAGTCCAGGTCCACGAGCGTGTGCCAGGACGACGCGGCCAGCCCGGCTTCCTCGGTGAGCTCGCGGGCCGCGGTGACGTGCGGCGGCTCGCCGCCCATGTCGAGCAGGCCGGCCGGCAACTCCCACAGCCGCCGCCCGAAGGCGTGCCGGTACTGGTGGATCAACACCACGTTGGCGTCGTCGTCGATCGCGACGACGGCCACGGCCCCGAAGTGCTCGACGATCTCCCGGCGAGCGGTCCCGCCGCCGGGCATGCGGACCTCGTCGGCCCGCAGCGCCAGGATGTTCCCGACGTGGAGTGTCTCGGAGGCCGCGACAGAGAAGTCGTGGCTGCCGGGACCGGTCTCAGCCACGAGCCGGCAGCTCTTCGAGAGCATGCTCGGCGCCGTTGGCGGGAAGGTCGGCGTGCTCGGGGATCTCGACGGGCAGCCGCTCAGCGTTCTTGTAGTCCAGCGAGGCGCCGACGAAGGCGACGAACAGCGGGTGCGGATGGGTGGGCCGGCTCTTGAGTTCGGGGTGCGCCTGGGTGCCCACGAGGAACGGGTGGACGTCGGCCGGGTACTCGACGAACTCGACGAGGTGACCGTCCGGCGAGGTTCCGGAGAACCGCAGCCCACTCTTGGCGATGCGGTCGCGGTAGGCGTTGTTGACCTCGTAGCGATGCCGGTGCCGCTCGGACACCTCGGTGGCGCCGTAGGCGTTCGCGACGATGGAATCTTCTTCCAGCACAGCCGGATAGGCGCCCAGCCGCATGGTGCCGCCGAGGTCGGCGTCACCGGCGACCGCGTCGCGCTGGTCGGCCATCGTCGAGATCACCGGGTCGGGCGTGGACGGGTCGAACTCCGCGGAGTTCGCCTCGTCGATGCCCACCGACCGAGCGGCCTCGATGACGATGCACTGCAGGCCCAGGCACAGGCCGAGCACGGGCAGGCCACGCTTGCGCGCGTAGCGGATGGCCCCGATCTTGCCCTCGATGCCGCGGATGCCGAAGCCGCCGGGGATCAGGACGCCGTCGATGTCGGCCAGGGCGGCCGCGGCGCCGGCCTCGGTCTCGCAGTCGTCGGAGGCGATCCAGTGCATCTCCACCTTGGCGTGGTGGGCGAACCCGCCCGCCCGGATCGCCTCGGCCACCGACAGGTACGCATCGGAGAGGTCTATGTACTTGCCCACCAACGCGATTCGCACCGTCTCACGCGGCTCGTGGACACGGCGCAGCAGGTCGTTCCACTGCGTCCAGTCCACGTCGCGGAACGGCAGGTTCAGCCGGCGCACCACGTAGGCGTCGAGCTCCTCACGGTGCAGCACCTTGGGGATGTCGTAGATCGACGGCGCGTCCGGGGTGGAGATGCATCCGTCGATGTCGACGTCGCACATCAGCGCGATCTTGTTCTTCAGCGGTTCGGGGACGTCGCGGTCGCAGCGCAGGATCAGCGCGTCGGGCGTGATGCCGATGCTGCGCAGCGCGGCCACCGAGTGCTGGGTCGGTTTGGTCTTCAGCTCGCCCGATGGGGCCATGTACGGCACCAGGGAACAGTGCAGGAAGAAGCAGTTCTCCCGTCCGACCTCGTGGCGGACCTGGCGCGCGGCCTCCAGGAAGGGCAGCGACTCGATGTCGCCGACGGTGCCGCCGACCTCGGTGATGATCACGTCGGGCCGGTTGCCGTCGGCGTCGGGGGCGTCCATCTCGAGGATGCGGCGCTTGATCTCGTCGGTGATGTGCGGGATCACCTGCACGGTGTCACCGAGGTACTCGCCACGGCGCTCCTTGGCGATCACGGTCGAGTACACCTGCCCGGTGGTGACGTTCGCCGAGCCGGACAGGTTGCGGTCCAGGAAGCGCTCGTAGTGCCCGACGTCGAGGTCGGTCTCGGCGCCGTCCTCGGTGACGAACACCTCACCGTGCTGGAACGGGTTCATGGTGCCCGGGTCCACGTTGAGGTACGGGTCGAGCTTCTGCATCGTGACCCTCAGACCGCGAGCGGTCAGCAGCTGACCGAGACTCGAAGCGGTGAGTCCCTTGCCGAGCGATGACACCACGCCACCGGTGACGAAGAGATGCTTCGTAGTGGTGTGTGGGTGCTTGCGTAGCGCGGGCAAGAGCAACCTCCGTGACGACGGGCAGGGCTTCTAATTGCTGGATTCGGAAGGTATCCGAACCCGTGTCGGGGCCTGCCGACCCACGGAACCCCACCCTAACACCGACACCGGCAACCCGTCGCTGACACGCGGGTGACGGTCGCCGCACCCGGCGGTGTCACTGCGGGACGGTCACCGCCGAGGCGCCCGGACCGACGCCGTACTGGCCGGGCTTGCCGCCGGCGAGCAGGTCCCCGAGCGCCAGCACCGCGGTGATGCGGCCGGACTCGCGGTTGATGTCGTCGACGGTGCTGTACGCGTTGTTCAGCGCCGCGTCGGCGCGCGTCACCGCGATGGCGGCGGTGCCCGATGCCGACCCGTCGCGGCCCACCAGCGCCGTCCCTGACCCGTGCTGGGCCAGGCCCGCGGTGAACCGGGCCACGGTGGAGCCCTGGTTGCCGGCGTCGTCGCCGAGGCCCCCGCCGGTGACGACGAGCGCGGTGTCGGCGGCGCCGATGCGCTCGGCGCCGAACGTGACGAAGCCGGCGTCTCGCAGGGTCGTCAGCACGGTCTCGCGGGCGGCTTCGTCCACCGGCCGCGCCCGCGGGTCCTTGCTGATCAGCAGGCTGATGCCGAGCAGGTCACCGGCCTGGGAGCCCTGGTCGACGGTGCGGGTGTTCAGCTGCGCCCCGGCGGGGACGATCGGCGAGTTCACCACCGAGAGCAGCTTCTCGGCCGCATGCGCCTCGACGAACTGCGATGTCAGGCCGATGGTTCCGCTCACGGTCCCGCCGGCCTGCCCGACCAGACGGACCAAGGCCTCGACGTCGTCGTCGTTGGCCTCGGGCGTCCGGAACAGCACGACCGACTTGTCGCGCATGTTCCCGGCTAGGATGCGTGGCGCCATCTGCGCATCGAAATCCGCTGCGGCGGCCAGCTTCTCGTTCAGCGCGTTGCGCTCACCGGTCAAGCTGTCGATCTGCTGCTGCAGTTCGGTCTTGTCGTCCTGCAGCCCCGACAGCACCGTGTTGGACAACAGCCCCGAACCCAGGGCGACGCCGATGGCCAGGGCCAGGAAGACCGCGGCGAGCGAAATGGCATGCGTGCGCAGCGAGATCACGGCAGGGCTCCTACGAGACCAGGCCCTGCACCCACAGCAGGAACTGGCTCCAGTACCCGCTGATCCACTCCAGCACCGCGGCGTCGGCGCGCGACACCCACAGCGCCGCGATGACGGCGATCAGCATGGCGAGGACCAGCAGCGCGATGGCGCCACCGGACACGCGGCTGCGGTACAGCGTGGCAACGGCTTTCGCGTCGACGAGCTTCTCCCCCACCTTCAGCCGGGTCAGGAAGGTCGACGGGTTGCTGTGCTGGCGGCTGCGGTCGAAGAACTCCTCGATGCTCGCGCTGTGCCCGACGGTGACGATCAGCGACGCGCCGTGGTGGTCGCACAGCAGCAGCGCCAGATCGGCCGCAGATCCCGCGGCCGGGAACGTCATCGCACCGACGCCGAGGTCCTGGATGCGTTCCAGCCCGGCGGCGTGGCCGTCGGCGTCGGCGGGCAGCACCACCTGTGCGCCGGACCGCAACACCTCGGTGCTGATCTTGTCGGGATCCCCGACGATCAGCGCGGGCCGGTATCCGGCCTTGCGCAGCACGTCGGCACCGGTGCCCACGCCCACCAGCACCGGCTGGTACTCCTTGATGAACGGCTTGAGCGCCTTGAGATCGGCTGCCGCGCTGGGCTCCTCGGCGACGATCACCACGTGGCGACGGTTGAGGTCGACGTCGATGTCGGGGATGCCGATGCCGTCGATCAGCAGCGGGCTCTCGCTGCGGATGAACTCGATGGTGTTGCCGGCGAAGGCCTCGAGGTGGGCGACCAGGCCGCTCTTGGCTTCCTGCATCAGCTCGTGGATGTCGGCGTCGGTGCGCTCGGTGCCGAGCACCAGGCGGCGGTCCCCGGAGTACACGCCACCCTCGTTGAGGCGGATGCGGGCGCCGTCCTTGACCTTCTTGAAGACCTCGGGGCCGGCGTCGTCGATCAGCATGATGCCGTTGGCGACCAACACTTCGGGGCCGAGGTTGGGATAGCGCCCGGAGATCGACGACGACGCGTTGACGACCGCGGCGACGTTGGCCTCGACGAGGGCGTCGGCGGTGATGCGGTCCAGATCGAGGACGTCCATGACGACGATGTCGCCGGGAGTCAGGCGTCGCAGCAGCCGGTCGATGTCGCGGTCCACGCGGGCAGTGCCGGTGATACCCGGCCGTGTACTGGCGTTACGGGATAGCAGCGCTGACATCTTCATGCCGAGATTCTCACCAGACCGGGCGGGAATCAGCCGGAGGCGCGCCGTAACACCAGCCCCATTAGTTCGCTTTTGTCACATCGGTAACACCTCTAGCGGGCGTATGGCTCGAACAGCTCGACCGGGTTTCCGGACGGATCCACGGCGAGCGCCTGCCGGCCCCCGCGCCCCTCGACGACAGCACCACGGAAGGTGATGCCCGCCCGGTGGAGCGCATCAACGACGGAATCGAGGTTCTCCACCTGCAGCTGGAATCGATTCCAGCCGCCCGGCTGGGGCAGTTGTCCGCCCGACGTCCGCTGGCCGGCACCGCCGCCGCCCTCGGGAACGTTCAGGAGCAACCGCAGCTCCCCGCGACGCAGCAGGGCGAAGCCCGGCCCGGGCCTCATCAGCAGTTCGAATCCCAGATGGCGCGTGTAGAAATCCACCGTCTCGTCGACGTCTCTGACGATGTAGCGAACACTGAAGTCGGCCATATCGGCACCTCCAGCCGTTTATGATACAAGTATGTCCCACAGTGTGACAAGACGTTGCAAAGAAGATCCGCGGATCACCCAGTCTCGTCGCGCCATCCTCGGCGCGGCTCTGGCCGAGTTCGCCGCCGACGGTTACGCCGGCTTTCGGATGGAGTCGGTCGCTGCGCGTGCGGGAGTCGGTCGGAGCACCCTCTACCGACACTGGCCCGACAAAGCCGCTCTGGTCGCCGACGCGCTCGCAGGCCTCAATCGACAGCCCGATCCGGGACACGAGGACACCACCGCGACCGCGCGACAGCGCGCGCACGTCCTGCTGACCCACCTCGCGCAGGCCCTGACCGACTCGCCGGTGTCGGCGTCCATCCCGGCGCTGATTCATGCGGCGGCCAACGACGCGGGCTTCCGCGACCGCCTACACCGGTTCTCAGCGCAGCGCCGACGTCGGCTCACCGATGTCATCGCGGCCGGGATCGCGGCGGGCGAGTTCCCCGCGACGGTTGATCCGGAGACCGCGTCGGTGGCGTTGTCCGGTGGCGTCTTCTACCGCTGCCTGATGACCGCCGAGGCAGCCGATGCCGGCTTCGTCTCCGATCTGCTCGATACGGTCATCGGCAGCTGAGAGTTCAGTCGGCGGCGCGCTCGGCCCGGGCCGCGTCCAGCAACTCGCGGGCATGCGCACGGCCGCTGTCGGACTCCCCCAGCCCGGCCAGCATGCGCGCCAACTCGGCCACCCGGTCGTCGTCGTCGAGGCGACGCACACCGCTGGACTTGGTGCGCCCGGTGCCACTGTCGACCACCAGGTGGATGTCGGCGTACGCCGCGACCTGGGGCAGATGGGTCACCACGATGACCTGATGCGTGCGCGCCAGACGCGCCAGCCGGCGACCGATCTGCACCGCGGCACGACCGCCGACCCCGGCGTCGACCTCGTCGAACACCATCGTCGTGCCCTCGGTCGATGCCGCCAGTACGACCTCCAGCGCCAGCATCACCCGGGACAGTTCGCCGCCGGAGGCGCTCTTGTGCAGCGGCAGGATGTCGGAACCGCGATGGGCGGCGAAGCCGAACTCGACCGCGTCCACGCCGTCGTGGCCGGCGTGCACGGTGTCTCCGGACGGCATCGGCAGCGGTGCGCTGTCGTCGGCGCGGGCGATCAGCGGGCTCACCGAGATCGTGAACTCGGCGCCCGACATCGCCAGGCCCGACAGCTCGGCGGTCACCGCTTTCGACAATCCCCGCGCGGCCTTCATCCGCGCCTTGGTGACCTCCGCCGCGGCGCTCACGACCTTGGCCTGCAGTTCGTCGACTCGACGCTCGAGCTCGCCCAGGGTCTCCTCGGACACGTCGAGCTGACCCAGCCGCTCCCGCGCCTCCCCCGCCCACGCCAGCACGCCGTCGATGTCGGCGGCGTACTTGCGCGTCAGCGTGCGCAATTCGGCCTGCCGCGCCAGCTTGGTCTCCAGAGCGCTTGCGTCGCTGGGCAATTCGGACATGAACTGACCCAGCTCACCGGACACGTCGACCAGCACGGCCAGCGCCGAGTCCAGCTGTTCGGCCAGGGCTTTCAGGGCCGTGTCATCGGTACTCTCCAGTGCCGTCCGCGCCATCCCGACGGCGCTGGCCGCCGAATGCGCGTCGACGGTGTCGGTGTCACCGGACAGCGCCGAGCGCGCGGTCTGCACCGCTTCGCGCACGGCGTCGAGTTCGGAGAGCCGCCGGATGTCATCGACCAGATCGGCGTCCTCGCCGGGTAGCGGGTTGACGACGTCGATCTCGTTGAGCGCGAACTGCAGACGATCGGCTTCCTGCGCCAGCTCCCGGGTACGGCGGCGGCGATCCTCGAGATCGCGTTTCGCCTGCAGCCACGCGTCGCGGGCAGTGCGGTAGCGGGCCAGCGGAGCATCCACGGCGGCGTAGTGGTCCAGTGCCGCGCGCTGGTGGTCGGGGCGCATCAGCCGCAGCTGGTCGTTCTGCCCATGCAGGGTCAGCAGCTCCCCGGTGAACTCGCTCAACGATTTCGCCGGGACGCTGCGCCCACCCAGGTAGGCCCGCGACGGACCATCGCGACTCACCGAGCGGGCGGCGATGACGCTGCCGTCGTCGTCGCGTTCCGCGCCCGATGCCTCGAGCAGTTCGTCCACCCGGGCCGTCACGTCGGGAGCGGCGTCGGTGGTGCCGAAGCGACCCTCCACCACGGCGCGCTGCGCCCCGGACCGCACCTTCATCGGGTCCGCCCGCGCACCGCCGAGCAGATGCAGACCGGTGACGACCATGGTCTTGCCGGCGCCGGTCTCACCGGTGAGCACCGTCAACCCTCGGTCGAACTCCGCGGTCGCAGCACTGATCGCGCCGAGCGACTCGATTCGAATTTCGGATAGCACTACTGTCCGCGCCACCCTGTGACCGGCAACCGGAACTTGCGCACCAGGCGGTCGGCGAACGGTGCGCTGTCCAGCCGCACCCATTTCAGTGGTGTGCCGCAGCGGGTCACCTCGAGCCGTCCGCCGGCCGGCACGATCATCTCGCGGCGGCCGTCGCAGAACACCACCGCGTCATGCCCTCCGGCTTCCACCTCGATCGCGATGACGGCGTCGGGACTGGTCACCATCGGCCGCGCGAACAGCGCGTGCGCGTTGTTGGGCACCACGATGATCGCCTCCAGGTCGGGCCACAGCACCGGCCCGCCGGCGGAGAACGCGTAGGCGGTCGATCCGGTGGGGCTGGACACCAGCACCCCGTCGCAGCCGAACTCCGACACCGGGCGCCCGTCGACCTCCAGCACCACGCCCATCACCCCGAGTCGTGGCGCCTTCTCCAGGCTGGCCTCGTTGAGCGCCCAGCCACGGTCGATCAGCTCGCCCTGGGCGCGGACCGCGACGTCGAGCGTCATCCGCTTCTCGATGCGGTAGTCGCGCTTGATGATGTGGTCGAGCACCGAGTCGATGGAGTCGGCCTCCGCCTCGGCCAGGAAGCCGATGCGGCCGAGGTTGACGCCCACCACCGGGATCTCGACGTTGCGGGCGAGTTCGGCGGCCCGCAGGAACGTGCCGTCGCCGCCGAGCACCAGCACCAGCTCGCAACCGGCGGCGGCCTGCTGGTCGGCGTCGACGACCTCGATACCCGGTCCGAGCACGCGGGTGTCGTCCGGCGCCAGTGGCACCGGGCCGCGGTCCACGGCTTCCGCGGAGAGCACGCGCAGCCCGATCCCGTTGTCGCTGAGCACCTTCTTGACCCGGCGGGCCACCTCGGTGGCTTCTTCCCGGCCGGTGTGGACCACCAGCAGTACGGTGCGCTGGTCGCTCATTGGGGGCCTTCCTCAACCGCCGTGGTGATCGCGGCGTCCAGATCGGCGCCGGTGAGCGCGGCGGCGGTGTCGGCACGCAGGTGCAGGAAGTACTCGACGTTGCCGGCCGGGCCGGGAAGCGGGCTGGCCGTCACCGCGACGGAGTGCCAGCCGAGCGCGTCGGCCCGCTGGGCCACCGTGCGCACCGCGTCGACCCGCAACGCAGGGTCGGTGACGACCCCGCCGGCGCCGACGCGCTCCCGGCCGACCTCGAACTGCGGCTTCACCATGGGAACGATATCGGCGGTCGGCGCCGCGCACGCAGTCAGCGCCGGCAGCACGGTCGACAGCGAGATGAACGACAGGTCGGCGACGACGACGTCGGCCGGTCCACCGATGGCGTCGCTGGTCAGTTCGCGGACGTTGGTGCGTTCCATGACCGTCACCCGGGAGTCGCTGCGCAGCGACCAGGCCAGCTGCCCGTAGCCGACGTCGACGGCGACCACTTCCCGGGCGCCGCGGTGCAGCAGCACCTCGGTGAAGCCGCCGGTGGACGCGCCGGCGTCCAGGCAACGCCGGCCCTCGACGCTGACCGCGAATGCGTCGAGAGCGCCGATCAGCTTGTGCGCGCCGCGCGAGACCCAGGTGCTCTCACCGGCTTCGACCGTCAGGTGTGCGTCGACCGAGATCGCGGTGGCCGGTTTGACCGCGGGCATGCCGTCGATGCTGACCCGGCCGGCGTCGATCAGTTCTGCCGCCTGCTGCCGGGATCGGGCCAGGCCCCGCCGTACCAGCTCGGCGTCCACACGTGCGCGCCGCGTCACGGATCAGCCTTTCTCGACTGATTCCAGCGCCTGCACCAACACGTCGTGGGCTTGTTCCAGGCGGGCGGCCACCTCATCGAGTTCGGTCACCGACGGCTCGGTCTGGTCGCCGAGCAGCTCGGCGATCTGGGCACGGATCTGGTCGGGATCGTTACTCATGTCGGTGCTCACGCTAGCCGATGCGTGGCCTACAGCAGCGACCACCGCGCCATGGCTGCACGGGCCGTGTCATCGCCCGCCGACAGCGTCGTCGGCGGCGTCTGGGCAGCCCACACCGCGGCGGCGACCGCCCGGACCACCGACAGCGGGTCACCGGCATCGCCGGTCGTGGCGTGGACGTTCGCCGTGTCGCCGTCGATCTCCACACGCCAGTGCGGCTGGGCACCGATGCGCAGCAGATCCGCGTCGGCGTTCAGCCCGCGCAGGTCCTCGGCGAGGTAGTCGGGGCGCTGGTCGGGTTCCGCCCACACCGCGTCGATCGCGTGGTGAACGCCGCACAGCACCATCAGGACGGGCAGCTGTGCGGCCCGCGCGCCGGCGATGTCGGTGTCGAGGCGGTCGCCGACCACCAGTGGGGTCGCGAAGTCGCCCCGCGACAGCGCGTCGGCCATCAAGGCGGGCGCGGGTTTACCCGCGACGAGGGGCTCGCGATCGGTGGCGGTGCGCAGCGCCGCCACCATCGATCCGTTCCCGGGGAGCAACCCGCGCTCCGAGGGCAGCGTCTTGTCGACGTTGGCCGCGACCCACAGCGCTCCGCTGCGGATGGCCAGCGCGGCCTCCGCGAGGTCGGGCCAGGCGGTCGTGGGCGAGTGGCCCTGTACCACGGCGACCGGTTCGTCCGCCCATTCGCGGACCGGGACCAGGCCGACGCCGCGCACCTCGTCGGCGAGGGCCTCGGTGCCGACCACCAGCACCCGGTCGCCCGCGGACAGTTGCTCGCTCAGCAGCCGCGCGGCACTCTGCGCACTGGTGACCACGTCGTCGGCCTCCGCGCTGAACCCCAGTTCGCGCAGATGACCGGCCACCTGGCCGGCGGAGCGGGAGGCGTTGTTGGTGACGAACAGAGCCCGGGCCGGCACGTCGGCCAGCGTCTCCACCGCGCCCGGAGTCGGCTCGTGGCCGCGGAACACCGTTCCGTCGAGGTCGAGCAGCAGACAATCATGCTGCTGCACAAGCGATGTCACGTCAGGAGAGCTCCGTGACGCGGTCCTCGGCGTCGGTGACGCCCTCGACGTCGGCCGCGGCCGCACGCAGGAACCACTGCAGCGCCTCGTCGGTGCGCTCGAGGGCCAGCAAGGTGTCCGCGTAGGCATAGAACAGCCGGGCCGCGGTCTGCCCGGTGCGCTTGGGGTCCAGCTCGGGCGTCGCCAGCACGGCCAAGGCCGCCTGGTGCTGACCGAGATCCGACCGGGCGCCGGCGAGGACGATCTTCAACTCGTCGGCGTCGTCTCCGGTCAGCGCGGCGGCTTCGGGGCTGCGGCCGAGCTCGATCGCTCGCTCCGGACGGCCGATACCCCGCTCGCAGTCGGCGATGAGCGCCAGCAGCGGCGACCGACTGCCCATCCGGCGGGCCGCGCGGAACTCCGCGAGCGCCTGCGCCCAGTCACCACAGTGATAGGCGGCGATTCCGACGGCTTCCCGCACGGCCGCGATCCGGCCCGAACGCGACCGCGCCGCCTGAGCGTGGGCCAGGGCGGCTTGGGGATCCTCGTCGAGCAGTTCACCCGCGGCGACCAGGTGGCGTGCCACCATCTCGGCGGTGTGGCGATCCAAAGTCGTGAGCTCGCTGCGGATTTCGGGGGCGAGCTGTTTGGCTTCGATCTCGTCGGGGATGCGCGGGCCCCGGGCTGCGGAGTCCTCGCCATCGGTCCTGGGCTGCACCGGGCGGGCCCGTCGGGGTCCCGAGAAATGCGGCGCCGAGCGACGGTCACCACGGGGCCGTTGCCGGCCGGCCTCCGGTCCGCGACGCGGGGTCCGGTCGCCTTGTCCGCGCTGATCGTCTTGAGCCACGCAGAAAGGATACGGGCTTCTCCGGAAGCCTCACAATTAACGTAATTCGCGAATAATTGCCGATGAAATGGAAATCGCCCCCCACGTGAACGTGGGGGGCGATTTCTAATTTGTGTTCGGCGGTGTCCTACTTTTCCACCCGTGTGGGCAGTATCATCGGCGCTGGCAGGCTTAGCTTCCGGGTTCGGGATGGGACCGGGCGTTTCCCTGCCGCTATG